>JAKOXK010000056.1 GCA_029781035.1 Armatimonadota bacterium
CCATCGGTACAGGCGAGTCCCACGACGTCTGGGCCGATCGCTTTCCAAGTGCCCCAATAGCCGGCCAGCATATTGGCCATGCCCACGACCCAAGCCAGGGAGACCGCAGCAAGCCTCCTCATGTGACCATTGTACGCGCCTCGTCCAAGAGTTCCCTGCCTCTCGTCTCGACAACAAGCGGGAGCAACAGGAGGCCGAGAACAGCAATGAAACCCGTGCCGAACAGGATTTTCATCATCATCCCGACGGGTTCTTTGCCACTGATCACGATGACGACCGCGATCGCCATCGCGGCGGTCATGAAACGTCCTGCGTTGTAACAGAACCCGGCGCCCGTCGCGCGCAGACGTGTCGGGAACAACTCGGGCAAATAGAATGTGAAGCTCCCAAACATCCCGAACACGCTCAGCCCAACAAGGCCATAGAGCTTGAATCGGACGTCCGGGGGCCAAGCCGGTCCATAGGTCAGGAAGATCGACACCGCAGACACCAGGAGATACACCACGAACATCGGCCTGCGGCCCATGTGCTTGGCGACCGGGATGGTGAGCAAGGTTCCGACGAGGCCGCCCAAGTTGAACCAGGTGTTGGCATCTGTCCGCCATCCCGTGACGAGAGCCGTCGCGGAAGCCGGTGTCAGATGCTGCTTAGCGGCCTCCAACTGGCCCAGGAATCCAGCCATGGAAGGCATGAAAGCGTTGTTCGTCCACCACATCAGAAGGGCGACGACGGCCATCGAAAGTCCGCTCAAAGTGAACCTGAGATGATCCCGGCTGAACAGCTCCCGCAAGCTTGGGTGGACGATGTCAGCGACGCGCGACCAACGCTCCGGCTCCTTCACAAACAGCCTGACGATGAGCGCTACGGCAGCCGGCACCAAGCCGCAAAGGAACACGAACCTCCACGAAGTCTCCGGACTTCCTTTGAGCACAACGCCTGAGATCGTTTTGTCCACAAACTGGGCGAGAAAGAGCCCAAGGGGCGCGGACGTATAGAGCAGGGCACCCGCTTCGACACGGCGCTTCTCCGGAACAACCTCCGCCACCATCGCAGCCCCCGCCGCCCACTCTCCCCCGATCCCAAGGGCCGCGACGATTCGACAAGCGATCAGAACGGCCATGTTGGGTGCAGCCGCACAGGCCGCAGTGCCGAGCGCGTACATTCCCATCGTGATCAGCAGTGTGCGAGTCCGCCCGATCTTGTCGCACACCCGTCCGATCAGGATTCCACCCACCGCCCAGAAGACCAACAGCAGCGCTGTCAGGATCCCGACCCACTGCAAGGTCGCCGCCTTGGCCTCCGGCGATCCGATCCTCAGTCCAAGGAGCGTCGGTACGCAGTTTGGGGCCACGTAGTTGAAGAGCAGGCCGTCAAAGACGTCGAACCCCCAGCCCAGCCACGCCGCGAGCAGTACGGTCCACTGATAGCCCGTCATGTCGAGACAACTGCGTTTGCCTGTGTCGTCGTTGACCATGGCCTTTGGATTCTAGACGGTGCAAGAGGCTGGTTGGGAGTGGCAAAGGGAATGACCCCGGCAGTAGACAATCGCAGGGATTGACCCGGTTCGCGGAATAGTCGAGGAAAAAGTCGGCTTTAGTGGAACGACTGCTGGCCCCTCTGAATTATCATTGCGAACAGCTCTGCATAGCAGTTCGGAGGAATCAAATGACGAGTCTCCTCGCCTTATTGGCGATAGCAGCGGCTCCCCAGTCGGGGCACGACACCTGGCGCATCCAGGGCGATTTGAGCGAGGCGTGCACATGCAGCGTTCCTTGCCCGTGCAATTTCGACCAAGGCCCCGGGCCCCACAGCTTCTGTTGGGCGGTCTTCAGCATCGACATCAGACACGGCCACTTCAACAAAGTCAAGTTGGACGGGCTCCACCTCGCCGGAGCCAATGGTGAGAAGGGCGGAGTCTGGTACGTCGACGACCAAGCCGACGCACGACAGGCGGCCGCGCTGGAGTCGATCGCCCGACAGATCATGGTCAAGTTCACCAAGGCCAACGGCGTGGCGGATCCGGCCCAGGCACCCCCAGAAATGAAGGTCTTGGGCATCCGCAAAGCGCACATCGACCAACATGCCGACGCCAAGTCCAACTCGCTGCACATATCCGGTGTTGGAGGCTTTGATGCCGACTACCTCATGGGCCTGGATGGCAAAAGTCCGATCGTCGTCGAGAACAATGCTTCCTGGAACATCACACACGGTATCAAAGCCAAGACCCGGAAATTGACCTATAAGGACGACTACGGCAACGCGTTCGACATGAGCGAAACAAACTCGAACCAGGGCAAGGTCGATTGGAGCGACCAGACGCCCGTGTATTTCAAGTGACGACGCACCACGAGTATTGCGAGGGAGCCAGTCTTGCTCCCTCGCCACAGACTGCACCTTCAGGCTGTAGCCAACGGGATTCCTGCCTTGTTCAGCGCGGCCCACAGGGCTCTGGCTAACTGGTCTCGCGAAGCGGCATTCGACTCGTGGCCCGAAACCGACACAGCAAACTCGATTCCCGTCGGGAGCAGTGACTGGATCTGAACCAAAATCGAGTCCCCATTGTCCAGCGAGTGCGCTGCACGCCGCATCACCTCGGTTGCTTGTTCTAAGTCAGCCGTCACCGCTACTTTCACGGTCACCGTTGTCCGCTTGGCGGCTCCCGCATAGTCCCAGTTCACGATCCGGTCGTTCAGAAGGCTGCTGTTTGGGAGGATCAAGCTCGAACCGTCCAACGTTTCCAGCACGGTCGAATAAAGGCCGATAGACCTCACCACCGCCTCGACTCCGCCGGTCTGGATCCTGTCGCCGACTTTGGCCGGACGAGTGATCAAGACGATCACTCCTGCGATGAAGTTCTTGGCGAAATCCTGCAGACCGAGCCCGACCCCGACGCCGACCGCGCCAGTGAACACCGCGATGCTGGTGAGGTTGAACCCGGACTCGGAGAGGGCAAAACCCAGGCCCAAGACAAGCACAACACCATAGATTGACGATACGACGGCATTGCTGACACCGGCGTCAATGTGCGAGTTCCTGGCGAACAGGCGCCTGAGGGCACGCTTGACGAGCTGTGCGACACCGACGGCGACAGCGACCAAAACGACAAGCCGCAACAGTCCGAGCGGCGAGAACCGCCAGTCCCCAATGTGGAACCACTCGTTGTTGAGAGCGTCGAGAATCTTCTGCAGCGATGGCATGCGCCCTGACGATTGTCCCTTCTCATGGCGTAGAAAAGCTGGGCCATGGACACGAACATGCGGGAACTACGTCTTGTATCGACACTTTTGATGGCAGCAACACTCAGTTGCGCCGCTTCTGCCACGACAGTCCGCTTTGGAGTCATCGGCGACTTTGGGTGGGACGGGACGCCCGAACTGCAGGTGTCTCAATTGATCAAATCCTGGAACCCGGATTTCATCGTCACGGTCGGTGACGACAACTACGACAACGGTTACGCGAGCACGATCGACAAGAACATCGGCAAGTACTTCCACGACTACATCTACAACTACACGGGAACCTATGGTGCTGGCTCGTCGTCTCTCCGCTTTCTCCCCTGTCCAGGCAACCACGATTGGGGCAACAAGTCGAACAACCCGACCGGCCTCGACCCGTATCTGGCCTACTTCACACTCCCCGGTAACGAACGCTACTACAGCTTCAGCTTCGGACCCGTCGAACTCTTCTCGCTCGATACCGACACCAACGAGCCAGACGGCGTGACCTCTACCTCTGTTCAGGCAGCGTGGTGCCAGCAAGCCATGCTCGCCTCCAAGGCCCGTTGGAAGATTCCCGTCCTCCACCATGCTCCGTACAGCTCCGGCCAGCACGGATCGACCACGTACATGCGGTGGCCGTTCGCCAGTTGGGGGGCCAACGCTGTGTTGGCCGGACACGACCACACCTATGAGCGACTCCTCGTGGGGAACGTGCCTTATTTCGTCAATGGTCTCGGTGGGCGCAGCATCTATAGCTTCGGCACAGTCCTGCCAGAAAGCGTCGTCCGCTACAACGGCAACTATGGAGCGATGCTCGTGGAGGCCAACGAACTGATGATCACCTTCCGCTTCTACAACCGGTCCTATCAGCTCATCGACCAATTCCAGTTGCTGGGGGCTCCACTCTCGACAGGGCCACACGGCTAAGGCAAGTCTCGATGGCCAAAGTGTAAGATTCAGGGCCGATGAAGCCGCTTGCGCAGCGCGTGGCGCAGATCCCGCAGATCGGACTCCTCGGCGTGATCCTCGCCATGTGCGCGTTCATCACGATGAAGGCGGGGTCTCACGTCGACCCAATCTCGCACGTCACCGTCAACAGCTTCCTGAACCCGGGAACGATCGTCCAGGTCCTCACTGACACGAGCTTCTTCGCCGTCATGGCCGTCGGTATCGCCTTTGTCATCATCACGGGCGGCATCGACCTCTCGGTCGGGTCGACCTACGCTTTGGCCGGCGTGCTCACCGCGATGGTGTTGCGGGCGACCGTGCCAGAGGGCGCGGCCGGTCCCGGAATCGTCGTCGAGGCCATCGTTCTGTGCCTCGCGGTTGGCACGGCCTGCGGCTTTCTGAACGGCGTGATGGTCACGAGTCTGCGCGTGCACCCGTTCGTGATCACGCTGGGCACCATGTGGATCTTCCGGGGCGTCGCTTTCGTCACCAGCAAGGCCGAGAGCATCTTGATGCCGGAGACGGTCACTGACGCGATCAAGGTCAACCTCGGCATGCGCAAGGACCTCTATCCTGTGCCGTTCCTCATTGCCCTGGCCACGATCGTCGCCGGCATCGTCTTCCTCACCAAGACCGTCGCCGGGCGCAACATCTACGCGGTGGGCGGCAACTCCGAGGCCAGCCACTACGCCGGCATCCGTGTGCCGCGCGTGCTCCTGCTGGTGTACACGCTCTGTGGGCTGACGGCGGGGCTCGCGGCCTTCTTGGGTGCAGGATTCTATGGCGCGGCGAGCTGCTCGGACGGCCAAGGCTACGAGCTTTACGCCATCGCGGCTGCGGTCGTCGGCGGGGTCAGCCTCCTCGGTGGCCGGGGGACCGCCTTTGGCGCCGGGCTGGGCGCGCTGCTGATCGTACTGTTCCGGCAAGCGGTCGTGACGCTGAACCTGGACACGAAGTACGAGTGGATCATCATCGGGGTGGCGATCATCGTCGCGGTTTTCCTGGAACGCCTCACCCGCGGCCGCCGCGCTGGCAACGATTGAAGGGAGAGCAGAGGCTCGACTCTGATCTGGAGCGCAGCGAAGACGATCTTGCCGATGAATTCCGCCACAGTTGCCCCGTCATAGTACTTCGGTGGGCAGTGATTCCCGGCTTGCGGCGCGGTCGGGGAGTCCTGCAGTGTCTGGATGCCGCGCCGCCATGCCGGGCCACGGCTCCCAGGCATGTTCCGTGCTACGCGAGGAACTCGTCTTTCACATACTTGAAGTAGCCTTGGACGTCCTTGAAGAAGACCAGTAGATCGCCAATCGAGCGCAACTGGGATCCACCGTGTGCCTGGCTGAGTCTGACACCATACACACCGCCGAGCGCTGATTGCCACCTGCCTTCGGGGGCCATTTCCCTGTGTTCTTTTAGCCTTTTGCCGTACTCCTTCGAAAAACTCGACCACAAGTCGATGCAGCGCTGAGCGTTGTAGTTGGTTCCCTTCTTTAGAAGCGCGTGAACCAGGTTTGCAACGTTAGGCTGCGAGGTTCTGTTCGCATACTCCGTCAGGAGGCAGAGATGGGCGTTTTCGATGAATCCCGCAACTCGGACGTAGCTTGCGCCAAGCACTAGGCGGACGATGTCCGGTTCTCCCTCGAACTGCCGGAGGAAGTCGTCGGCGTTGTGCAACAGACGCTCGGTCTCAGCGACGCAACCGTGGTATGTCATGCCTACTCAGGCTCTGTCGTTAGGTAAGAGAGGGCCTTGGCGATCCGAGTCTTGACGTTGTCCTTTCGCGCTGTGGCCTTGCCCACTGCTCCAAGCAAGTCTTCATCCTGGAGCAAAGCTTGGTATCCCGCCGCGAACTCTTCGCCTTCCTTTAGAGTTCCCGCGCCAAGGCCGACTGCCACAGCAACCAGAACGGCGTCGGTGAGCGCTGCGTTGACCGCCCGTTCCAGGCGTAGGGCCCGGTCACCCAGAACGCCGCGCACTGCACCAACCGTGTCGGCGAACAACTTTTCGAGGGACTGCCCGCGGATCTCTGTTGCATTTTTGTGGTCGTCGAGGAACTGGTCCAGAAATCCCTGCATGGGCTCTGTGTATTCGTTGCGACTAAAGTAGAGGGCAAAGAACCGCAGTATCAGCTCTTGATCCTTCATCCGAGCACTCACGGGGCCCAGCATGGCGCGCCAGTCCTCGTTTCCGTTCCACTTCTTTATGCTCCTAGCCAAGTCGCCGTAGCTGACGCAATAGCGGATCTCGTGCGGGCTCAGGGGCACGGCGCCTGAGTTGATCCGGCGGAATATGTGGTAGATCGAGGTCTTTTCGGTCTCCCTTGGCTCGACCTGTTCAATGACGGTCGCATGTATTACGGAAGTGTTCAAGACGGTGCTATCGCCGTCCCCCAATTCGTCGTAGCTAAGTCCCTCAAACCTCTCGTTTACATTCCGCAACCTAAACGTGCGATCGTTGCTCGGGAACACTTTTCGACGCATAAAGTACTGAAGCGTCTTCAGCCTCTGGTGGCCGTCGAGAACGAGGAACTTCTTCGAGTCCGAGTCGCGGTACAGAAAGATTCCAGGCACTGGCAGTCCAAGCAACAGGCTTTCGATGAACTGCGAGGCTCGGGTGATAGTCCAGACGTATCCCCGCTGGTAATCTGGTATTATGTAGGTTCCCTCCTCGACCCGCTTGACGAGGATCTCCACCTCTAGGTCGGAGCCATAGGAGGTGATGTTGTACCGAACCTCGGTGGTGGCCCCCTCCTCACCGGTTAGATCGTCGACCTCAGGATCTTCGCCCCTCGCGTCGCGCTCTATCTGGGACTCCAACTCGTCGCGGCTCTCCAGCAAGTCTCCGTTGATCATCAGCGTATTATGCCTCCTCTACCGAAGCCTTCTCCCTGGGCGCGTGGCCGTGGTGAACGGCCTGGTTCGTGCACGTCGCACCCCGGTTCGAACAACAGTCCGGCACCGGCCTTGGCGGTGCGGTGAGGAGGCGGAGCATCCTCTGCCCTCGGAGGAGCATCTTCTGCCCTCGGAGGAGCGTCTTCTGCCCTCGGAAGAGCATCTTCTGCCCTTGATGGAGCATCTTCTGCCCTTGATGGAGCATCTTCTGCCCTTGATGGAGCATCTTCTGCCCTCGGAGGAGCATCTTCTGCCCTCGGAGGAGCGTCTTCTGCCCTTGATGGAGCATCTTCTGCCCTCGAAAGGGCCTTATCAGGACCAACATATGAGACTTATTTGTAAACTCTAACGCCCAGGCGCTTAAAAATACCGTTTTGTCACCAATAAGGGAAAGGTTTGGAGAAAAGCTTATGGCCACCATCCCTAACACAATCAATGCGATCCTCAACTATGCGACGGACCACATCGCCACTTGGAACACTGTCGTCACGGCAGGTGGGCCGGGAGGCGCTAACGGTTTGACGCCCGCAGACATCACCGCCCTGCAAGCGGCTCTGACCGCCGCCGACACCAGTCACGGCGCCGCGCAGACCGCGCGCAGCAACAGCAAGTCTGCCACCGCCTTACAAAACAGCGACCTCGCCTCGCTACGAGACTTGCTCTCGCAATCGATTAACAAGATCAAGAACTATGCGGCAGGTTCGGCCGACCCGGTGACCGTCTACACCGAGATGGACGTGCCCGAGCCCGACACGACCCCGACCAAGCACTACCCGGTGACGCCGACCATGCTCGTGGCGCAACCGAGCGCCGACGGCACGATCAAGCTGACCTGGGACGCCAGTACCAATTTCTACGGCACCACCTACCTGGTCGAGGGCAGCGCAGACGGCACGACCTGGAGCACGGTGAGCACCACGACCGCGCAGAAGATCACTCTGACGGGCTACACGCCGGGCGCGGCGTACTGGTTCCGCGTCTCCGCGCGGCACAACGGGCAGACCTCAGTGCCGACCGCTTCGGTGCCGGTGTGGGGCACTGGCGGCACGTCGTCGCTCACGATCGCGGCGTGACTCCACTCCCCTGTCCTCCCCCGCTCGGGCGGGGGAGGGGGCTGGGGGATCGCGGTCGACTCCAAACTCGAAACTCGGACGGGTACTCTTGCGGGCGCCATGAAGCTTTTTCAGTTGTCGGCACTCGCGCTGGGCGCGGCGCTGATGGCAGGTTGCGGCTCCGGAGGCGGAAACGCCACGACGGACAACACCTCGCAACCCACCAACAAGGCGAACCCCGCCCCGACGGGAAACAAGACGCTCAAGATCGCGATGATCGCGAAGAGCTCGACCAACCCCGTCTTCCTCTCCGCCCACAAGGGGGCCCAAGACGCGGCGAAGGAACTCAGTGAGAAAGAAGGCGTCGCCGTCACGGTGGACATCCTCACACCGCCGACCGAAGACGGCCAGGTGCAGGCGCAAAAGATCGCCCAAGCCGTGAACGACGGCGCGAACGCCATCTTGATCTCGTGCAGCGACGCGAGCAAAGTGCAGGGAGCGATCAACGACGCCGTGGACAAGGGCGTCCAAGTGATGACCTTTGACAGCGACGCGCCGGCAAGCAAGCGCTTCGCCTTCTACGGGGCCGACGACCAGGAGGTCGGGACACAGGTAATGGACGAGTTGGCCAAGCAGATCGGCGAGAAAGGCAACGTCGCGATCTTGGCCGGCAACCAAAACGCTCCGAACCTGCAGAAACGGGCCAAGGGCGTCGAGGACGAAGCCAAGGCCAAGTACCCGAACATCAAGATCATCGGCACCTTCTACCATCCCGAAACCCCGCAGGACGCGACCAAAGAGGTCCAGAGTGTCATGCAGGCGCACCCGGAGATCAACGGCTGGGCCATGATCGGCGGTTGGCCGCTGTTCGCCCGCTCGCTGCTGGACTTGGACCCGAACAAGGTCAAGATCGTGGCGGTCGACTGTCTGCCCGCTCAGCTCGATTACATCGACAAAGGAGTGGCTCCCGTCCTTCTTGCCCAACCGACTTACGAGTGGGGGCACAAGAGCGTGGAGATCATCTTCAACAAGCTGATCAAGAACGAGGACGTGCCGGCCATCAACAAGATGGACCTGGTGCGGGTCGACAAGTCCAACCTCAACCAGTGGGCCAAGCAGCTCAAGGACTGGGGCTTCACCGACGTTCCCGAGAAATATCTGCAGTAAGTCTGTCGGGCCCCTTTTCCCCGTATGGGAATGGGGCCCTTTTTGCGCCACAATCGCAGCATGCGAAGAGTCTTTGCACTCACCGCTTTGGTTTCCTTGGTTCTTGCCGGAGGCTGCGCACGACAGAACGTCGTCTACTCGGACCCGAGCGGCAACAAGGTCACGGTCTCGGGGGACCACGCGAAGACCGAGGTGACGGACGACAAGGGCAACAAAGCGACCTATGAGACGGGCCCGAACGGTGGCGGCACGGTCACGGTCCACGACGACAAGGGGGAAAGCAAGATGGAGTCTGGCAAAGGAGTCAGTGAAGCCGATCTGGGCCTTCCCTTCTACCCCGGCTCGACCGACAAGCCCGAGGCGTCGATGAAGGTTGAGACTCCGGACGGCAAGAACGTACTGTCAGTCCGGTCCACGACTGACGAGCCCTCGAAGGTCATCGACTTCTACAAGCCCAAACTGAAGGAGACGACGGTCAACACGATGGGCGATTCGACCTCTGAGACGCAGGTCCTGTTGGGCAAGACGGACGGGGACCTCAAGGTGATGGTCACGGCAGTCCACAACAAGGACAGCAAGGAGACGCAGATCAACGTGACGGTGACGCTGGAGAAGAAGAAGGACTAGGCCTGAAGGTCACTTGAAGATCTTGGTGAGGGTCTGGCTGACGGCCCTCGCCGTGAAATCCAGCAGGCTGAGTGCCCGGTCGTACGGTAGGCGGGTCGGCCCTATGATCGCGAGCGTGCCGGCTTCGTCATGGCCGACAAAGAAGGTCTTTCGAAGGATCGACAGTCCATGCATCGACTCGATCGGGTTCTCCCGGCCGATAGTGACCCCTTCGCCGACCACCGCTGAGTGCAGGGCGTCCTCGTCCTCGATGTTGGCCAAGAGGGTGCTCGTCTCTTCGATGCTCCGTTGAAACTCCGGCTGAGCCAAGATGTACTCCTCACCTTCGGTGATGAGTTGGCCCCGGATCAGCCCTCGGGCCATGGAGCGCAGGGTGGCAAAGGCCGCCTTGAGGATCTTTGCAAGGACCGGATCCTCGGTCACGGGTGTCTTGGCCTTGGCGAGGTCGCCGACCGTCATCTCACCGACGATGCGTCCGATCGCTTCGTTGACTTGACCGACGTGTTGGAGGGTCAAACCGACGGGACAGTCGAGCAACCGGTTCTCCACGTGTCCGTTTTGGAGGGCCAGCACCAGGAGCGCGCGCTGGGGCCCCAGGGCCGTCAACGCGGCGTTGAGGATCCGCACCTGAGTGTCGCGCAACGTCGCCGCCGCGGTCAGCAAGTGAGTGAGGCGGCTCAGCGCCTTGGTGCTCTCGGTCAGCATCTCTCGAAGCGTGTCCTCCTCGTTCGACGCGTCCTGCAGGCGCTGTTGGGCGAGATCCTCGATGGGGCGCTGGATCACGAGACGATCCACGTAGTACCGATAGCCGCGATCGCTGGGTACCCGCCCGGCACTGGTGTGCGGTTGCTCCAAAAGGCCAAGGTCAGTGATTTCAGCCAGCTCATTGCGGACGGTGGCGCTGCGGACCCCGAGTTCGTACTTTGAAGCGATGAGCTCGCTGGGGATGGGTTCGGCTGCGGAAACATATTCGACAACGACTGCCCGCAGAATCTGTTCTTTTCTTGGAGTGAGGCCGTCCATCCTCGTGCCTGATTTTACCTCTCGGCTGGCGGTCGGGCAGGAAGAGTGCCAAAGCACTCCGGGACCCACGGGCGTGCCGATCGTTTTCCGCCGAAGGAGAAGGTGCGAGCATCCCGCTTTCGGACTAGACCCTATCGCATAATGACCTCATGCCCCACCGCGAAGGCGAGCGCATCTTCGGGATCGAGACCGAGTTCGGTACTTTGGTCGATCCGGGATTTGGCTCGCCCGAACGCGCGGTCGAGGAGATCAAGGACCATGTGTTCTTCGACCTCAAGCTCGGCGTCATTGACCTTCATGCCCGAGACGAGGTTTTCGAGCCGGCGGAGTCGGGCGGATTTCTGCTCAACGGTGGAAGGCTCTACATTGATGCGGTCGGATCACACCTGGAGTACGCCACAGCCGAGTGCCGCCGGCTCAAAGACATCGTCGCCAACGATCGCGCGGGCCAGCGCCAGATCGTCCGGGCCATCAAAGACCTCGGGTTGCAGGACCAGGTCGATGTTTACAACAACAGCGTCGACCACTTCGGCGGCCACACGTTTGGCTGTCACGAGAACTACTTGGTACGGATGTCCGAGGACTTCTTTAGCCACAAGGTCCTCGGCCTCTACGCCTTCCTCGTCACCCGTCAGATCTTCTCCGGGGTCGGACGCGTAGGCGGACACTTCCTCGCCCCTGCGGGCCGGCCAAACCTTCACGAGATGGCGGCCAACCCGATCGACTTCATCTGGGTGTCTCAGGTCTACAACGTCTATCCGGACGAGGGGATCCACTTCCAACTGAGTCAGCGGGCCGACCACATCCTCAAGACCATCGCCAGCAGAGTGCGGTTCAACCGGGCGATCATCAACCCGAAGTGGGAGCACTTTTACGCCCACGACGGCATGCACCGTCTCCACATTCTCTTCGGTGAGTCCAACCAGAACGAGTACGCCTATGCCCTCAAGGTCGGTACGACGTCCTTGGTCTTGCGGCTGATCGAGGAGGAGGCGGTTCCCGAGTGGCTTCAGATGGCGGACACGCTCGGCGCGCTGCGCGAGGTCAGCCGCGATCAGAGCTACAAGTGGCCCGTCCTGCTCGCCGATGGCAGGGAGTCGACGGCGATCGCTGTCCAACGCGAGTACTTGCGCCTCGCCGAGCGGTATCGCGGCTTCGACGAGGACACTGACTGGGTGTTGCGCGAGTGGGAGTCGGTCCTGGATGGCTTGGAAAAAGATCCTTTCACCATGGCTGATCGCCTCGACTGGGTCAACAAACTCCAGATCGTCGAGGCCTACCGGGCTGAAGAGGGCTTAGACTGGGGCGACGACGCCTTGCACTCGGTCGACTTGGAGTACCACAACATCGACCCGGAGAAGTCGCTCTACTACGCGACGCCCGTCACACGCTTCCTCGACGACCTCGACATTCTTGACGGGATGACCGATCCGCCTCAAGACACTCGGGCCAAGGGCCGGTCTGCACTCGTGAGGAAGGTCATGCAGCGCAACGGTGCCAAGGTCTACGTGTTCGACTGGAGCGGCGTCGCAGTGGACAGGAACGCCTACATCGAAATGCCCGACCCGTTCGAAACTTACGAATGACGGAGCTTGCGACGGCGAAATCGCCCTGGGCCTCATCGGTCGTCGCCCCCTGCCTATCGTAAAGGGCGGTTGTCTGCCAGGGCTCAAGTCATCGGCCCAGTACGATTTCGACCTTTCCCCCTCGAACCTGTAGGGACTTCACAGCCCCGTGCGCGAAGGCCTGCCTAAGGTCGTGATCGTTCAGCCGCAGCACGGGCGCCTCGTCGAGGTACGCCCTCAACAGAGCCTGCGCCACCTCGGTCACAGTCTCGTGTATCCGTGGATCGAGTCCATTGATGTCCAGTGCCTGAATCGCGAAAGAGTCGAAGAAGACGGCCCCTTGGTTCGGATCATAGCGGAGCTTCCAGTCCCCCTCCAAGTGACCCCAAGCGATTCGAGGACCCCATGACTTCAGCCTGACGTCCATCCTGACACCGATCCGATCAGAACCCTCATGGAGCTCGACCTGCGGGCGGTTGAACGTGACCTTCTCGCCGAGCAACTCTTGCTCGATGGGAAACTTGGAGTCGACGAGGTTCTGAAGCTCGTCTCGTGTCAGGGTCAAGTTGAGATCCGGACGGAGCCAACGAAGAGTCCCAAACACCGCCGCACCCGCAATGACGAGAACCGCGATCCGTATGAAGACCTGTCGGATCCTGGGTCGAAGACTCATGGTAGTGTGCTTCTCTTCTGCCTGAGCGTGGCAGGCACGCCGACTCCAGCCACGGGCTCGTCTCGAAGGTCACGGACTGACCGGGCCTGCCTCAGAACCTGCCATGGCCAACTGGATCAGGTCTCTTGGCGGCTTGAACTCCACGTCCTCTCGGACTGCCTCCAGCACACTGATCGGTACGCCTCCGCCTTGAACGAGAGCTCCGATGACGTCTTCCACGAGCTTTTCTGGAGTCGATGCGCCGCTTGTCACACCAATAACCTCGAAGGTGTCGCGCCACGCCGGATTGACTTGGTCGGGAGTCATGAGCAACACGGCTTGAGCCCCCATTGACTCGGCCACCTCGCGCAACCGGTTCGAGTTGGACGAAGTCTGAGACCCGACCACGATGACTAGGCCACATTGACGGGCCAACTCTTTCACAGCCGTCTGCCGGTTTGTCGTCGCATAGCAGATGTCTTCTTTCTTCGGCTTCTCGATATGGGGGAACCGGTTGCGGAGGACGGCCATGGTCGCCTCGACCTCGTCCACACTCAGGGTGGTCTGTGTGACGACCGCGAGCTTCTCATGAGGAGGAAGCACCAGTGCTTCGGCGTCGGCCGGCGTCTCCACCAAGACCATTCGATCGGGAGCTTCGCCCATCGTGCCCTCGGCCTCGACATGCCCGGCATGTCCAATGTAGACCATGAAGTACCCCCTCTCGGCGAACCTTCGGGCCTCGTTGTGGACTTTGGTAACAAGTGGGCAGGTCGCGTCGATGATCGTCAGCCCCCTCTCGACGGCGTGGCGGCGGACTTGAGGCGAGACCCCGTGTGCCGAATAGACGACGACAGACCCGCTCGGTATCTCGTCGATGTCCTCGACGAACACGACACCCCGCTCTTCAAACGAGCGCACGACCCATTCGTTGTGAACGATCGCGTGCCGCACATAGACCGGCGCACCGTGAATCGTGAGGGCCAGATCGACGACTTCGATCGCGTAGGCAACGCCGGCGCAGAAGCCTCTCGGTGATGCAAGGACGATTCTTTTAAGGGGCATCCCAACTCTCATTGTGGGCCAACAAGGCAACAATCGGCCCAGGGCTATAATCGGCCGCATGATTCCGACGCTTCTCTGCTGGGCCACCCTGTCTGCACAGAACTCTGCTCAACCGCTCCCTCCTGTTCAAATGGGGACCGCCCAGTTGGTCTTCCTGAGCTTCACCCAATCGGATCCGCTCGGGGATGACTTCGCCGGTGAACGGGCCTTGAGGCTCCGGACCATGGTCAGGTCGCTGTGGAAAGAACACAAAGCGCTGTTGTACGGTGAGTTGGATGGTGCTGGTGCCCGGAGAGCCTTGGTCGTACTCGACGTTCCTAACAAGACGGCCGCCGAAGCTCTTTTGACCCGTGACCCCGACTTCGCCTCAGGCAAAGTGACGACCGAGTGCCTGACGTGGTACTTTGGCAAGAACTACGTGGTTCCTGGGCCTCGGTTCGACGACTTTGACGCCTATTGGTTCGGGCTCCTAGTCCGTCCAAAGGACGCGCCGAAATCGACCCCCGAAGAGTCAGGAAGGATCCAGGCAGGACACATGGCGAACATCCAGAAGATGGCCGCATCGGGCGCGCTTTTGATCGCTGGCCCGTTCGACGGAGCCGGCGCGAAGCGGGGAGTTTTCGTCTTCAAGGCCATGCCCCAACGCGATGTCGTGGACCTTGTGTCCAGGGATCCTGCCATCCAATCCGGACACCTTTGCCTCCAGCTCTTCCGGTGGCACGCAACCAGAGGCTCCTTCCTGCTGGAGCGCCGCTAAGGTCCCTCGATTGGCGGTTTCGGGCACTTTCGCGAGGATTGGGAGCGTCTTACAGTCAGACCGGGCCAATAATGGCTCTGGTGTACAGAGGATTTCGCATGAACCAGTCAACTACGTTCCGGCTCCTCCTGGCCTTTCCAGCGATCGGTGCCTTCGCCGTTTCCGGCCAAGCCCAATCGCTCAAGGTCGGTAGCCCGGCCCCTGCGATCCAGGTTGCGACCTGGGTCAAGGGCAAGTCAGTCAAGTCGTTCGAGAAGGGCAAGCTCTATGTGGTCGAGTTCTGGGCGACCTGGTGCGGTCCGTGCAAAGAGAGCATCCCGCACCTGACCGAGATGGCTAAGAAGTACAAGAATGTGACGTTCATCGGTGTGGACTCGTATGAACATCCCGCCGACAACCTCGACGGCGTCAAGAAGTTCGTCGCCGACATGGGTCCAAAAATGGACTACAACGTTGCTGTGGACGGCTCAGCCGCCTACATGGCCGACAACTGGATGAAGGCCGCCAACCAGAACGGGATTCCGACCGCTTTCGTCGTCGACAAGAACGGCACGATCGCCTGGATCGGGCATCCGATGAGCATGGAGCCTGTTCTCGACAAGGTGGTTTCCGGAACGTTCGACACAGCCGCTGAAGCCCAACGGGCCGACGACGCCGCGAACAAGCAGAAAGAGATCGAAGCCAATCGGGACAAGATCATGGCCCATGCCAAGAAGTTCGCCGAGCTGAAGGAGCAAGGCGACTACAAGGGTGCCCTCGCTGAGCTCAACGCCACCATCAAGGAGACGCCGGCCACCGAAACGATGTTCGGTACGACCAAGTTCGAGCTCATGGCGCGCCTGGCTGACCCGGAAACCAACGCCTATGGCAAGCACCTTGCCGATGACGTCGTCAAGGACGACCCGGTCGGACTGAACCAAGTCGCGTGGTACCTGATCGACGACGACGTCAACTTCAAGGGCGCTGACCTCAGTCTGGCTGTATCCATCGCGCAACGAGCCGTTGAACTTTCCAAGAGCGAGGATCCTTCCATCTTGGACACGTACGGATACGCCCTGTTCAAGACTGGCAAGATCGACAAGGCGATCGAGATTGAAGAGAGAGCGGTCAAGCTTTCCAACACCCAGTCTGGGGTGGACGACGAGACCAAACAGGATCTGGCGGATCGGCTCGCCAAGTTCAAAAAAGCAAAGGGCGGCGGAAACTAAGACCTCCCGAGCCAAAGCGGACGAGGAACGGGTTTCAGCCCGTTCCTCTTTCTTTGTCAGACCTTCTCAAGGCGGACGGCAGTCACCTTGTACTCCGGTGAGCCCACAATGCGGTCACGGGTCGGCCCCGTCACTTTGTTCAGGAACCGAGACACCGAGTGGAACGTCGTGAACACCTCTCCACGGCGCAAACCGCGATCGATCCTGACTGGAAGCTCAGCGCTCCCATATCGGCTGACGATTCTCACAACTTCCCCTTGGCTGAAGCCGAGGTCCGCTGCATCGTCGGGGTGTACGTCCACCGTGTCCGTAGGTCGAATCTCGGCGTTCTTAGTCCGCGCCGTCATGGTCCCGGCGTTGAAATGGTAAAGGCTCCGACCGCTGTTCATGACCATGGGAAACTCTTGGGTCGTGATCTCCGGAGTTGGGATGTACTCGGTCAGGGCGAGGTTCGCCTTCTCACCGACTGGGAACCTGTCGACGTGCAGGATCGTCGTTCCTGGATGGTCTTCTGACGGACACGGCCATTGGAGTCCTCCGCTTTCCAGACGCGCGTAGCTCATGCCTGCACCTGCCTTCCAAACCTTCCTGACTTCCTCCCAGATCTCTTCTGCCGAGGAGAACTCGAATCCCTCGGGATGGCCCATAGCCGCTGCGACGTCCTGAACGATCTCCCAGTCCGGCTTCGTGCCAGGCAAATGGGGCACGGCTTGGCGTACAAGCTGCACCCGCCGCTCTGCGTTCATGAAAGTCCCGTCACGCTCAAACGAGGAGCAGGCAGGCAGGAACACGTCCGCGAATTCGCGAGCCGTCTCGTTCACGAAGAGGTCTTGCACGACGAGGAACTCCAGGTTTTCCATTGACTGCCGGGTTTTCTCGGCATCGGCGTTTGTGAAGTAGATGTCGTAGCCGATGGTCCACAGTCCCTTGAACGTGCCCTCGGCTGCTGCGTCCATCATGTCCATCAGGTTGAGACCCTTGGCCGTCGGCGGCACTTGTCCCCAGACCTGAGTATGAACGTCGAAACCGTCCTGGATCGCGACGTATCCCGTCAATGACGAGGGCTCACAACCCATGTGGGCCGACCCTTGCACGTTGTTCTGGCCCCTGAGTGGGTTGATTCCGGAGCCTAGTTTTCCGATGTTGCCCGTGATCAAGGCCAGGTTGACCAGGCACATCACTCCTTCGGTGCCTTGCATGTGTTCGGTCATTCCGAGACCATGAAAGGCCATCGACGGCTTCGACGTCGCGTAGAGTCGCGCCGCTTCACGGATCGTTCCGGCAGGCACGCCACACACTTCCGAAGCCCTTTCTGGCGTCCAGGGAGCCACGAACTCGCGGAACTCCGCGTGGTTCCACGTTCGGCCGAAGAGGAAAGCTGCATCTTCGAGGCCCTGCTCAAAAACGGCACACGCCATGGCGTTCAGAAAAGCCACATTGGTGCCGGGACGGAGTGCCACGTGGACGTCGGCGTAGTCGGCCATCTCGATCTTACGTGGGTCGACGACAATCAGGTTGGCACCATTGAACTTGGCCTGTTTGATGCGCTCCCCGACGACGGGGTGGTTTTCGGAAGGGTTGCAGCCGATCACGAGCAGTGTCTGGGCCCGCTCGATGTCGTTGTAGCTGTTCGTCGCCGCCCCTGTCCCCAATACGGTCTTCATCGCGGCAGCGGTAGGGCCATGGCACACCCGAGCGCAGCAATCGACGTTGTTCGTGCCCAAGACTGTACGAGCAAACTTCTGCGCGATGTAATTGTCCTCATTGGGGGCCCGGGCGGATCCGAGCACGCCGACTGATCCGGGCCCGTGTGCGTCCAAGAGCCGCTGAAATTCGGCCGCAACGGTCTTTACCGCCTCTTCCCAACTGACGGGCACGAGCTTCCCGTCCCGGCGAATCATTGGCGACGTAGCCCGATCGGGAGCATGGACATAGGCGTGGGCGTACCGACCTTTGACACACAGGTGCCCCTTGTTGACCGGCGCGTCTTTGACCGGGAGGACCTGGACGATCCGCCCGTCCTTGGTCCCGACACTGAGTTCACAACCGACTCCACAGTACGGGCACGTCGTCCGGGTCCACGATTTGGCTGCCCCTTTCGCTTCGCGTTCCTTGTCCACCAGCGCTCCTGTGGGACAGGCGTCTGCGCAGGCCCCACAACTGCGGCACGTGCTGTCGGCCAGCGATCCAAACGAGTCCGGGCTGACGCGCACTCCGGTTCCCCGGTCAACGATCTGCCAGACAAAGGAACCTTGAAGCTCGGAGCACACGCGGACGCACCGGTAGCACTCGATGCACGCGTTTGGGTCAAAGCGGAAGTACGGGTTCGACCGGTCGACCGCCCCGTTTCCGGTCTCGCCTTGACACTTCTCCTTCAGTCCGTACTCGACGAGCCAGTGGTGAAAGGTCTTTTCGGGATAGGCGTCGACGTACTCGCGTGGGTAATTCTGGGCGAGCATCGCCAAGAGGCCCTTTCGGTACTGCACCAAATCCGGCTCGCTGACCGATATCTTCATACCATCGCGAGCTTCGAGCGAGCACGACGCGACGGGCTTTGCGCCTGAGTCCACCTTGACGAGACAAAGACGACAGGCACCAGAAGGCTTTAGTCGCTCGTCGTGGCACGCGGTCGGCACGTTCAGTCCCGCGGCACGGATGGCTTCGAGGGCGGTCGAGCCTTCTCTGACCTCCACAGACGTGTCATCGACGAAGACTCGGATCAAGCCCATACTTGGTGTTTAGTCTAGTCTCCCAGGGGCTCAATATGACACCCGTCACAGGCACACGCGAATGTACAGTTTGTAGACCCAAGCACCCGCCGAAACTGCCTAATTAACGGTGGTAACCTCCCGGCATCCCGCAAGCGACGGGGGGAGGCGGACGAGATCTATGAGGATCGCGGTTCCAAAAGAGACAGCCGAGGGCGAGCGCAGGGTCGCGCTGACGCCGGAAGGGACTAAGGAATTGGTCTCGAAAGGTGCGCAGGTGTTCGTTCAGAAGGGCGCAGGGGCGGAGGCCCTCTATTCAGACAACCAATATTCCGACGCAGGTGCGACCCTCGTCGAGGATCCTGCCCAACTCTTAGCCGATGCAGACATCGTTCTGAAAGTCGTCGGCCCGACTGACGGAGGTTCGACTTCCGAGATCGACGCCATGAAAAAGGGCGCCATCACGGTCAGCTACCTCTACCCGCTTCAAAACCCGAAGATGATCGAGAAGCTCCGGGCGAATGGAGTGTCTTCGTTCGCCATGGAGATGATGCCGCGCATCACTCGCGCTCAAAGCATGGACGTTTTGAGCTCGATGAGCACGGTGTCGGGCTACAAAGCCGCTCTCCTTGCGGCCGACTACCTGCCGAAGTTCTTCCCGATGCTGATGACGGCGGCAGGAACCCTGCCACCGGCCAAGGTGTTCGTTCTCGGTGCCGGTGTCGCCGGGCTTCAAGCGATCGCGACCGCCAAGCGGTTGGGCGCAAAGATCGAAGCCTTCGACGTCCGCCCAGCCGTCAAGGAGCAGATCGAAAGCCTGGGTGCCCGCTTTGTCGGGCTGCCCGAGATGACCGAAGAAGGTGTCGGCGAAGGGGGTTACGCCAAGGAACTGTCGAAAGACACGCACCAGAAGGAACTCGACCTGATCGCCTCGCGACTGCCTCAGACAGACGCCGTGATCACAACGGCACTTATCCCCAACAAGCCGGCTCCGACGCTCGTCACCAAAGCCATGGTGGAGTTGATGAAACCCGGCTCGGTCATCATTGACCTGGCGGCGCAAAACGGGGGCAACTGCGAGATGACGGTCAAGGGCCAAGTGGTGGTCCACAACGGTGTGACCATCGTTGGCCGCCTTGACCTGGTCACGAGCATGGCTCACGATGCGAGCCTGATGTACTCCAAGAACATGACTACGTTCCTCAGCTTGCTCATTGGCAAGGAAGGGCTGAACCTGGATCTCAGCGACGAGATCATTCAGGGCACGCTCATCACCCATGAAGGCAAGATCGCCCATGAAGGCACCGCGAAGGCGCTGGGAGGCGGAGCGTGACTCTGATTGCAGTCGTCACGATCTTCATTCTCGCCGTCTTTGTCGGGCTTGAAGTCATCGCCAAAGTGCCGCAGACGCTGCACACGCCTCTGATGTCGGCCACCAACGCCATTCATGGCGTCATCTTGGTCGGCGGCGTGATCGTGCTGGCAACGGCCAGTGAACCGGTCGGCTACACGGTCGGATTCCTGGCGGCACTCTTCGGGGTGCTGAACGTCGTTGGCGGCTTTGTCGTCACGGACCGAATGCTTGAGATGTTCAAGCGGAAACCGAAGAAGGAGGAATCGAAGTGAACGACGTCATCAACATTGCGTATCTGGTGACGGCAGCCACCTTCATCCTCGCGCTCAAGCTGATGAACGGCCCTAAGACCGCTCGTCAGGGCAACCTGCTTGCCGCCGGCGGCATGTGCCTCGCCTTGGTCGCGACCTTCTTCCTCAACGAAAAGGGACACAACGTGATGCTCGACGAGCAAGGCGGCTTCAAGTCGCTGAACCTCATCCTGTTGATCATCGCCTTTGTCGTCGGTTCGTTCATCGGCACGTTCTCGGCCCGCAAGGTGCCGATGACGGCCATGCCTCAAATGGTCGCGCTCTTCAACGGCCTTGGTGGCGGCGCCGTGGCGTTGGTCGCGTTGCTCGAGTTCCGTGGGTTCTCGATGACCGGTGAGTCTGACTTTGTCAAGCTCAGCACCAGCGTGCTCAGCCTTGTCATCGGCAGCATCAGCTTCTCTGGCTCGATGATCGCGTTTGCGAAGCTGCAGGAACTCATGACCGGGCGACCCATCGTCTACCCCGGCCAAAAACTGGTCAACGGCCTGATCTTTACCGCGGCCCTCGTGCTCATCGTGATGCTGATCGCGACGACGCATTCGTTCACGCTCTACCTTGGGTTGTTCGCACTGGCGCTCATCATGGGTGTCACGTTCGTCTTGCCCATCGGCGGGGCTGACATGCCCGTCGTGATCTCGCTGCTCAACTCCTTTACGGGTTGTGCCGCGGGTCTCGCTGGCTTCGTGCTCGGCAACACTTCGTTGCTCATCGGCGGTGGCTTGGTCGGTGCCAGCGGATTCATTCTCACGGTGCAGATGTGCAAGGCGATGAACCGTTCTCTGGGCAACGTCATCTTCGGAGCCTTTGGTGCGGTCGATCAGACCGCTTTGGCTTCCGGAGCGGGACAGCAGGGGACCGTTCGGAGCTACTCGGTCGAAGACGCTGCGATCATTTTCGCCAGCGCCTCGAGCGTCGTCATCGTCCCGGGCTACGGAATGGCTGTCGCCCAAGCACAGCACGTGGTCAAGGAGTTGGCCAACAAGCTCCAAGAGAAAGGCATCGACGTCAAGTACGCCGTGCACCCGGTCGCAGGACGCATGCCGGGTCACATGAACGTGCTTCTCGCCGAAGCCGACGTCCCCTACGAGCAGCTCTACGAGTTGGAGGACATCAACCCGATGATGCCCGAGACAGACGTGGCGTTGGTCATCGGAGCGAACGACGTGGTCAACCCCGCCGCGCGCTACGACAAGGCCAGTCCGATCTACGGGATGCCCATTCTCGACGTGGACAAGTGCCGGACGGTCATCGTGAGCAAGCGCTCTATGAACCCCGGCTTTGCCGGTATCGAAAACGAGCTCTTCTTCCTCCCGAACACCATCATGGTCTTTGGCAACGCGAAGAACACGATCGCCTCGCTTTCATCGGCAGTCGAAAGCATCTGAGGGAGAGACACCTCAGTTCAGGGCGCCCCGCTTTGGCGGGGCGTCCTTGGTTGAACTGACCTCAAGGGAGATGCGAGATCCGGCTTTCGGTCGACGGTTCCGCTGCCAAGTTCGAAGTGTTGGTTCAAGATACAGTGAGCGCTATGAATCAAGTCGCCGAAGTCAACCCGTTTGATGAGGTCAGGCGGCTAGCCCGGGGGCGCAGCACCAAGGCCATCCGGAAGCTGGCGGTATTCCTAGAACACGAAGAGGAATACGTTCGTGAAGAAGCACTGGAGGCCATTTGGACCATAGCAGCCAAGGCGGACGCGCTTGTACCTGTCGGTCTGGGATTCGGCATTCTTGCTCTGGACGATCCTTGCCGAAACGTACGGGAAAAGGCATTGGAGACCGTGGGGGACCTCGGTGGCCCGGACCAACTTCCGCTGGTTGCGAAACGGATCAAAGACCGAGCTGCGTTCGTCCGATGCTCTGCTTGTTCCGCTGTGGCCAGTCTCAAAGGTGTCCAATACCTGGAGGACATCACGGCGTGCCTTTCGGATTCCGCGCCGGTTGTACGATCCTGGGCCGCGACTGCTCTGGGAGACCTGGGTGACCCGAGAGCTATTCCCGCCCTGTGGTCGGGTTTGGCTGTCGAGACGGCGGGCTTCTGCCGCGGGTCGCTCGCTTCGTCGCTTGTCGTTCTTGGCGACACAGACGCCGTTGGATCACTCCTCGAGTGCCTTTGGTCGCCGCGACTTTGGGAAGTCAGTCGATGCGGAGGCCAGCTTCTGGACCTTGTGAAGAACGGACACCTCGCTGAGCACCTATGCAATCAGGCCATCCTATCCCTGGAACAAAGGCGGCGAGACCCGTTCTTGGGCGACCCCCAGACTGGGAAGCGCGTCAAAAACTTCCTCGGCCAAGTGCAACGCCGGATCCAGGCACACGTTAGTCAGAAAGTCCGACCATGTCCTGGAAGTTTGTCCGATTCCGTGGCCCCGTCTGGTGACGTTCTCAACCCGAACCGGAGTCTCTAGACCCACCGGGCCGCCCCGAAGGACGGCCCGTTTTTTGAGAACATGAACCAACTTAAAAGTCGTTAGAAAAGACCGGTGATCTTGCCGTCGCTGTCGACGTCGATGTTGTGTGCCGCCGGGTGTTTGCCCAGCCCCGGCATCAGCATTACTTCGCCTGCCACCGCAACCAAGAAACCTGCCCCCGCCGATGGACGGATCTCTCGCACGTGGATCTTGAATCCATGAGGCGCATTGAGCAGCCCGGCATCGTCGCTCAAGCTGTACTGCGTCTTAGCGACACAGGCCAACAAGTGCTCGTAGCCGTGCTTCTCAGCCCAATCGAGCCGCTTCTTGGCTGCGTCTGAAAACTCGACTCCTTCCCCGCCGTAGACTGTGGAAGTGAGGTTCTCGAGCTTGCTGGTGTACGTCGACTCCCTTTCGTAGACGAACCGAGACGTCGAGGCCCTCCCAGTCGCACAGACCACTTCTTCGGCCAGGTCGATGCACCCTTCTCCTCCTCCACCCCATGGATTGCAGGAAACGGCGTCGATTCCCCGAGCCCGACAGGCCTGGACCACAAGATCATGCTGCGCATCGGTGTCTTCCGCGCGACGGTTGACGGCCACGATCACGGGCGGCCCATAGTAGCTCATGTGGCGATGGTGGGCGAACAGGTTCTCGAGGCCACGCTTTAGGGCCTCATCGTCGTCACCGCCGCCGTGGTGCATCATGGCCCTGATGGTCGCGACGAGGACAATCGCGTCCGGACCCTGACCGAGTTCGCGGCAAACGATGTTCATGAACTTCTCGGCACCGAGATCCGAGCCGAAGCCGCCTTCGGTGATCACGTATTCGCCCATACCCAACGCGCACTCGGTCGCTACGACCGTCGAGCAACCGTGCGCGATGTTGCCGAAAGGTCCACCGTGCACGAAAGCCAAACCGCCTTCCATGGTCTGCACGATGTTGGGGCGGATCGCGTCGCGCAGGAGCGCTGCCATGGCGCCGATCGCTTGGATCTGCGATGCTTTGACGGGGTTGTTCTGGCGGTCGAACCCGACGATGATCTCGCCCAGCCGTTCTTTAAGGTGCGACAACGAACGGGACAAACAGAGCACAGCCATGACTTCGCTCGCCGGAGCGATGACGAAGCTGTCCTCCCGGACGTAGCCATTCGAACGGCCGCCCATACCAATGACAATCTGGCGGAGTGCCCGGTCGTTCATGTCCATCGTGCGCGGCCACACGGAAGTGCGCACGTCGATGCCCAGGCTATTACCGTTCTGAATGTGGGCATCGAGCATCGCGGAAAGAAGGTTGTGGGCGGAGACGATGGCCGGCATGTCGCCTGTGAAGAACAAGTTGATGTCCTCCATCGGAAGCACTTGGCTGTAGCCGCCACCGCACGCTCCGCCCTTCACCCCGAAGATCGGACCAAGAGCCGGTTCGCGGGTAGCTGGAACGGCCTTCTTTCCGAGTTTGCAGAGTCCCTGAGCCAGACCGACCGTGGTGGTCGTCTTGCCCTCGCCAGCTGGAGTCGGGGAGATCGCTGTGACCAACACAAGCTTGCCCTTTTTTCGCTTGGGCAGCTCTTGCATGGCTTCGTACGTCAGCTTGGCCTTGTACCGGCCAAACGTCTCGAACTCGTGATCCGTCAGGCCCCATTCTTCGGCGATCTGTCTGATCGGCCGCATCTCCGCTTGCTGCGCGATGTCGAGGTTGGTCATTGTTCTCCTTAGATTCGCTTGTACTCGGACTGGTGGGACATCAGTATGACACCCGTCATTCAGATTCAAGACACACGGACGGAGGCTCGTTCGCAACCGACAAAAGGCCAATGTTGGAGTCCAACGACTTGCGAGTTTCGCAACGATGGGGCCCTCTCGCTTCAATTCATCAAGGGCCTGTTTTCAGGTTTCGAGACCCAAAAGAGGCCCAGCGCCGTCAACCCCCTGAGCCTGCCGTCCCTATAGTGAATTGGAGGTTTCAATGAGCTTTGGCAAGTTCTTCGTCACACTGATCCTGGGTGTCTTGGCCGCGTTTCTCGTGATCAAACTCGTGGTCATATCGATCGCGGTCGCTCTGGGTCTTCTGATGAAGCTGGTGCTCCCGATCGCAGTGATCGCGTTGATCGTCTACGCCGTTTACCGGGCGACCGAGAAGAAGGCTTTGGGCGGCGACAAAAGGGGCATCCTTCCCTAGGTTTGCGGGGCCGGTGGTACAACCAGCCCTGTGAACGTCTTCGTCCTGGCTTGCGCACTGGCCCTTTCCGGCAGCGTCCAACGCGACCCTTACGGCGTCCCCAAAATCACGGCTTCCTCGTACCAGGAGGCCTTCTATCTTTTTGGAAAGACCGTTGCTGAGGACCGACTGTGGCAGATGGAGAACAGCCGCCACGTCGCCCGTGGTCGCATCGCTGAACTCATCGGCTCAACTGGGCTCGCCTCGGACGAGGACACCCTGAGGACGGGCTACACGGACAAAGAGTACGCCGATATGTTCGACGCCCTGCCCGCAAAAGCCAAGATCGCGTTCACCGAATACGCACGTGGAGTGAACGACACCATCGCGGCCCGCCGAACAGCCGGTACGTTGCCGCCCGGATACCGTCAGAACGGCGTCGACCCGGAGCCGTGGACAGTCACCGACTCGATGGCGATCGAGGTCATGCTTTCACGCCGATTCGGAACGGGAGGCGCCGGAGAGCTCAGGAACCTTGCGATCTACCTCTACCTGAAGACCCAACCGTGTAAGGACAAGGTCTTGGACGTCTTGGACGACCTGGCTTGGCAGAACGACCCCCAGTCAATCCCGACAGTTTCGCTATCCGATGATCCCCTCGCCAAGAACCACCCGTCCTTCCCCGAAGCCACCCGCAAACAAACGGAGGATCAACTGGCGGCGCTCCCCAAAGTGAACCTCCTCGAACTCCTGCC
>JAKOXK010000061.1 GCA_029781035.1 Armatimonadota bacterium
AGGGCGAACCCCAGTACCGGGAGTGGTTCACCAAGGCCATTGGCATCAAGGGCGATCCAGCTAGGTCCCGTCGTGCGATACGCGCTGCCCATGACAGAGGGGAACGAGTGCCAGGCGACGCCTATGGCTATGACAGGGCGTTCTCCGCGAACGTCCGACCAGCAGACCTGGATCTCGCCCATCGTCTAATTGCGGCCAGAAGTGGAGCACACGTACAACGCGTCCTCGATCCCTTCTCTGGAGGAGGGTCAATACCGTTTGAGGCCGCCAGGCTCGGCTTAGACACGATCGCGAACGAGTTGAACCCCGTTGCGACAGCGATACTGCATGGGACGCTCTCAGTCCCCGCCGCGTTCGGGCCGGCCTTTGCGGCTGAGGTCGAACACTGGGGTGCGCGATGGGCTTCGCGCGTGCGGGTAGCGCTGTCTCCGTTCTTCCCTAAGCACCCTGGTGTTCAAGTTGATGACTACATCTGGACACGCACCGTTCCGTGCCCCTCCACGGGGCGGCCGACGCCACTGCTGCCTGACTCCTGGCTGGCGAGGGGTTCCTACAACGCCGCCATTCGGATCCTTCCGGATGACCAGACAGGAACAGTCGGTCTAGAGATCGTTGAGGGCAGCGCATCCGAGATTTCGTCTGTCGGTAGCGTGTCCACCTACAAGCGAGGTACCGGTCAGAGCATCTGGACCGGCGAGACCTTCAGTGGCGAGTACATCCGCGAAATGGGCCGTGAAGGCCGCGTAGGCGAGATGCTCCTTGCGCTGGCCGTGACCTCGCCTGGGGTGCGTGGGACTCGGTTCCGGGCGCCGAATCAAGCCGATCTCGACGCGATCGATGCGGCTTCGTCCGAGGTCAGGAAGCGTCTAGTTGGGTGGGAAATCGACGACCTGGTTCCCACCGAAGACATCCCCGAAGGATGGAAGACAGCCGAACCACGGCGGATCGGGATAACCACCTGGCGTGACATGTTCTCAGATCGGCAGCTCCTTGCGGCGGCCACAGCGGTAAGGGAGCTTCGGGACGTCATCAGTGAGGCAAACGCCGAAGTCGGACCGGATAAGGCCAAGGCTCTCAATCTGCTCTTGGCCTTTGCTTTCGACCGAGCCATTTCGCACAACTGCACGTTCAATACGTGGGATTCATCTCGCTCGATGGTGCGAAGTCTCTATGTTCGACACGACCTTGCCGTCAAGTGGACCTACGCAGAATTTGAAGGTGCCGATTCCCTGATCCCTTGGGCTGTGAATCTAGCGGTGGTGAACCACAAGAAGATCTCGTCCCTTGTGATCGAGGAAGAGACGATGTTCTCGCCGACGCGAACCGCAACCGCCCAGGTCATGTGGGGATCAGCGACGTCGCTCCCGCTGGAGACGGCCTCGGTGTCCGCCGTTGTGACCGATCCCCCGTACTACGACAACGTGATGTATGCGGAGCTGTCGGACTTCTTCTACGTTTGGCTCAAGAGGGTTCTGAGGGAGACCTGGCCCGAACTGACCGCTCAGGTGCTAACGGACAAG
>JAKOXK010000064.1 GCA_029781035.1 Armatimonadota bacterium
CAGCGGAAGGTATGGCTTCTGCTGGAACCCACCGATGGCCTCCAATGCAGCACGGCGGACAAGGGTTGAGACAGGAAACGTGAACGTGAGGTGCCTGACATCGAGCAAGCCTAGCGAAGCTTGTCCTGTCGGCCTGTTTGTCCTGATATCCTCCGACGGGAGTGTCGACGGCACGGTGGCGATCACGGATCCATCCTCGTCGATCTCTTGAGTCAGGCCACTGGCCAAGACCACGTCGCTGTCATCAAATGCGGTGACCTGGCTCGCAAGCTTGTCCGGCGGCCAGAGGTCGTCGCCTTCCAGGATCGCGACGACCTCCCCTGTCGCGGCCCCCAGGGCACGATTGTAGGTGTCCGCAAGATGATCAAGGCCCGTGTGTTCGATCCGTATGAGTCGGACCCGTGGGTCTTTGAAAGTGCGGACGACCTCTACGGTTTGGTCAGTCGAGCCGTCGTCTACCACCACGACTTCAAGGTCGCCAAATGTCTGGCTGAGAACGGAATCCAAACAAGCTCTGATGTAAGGCCCGTGGTTATAGGTTGGGGTGACGACGCTCACCCGGGGCATGGACTGTGGTTTACCCGAGACCGTGTCTCTCCGGTACGGCACGACCGGCGCAATATGAAGACCTTATGGTGCACGTTCCCGGGCCAAAAAACGCGCCTCACGACCAAACTCCGCTATGACCACCGGTATGCGACTGTTTCGTTGTCACACCGCGCCGTGCTCGGCGTCAGCAAGGGACGAACTCAGGCTTGCCGGTCTGTACGGCAAACCGCGTCGTCCCTTGTAACCTTCACAGTCCGAATTTGGCGACCAAGTCCTTCTTGCCCAATCCCAGGATCCCGTGCTTCTCGCCAACCTTTCGGAACGCGGCCAACGCCACGTCGAGATGGGCTTTGTCGTGGGCTGCGGAGAGCTGCGTGCGGATACGCGCTTGTCCCTTGGGTACGACTGGAAAGAAGAAGCCCACGGCGTAGACGCCTTCGGCGAACAGGTCTTTCGCGAAGTCTTGTGCGAGTTTGGCGTTGTAAAGCATCACGGGCACGATGGGCGAGTCGCCGTTCTTGATGTCGAGTCCCGTCTCGATGAGCCCCTTCCGCCAGTACTCAGTGTTCCACTCCAGCTTGTCGCGACGTTCGGTCGAGGAGAACAACAGGTCCATGACTTTGAGGGCGCCGCTCACGATCACGGGAGCGACCGTGTTGGAGAAGAGATAGGGTCTGGCGCGTTGCCGGCACATTTCGACCAACTCACGGCGTCCGCTCACGCAGCCTCCGCTTGCGCCGCCCAGTCCTTTGCCAAGCGTCGTCGTGATGATGTCGATCTTGCCGAACACGCCGCAGTGCTCGTGTGTCCCGCGGCCCGTTTTGCCCATGAATCCAGACGCATGAGAGTCGTCCAGGAACGTCATGGCGTCGTACTTCTCGGCGAGCGCGACGATCTCATCCATCTTCGCTACGTCGCCGTCCATCGAAAACACGCCGTCGGTGACGATCACACGGAAGCGCTTGTCCTGGTGCTCTTGAAGTTTCTCCTCCAAGTGCCCCATGTCGGAGTGCTTGTAGGTGTCGTTCATCGCCTTGCACAGGCGCATGCCATCGACGATGCTTGCATGGACTAGACGGTCGGCAATCATCACGTCCTGCTCGCCCAGGATGGCCTCGAACACGCCGGCGTTGGCATCCATGCAGGACGGGAAGAGGAGGGTGTCCTCAGTGCCGAGGAACTCGGTGAGGCGCTGTTCGAGTTCGCGGTGGATGTCCTGTGTGCCGCAGATGAAACGGACCGAGGACATGCCGTACCCACGATGGTCGAGTCCGGCGTGCGCAGCCTGCACAACTTCCGGATGGCTCGAGAGCCCGAGATAGTTGTTGGCGCACATGTTGATGACGCGCTTGGGAGTCGCCCCTTTGGGGTATTCGACTTCGATTTCCGCGCCCTGTGGCGCATGGATATACCGTTCTTCTTTGAAAAGGCCCGCCTCTCGAACCGATTCGAGTTCGCAGGCGAAGTGCCTTCGCGTGGTGTTGCTGTAAGACATATTTCTCGACGTCCCCTATTCCTAATGCAGAGTTTCAAGTGGGGTCTGCATCTCACAAACCCCCGCTTTCACTTTCCTCCGAACCGCTGTACCAGTACAACAATGCTCTCGACAGTGTCGAAGGCTTCTGGGCTGGCGTCTGCGTCCGGAATCTGGATTCCGTACTTCTTTTCCAGGAAGCGCTTCAGGGACACCATCGAAAACGAGTCGACGATGCCGCCGCTGATCAGGGGAGTGTCCACTTCGACCTCGCGGTCGTCGTCCTCCTCCAGATACTCGCGGCGTACGTATTCCAAAACGACTTGTTTCATCTCATCCATAGGTTCACTCCGTTGTGTTTGGTCGGTTGCTTATGACAGTCATTCGTCTTCGAGCGTCGAGATGTCGCCGACTTCCTCTCCCCACTCCTTGGCATGGAGCACTCGGCGCATGATCTTTCCACTCCGGTTCTTTGGAAGCGAGGTCACAAACTCGATCGCTTGCGGCATCGCGAGTGGCGAAAGGTGCTTGCGGCAGAAGTTCATGATCTCCAGTTCGAGATCATCATTGGGTTCGTAACCTTGCTTGAGCGCGATGAACGCCTTGGGAACCTCCATGTTCACCGGGTCGGGCATGCCGATCGCGGCCGACTCTGCGACCGCCGGGTGCTCGAGGAGGGCCGACTCGATCTCGAACGGGCCGACGAGGTGACCACCCGTGTTGATGACGTCATCGTCGCGGCCCACGAACCAGTAATAGCCGTCCGCATCGATGCTGGCACGGTCGCCGCTCAGATACCACCCGTTCACGAATTTGCTGGCGTAGATCTCCGGCTTGTTCCAGTACTGTCGGAACATGGACGGCCAGCCGGGCCGCAGCGCGATCAGGCCGACCGCACCCGGGTGGTCGAACGGCTCGAAGGTTTTTGGATCCACTACCGTCGCCACAATGCCAGGGAACGGCTTGCCCATCGAACCGGGCTTGATCGGCAGGCCCGGCATGTTCGTGATCACGATCGAACCTGTCTCGGTCTGCCAGAACGTGTCGTGAAACGGCAGACCCAGCACCTTCTGAGACCAGATAACGGCCTCGGCGTTCAGCGGTTCTCCAACGGACGCCAGATGCCTCAGAGACGAGAGTTCGTGTCTCTTCGGTGCTTCCTCGCCCTCCTTCATGAGCAGTCGGATAGCCGTCGGCGCCGAGTACCACACGGTGATCTTGTGCTTTGCGATAAAACCGTACCATCGGTCCGCTGAGAACCCAGCGTCCAAGATGGCTTGCGTGGTGCCGTTGGCCCATGGCCCGATGATGCCGTAGCTGGTGCCCGTCACCCAGCCAGGGTCGGCGGTACACCAATAGACATCGGATTCCTGCAGATCGAGAACCCAGCTTGCCGTCAAATACTGAGAGAAGACGGAGTTGTGAACGTGGAGCGCACCTTTCGGCTGACCTGTCGTGCCGCTAGTGTAATGCAGCACGCTGGGCGTCTCGGGTGTCGTCGGGTACGACTCGAAATCATTGACTTTGGGTGCGTTGTCCAGGTCGAACCCTACCTCGCCATCGGCTAACTTCCGGTCGCCAGCGTCGATGATCACAGAAGTCTCGAGTGCGGGCAGCTGATCCCTGATCTTTCGGACCTTCAGCCCGTGCTTGTGCTGAGTCAGCACAACCTTGGCGCCCGAACTTTCGAGGCGAGTCAACAGCGACTCGTCGCCGAAAGCCGAGAACAACGGCTGCACGATCGCTCCCAGTTTCAGTACGGCCAGGAAGCCGATGTACAACTCCGGGACGCGGTCCATAAAGACGCACACTCGGTCGCCGGGCTGAACTCCAAGACCGCGCAAGTGAGCGGCGAACGTGTTCGTCAGGACACGCATGTCGTCGAACGTGAACCGGCGCACTTCGCCCGCATGGTTCTCCCAGATCATCGCCAGCTTCTTGGCGCGCCCCGTTTGACAGATGCGGTCCGTGCAATACCAGCCGATGTTCAACGGCTGTCCCTCCTTGTAGCCCAGCTCATGGCGGGCGATCGACCAATCAAAATGCTTGAGTTCTTCTTCGAATCTCGCGATGTTCGTCATAGAAGAGGTTGTCTCCTCTTTCGTCCTGATCGTGCCAGCCCTCGAGCACGACGTACGCCACCCCTAACTCACTGTCTGCGGCACAGGAGAGCCACGCGGCACGCGCGCCTATCGTTTCCGCTCGCAAGCGCGCACCGCCGTGCCACACGATCCTTCGGGAGCCTGAAGCTTCCTGCAGCACCTCGATGCCGTCCCAAGACACCCCTTCGCTGATTCCCGTCCCAAGCGCCTTCGCTGCGGCTTCTTTGCCTGCAAAGCGAAGGGCCAGCTCCTTGGCAGAACCAGCACATTGGGTGATTTCGGCTTCGGTGAAGACGGCGTCGAGAAAACCACCATCGGGTCGCGCTAGTTCGCGCTTCATTCGGGCCACGCTGATCACGTCCATCCCGATCCCGATGACCATGGTGCTGACTGAGTCTACCGTCGTTCTGCCACAATCCACGGGATGCACCTAAGCCTTCAGGACTGGCTGAAAGACCAGCTTGACCAACTCCGTCGCGACTCACAATACAAGACTCCGAGGTTCCTCGAGACGCCGACAGGGGCTCGCCCAGTGATCGATGGACGCGAGGTGATCAATCTTGCCACCAACAATTATCTGGGCCTTGCAAACCATCCGCAGGTGAAGAAGGCGGCGTTGGCTGCGATCGAGCGGTGGGGCGTCGGTGCAGGTGGCGTGAGATGGATCGGCGGCACCATGCAGGTCCACAACCAGCTGGAGTTGGAACTTGCGGAGTTCAAGCACGTTGAAGCTGTCCTCGTGTTCACCAGCGGCTTCACAGCAAACAGCGGCTGCATCCCCGCGGTACTCACTGAAAAAGACGTCGTGATCAGTGACGAACTCAACCACGCGTCGATCATCGACGGCATCCGACTCAGCAAAGCCGTCTATCAGAAGTCAGAAGGCTGGGTCTACGCGCACAAGGACATGGATGGCCTCGAGGCCTGCTTGCGAAAGGCAGAAAAGCAGGGATTTGAGAAGAAGATGATCATCACCGACGGCGTCTTCTCGATGGATGGGGACATCGCGCCCCTGCCCGAGATCGTGCAGCTCGCCGAGCAGTACGGAGCGTTCGTCATGCTCGACGACGCCCATGCGAGCGGCGTGCTGGGCAAGAACGGCGCCGGCACCGTCTCCCACTTCGACCTCCATGGGCGAGTGGACATTCAACTAGGCACGCTCTCCAAGGCGCTCGGCGTCGTAGGAGGTTACATTGCCGGATCGCAGGCGCTCAAGGAGTGGCTCATCAACCGCGGGCGGCCTTACTTGTTCTCCACGGCCCACCCGCCGATGGTCGCCGCGGCCCTCATCGCCTCACTCGAAATCATGCAGACCGATCCTGAACCGATGGAGCGGCTCTGGGCGAACACGAGGTGGTGGAAGAACGCACTTGCCAACGCGGGGTTCGACACACTCGGCAGCGAGACACCGATCACACCCGTTTACGTAGGCGACGAGGCCAAAGCTCAGCAAATGGAACGGCTACTGTGGGACGAAGGCGTGTACGCGCTTTCGATCGTCTATCCGACTGTCGCCAGGGGTCGGGCCCGGATACGGACGATGCCGTCGGCGTTGCACTCGACCGAAGACCTGGAGCTTGCGCTGAACGCCTTCAAGCGCGTAAGGGACCGTTTGACGGGCCCTGCTTAGGAAGCTCGCTTGGCCCTTGTGGGCCACCGAACCGTGCTTTGAAGACAGCCAGCCTTCAGTCAGACCGCTGAAGGCTGGCTGTCGGGCGACAGTGACTTACTCGCCGGAGGCGAGCAGTTCTTCGACCTGCTTTCGGAACTCGGCGAAAGAGTCCTTGCTATAGCCGACGTGCACGCTATGGATCACACCTTTGCGGTCGATCAGGATCGCGGTGGGAATGGCGTTGACACCGTATTCCTCCATGTTCGACCGGTCGCCCAAGACCACTGACCACGGCATCTTGTGCTCTGACTTGAACTCGGCCATCTTGGCGAACTCGGTGTCCTTGTCCATGGTTCGGCCGGGCATGCCTTCACCTTTGTAATAACCGTAGTAAGTGGTCACGCTGACGACTTCGAGGCCTTTGCTGTGCAGGTCGCCGTACATCTGCTCCATGTCGGGGAAGCTGGCGATGCAGGGCCCGCACCAGTGGGCAAAAAAGTCGACGATCACGACTTTGCCGCGCATGGACTCCAAGCCTTTGAAATCTCCGTGGCTCCTCTCTGCCGTGATCATCGGGGCGACGCTGCCCTCGAGCGTCATGCGGGTGAGGGCCATCTGGGCGTTGCGGTGGACGGGCGAGTCTTCGGGGATCTTGGCCATGGCACTGGTCAACACCTTCTTGGCCTCGTTCTTCTTGCCGGCATCGGCCAGCAACTCGGCCCGCTTGCTGGCGAACGAGAACACCTCGGTCTCGTTCATCTGCTTACCGGCCTTCTCCAGCTCGGCGAGCCTGTCGGCATCGGACTTCGGGGGATTCGTCCCCGTCTGGGGGCGACTCTTTTCACTGGCCAAAACGCGCTTCGCGTAGTCTTTGGGATCCTCCAGCAAGACTTTCTTCTCGACTGAATCGAGAGTCTTCAGGGCCGGTTCGAGCCCCTTCTTCTCGTAGATCGTGTCCACGTAGACGTTGGTCGTCATTGAGGCCAGAGAGCGGGAGCTGTTGGCATCGGGGACGGGGATTGTGTCGAGCGTCGAAGCGAGCGAGTCGGCCTCGCCTTCGGCGTTGCACGACTGCGCCATCAGGTACATGGCCTGAAACTTGATGGGGTCGGCGGGGTTGGTGGTGAGGAACTTGCGCGCCAGGTCACAGCACTCGTGGTTCTTGCCTGCGCTCTGGAAGAGCCTGGCCCAGAGGTACGCGTCTTTGGCGTCGATCTTGCCAACGTCGACATCCTTGATCAGGTCGTTGAGTTTTGCCTGGACCTTCTGTGCGATCTCTTGGTAGTTCGGATTGGCGCCAGAGTCGCGCGCCTGCTTGATCAGGTCCGCGCGCAGCTGGTCGATCTGCGTCCCGATCTTCTGAGCATCGGCAGCCGTCTGGCCAAAGGCGGCCGCACAAGCGACGGCCAAGAAGCAAGCGAGTAGAAGGCGCTTCATAGCCCAAAGTGTACACCAGGATCTTCACCGGAAAACCCAAACTGAGCAGCGGGAATCGAGCGTTCAGCTCCGCGGAGTCGAGGGTACTCGTCGAAGTCTCTGACGCTCTGCAAAGCGGCCAGCATGGTGCACCCAAGACACAGGGAATGACAAAGAAGAATAACGAACTTGACAAACTTCCGGAGGGGGAGGGGTACCGTCTCAAATGTGAAAGCAATCGCTCTTACAATCCTAGGGTTTCCGTCGACGTTTGCCCTTGACCAATATGTCTACGATATTCCACCGTCCTGTCTCACAACGGGTACTGAGCGCACACAGACGGTGAGGATCGAAACGAACATGACCGGATCCGATATCACGGTCGGAACCCAATGGCACCATGTGGATTCGCACTACGAATGTACCGGCAGCTCCGCTTCCTCTCCCAACCCGCCATGGGGCAGTGCCTTCTTGTGGCTGTTCAACACTCCCGGATCGTGGGATGCCTCCTCTGGTGGAACAGTTCACGCCCTCAAAGTCAGAACTTGGTATTGGCACTGGCTCGAAGACGAGGGTACTGACCAATGGCACCAAAGCGCCAACACCTATACTCGCTACCTGAACGAGCAGTACAATTTCGAGTTGCTCAGCGAAGAGCACGATGCTACAGGTGGAAACCAGGGCGGTGGTTAGGAAATGAAGCGGCAGTTCCTTCTTTGCATGACTCTATGGACACTCGCGGTAGTGCCGTATGCTTCGGCACAAGAGCTGCGGACACTTGCCACACATGAGGAGCCCACGAAGGAACAGGTTGCGCTGCTCTCAGTCGACCTTGATAAGCTGGACGCACAAGCTGCCGCAGCGAACGTTGAAGTGGTTCGCGACGGCGACGATATCCTCCTTTTCGACGCCGATCTTTACAATATCAGACGCATGTCTCTTTGCATCAGGGGCTTTGATGTGTTGGCCCGCTTAGCGAGGGACGGAAAGACAATGTTCAAACTCGGTGACCTCGCCGATGGAGACAAGCGGGCTGTGCGTGAGATACTGTTGGCTCAAGGGGTTGCGGAGGACGCGGGCCCAGCGCTTTTCGACGACAAATCGCCGGTCAGTATCGGTATGTCTTGGCGGATTGAATGCCAAGCAGGCGGGAAGTCGGTCGCATTCAACGCCGGTCACGCCCCTGTCTCGGACTTCAAGCAAAGACAAAAGTACACGTCAAAAGAGGTTCAGAAGTTCGACAAAGACGAGCTTCCCCGTCAGTGGACCAAGTGGCATAGCATCGATGAAGTGCGCTTCCGCCATAGCGCTGGCTTACGCCTCGTGTCCACGCGTCGCGCTGGTGCCGTCGCCAAGATCGAGAAGATCATGGAGGAGAGGATCGAAAAGCAATCAAAGGATTATGAAGATCGGCAGGCCGCCCTCAAGTCGGCCTTCCTCTCAAAGGACTCGCCAAGTGCTCAGGAGCAGGCAAGAGCTTTGCCTGACAAGTTGAAGGCAGACATGGTCGGTGGCTGGAGGTCGCTAGGTTTTGCGAGCCAAGACGCGGCAGGCAGCTTCCTTGACTCGGCATCGATAACCACTGTGACCCCGACGGTCATGATCTCGATCGGCTGGTTGGGAGACCAAGTCGGGCGGGGCACTGCGGTCACGACCAACGTCAACCGTCGAGGCTGAGCGCTCCGGCTAGGGGAGGAACCTACTCCCGCTACTCCAGTCCTTCCCGTCACCCAGTCGAGCCAGACTCGACCAGCACGGAGAGCCACAGGTCGACTGGATTGAAGGGCCGTTCGCTTGGTTTCAGTAGCTGTGGAACCTCGGATCGAGTCACCGAGGAAACGTGACAGACGTTTGGGGGCAACGGGGAATGCTGTCGATCCTCTCGGCACGAGCGTCAAGTGTTTTCGCCAGGAGGCCTGCTGATTTGGCGGAAACACTGGATTTCTTGTCGTGTCTGTCGACGTTCTTGCCGTATTTTTCGAGTTTCTTGCCGTGTTTGTCGGCAAGCACGGCAAGAACGGGCCCCTGTTTAGGCTGTGGCCGAGTCTGGCGACGCCTCCTTGGCGATGTCTCGACCACTCCGACGGGTGGCTAGGGAGACCCTGTCAGCAAGGCTGGTCGCTGAATCCAGGAGCACGGGCAGCCCTTGCCAACCGGTCGGCCGCCCTTAGAGGATTGAAGTCCCCGGCCCAGAGGCGGACTGAAGTCCGCGGTCCGTTCGGCCCCAATCTCCAAACATGACGCTCGTCAGAGTGTCCGCGCTGGAACACACGCATACTCTTCATGGGGTGAAACCATGCTGACGCCGTGTCAGCGAAACGCTTCACTGTCCGGCTCCGGCCATCTTGTTCCAAGGAGGCGATCAGCGCCCCCTGCGAACCGCATGAGGACAACACCGTGACGATGCGACCCACCGATTTGACGACCCCTCCGGACCTGACGCACGAGCGGCACACCGGGCCGTTCCGGACGCAGCGGCCGAACTACCACGATCTGCTACCGCCCTGCAACCACGCATGCCCGGCGGGTGAGAACATCCAGAAGTGGTTGACCTTGGTGACAGAAGGTAAGTACCGGGAGGCCTGGGAGACCATCCTGCGGGACAATCCCATGCCTGCGGTTCACGGTCGTGTCTGTTACCACCCGTGCGAAGCTTCTTGTAACCGCGACAAGCTGGACGGCTCAGTCAGCATCCACGCCGTCGAACGGTTCCTGGGCGACCTGGCACTCAAAGAAGGCTGGAAACTCACGCCGGCTCCTGCCACAGGCAAGAAGATCCTCGTTGTCGGGGCCGGCCCCAGCGGTCTGTCTTGTGCGTATCACCTGGCGCTCATGGGGCACTCGGTCGAGATTCGCGAGGCGGGCCCCTTGCCCGGCGGCATGATGCACTTCGGCATTCCTTCCTACCGCCTTCCGCGCAATGTTCTCGAAGAAGAGATCAAGCGGATCGAAGACATGGGCGTGAAGATCGTGCTGAACCACAAGGTCGAGGACCTTGCAGTCGAAAAGGAGGGCTTTGACGCTGTCTTCATCGCCGTCGGGGCGCACTTGGGCAAGCGGACGGACATCCCGGCACGCGACGCCGGAAAGATGTTGGACGCGGTGCAGTTCCTGAAGGACGTCGAACTGGGACAAGCGCCGAAGTTGGGACGTCGCGTCGCGATCTATGGCGGTGGCAACACCGCGATGGACGCGGCGAGGGTAGCACGGCGGATGGGCGTCGAACCGCTGATCATCTATCGTCGCGACCGCGACCACATGCCCGCTCATGAGTTCGAAGCCGACGAGGCGATGGCTGAAGGGGTGAACATCCACTGGTTGCGCACGATCAAGTCCATCGAAGAAACCTCGTTCACGGTCGAGGTCATGGAGCTGGACGAAAAGGGCCGTCCGCGCCCGACGGGCCAGTTCGAGACGCTTGAAGCCGACGACCTGATCCTGGCGTTGGGGCAGGACACGGACACGGGCTTCTTGCGCGAGATTCCTGGCCTCAAGTTCCAAGTCGATGGGACGGTGATCGTCAACAAGCACATGATGACGGGCTGCCCGGGGTCTTCGCTGGAGGCGACATGGTGCCAGCCGAGCGCACGGTCACTGTCGCTGTCGGCCACGGCAAGAAGGCGGCGCGGAACATCGACACATGGCTGAGAGGTGAAGCCTACGACAAGTCGAGCCGCACCGACATAGCCGGGTTCAATAAGCTCCACCTCTGGTTCTACACGGAGGCAGCTCAGCGTCCGCAAGGCCATCTGGACTTGAAACAGCGCCGAGACAGCTTCGAGGAGGTTGTCTTTGGCTTGGACGCCGATGCTGCTGGGTTCGAGGCCAAACGGTGCCTGTCGTGCGGGAACTGTTTCGAGTGCGACGGGTGTTATGGAGCTTGCCCGGAAGACGCGATTATCAAGCTGGGCAAAGGCAACCGCTATCAGTACGACTACGACAAGTGCATCGGCTGTGCCGTTTGCTTTGAGCAGTGCCCGTGCGGTGCGATCTCGATGGTGGCGGAGCCAGCGGCTCCCTAGGGGTAGACAATCGCCGACAAGCCTTGTGAGGCGGCGACGACGCTCACTAGAAGCACCCGTGTGGCCGCGTCGCGTACCGGACTACGGCCAGACGGTCGTGCTCATCGAACCAAAGCTGGGCCTCGTGATCGTAACCGCAGATCACCCACGGTTCCGTGCTGGGTAGATCGATGGTCCAAGCTTCTGTGAATGTGGCCCCGGGAGGTGGCTTGGGTTGGTCTGGCACGAACTCCTGGCGAGACATTTCGTCCCGATCGATCCAGAGCCAAGGCTTGTAGTCGAAAACCTGGAGCCTACTGATGACTTCCGACTTCTTGGCGTGAGCCTTTAGCATGTCGCCCAAGTCGGACTTCGTGAAACTGACACGACCCTTTGCACCCTGACTTGCGACGAAGAGGAGGATAGCGATGAGCACTGGACCGCCGATCACGACCGCCAGAGCGACCAGGGCACAACTCGAACGGCTTCGCTGTTCCATTCGAACAGTTTCAACAAGTCCTTAGGAAACGGTGCTCCCGTTGCCGCGGTCGCTTTCACTCGCTAGGGTGCGCGTCGACCCTGCCTTGGGCGCGGATCCTGTCCAGTGCGTGCTGAGCGTTGGCTCGGACACATTCGTTCGACGAGCCCAAGGCCCGTTCGAGCGACGGGATCGCCGGTTGGCCGATCCTAGCCAGGGCCTCAGCCGCCTGCAGACCGTCTGCAGGAACCTGCGCCGGAAGACTGTCGATGATCCCGGTGCCGTCGGGCAATACGGCCATGAGTGAGTCGACGGACCGTGGATCGCGCAGCTGGCCGAGGGCCGTGATGACCCAACTCCGAATGTCCGTGTCCTTGACGACCAGGGCATCGAGACGATCGACAGCACGAGCGTCGCCGATCTCACCAAGCAGGCCGGCGCAGTGGGCGCGGACGTACTTGTTCGGCGACTTCAGTCCAGCAATGAGGCCTGGCACGGCGGTCTTCCCGATCCTCAAGAGTCGGTCATAGGCTGCATCGACTGCAGGGTTGTTCTCTGGAGTGCAGTACGGCGGGTGTAGGCCGCTCTTGGGGTTCCCGAGCTGGGCGACCAAGCGCGCCACTTCGCTGTCATGGAGGGGGGTGACCTCGGGATGTGATCCGAACATGGGTGCACAACAGGCCGTGCACAGGGCGAGCGCGGCTAGGACCATGGCTTGTGGACTATGCCGTCTCGGGTTCATACGGGCAGTATACGACGGTTGTTCCAAGTTCAAAACCAGGTCATCTGTGGTGGTCTGATGAAGGATTCCCGGTGAACAGGCTGGGGCCTTCGATCATGTGACGGGCGTCATATAAGTGAACGTTAAAAGGGTGCGTCAATAGAGGCAAGCAACACTGATGACGGTCGCGGCGAGGTTCCGCCGACAGGCCAGTATGTCCCGTCCAGGGACCGCGCCCGAGTGTGGGCGGTTTGACATTCAGGATTGTTGCCCCACGCTCCGTTCCTCAGTCATGCGCAAGGAGGACCAGTGGGTTCCATTCAACGGGAGATTCGCCTTGAAAGCGACCGCGACCCCGGCTTCGCTGACGAAATCCGTTCCATGCCGGGGTGTGAGCACCTAGACCGGTGTATTCAGTGTGCGACCTGTTCTGGAGTCTGTCCCCTGAGTGTGTACATGGATCACACACCCAGGCGGATCATGGAATTGACTCGGGATGGCTTCAAGGACGATGTGCTGCGCAGCAACACGATTTGGCTGTGCGCCAGTTGCTACGAGTGCCAGGCCGAGTGTCCGATGGAAGTGGGAGTCACGGACGTCATGGTCGCCCTCAAGAACAAGGCGATAGCTTCCGGTGTCGCGCCCAAGGACGTGCCGACGCCTGTCCTCGCTCGGGAGTTCTTCCGGATGGTCAGAGAGACGGGACGGGTCAGTGAAGGCAAGCTCGTCCAGCGGCTCTATTTGAAGACTGGTCCCGCCAAGTTCTTCGGGATGATTGGGCTGGGCCGCGATTTGATGCGGACAGGACGCTTTTCTTTGAGGTCCGAGCGCATGAAGAGGCCGGAAGACTTGCAGAGGGTCCTTGACGGGACTCCGGGGGTGGGGAAGTGAAGTACGCCTACTACCCGGGGTGCTCTCTCAAGGCGTCAGGTAAGGCGTTTGAGGAGTCGTTGCTCGCTGTCTGCTCCGCGCTTGAGATCGAGTTGGCCGAACTGGACGACTGGAACTGTTGTGGGGCTACGGCCTATATGGCGGTGGACGAGACGAAAGGGGCTGCCCTGGCGTCGCGCAACCTGGCCCTTGCCGAGCAGACGGGCCTGGACATGGCTGTACCGTGCGCAGGGTGTTACGGCGTCCTCCTCAAAGCGCAGGCCATGCAGAGAAAGTATCCGCGCCTTGCCGACCAGGTTTCGGTCGGGCTCAAGGCAGGCGGCTTGACCTATGGTGGCCGGGTCCGCGTCAAGCATCCCCTCGAGATTTTGGCGATGGACTTTGGCACCAAAGCGTTTCGGTCGCGGGTCAAGGTGCCGCTCAAAGGTTTGCGAGTGGCATGCTACTACGGGTGCCGGCTGGTGCGTCCGGAGTCACCGTTCGACGACTCCCATGACCCCGTGACCATGGATAACCTGCTCAAGTCGGTGGGAGCGAGGATCGTGGACTACACGCTCAAGTCCAAATGCTGCGGTGGCAGCCTCACCGGCACAATCCCCGAAGTCGGCCAAAACCTCTGCTACCAACTCCTGAAAGAGGCACAGCGGAGAGAGGCTGACGTAGTCGCGACCGCATGCCCCTTGTGTCAGTTCAATTTGGAGTGCTATCAGAAAGACATAGCTCGCAAGTACACAGACCTCAAGCCGATTCCTGTCGTGTACTTCACACAACTCCTGGGCGCCTCGCTGGGACTTGATCCAGTGGCGCTTGGGTTCCCAAGGTTGATCGTGCCGATCGAGCCGATCTTACGGGAGCGCGGAATCATGGCCAAGGCCGGAACTGAGCCGGCCAAGGCAGGCGTCTGACCATGGAACACGAGGTTCACACGAACGGAAAGGAAGAAGTCAGGATTGGGTTCTACATCTGCCATTGCGGCAGCAACATCGGCGGGACGATCGATGTCGCTGCCGTGGCCGACTATGTGAGGACGCTTCCTGGTGTCGTGGTCTCCAAAGACTACAAGTATATGTGCTCAAACGCCGGCCAGGACATGATCGTCGAGGACATTGAGATCAATAGGCTGAACCGGATCGTGGTCGCTGCCTGTTCGCCGTTGCTGCACGAGAAGACGTTTCGGTCGGCCACGCATAAGGGCGGCATCAATCCGTTCTTCTTCCACATGGTCAACATCCGCGAGCATGGCTCCTGGGTGCACGAAGACAAGGCCCTGGCTACCGAAAAGGCCAAAGCGGTCGCGCGGGGAGCGGTCGGGAGAGTCCGTTTCCACAAGGCTCTTGAGAAACGCAAGGAACCGGTGACGCAATCCGTGCTCATTGTTGGTGGCGGGATCGCGGGCATCCAGGCTGCCCAGACCCTTTCAAACGCAGGCAAGAAGGTGTATCTGGTTGAACGCGAGCCGACGATTGGTGGCCACATGGCGCTGTTCGACAAGACGTTCCCGACATTGGATTGCGCCGCCTGCATTCTGACACCCAAGATGACCGACATCGGCAGTGATCCCAACATCACCTTGTGGTCCTATGCCGAAGTGGTGGATGTCAAGGGCTATGTCGGTAATTTCACGGCTCAGATCCGCCACAAGCCGCGCTACATCAAGGAAGACCTTTGCGTGGGCTGTCTGGACTGTATCGACAACTGCGTCTTCAAGCAAGGCAACACTGATGACGAGTTCAACCAGTCGCTGAGCAAACGCAAGCCGGTTTACATCCCGTTTCCCCAAGCAGTCCCCAAGTTGGTCGTGATCGATCCGGAAGCGTGTACACATTTGAACGGCGGCAAGTGCGAACAGTCGTGCGCCACGGCTTGTGAACGAGACGCGATCGATTTCAACCAAAAGGAGAGTTTCGATGATATCGAAGTCGGTACGGTCATCGTGACGACGGGATTTAAGACTTTCGATGCTGCGCGCAAGCCGCTTTATGGCTATGGTCGGTACGACAACGTGTACACCGCCCTGGAGGTCGAACGCCTTGTGACCAGCAGCGGGCCGACGGGCGGTGAGGTCGTTCTTCGCGATGGCCGAAGGCCCAAGACTGTCGCCATCGTCCACTGTGTAGGGTCTCGCGACCATCAGACAAACCGGTGGTGCTCGCGGGTGTGCTGCATGTACTCGCTCAAGTTGGCGCACTTGATCAAGGAGCATACGGGAGCCGAAGTCTTCAACTTCTACATCGACATGCGGTGCGCCGGGAAGGGCTATGAGGAGTTCTACGAACGGCTTCTTGAAGAAGGGAATCGTTTCGTCCGCGGCCGCGTGGCTGAGGTGACCGACGTGCCGGTGTCTGCGGAGGAAGAGGGCAAACTGGTCGTCAAAGTTGAGGACTCCCTGGCCGGGTTTGTTCGGCGGATTCCGGTCGATATGGTCGTTCTGTCTACCGGTCTCGAACCGAGACAAGACGCGTCGAACGTTCGGCGCATGTTCAACATCTCCTGCAGCTCGGAGGGCTTCTTCCTCGAACGTCACCCTAAGTTGGCGCCGATCAGCACGACGACGGACGGCGTGTTCATAGCCGGATGTTGTCAAGGTCCGAAGGACATTCCTGACACTGTGGCCCAGGCTGGCTTCGCTGCTGGCGAGGCCATGGCCCTGCTGGACAAGGGGTTCGTCGAAATGGAGCCGATGACTTCGTTCGTCAACGAGGAGTTGTGTTCCGGCTGCAAGACTTGTATCGGACTCTGTCCGTTTTCCGCGATCACACGTGACGACGCGAAGGAGGTGGCGGTCATCAACCCCGTCCTGTGCAAAGGGTGCGGCGTCTGTGTGGCGGCATGCCCGTCCGGAGCCATCACGCAGAACTTGTTCGAGGACTGCGAGATTTTCGCGGAGATCGAAGAGGTACTTGCCCATGCCTAACGTTTTTGAACCACGGATCCTCGCCTTCTTCTGCAACTGGTGCACGTACACGGCTGCCGACCTCGCCGGCGTCTCACGCATGAAGTACGCGCCAACGACACGGGTCGTGCGGGTCATGTGTAGTGGCCGCGTGGATCCGCAGTTCGTCCTGTCGGCCTTCGCCAAGGGTGCCGACGGTGTCCTGATCGGTGGGTGCCATCCGGGGGACTGTCACTACCTGGAAGGGAACACGAAGTTCCTGCGCCGGTTCAGGATGCTGAAGAGGATGCTCGCCGACCTTGGGATTGAGCCAGAGCGGTTGCGGCTCGAATGGATCTCGGCTTCGGAGGGTGACCGGCTCCGAACGGTCGTCAACGAGATGACTGAGCAGATCAGGGCCCTCGGACCGCTCCATATGCCCGCGCACTTCAAGGAATGGGACACCGAAGTGCTCGTTGAAGACTTGTCCCACGACCGGGAAGAAGAGGTGGGCGAGCGTGTCTGAGAAACCCAAAATCGCGTTCTACTGGTGCGCATCATGTGGCGGCTGCGAAGAGTCGATCGTCGACTTGGCAGAGGACATTCTAGAGGTCGCCAAACTGGTCGAGATCGTGCTGTGGCCGGTGGCGATGGACTTCAAGCGAAAGGACATCGAGGCCTTGGCCGATGGGGAGATCGTTGCAACGATGATCAACGGTGCCATCCGGACGTCGGAACAGGAAGAGATGGCCCACCTTTTGCGCCGCAAGTCGCGAGTGCTCATCGCCTACGGCTCGTGTGCGCACACTGGTGGGATCCCCAGCTTGGCGAACCAGTTCTCCCGATCCGAATTGATGAAGTACGTCTACCATGACGCTCCATCGGTCGACAATCCCGAGAGCATCGAGCCGGTGTCGGCCTATCAATCGGCGACACTGCCCGTGTTCCGAGACGTCGTTCGATCGCTGGACCAGGTCGTCTCGGTGGACTACACGCTTCCCGGTTGCGCTCCCAACCCTGCACTCGTGCTCGCCGCCGTGCGGGCCCTGCTCTCGGGAGACCTCCCACCAAAAGGTTCAGTCCTCGCGCCGGACGTCTCCCTCTGTGACGCCTGTCCCCGAATCGGCTCCAAGCCGACAGAGCTTTCGATCGAAGCGTTCAAGCGTGCTCACCTGCACCCGATCGATCCAGATCAGTGCCTGTTGGCGCAAGGCTTTGCTTGTCTGGGGCCGGCGACGCGGTCGGGATGCGGCGAGCGGTGCATCCGAGCGAACATGCCGTGTACGGGTTGCTTTGGTCCGCTGTCGAGCGTCCGCGATCAGGGAGCGAAAGCGCTCTCCGCTTTGACCTCGGCGATAGGCGCAGACAGCGAAGACGAGATCGACCGGGCTCTGGACGGCATTCCCGATCCGGTCGGCACCTTCTATCGATATGGACTGGCGAAGTCGATGCTCCGGCGCAAGGTCGACCTCGCAACGACCACGAAGAACTAACACAATGGAATCAAACGGCCAGAAGCACATAACGGTCGACCCGATCACCAGGCTGGAAGGGCACGGGAAGATCGACATTTTTCTAGACGACAAAGGCGACGTGGAAAGGGCTTACTTCCAAGTTCCTGAATTGCGCGGGTTCGAAGTCTTCAGCCTGGGACGCCCCGCCGAAGACATGCCTCAAATCACAAGCCGCATCTGTGGGGTGTGCCCAACGGCGCACCACATGGCGTCCACGAAAGCTCTCGACCACCTTTACCACGTCGAGCCGCCGCGCCCGGCTCGATTGGTCCGCGAACTCGTCTACAACGCGTTCATGCTTGAAGACCACGCTCTTCACGTGTACGTCCTGGGGGGCCCGGACTTCATCGTGGGGCCAGAGGCGCCGGCGGCAGAGCGTAACATCCTTGGGGTCATCGGCAAGGTCGGCTTGGAAGTGGGCCAGCGCGTGATCGCCACCCGTCGTCGTGTCCGCGAACTGATCACGCACGTCGCCGGCAAGGTCATTCACCCGGTTTTCGGACTGCCGGGCGGCGTGTCGAAGGGACTGTCTCCCGACGATGTGCCAGGGTTCAAGCAACTTGCGAAAGACGGCCTCGACTTTGCGCAGTTCACGCTCCAGGTCTTCAAGGACATAGTACTGGCCAACCGGGAGTACGTCGAGCTGATCAAATCCGACGCCTACACCCACAAGACTTACTACATGGGTCTCGTGGACGAAAAGAACCAGCCGAACTTCTACGACGGAGACATCCGCGTCGTGGATCCTAACGGCAAGGAGTTCGCCAAATTCAAGGAAGTCCAGTATTTGGACCACATCGCCGAACACGTCGAACCATGGAGCTACGTGAAGTTCTGCTACTTGAAGAACGTCGGTTGGAAGGGCTTCAAAGGTGGCATCGACGACGGCGTCTACAGCGTTGCTCCGCTCGCCCGTTTGAATGTGGCCGATGCAATGGCCACGCCGATCGCACAGGAAGCGTTCCTCGAATACGAAGCGGCTCTGGGTCCGCGCCCGATTCACCACACGTTGGCGAACCACTGGGCGCGCGTGATCGAAATGGTCTACGCAGCAGAGAGACTGGTCGAGATCATGGACGACCCAGAAGTCGCTTCGGACAACTTGCGCGTGATCCCCACCGCCACACCGGACAAAGGGATCGGCGTCGTCGAGGCTCCGCGTGGAACCTTGTTCCACCACTTTGAGACCGACCCAAACGGCATCCTTACCCTGGTCAATCTGATCGTGGCCACGCAGAACAACTCAGCCCGCATGGCCATGAGCGTCGAGACAGCCGCCAAGGCCCTGATCCATGGGTTCGACGTCAGCGAGGGCCTGCTGAACAAGGTCGAGATGGCCTTCCGTGCCTACGATCCTTGCCACGCGTGCGCCACGCACTCGATGCCGGGCCAGATGCCGCTGGTGGTCCGGCTCCACGGTAGCGACGGGACACTACTTGAGGAGATCAAAAGATGAAGGACAGGACGCTGGTGTTGGGCTTGGGCAACGACCTGCTCGGTGACGACGGTGTCGGACTGACCGTGGCGCGGGTCGTCGAGTCCCGCCACCAGCAGCGCGACGTTGACGTCGTCGAGTCGGGCGAGGCGGGACTGGCCCTGCTGGAGATCATCGACGGCTACCGGCGTGTGGTGATCGTGGACGCGATTCAGACCGGACAGGTCGAGGCGGGCACGGTGATGATTTACGGGCCCGAGGACTTTCGCCGCGTCGTGGCACCTTCGGCACATTACTCGGGCTTGCCCGAAGTGCTGGAACTCGGTGCCAGGATCGGGTGCGACATGCCGCGGGACTTGAAGGTCGTCGCGATCGAGATCGCAGACCCGCTCCACTTCTCGACTGAACTGACTGAGAAAGTCGCACACGCGATCGAGGAAGCGGTCAGCAAAGTGTTGGGCCTCCTCGGGGAACCCGCCCTCCAAGCTCGATAGCCGGTCAGGGGCCCGGCTTTGACAGGGCCCCTGACCTGGAACCGCGGTCTAAGAGAAGTAGGGCCTGATCTGCGCGCACCAAGCTTTGATGCGCGCGTCGGACTGGTCGGCCTGGTTGTCTTCGTCGAGCACAAGGCCCATGAACTTGCCGCCACGAAGCCCCTTCGATGCTTCCCAGGTGTACCCTTCCGTGGGCCATTCACCGACAACTTTGCCGCCGAGTGACGTGACTTTGTCGGCGACGATGCCGATGCCGTCCACGAACCACTTGGCGTACTTGACCTGGTCGCCTAGTCCAAAAATGGCGACGGTCTTGCCGTCAAATTCGACGTCGTCGATCTCGTCCCAGAACCGACGCCAGTCTTCCTGCAACAGGCCCTCGTCGACCGTCGAGAGGCCCAAGATGAAACCGTCGACAAAGTCGAAGTCCTCGACCGACGCTTTCTTGATGTCCTTGACCTCGGCGAGCAAGCTGCCGAGTTCCGCCGCGATCTTTTTGGCGCACTTCTCGGTGTTCCCCGTCGAGCTTCCATAGAATAGTTTGACTTCCATCCGTGCTTTCTCCTTGTTTGCTCACCTAAAGGCCAAGGGCTCTGGCCGGAAGGAGAGCAGTTCTTTCATGTAGTTCGCCCTTTCGAAGGCAGAAGCGTTGGCTACGCGCTGGTGGCTCATGCAGCCTCTGAGCTGGTCGAGCGATTCGTAATCGTGGTTCGTCATCCATTCCTCGAGTCCGTACACGAGGCGACCGAGGTATTCGATCCCGCGGTCGAGGAGAATGGACGCACACGTGACAGCCCGGGCTCCGGCCATGACGGCCTTGACGACGTCGATCGGAGAGTGGACGCCGGTACTGAGCGCGAGGTCCAGCGGCACTTTGTCGTAGAGTATCGCGATCCAATGGAGCGGCAACCTCATGTCGTGAGAGGTGCTCCATACCAAGTGTGGCTTGACTTCGCGCTTCTCGACTTCGAAGTCGGGCTGGTAGAACCGGTTGAATAGGACGAGGCCTCTCGCACCGGCTCCCCCGAGCCGTAGCGCGATGTTCGCCACCGAACTGAACTGGGCGCCGATCTTGACAGTCACGGGAAGGGCAACCGTGCTCGCCACTGCGGTGACGACGTCCACGTAGCGCTGCTCCACTTCCTGACCGGTGACGTTGGGGTCAGTCTCGATCCAGTTAACGTTGAGTTCGAGTGCGTCGGCACCGGCGTCGGCCATCTGCTTGGCGTAGTCGATCCATCCACCCGTCGTCACCCCGTTCAGGCTCGCGATGACGGGGATGTCCAGAGTCTCCTTGGCCTTCCTGACGAGGTCGAGGTACTGGTCCGGCCCGCTATGGAACCTGTCCGGCGTCGGAAAGTAGCTCGAGGCTTCCGCATAGCGGTCCGACCCGTAGTCGAGGTAGCTGGCGATGAGCTCTGTCTCATGCTCGATCTGTTCCTCAAAGAGCGAAAAGAGCGTGACAGCAGCGGCGCCGGAGTCTTCAAGGCGCTTCAAGCTGTCGAGATCTCGGGTCAGCGGCGAAGCGGCAGGGACGAGCGGGTTCTTGAGTTTGAGTCCGAGGTATTGAGTGCAAAGGTCCATTGTCAGGCCTCCTTGGTCGGTGCGGCCAACCGCGCATAAGCGGCCCACCGCTGGTCCACGTCGTGCTGGGCTTCCGCCATCAGCCGCTCAGCAGTCTCGGGGTCGGCTTGCATCAACATGCGGTACCGACCCTCCCGTTCGGCATAGTCGCGCAAAGGCCGTGCCGGCGGCTGGCTGTCGAGCATCATCGGGTTCCGTCCTCGGGCAGCCCGCGACGGCACGTACCGGTAGAGGGGCCAGTAACCGCACTCCACCGCCAGTTTCTGTTGTTCGAGCCCTTTCTGCATGTCGATCGCGTGGGCAATGCAGTGGCAGTAAGCGATCACGATTGCCGGTCCCTCGTGGGCTTCGGCCTCGAGGAACGCCTTGATCGTCTGGTTGTCGTCTGCTCCGTAGGCGATCTGGGCCACATAGACGTTCCCATAGGCCATCGCCATGCGGCCGAGGTCCTTTTTCCCGGACGGTTTGCCACCTGCGGCGAACTTGGCCACCGCAGCGCGCGGCGTCGCCTTCGAAGCCTGGCCACCCGTGTTGGAGTAGACCTCGGTGTCGAGCACCAACACCCTGACCCGTTTCCCGCTCGCGAGAACATGGTCCAGTCCGCCGTAGCCGATGTCGTAGGCCCATCCGTCTCCCCCGACCATCCACACGGACTTGTCGACCAACGAGTCGGCAAGATCGAACAGCGACTGGAGTTCAGGATCCGTCGTGCCGGCTAGCTTTGTCCTTAGCAAGTCGATGACGGTGCGGCGCTCCAATCGCGTGGGCTCGTCCCTCTTCTCGGGCTTCAGGAGTGCTTCGGCGACTTCGCTGCCAAGCTCGCTCGAGTGGGACTCTAGCAACCGCAGCGCCTGAGCGCGCTTGGCGTCGAGCGCGAGCCTCATGCCCAGACCGAACTCGGCGTTGTCTTCAAACAACGAGTTGGCCCAAGCGGGGCCACGGCCGGAGGCGTCCTTCGCCCAAGGTGTCGTGGGAAGGTTCCCCCCGAAGATGCTGCTACAACCGGTGGCGTTAGCGACGATCAACCGGTCACCAAAGAGCTGGCTGAGCAACTTCAGGTAGGGCGTCTCTCCGCAACCGGCACACGCCCCACTGAATTCGAACAGTGGGCGCAGGAGTTGGATGTTCTTGGCATTGTCGTAGATGGGATCGTCCGTCAGGGCAGGCTTCTCCGGCAGACTCTGGAAATAGGCCCACGGCGCACGGTGCTCGTCACTCACCTCGGCGACGGGAACCATGTTGATCGCCTTCTTTCGGGAGTCTGTCTTGTCGTGCTCAGGGCAGATCTCGTAGCAAAGGTTACAGCCCGTGCAGTCTTCAGGCGAGACTTGGAGCGTATAGACGGAACTCTCAGAGTCACGAAACTCGGGCGGTGCCGATTTGAACCCAGCCGGTGCCCCCGCAAGGGCGTTTGCGGGCACGACCTTGGCCCGGATCACACTGTGGGGACAAGTCAAGACGCACTTGCCGCACTGGGAACAGAGGCTGGGCTCCCATGAAGGGATCTCAAGGCTGATCGAGCGCTTCTCGTACTGCGTGGTCGCGGTCGGGAAGGTGCCGTCCACAGGCATGGCGCTTACCGGCAACAGGTCTCCTCGCCCCGCGATCATTTCGCCGATCACGTGCTTCACGAAGTCAGGTGCATCGGACGGAACCGGCTCGCGCAGCCCTGTCTCGCTCGTGACCTGGTCGGGGACTTTGACTTCGTGGAGGTGGGCCACAGCTTGATCCACGGCGTCGAAGTTCTGCTCGATGACCCTTTTCCCACGTTTGCCATAGGTCTTCTCGATCGCTTGCCGCACCTTCTGGACCGCCTCGTCCTGAGGAAGGATGCCGCAGAGCGCGAAGAACGCTGTCTGCATGATCGTGTTGATTCTCACCCCCATCCCCGTCTTCTCGGCGACAAAGTAGCCGTCGAGGACATAGAGCTTCAGTCTCTTCTGAATCACCGCTTCCTGGAAGTGCCGAGGAAGGTGTTGCCAGACCTCGTCAGCTGGGAACGGGCTGTTGAGCAGGACGGTCGCTCCATCCTTCGCAAGCTCAAGCACGGGATAGCGGAAAACGAGGCCAAACTGGTGCACGGCGACGAAGTTTGCCTTCTGGATCAGGTAGGAGCTCCGTATCTGCTTTGGCCCGAAGCGCAGGTGCGAGACGGTCACAGAGCCGGACTTCTTCGAGTCGTAGACGAAATACCCTTGAGCCCAGTTGTCCGTCTCTTCGCCGATGATCTTGATGGAGTTCTTGTTGGCTCCGACCGTCCCGTCTGCGCCCAAGCCCCAGAACACCCCGCGGAATGTCTCGGGTGCTTCAGACCGGAACTCGGGGTCATAAGACAAGCTCGTGTGGCTCACGTCGTCGTCGATACCGATTGTAAAGTGGTTCTTGGGACTCGCCTTGTCGAGTTCGTCGAACACGGCTTTGACCATGGCTGGCGTGAACTCTTTGCTCGACAGGCCATATCGGCCGCCGATGACGACCGGGTGGTTGCGGTGCGGAACCTCGGACAGCGCGGTGACAACGTCTTGGTACAGCGGCTCTCCGATCGCGCCTGGCTCCTTAGTCCGGTCAAGGACCGCGATCGCTTTGACCGATGACGGCAGGCTTGCGACAAAACGCTGACAGTCGAAGGGGCGATAAAGTCTGACCTTGACCACGGCGACCTTCTCGCCGGCCGCGACCAGCGCCTCGGCCGTCTCTTGGGCCGTTTCGGCGCCGGATCCCATAAGGACGATCACGCGCTCAGCGTCCGGCGCGCCAACGGTATCGAACAGGTGGTACTTGCGGCCGGTCATCTGAGCGAACGACTCCATGGTCGCCTCGACGACGTTCGGCGTGACCGTGTAATAAGGGTTCACGGTCTCACGGGCTTGGAAGAAGACGTCCGGGTTCTGGGCTGATCCTCGCAATACCGGGTGGTCCGGGCTCAGTGCTCGCTCTCGATGTGCCGACACCAGGGCCGGATCGATCATCTGCGCGATCTGGAAGTCCTCGACCGCGGCGATCTTCTGCACTTCGTGACTGGTGCGGAAACCGTCGAAGACGTTGAGGAAGGGAACGCGGGCCTTCAGGGTCGCCGCATGGCTGATCAGAGCGAAGTCCTGGACTTCCTGCGGCGAGCCACCGAAGAGCATCCCCCAGCCTGTCGTTCGGGTCGCCATGACGTCCGAGTGATCGCCAAAAATGGACAATGCGTGAGTCGCGACGGTCCGGGCCGATATGTGGAACACCGTCGGGGTGAGCTCACCCGCGATCTTGAACATGTTCGGGATCATCAAGAGCAATCCCTGACTGGCGGTAAAGGTTGTGCACAAGGCACCGGCTTGCAGGGCGCCGTGAACGGCCCCAGCGGCACCGCCTTCGCTCTGCATTTCCTGGACAGTCGGGACGAGGCCCCACAGGTTGGCATCCTTGTGGGCCGCCCACTCGTCGCAGAGCTCGCCCATCGCGCTGCTGGGCGTGATCGGATAGATGGCGATAACCTCGCTGACTTTGTACGCGATGCGGGCAGCGGCTTCGTTACCGTCGATGGTGACCCACGTCGTTGCGGGAAAGCTTTTGGTTGGTTCTACTGGTTTGATGGCTAGGGTCATGGGCGCTCACCTCTTGAGGAGCCGGAAAAGCGGCTTAAAGAGAATCTGAGGAGGGGTATGCCGCGAGCATCGGGATGCGGCTGGGTGAGGCCACCGGTCTCTCGGGTGGCGGCGTCGCGTGGATGGTCGCGGGCTCGTCTATGGCGCTGACTTCGTGTCAGCATCAGGCACCCGGGACTGAGTATACGAAAACGCTGATTCTGCGTAATGTGACGCGCGTCATAGGACGAAGACTCCCCTACATGGCTGTGGACTTCGCGGAACGGTTTGAGGCGTTGGGAGCCAAAGGCCTTTGAACCTCGGTATGACGCGCGTCAGCGCACAGACGGGGATCGAGGACGATACTTCACCTGATTCCCATGCATGCAGAGCGCCCTTCGCCTGTTTGGTGGTGTGACTGTCGAGAGCCGGCGCACCGCACCGGTGTGCATGGGTCAGGGCCGATCCAGGAACTCTCTGGCCTGTCGGCCCGCTCTCGACCCAAGACTCAAGAGTCGAAGGCGCTCGATCCGGCACCAAGGGTGAGCGCGGGACGTGAAGTTCAAGATGACCGTTGCTGAGACCAAGCCGGAGCACAAAGCTTCCCACAAAACCCTGACCGCGACCGTGGACGGGAACGAAGCGTGCGCCTATGTCGCCTATCGAGTGAACGAGGTCGCCACGATCTATCCGATCACGCCCAGCAGCCCTATGGCGGAGTTCGCCGACCAATGGTCCGGCGAGGGTGTCACGAACATTTGGGGCACCACGATGAGCGTCATGCAGATGCAGAGCGAGGCGGGTGCCGCGGGTGCCCTGCACGGCAGCCTGCAAGCGGGGTCTCTGGCCACGACTTTCACGGCCAGTCAGGGATTGCTGTTGATGATCCCGAACATGTACCGCATCGCGGGCGAACTGACGTCGTGCGTCATTCATGTTGCGGCGAGGGCCTTGGCGACTCAGAGCCTTTCGATCTTTGGCGACCACCAAGATGTGATGGCGGCTCGAACCACGGGGTTCGCGCTTCTGTCGTCCAGTTCCGTGCAAGAAGCGCACGACATGGCCCTTATCGCCCAGGCGGCGACGCTCGAGGCCAGGATCCCGTTCGTGCACTTCTTCGATGGCTTTAGAACCAGCCACGAGGTCAACAAGATCTCAGTCTTGAGCGACGAGACGATCCGCGCCATGATTCCCGAGTCGGCGGTACTGGCCCACCGGGCCCGTGCTCTGAACCCGGACAATCCCTTTATCCGCGGAACGGCTTCGAACCCAGACGTCTACTTCCAAGGCCGCGAGGCCGTCAATGCGTTTTACGACAGGTGTCCCGACGTGGTGGAGCAGGCGATGGCCCAGTTCGCAACGTTGACTGGACGGACGTACAAGCTGTTCGAGTACTTCGGCGATCCCCAAGCCGAACGGGCGGTCGTCCTCATGGGTTCAGGAGCTGAGACGGCGCGAGAGGCCGTGGAATATCTCGCGTCAAGAGGCGAGAAGGTTGGGGTAGTCCAGGTTCATTTGTACCGGCCGTTCGCGAGCCAAAAGTTTCTCGCTGCGTTGCCTGAGTCGGTCAAGGCAGTAGCAGTCCTCGACCGGACGAAGGAGTCGGGATCCGTGGGTGAGCCGCTCTACCTGGACGTCCTGGCCGCCCTGGGTCGCGGCGGCCGGTGCAGCGTCAAGGTTGTCGGTGGTCGCTACGGATTGGGCTCGAAGGAGTTCCATCCGGGCATGGTCAAGGGTGTCTTCGACGAGCTTCTTAAAGAGGAGCCGAAGAGCGGCTTCACCGTGGGCATTGAGGACGACGTCACCCACAAGAACATCGCGTTCGACCCCGACTTCTCGACGGAACCGGCCGACGTCCACAAAGCGGTCTTCTATGGACTGGGTGCCGACGGCACGGTCGGAGCCAACAAGAACACGATCAAGATCATCGGTGACGATCCTCACTTCTACGCCCAGGGCTACTTCGTGTACGATTCGAAGAAGTCGGGCTCTCAGACGGTCTCGCACGTGCGGTTCGGCCATAAGCCCATCCGTGCGACCTACCTGATACGGTCCGCCGATTTCGTCGGTTGTCACCAGTTCGGCTTTGTGTACAAGGTAGACGTCCTTGGCCTGGCCGCCCCCGGCGCGACCTTCCTGTTGAACAGCCCGTACGGGCCGGATACGGTCTGGGACCGGCTGCCCCGCTCCATGCAGGAGCAGATCGTCGACAAGGGCCTCAAGTTCTTCGTGATCGACGCGAACAAGGTTGCGCGCGACACCGGCATGGGTACGCGGACGAACACGATCATGCAGACGTGCTTCTTCGCGATCTCCGGGGTCCTGCCGCGGGAACAAGCGATCGAGAAGATCAAGAAGGCGATCAAGAAGACCTACGGCAAAAAGGGGGACGAAGTCGTCCAACAGAACTTCCGGGCCGTGGACGAGACCTTGGCCAACCTCTTCGAGGTCGAAGTGCCGAGTCAGGCATTGGGAGAACTGGAACGTCCGCCTATCGTTTCCGACCAAGCACCCGAGTTTGTCCGGACGGTGACGGCGGCCATGATCGCTGGCTTGGGTGACCAACTTCCCGTCAGCGCCGTGCCCGTGGACGGGACTTATCCCAGCGGCACAAGCCAATGGGAGAAGCGCAACATCGCGGACTTCATTCCGGTCTGGGAGCCCAGCCTCTGCATCCAGTGTGGCAATTGCAGCTTTGTCTGCCCGCATGGCGTGATCCGGACCAAGCTCTTCCACGACACAGAAGGCCAAGGAGCGCCAGCCTCGTTCAAGTCGGCACCGATCGACGCCAAGGGCTTTCCCAACACTCGGTACACCCTGCAGGTGCTGGCCGAGGACTGCACGGGCTGCAAGCTGTGCGTCGAAGCCTGTCCGGTCCGGGACAAGGAACAGGCTGGACGCCGGGCCATCAACATGGCGCCCAAGGAAGGGCTGCTGGACGACGCCAAGGAGAGCGTCCGGTTCTTCGAGACGCTCCCAGTCAACGACCGCTCGTTCGTCGACTTCTCGACAGTCCGTGGGGCCCAGTTCCTGGAGCCGCTGTTCGAGTTCTCCGGCGCTTGTGCCGGTTGCGGCGAGACCCCGTACCTGAAGCTCCTGAGCCAGCTCTTCGGCGACCGGATGATCGTTGCCAACGCGACCGGATGCTCCTCGATCTTCGGCGGCAATCTGCCGACCACGCCTTGGTCGGTCAACAGCGAAGGTCGCGGGCCTGCATGGTCGAACTCCCTTTTCGAGGACAACGCCGAGTTTGGGCTCGGGATGCGCCTCTCGGCAGACAGGCACCTGGCTCTGGCGCACAAGTGTCTGCGGGAGATGGCTCAGTCACTCGGAACAGACCTTGTCGACGACTTGATCCACGCTCCTCAACGGCTTGAATCGGAAATCCGGCAGCAGCGAGAGCGGGTGGCCGAGCTCAAGAGCCTCTTGGTCAAAGACGAGTCACCGCAGGCGAGGCGCCTTTTGTCGGTTGCGGACCACCTGGTGAGGAGAAGTGTCTGGATCGTCGGAGGTGACGGATGGGCCTACGATATCGGGAGCGGTGGCCTGGACCACGTGCTTTCCACCGGACGCGATGTGAACATCTTGGTCATGGACACCGAGGTGTACTCGAACACGGGCGGCCAGGCGTCGAAAGCCACCCCGTTGGCTGCGGTCGCCAAGTTCGCCAACGCCGGTAAGCAGGTGGGGAAGAAGGACCTGGCCCTGCAGGCTGTCTCTTACAACAACGTTTACGTGGCCCGTGTCGCCCTCGGAGCGAACCCTCAGCAGACCCTGACTGCCTTCCGCGAGGCCGAAGCGTATCCCGGCACATCGATCGTGATCGCGTACAGCCACTGCATCGCACACGGCATCAACATGGAGTGCGGACTGGAGCAGCAGCAACTGGCCGTCCACTGCGGCTACTGGCCGCTGATCCGGTTCAACCCGGAGGTCCGGCAGTCCGGCGAGACACCTTTCGTCCTGGACTCGTCGAGACCGAAGCTGAGGCTCAAGGACTATACCGACAACGAGTTGCGCTACAGGCTGCTGAAGCAGACCAACCCGAAGGCGGTCGACCGGATGTTCAAGGAAGCACAGGAAGCCATCGAGTCGCGGTGGAACCTGTACGAGCAGATGGCGTTGCTGCGGTAGGGAGCGCGGAAACCGAGTTTCGGCCTTCCGGCTTGCTGCCTCCAAACTCCGCCGACGGCAAAGTCGCTGGTCCAAATCTGGAGGCTACGCCACTTGCAGGGGCTTCTGAGGCACTTGGAGGAGCTTCCAGGACACTTGGAGGAGTGTCCGAGACACTTGGCGGAGCTTTCGAGGCACTTGGAGGAGCTTCCGAGACACTTGGGGGAGCGTCCGAGGCACTTGGAGGAGCTTTCGAGGCACTTGGAGGAGCTTCCGAGACACTTGGAGGAGCTTTCGAGGCACTTGGAGGAGCTTTCGAGGCACTTGGAGGAGCTTCCGAGACACTTGGAGGAGCTTTCGAGGCACTTGGAGGGGCATCCTTTGCCGCCACACCCGTGCCTTGCCGCCACTGGCCCGCAAGGGAGGGGAGCAACGCCGACTACCCGGCCACGGCCTCGTCTTGGCCCGACAGTTTGCGACCTCAACCCTTCGGCCGGAGCGGGTTGGCGGCCTCGAGCTTCAGCAGGTCGGCGAAGCGCTGTTTCAGTTCTCGGGTCCCAGTCTCGGCGAGCCGGTGCTGCAATACGACCGACTTGCCTAGGCGCACAAACCGGATAATCTGGACGTCGCGCCTGTCTTCGCTGTCGATCTTGTTGCGCACAAACTCCTGGTAGGCCGTCTGGAGCCGGTCCTCCCCGTCGAGCTTCAGGGCCAAAGAGAGTCCGTCCAGAGCCGCCCGCTGGGCGGGCCGCGCCCACGCGCGCACCTTGGCGAACGGGGTGGCCATGACCTCAGGGTCGGCCCTGTCGGTGACGAAGCGGCGCAGGAACACGTCCGACGTGCAGACCGGGGTGTCGATGGAGTCGTCGTTCACCAAGGAATAGGCAAAGGCTTCGTCCATGCCGGTCCGGCCGTTCCTGTCGTAATCGGCGCCACCGACATCGCGGCCCATGCGGTCCTTGCCGGTCAGGGCGGCCAAAAAGTAGCCGGTGAAGTCGTGGTAGTCAGCTTCGTTGACGTTAGGTGTGCAGCCGGCAGCCTGGCGCTGCGGCACGCTGGCGAAGAAGCCGCAGATCCGGTGGTCGGTGAGGGGCGCGTCGGGCAGGCCGCCTTCGAAGAGCAGGTTGCCGAACGCGCCTGAGTAGCACTCGACCATCAGGACGGTGACCGGGGTCTTCTTGGGGAACTGGCTGATCTCTGCAGCGAGGCCCGTGACGGCCAGGCGCTGCTTGTCCCAGAGGTCGAAGTAGTTGTCGTTGAGGCCGCTCCGGTTGTTCGGGCTGCCGTGGCCGGTGAAGTAGAGGAAGGCGCCGCTGTCTGGTTCCTGCTTGAGCCGGTCGGCGAGGCCTGCGAACTCGGTGTGGACGGCCTCGGTCTTCGCTGGCCCGTCTTGGCGCGGAAGTTGAGGGGCGCGGTAATAGGTCTTGCCTTTGCCGCTGTCGCAGAGCACATTCTCCGATTTCGGGTCGCCATCGGCGAAGAGGACGCGCATCTCGCTGGAAGCCGGCTTGACCCGGTCCATGTAGCGGACGTTGCTCTCGATCGCCACCTGGTTGTGCTTGGGTTCGGGACCCCCGCCGACGACCAAGACCTGCAGTTTTGGTGGTGGGCTCGGCTGGAATCCCATGGCGAGGCCGCCAAGGGCAGCGAGGAACCAGCGGGTCTTCTGTCGAGGATCCATGGCAGTAACGCGATCCATTGTACGACGTCCCCGGCCCGGTGTCGATCGGATGCCACGGAAGTGTCGTGCAGGTGCCCCGTCCGCGGCGCGACTGCCAGGGAACTAGAGCCGGCGGAGGGCCCTTACCGGGCCGAAGTTGGCCACCTGGAGACCGTGTGGAGCCTACGCTCCCCGGGGTCATTTGACGAACGCGCTAAAATGGAAGCCGTGCCCGGGCCGAACGACCTTTTGGGCAAGGAAACGACATGCTGACCGCAACCGTCCTCATGGCCCTGACCGGGCTCCCTGCCCCGTCGGTGGCCGCCGACAAGTTGACCATGGATCCGAAAGGGGCCGTCACCGCCAAGCTGGGTTACTATCCGGTCCAGATCGCCCTTTCCCCGAACAAGCCGCCACAGATCAAGAAGGAGCCGACCTACATGACGACTCCCAAGTACGGCGTCATTCACCTGGGCAACGGGCCTAAGAGCGAGTACGTCGTTGCCCTGGACGAACCGGAAGGCAAGGACTGGAAGATCTACGTCGACAAGAACCAGAACGGCAACCTGGCCGACGACGGTGACGGTGGCTGGGGAAACAAGAGCGACCGCGGTGGTCGGACCATGTACGGCGTCTTGGACCTCACCCTGCGCGCCTCCTGGGGCACACCGTCGAAGGAGACTTCGCACGCCGACTACGGTATCGGTCTCTACCGGTTCAGCAACCTGGCTCCGTTGCTGATGTACCGCGAGGCCGCCCGCACGGGGATGGTCAGCCTGGCTGGCAAGAGTTATAAGGCAATGCTCGTCGAGAACGATGCCGACGGCATATTCAACAAGACGGTGACCTCGGCCGACGAAGCCACAAAGTCACGTCCGGTATGGCTGCGGGTGGACACGGGCAACGACGGCAAATACGCCACGACGATCGATCCGCGCGCCCCCTTCAACTACGACGGCAAGGCCTACGAGGCGATCATCAGCGAAGATGGTGCGAGTATCTCGATTCAGCCCACGATGAAGGCAGTGATCGACCTGACGCCGAAACAACCGGAGGCGAAGCCCTTGCTCAAGGCGGGCGTACAGGCACCCGACTTCTCGGCCGAGAAGTGGGGCGGAGGGAGCTTGCACCTGTCCGACTACAAGGGCCAGATCGTTGTCCTTGACTTCTGGGCGACCTGGTGTGGCCCCTGCCAGCAGTCGATGCCGCACATCGAATCGGTCTTCAAGTCCGTCAAGAACCAAGGCGTGACCGTGCTCGGCGTCTGCGTCTGGGACGACAAGGCGGCGTATGAGGAATGGGTGCCCAAGAACAAGGAGAAGTACACGTTCCAGTTCGCGTTCGATCCAGCTGGAAGAGGCGCCAATGGTATTGCCAGTACGATGTTCAACGTCAGCGGCATACCCACGACGTATATCATCGACAAGGACGGCAAGGTGGCTGACGCGATTGTCGGGTATGAAGACGGCGACAAGCGGGTTGAAGAAGCTCTGAAGAAGTTGGGAGTCAAGTTCGACTAGTCGTCCGCCGACAAGCCCCTCCCTCGGATCCACGGCCAACCTGGGATCATGGGGAGGGGCTTGTCATTTCGGGGAGAGCTCAATCGAGTCAGCTCAGTACTTCGCTGGGGTTGAAAGGCTTCGAGACGTAGGAGTCGGCCTGAAACGCAAGGTCTGTCCGCTGGCCCCACCAGACGGCGTCTGCTGTCATAAGGACGACTTTCATGCCTTTGGTGCGCTCGTGGGTGCGTATCCACTCGATGACTTCGTATCCGTCCATTCGGGGCATGAGCAAGTCGAGAACGGCCACGTCGAACGGCTCTTGCTCAAGCAGTTCAACGGCCTCAGCACCGTCTGAAGCGACCTTGACCTGATAGCCTTTCCGTTCAAGGTTGACCTGGAGAAGCCGCGTGACGTGGAGCTCATCGTCGGCGACGAGGATGCGCTTGGCACCGCTCTCCGTTGAAGTGGTGTCTCTGCAGGCCATTTCCATTTGCGATGGTGCTGCTCCCCAAACGCCGGTCGTGCGCCCATGGCCTCCGGTCGCTTGGCCCTGATCTTCTGGACGCCGAGACTCGCATCGATAGTTCGAGGTCCCTGGCTCGGGCAGGCTTAAGATGCCCTTATGACGCGCGTCACAACATGGGTTTGGCTACTGACAGATACTGAGACCGGGTGGTTTCATGCTGACCGTTCGTCAGCGCTTGATCACTGTCTTTGAATCCGAGCCACGATGCGGTTGCGTCCCGATCGCAACCTTGCAGCCCAGTTGGCATCAGTCCAAGGCCCCTAACCGATGGGCTCCATCAGGTGACGCGTCATGACCCTTGCTGAAAAACAATCCGCACACGCTTCCGACCCCTACGGCAATCAGTGGGTCACGATCGACGGCAACGAGGCTTGCGCCCACGTGGCGTACCGGGTGAACGAGGTCTGCGCGATCTACCCCATCACTCCGGCGACTCCGATGGCAGAGTTGGCCGATCAATGGTCTAGCGAGGGGCTGACGAACCTGTGGGGCCGAGTTGTCGACGTGGTGGAGATGCAGAGTGAGCTCGGTGCTGCCGGAACCTTGCACGGCGTGCTCCAAGCAGGCTCTTTGGGCACCAGTTTCACTTCATCTCAGGGCCTGATGCTGATGATCCCGAACATGTTCAAGATCGCAGGCGAACTGACCCCGGCCGTGATCCATGTGGCCAGTCGGGCCATGGCTGCCAACGGTATCTCCATCTTCTGCGACCACCAAGACGTGATGGCTGTCCGCCAGACGGGATGGGCGATGCTCTCTTCAAGCTCCGTCCAAGAAGCACATGACTTCGCCTTGATCGCTCAAGCCGCTTCTTTGACAGCGCGCATTCCGTTCCTCCACTTTCTCGACGGGTTCCGTACCTCGCACGAGGTCAACAAGATCGCCCTGATCACGGACGACCAAATGCGGGAGATGGTCACTGAAGAACTTGTCTTGAGCCACCGGAAGCGCGCACTCAATCCCGACAACCCGTTCATGCGGGGGACGGTGCAGAACAACGACATTTACTTCCAGGCACGCGAGACCATCAACAGCTTCTATAAATCGTGTCCGGAGACCGTTCAAGCAACGATGGACCGGTTCGCTCAGTTGACCGGACGCCAGTACCACTTGTTCGACTACTACGGACACCCTGAAGCCGAGCGCGTCGTTGTCATCATGGGCTCGGGTGCAGAGACGGCCAGAGAGACCGTCGAGTTCCTCGCTCGGCACGGTGAACGAGTGGGCGCCATCCAAGTCCACCTCTACCGACCCTTCTCAGTCGACGCTTTCGTCGACCTCATACCTCGGTCGGTGAAGGCTATAGCCGTATTGGACAGGACAAAGGAGCCTGGCGCCACCGGCGAACCCCTGTACCTGGATGTCGTGAACGCGCTGGTCGAGTCCGGAAAGAGCCCCAAAGTGATTGGAGGCCGGTACGGACTGGCCGGTAAGGAGTTCCATCCGGGCATGGTCAAGGCCGTCCTGGACGAGCTCTTGAAAGCTGATCCGAAGAACCACTTCACTGTCGGCATCGTGGACGACGTGGCCTTCACAAGCCTCGACTACGACCCGGATTACTCCGTCGAGCCCGATTCGGTGCACCGCGCCGTCTTCTTTGGACTCGGAGCGGACGGGACGGTTGGCGCGAACAAGAACACCATCAAGATCATCGGAGACGACCCGGAGTTCTACGCGCAGGGCTACTTTGTCTATGATTCGAAGAAGAGCGGTTCACAGACCGTTTCCCACGTCAGGTTCGGCAAGGAACCCATCCGCTCGACTTACCTGATCCGGTCCGCGCAGTTCGTCGGGTGTCACTTTTTCGGATTCATCGACCGCATGGACGTCCTTGCCTGTGCGGCGCCAGGGGCCACGTTGCTTCTGAACAGCCCCTACGGACCGGAAGACGTCTGGGACAGGCTGCCCCGCGTGATGCAGGAGCACATTCTGTCCAAACGGTTGAATTTCTTCGTGATCGACGCGACGGCAGTGGCTCGCGAGACCGGCCTTGGGGCTAGGACGAACACCGTCCTCCAAACCTGTTTCTTCGCCATATCCGGGGTACTGCCTCGCAATCAGGCAATCAGCAAAATCAAAGACTCCATCCAAGCCACCTATGGCAAGAAAGGCAAGGAGGTCGTGAAAATGAACTTCAAGGCGGTCGACACGACGTTGGCCCGCCTGCACCAAGTGGTTGTTCCGGAACGCGTTACGAGCACCCTGGAACTTCGAAAGCCCGTTCCTGACCACGCGCCTGAGTTTGTCCGGACTGTCACCGGCGCAATGATTGGAGGCATCGGCGACCTGCTCCCGGTCAGCAAGCTCCCCATCGACGGCACATACCCGAGTGGCACGACTAAATGGGAGAAACGGAGCGTCGCCGATTTCGTCCCAGTCTGGGAGCCGGAGATTTGCATCCAGTGCGGCAACTGCAGCTTCGTCTGCCCTCATAGTTGCATCCGCACCCGCCTCTTTGACGCCAAGAAGCTGGCCGATGCTCCAGTGGGCTTTAAGTCGAACGCGATCGACGCCAAGGGGTTCCCCGAGACGCAGTACACCCTGCAAATCTACATGGAGGATTGCACAGGATGTGCTCTTTGCGTCAACGCCTGTCCGGTGAAGGATCTCTCGGACGCATCCCGCAAGGCGATCAACATGGTCACCAAGGGAACCCTGGCTGAGGAGAACCGCACCCAGCTTGCTTTTCTCGAAAGCCTCGCCGTCAACGACCGGTCCTACGTGGACTTTTCGACTGTCCGCGGCGTCCAGTTCCTTGAGCCGCTGTTCGAGTTCTCAGGAGCCTGTGCCGGATGCGGCGAGACCCCCTACGTGCGACTTCTCTCCCAGCTTTTTGGCGATCGGATGATGGTCGCGAACGCGAGTGGTTGCTCATCGGTTTTTGGAGGGTGCTTGCCGACGACTCCTTGGTCGACCAACCATGAAGGAAGGGGGCCGGCATGGGCCAACTCGCTGTTTGAGGACAACGCTGAGTTCGGACTGGGCATGCGGCTGGCCGCGAACCGGCACATGGAACTGGCTCACGACCTGCTCCGCCAGATGGTGCACGACTTGGGCGAATCGTTCGTTGACGAACTGATCTATGCTCCTCAGAGGCTTGAGTCGGAGATTCGGCTCCAGCGAGAAAGGGTGCAACAACTGCGCGAAGAACTGGGTCGACGGCAGTCCGTGCTAGCCAAGCGCTTGTTGGCAGTGGCTGACCATTTGGTCAGAAGGAGTGTCTGGATTGTTGGCGGCGACGGATGGGCCTATGACATCGGAAGCGCTGGAGTGGACCATGTGCTTGCGAGTGGTCGGGATGTGAACCTCCTGGTTTTGGACAACGAGGTTTATTCGAACACCGGCGGCCAGTCTTCAAAGGCGACTCCCATGGCGGCTGTCGCCAAGTTCGCGAACGCCGGCAAGCAGGTTCCCAAGAAGGATTTGGCCCTTCAAGCCATCGCGTATGGAAACGTCTATGTCGCCCGGATCGCGATGGGGGCCAATCCTCAGCAAACACTGACTGCGCTCCGAGAGGCGGAGGCCTATCCTGGCCCGTCTCTCATCATCGCTTACAGTCATTGCATCGCCCACGGTATCGACATGGAGAAGGGCCTCGAGCAGCAGAATCTTGCTGTCCACTGCGGTTATTGGCCACTGATTCGCTACAACCCCGAAGTTCAAGACGGTGAGAGCCCGTTCGTGCTCGATTCGGCCAGGCCCGGCTTGGCGCTTTCGGAGTACACCGACAACGAACTCCGCTACCGGATGCTGAAGAACACGAACCCCAGCGAGGCCGAGCGTATCTTCAAATCGGCTCAGGACCAGATTAACCGTCACTGGCGGCTTTACGAACAGATGGCTGGGATGCGTTAGGGGGTTTGGGTCTCGGGTCTCGGCTTTCGGGTTTAGGGTGTCCCCTCCCCGTCAGATGATTGTGCTGATGAGGAAGCGGGCAGGGGGTGGAGATCCGGAACTAACCCTGTCTTGAACCTGCAGGGCGTTTTTTCCTGTCTTGACGGAAGGTCCGTCGGAACAGCTCTTCGGTTCGTCGGGACATTTCCTCGGTCCGTCGGAACAGTTCTTCGGTTCGTCGGAACAGTTCTTCGGTTCGTCGGAACAGTTCTTCGGTTCGTCGGGACATTTCCTCGGTCCGTCGGGACATTTCCTCGGTCCGTCGGGGTAGCAACCACCCTAGCCTCCGTGAGAACGAGCCAGCGCCCGACCGCGCCCACCTTTGTCACGGTCGACCGGTGCCAAGCTGCCACCCGATCTGTGTCGGTTTGCCGCACTATGACACGTGTCAGCCAAATGTCCGGCCCGCTCGCGGATACTTGTGAGTAGGGGTCAACGAAGACCATGGACCTCAAGACTCACTACCTTGGCCTTGAACTGAAACACCCAGTCGTCGCCTCGGCGTCGCCGCTCTCACGGGACATCGACGGGGTCATCCGCTTGGCGGAAGCCGGTGCCTCGGCGATCGTCCTGTTCTCGCTCTTCGAAGAGCAGATCCAGTTCGAGCGCGAGTCGCTGGAGTACTTGATCGGCAGGAGCACGGACAGCTTTGCCGAGTCGCTCAGCTATTTCCCGATGCCGAACGAATACAACCTCGGACCCGGGGACTATCTGGAACTGATCCACCGAGCCGCTCATGCTGTCGATATCCCCATCATTGGAAGCTTGAACGGCGTGTCCGAGGCTGGTTGGACCGAATACGCCAAAGATATCGTGGAAGCGGGCGCCAAGGCCATTGAACTTAACATCTTCTACGTTCCAGCCGATCTTGACCAGACGGGTCATCACGTCGAAGACCAGTACGTCGACATCGTGAAGGCTGTCAAGTCGGTCGTCAACGTCCCTGTTGCGGTCAAGTTGGCTCCGTTCTTCAGTTCCATGGGCAACATGGGCCGCAGATTGGTGCATGCGGGTGCCGATGGTCTCGTGCTCTTCAACAGGTTCTATCAACCCGATTTCGACATCGACGAAAGGGTGGTCGAGTCCCGGCTCGATCTCAGCAGCGCGAGCGAGATCCGGATCGCCCTTCTTTGGATCAGCCTCCTTCACGGTCGACTCCACTGCTCGCTCGCCGCGACGAGCGGGGTCGAGGGAGCCACCGAAGTGGTCAAATACCTTCTGGCCGGTGCCGACGCGGTCATGACAACCTCAGCTCTTCTCCGCTTCGGCCCCAAATACCTGGGAAGCATGGTCGAAGGGCTTGAAGCCTGGATGGAAGAGCAGGGATATCAGTCCGTCACCCAGATGAAGGGATGCATGAGTCACCTCAAGTGCGCAGAGCCAGAGGCATTGGTCCGAGCGAACTACCTCAAAGTGCTCCAGAGCTACAAGTCCACGTACGTCCCCTGATGGGGTGTGCCAGTCCGCTGACCCGCATGCTGCCCGCTTGACAGGGGTGTATCCTCGTGGCATGGGCGCACGACCGTTTGAAGAGACAATCCAGACGGACTTCAGCCATCAACTGGACTACGGTGGCTATTTGCACCTGGACGAACTGCTCGGGGCGCAAAAGCCCCTGAGCGTTCCTGAGCATCACGACGAGATGCTCTTCATCATCCAGCATCAGACTTCTGAGCTTTGGATGAAGCTGGTCGTCCACGAGCTGAGGGCCGCCATTGCTTTTGTCCAACAGGACCGACTTGAACCAACGTTCAAGATCCTCGCTCGGGTCAAGCACATCCAGCGGATGCTCTACGAGCAGTGGGCCGTTTTGGAGACGCTGACGCCAAGTGAATATGTGCAGTTCCGCGGAGTCCTGGGCCACGCGAGCGGGTTCCAGTCGCACCAGTTCCGTATGATCGAGTTCCTCTTTGGAAACAAAGATCCGGACGCCGTCCGGGTATTCAAGCACAAGCCAGAGATCGAAGGCGCTTTGAGGGGGGTTCTGTCTTCTCCAAGCCTGTACGACGAGTTCTTGAGGCACCTGAGTAGGCGAGGGTTTCCCATTCCGGAGTCCTCGGTGGAGCGTGACTGGTCGCAGCCCTACACTGAGCGTGAGGAAGTCGTAGCCGCGCTCAAGCTCATCTATGACTTTCCGGAACAGCATTGGGACGCGTACGAGATGGCTGAGAAGCTGGTCGACGTCGAGGAGCAGTTCGCGTTGTGGCGCTTTCGGCACATGATGACGGTGGAGCGGATCATTGGACACAAGATGGGAACCGGCGGTAGCTCGGGCGTCAGTTTCCTGAGGAAGGCCGTCAACATCCGGCTGTTCCCCGAGCTTTGGGCCGTGAGGACGGAGATCGGGAGGTGACCCTGCCGCCCGGACCGATCGACGAACCGTTTGTCAAGGCGCACCTTCGGCCCCTCTTCGACCGACACCTGACCAGCTACGACGGCATCTATCTTGCCAACCACTCCTTGGGCCGTCCCCCCGACCAGTCACTCAAGAACGTGGACCGGGCTATGGCCCTGTGGGCCGAGCGGATGGACGACTGCTGGAGTGACGATGCCTGGATGGGGGAAGCCAAGGCGTTTCGCGCCCGCATCGGGCGCATTCTTGGTTTGTCTGGCTCAGACTGCGTCGTCCCCAAGGCGTCTGCCGGCCAAGGCTTGCGAGCGGTGTTGAACTCGTTTGCCAGGCCGGATCCCCTTCAGATCGTCACGACACTTGGTGAGTTCGACAGCATCGACTTCACGCTAAGGGCTTATGAACAGGCCGGCGCCGCACAAGTCGCTTGGGTCGATGCATCGGCCCGCGATGGCGTCGTTCCCCTCTTTGAGCCGGAGCCCATCGCAGAGGCTATTGGCCCTGAGACCGACTTGGTCGTCGCGTCTTTGGTCTTCTTCACGACCGGCCAGATCCTCAAGGGTCTCGACTTGATCCTAGACCGTGCCCGTGCCAACGGATCACTGCTTCTTCTCGACGTCTACCACGCCGCCGGCGCTCTGCCTTTGCCAGATGTGTTGGCGGACGTGGACTTCCTGATCGGGGGATCCTACAAGTATCTGCGGGGCGGACCCGGGGCCGGCTATTTGGCGGTCCATCCGCGCCACCTCGGTCGCCGAACACTCGACACCGGATGGTTTGCGAAAAGGGAAACGTTTTCCTATGAGCGTCCGCCGACGCCTGAGTTCGCTGAAGGGGGAGACGCTTGGCTCGAGAGTACGCCTGCCGTGTTGACGGCCTACCAGGCGAACCCTGGACTGGAGATCGTTGAGGCGCTGGGCGCCGAGCGGATTCGTCAGGCCAATCTCGAGAGGCAACGGTGTTTACGGGACGCGCTGCGAGCCAACGGAGTGCCGGTGTTCGACCCACGGCGCGACGACGAATACGGTGCGTTCGTCTTGATCCCTCACTCGGACGCCGATGCACTAGCCAAAGCCTTAGCAAAGAGCGGCGCGTGCGTGGACGCTCGGTCCGGCTTTGTCCGCTTGGGGCCCGACTTCCTGAATTCGTTTGTGGAACTCGAGCGCGCGGCCGAGATCGTGGGGAAGGTGGCTTCACAAACTTAGTGGGCCCGGACTCTCAGCCCGGGCCCACACTTGGAGAGGATGTCGCTACTTACGTCGTCGGGCCAAGAGAGCGACGAGGCCCGATCCCAGCGCGATCAGGGAAACCGGTTCGGGAACGGTCTCGGTCGTCCATCGCCCGTTCGGCAGGTCCAGGATGAACCGAACCGCGTTGACGCCGTCCGAGTCGAACGTGGCGTTTCCGGAAGAGTTGCCGAAGTCGGCCCCGATCGAGTAGCCCCAGTCACCGGCTCGGCGGAACTTGAACTGATAGCTGCCGGCCGCGACCGACACGTCGGTCTGATAGACCCCGTTTCCCATAGCGGTCATCGAAGCGAACGGATCGGTCCAACCGTTCACGTCACCCATGAGGTCCCAGCCAAAAAGCCCTGAATCGGCCCATCCCACGCGCTTGTCGTTCGCCGGGTTCCAGCCATCGGACCAGGTCGTGTTCGGCATGAAGAAGAAGGTGATGTCACCGTTGGCGTCTGCGACGGTCCGGGCGTTCGAAGGTGGACCGTTGAATGACCAGTCCGGCGTCGTGCACTTGAACTCATAGCCTTGGCCCGCCACCAGCCCAGTCTGCGTCGCTGTCCAGACCCCACTGCCATTGAAGGTCTCATTGAGGACGAGGTCACCATCGGCACCCCAGTTGTTGAACTCTCCTCGGACGACGTACTGAGCCATCGAAGCCGACGCTAGGACGGCAACACCGGCTGCAAATAGAACGCGAATACTCATGTGCCCACTCCACTCCCGGCAATCGAGAGCGACCTCGGTCGCCTCCATCATACGGCGGCCTCATCTCTATAGTCCAGTATACGTATTCTCAAGAAGGACAAACGGCCCTGGTAATTGGAGGAATCCCGTACATTTGCCAAGGCCCCGGTGGCGGCTACTGTTTGGTCCACAATGGCGCCGCCGATGTTCTACACGAAGTACCCGCACCCCTCCAACTTCTCATTCGTGACGGACTTCGATGCGGCTACTGGAAGGGCTCGAGCGGGGAAGAGGCAGTTCCAGTTTTCAGCCACGAGCCATGTGGATGGCTTTTTCCATCTGGCGGCAAGAGATCCGGGGACTTGGCTCCCGAACGTGTCGTTGCTCGAACTCGACGTGCCAGGAACGAGCCCGGACAGCCGCGTCCGCGTTGGGCCCGGACTGGATCTGGCGTTGCTGGACCAAGCAGGTACGCCTCTTGTTCAGAGTGTCCCAGGGCATGCGTTTGGAGTGTGCGGTGAGGCATCCATGTTCCTGTTCGAAGTCTCTGACGACGCCCAATTCCTCGGCATGGGTGAGAAGGGTCTTGGTCGCATCGAACTTTCCGGAGTCAGGACCAAGTTCTGGAACACAGATGTGTGGAGTGACTTCCACTGGTCGCAATGGAAGGATCACCCGGTCGATCCGACCTACTTCTCGACTCCGTACGTAGCGGTAAGGACCGGTGGCAAGTGGGTGGGATTTCTCCTTCACAACCCTGGCGTGACGTTCATGGAGACGCCCGGCACAGACCGCACACGTGTCTTCGCCGAATGGCAGCGGACATCACGCCATCTGATCCTTGGGAGCGAGAATGGCGAACCGAGCCTTTGGATCTTCACGTCCGACGACCTGGCCGGCTTGACGCGCAAGCTCCAGGGACTGGTCGGGAAGACTCCTTTGCCCCCCCTGTGGTCCTTGGGATACCACCAGTCACGTTGGGGGTACGGAGGTCAGAAGGACATTTTGGAACTTGACAGGCAGTTCGCAAAGCACGGCATTCCGTGCACAGCGGTCTGGCTCGACCTGGACTACATGGACGGCGCCCGTGTCTTTCAGGTGGCCCCCAAGCAGTTCCCGGGCGGGGTAGAAGCGACCGTCTCAAGGCTTGACTCTCGAAGAAGGATCGTCCCCATCCTCGATCCTGGAGTCAAGAGAGAGAACGGCTACCGCGTGTACGATGACGGCCATGCCAAAGACGTCTTCTGCCACAACTCGGAGGGAAGCGAGTTCGTCGGAATCGTCTGGCCAGGCGAGACTGTGTTTCCAGACTTCACGCTGGCCTCGGCCAGAGAATGGTGGTCTGGATATGCCAAGGAGTTCCGTCAGTCGGGATTTGGGGCTGCTTGGGTCGACATGAACGATCCCTCCACTGGTCCAGTCGATCCCACTGAGATGCTCTTCAACCGTGGTAAGGAGCCACACGCGCTCCACCGCAACCAGTACGCACTGGGCATGCAAATGGCGACGCGGGAGGGCTTCATGCTGGCTGAACCGGGTGAACGACCATTCATCCTTTCCCGGTCTGGTTCGACGGGCACGAGCCGGTACTCCGCCGTTTGGACTGGAGACAACGTTTCCAACGAGTTCTATCTTCGACAATGTGTCCCGACGACTTTGGGGATGTCGCTCAGTGGAATTCCGTTCAATGGCCCTGACGTGGGCGGCTTTGGTGGCGACGCCGACGACGAGCTCATGGTCCGGTGGATGCAAGCCTGCCTGCTTTTCCCCTTCTTCCGCAACCACTCGACACTCGAAAGTCGGCGCGAGGAGCCTTGGCACTATGCGGCCAGTACGCGCAAACAGCTCGCCCATGCAATCCGTTTGCGTCACCGGTTTCTGCCCTATCTCTACCAACTGTTCATCGGCCAAGAGGAATTGGGTGATCCTATCGTTAGGCCGCTGATCTACGACTTCGACGATCCCGCTTTGGCCTCGGTCAACGACGAGTTCATGGTTGGGCCCTTCGTGCTTCACGCCCCTGTGCTCGGTGTAGGCCAGACCGACAGAAACGTGATTCTGCCCGGAAGCGACCCCTGGTACAACCTCAGCACCGGAAAGTGGCTCCCGCCAGGTGAGCACCGCCTCGGCGTTCCTCTGGGATCGTCTCCTCTGTTCCTGAGGTCGGGCGCTGTCGTCCCGATCCAACCGGAACTGCCGACTGACAACAGGGTCGACCTGGCGAACCCCGTCTTGTTGGTGGCTGTACCCCCGTCTTGGATCGGCGAGACCCAGGCCGAATACTGCGCGGACGATGGCCTCACCTTCGACTACCGTAAGGGTGTCCGGTCAAAGGGTACGGTCAGCGTTAGTGGTGCGACCGCGCGATGGGATCAAACACAGAGCGGCTTTGGATCTCTGCACCCCGTGATCGCTTGGCCGGTGGGCAGCCCCGTAGAGGTCGTTGGATCCTCGGGCCCCAGTGAGAAACTGGACCTGCAGTTTCTCGGCAGGGCCCTGAAGTGGGAAGCGACCACTCTCTCCCGCTAGTGCCCAACCACCAAGCGTTCAAGGCGATCGCTTCCGATCCGTCTTTTTCCACATTTCTGGCCGTGGGCCCACGATTCGCGCAAAACCACCGTATACTGTGAATACGTATTCTCCGGCTGGATGCACAGCCGAAAGGGTCGCGGCCAATGAGGGTCACGCAACAAGACATCGCCCGATTCGCACAGGTTTCACAGGCCACAGTCTCCCGTGTCCTGGCTGGCGATGGCCGTGTTGAACCGGACATCAGGCAAAAGGTGCTCGAGGCGATCGAGCAGCACAACTACCAGCCAGATGTGCGTGCCCGGTCGCTTCGGACTCAGTCTACGGGTCTGATCGGTCTGGCTGTCAAACGCCCCCATGGAGGTCTCGATGGCGATCCCTTCTACACGAGTCTGATCTCTGAGATTCTGGATGGGCTTGAGGACACCGAGTACCACTTGTGCATCGAGACTGTTCCAGAGGGCCCCGACCAGTTTGAGGCCTACGACGAACTTCTCCGCACTCGTCGCGTCGACGGTCTTGTCCTCGTGGAGTCGGAAGCCGACGATGAGCGGTTAGAGCTTCTCCAGCGCGACCGGTTTCCCTTTGTCCTCATCGGCAATCCCATGGGTCACAGGGTCTGGTCCGTCGACAACGACAATGTCTATGCGGGACAGATCGCGACGCAACACCTGTTCGAAAGCGGATACCGTAAGGTGGGATTCATCGCGGGCCGCCATGGGGTGACTGTCAGTGAAGACCGGATTGAAGGCTACACGCGCATTGTCAACCAATTCGAAAGCGAGCCCATGGTGTGGCACTCGGACTTCGGACTTGAGGCTGCCCGCGACGTTGCGCTCTTAGCCTTGTCCGGCAAAGACGCTCCAGAAGCCATGGTGGTGCTGGACGACTACATGGCAATGGGTGTGGTCGTCGCGTCGAGGATGCTGGGGATCCGGATTCCGCAAGACCTTGGGCTCGTCAGCTTCAACGACAGCAACCTTTGCCTTGTCTTGGAGTGCGGTCTCTCCTCGGTCAGCCTCGATATACCGCGACTAGTGCGAACCGCCCTTTCCACACTCCTGCACTTGACTGGTTCCAAAGAGCTCGTCGAACCCAAGCGCGTGGTCGTTCCTTGCTTCCTGCGTGTTCGTGGCTCATCGATCCGTACGGGGGGGTTGCTTTGATCGCTCTCTTGGGTGCGGCGATGGCTCTCGCTGAGGCGAATCCGGGACACGTGTTCCGCTACAGCGCCCCAGCGGGAACCCGGTCCGTCTGCCTCGCGGGCAGCTTCAACAACTGGAGCAAGGAGGCCAACCCCATGCGCTTGCAGGCCGATGGCACGACTTGGAGCATCGATCTGCCCCTCGCGCCTGGGAAGTTCCAGTACAAGTTTGTCGTCAACGGTGAGACCTGGATCACGGATCCGGGCGCACCGTCCCTGGACGATGGCAACGGCAACACGAACTCGGTCGTAATCATCTTTCCCCCGGGATATGACGTGCCAGCTCGAAAGGGCGACGGCACGATCACCTACGGTGTCGTCAACCATTTACAGACGCTTCCAGCTCTCAATTGGGACCGAGGCTGGTTGACTCTGACCCTCCAGGCGCGGCCAAACGACGTGGAGCGCGTGTCGGTCGACATTCAGGTCGGAACGGGCAAGCGTCAGAAGGTCGTTATGGCGGACCGCGGAGGCGACGAGTTTACGACGAATTATGTCGCTTCCATTCCATGGAACCGGACTGAGCCCGTCCGATATGACTTTGAACTGGATGACGGTGGGCGAGGACCAGGCATCTACGATCGGTCGGGCTTTTGGTACCAGAAGGAGTCGGACGGCACGTCGGCGGACGAGCGGTTCGTCCTTGATCCCAAGACATACCACCCGTTCGTGCCGCCAACCTGGGTTCAGAAGAGCTTCATCTATCAGATCTTTCCAGACAGGTTTGCCGACGGGGACAAGAGCAATGATCCACCCGGGACGGTTCCTTGGGACAGCAAGCCCACTTGGTACACGTGGTTTGGAGGAGACTTCGCCGGTGTTCGGGAGCACTTGGACTATCTGAAGAGCCTAGGTGCCGACTGTGTGTACTTCAACCCCATCTTTGAAGGGCCGAGCAATCACCGGTACGAAGCGACCGATTACAAGCGTGTCGATCACAGACTAGGGACTAACGCCGAGTTCGCCAGCCTGACCAAGAGGATGAGCGACGAGGGCATCCGGGTCGTGCTGGACGGAGTGTTCAACCACACCGCGACCGACTTCTTCGCTTTCGCTGACCTCCTCAAGAACCAGCAGAAGTCCCGTTACCTCGACTGGTACCACGTCACCTCGTTCCCCGTCGAGGTCAAGATGCCGCCACCCTACGTCGCTTGGTTCGGGTTCGCCTCGATGCCCAAACTGAACCACGAGAACCCTGCCGTCCGTGACTACCTGCTGAGCGTTCCCGACTTCTGGGGCAAGACGGCCACCATCGCGGGTTGGCGTCTGGACGTCCCCAACGAACTGCCGTTCGACTTCTGGCCCTTGTTCCGGAGGCACATCAAGGCCTTTGGACAAGACAAGTGGATCGTCGGTGAGATTTGGGGCGACGGTTCACCATGGCTGAAGGGAGACATGTTCGACTCCGTGATGAACTACCAGTTCCGCAACGCGGTATTGGCGTTTGTGGCTCACGGAACCGCGTCTCCCAGCCAGTACTGGAGCGACCTCATGCGTGTGGAAGACGCGTATGGCACCCAGGTCTCTCGGAACATGATGAACCTGATCAGTTCGCACGATGTCCCGCGGATCCTGACCGAGTGCAGTGGTGACGCCCGGTTGGCTCGAATGGCCGCGATGCTCCAGTTCACGTGGGTTGGAGCACCCAGCGTTTACTACGGCGATGAACTGGGCATGGAGGGCGCCAAGGATCCCGACAATCGGCGAGGTATGCGTTGGGATCTCGTGACTGCGAACAACCCGTTCCTTCTCACGTACAAGGCGTTGTCTCAGCTGCGAGCGGGTGTCCCGGCCCTCACCGAGGGCGACCCGGCCCTGATCGCCACAGACGACAAGCGCGGTCTCCTCGTCTTTCGACGCGAGTTTGCGAACCAGTGGGCAGTTGTCGGCGTGAACCGAAGCCTGGAAAAGCAGGAGATCCACGTGGCGCTGAAGGGGGCGGCCAAGGTTTGGCGAGCCTGGAACGGCGCCCAATCAGTGCAGTTCAAAAACGAGGCCCAACCGTCTGCAGGTGGCCAAGTCACCGTCACCGTCGAGCCCTTGTCGATCGTCGTTCTAACGCCAAAGGAACAGGCTGCGGCGCAATCCAGCATGCTTTCCGAATCTCGTCACTCGTCACTCGTGACTTCCCACTTATCCCATCCCATAGGTGCACATCCATGAATAACTACCGCCGATCGGCTTTTACCCTGATCGAGCTCCTCGTCGTCATCGCGATCATCGCCATCCTTGCGGCGATCCTGTTCCCGGTGTTTGCCCAGGCCAAGGTCGCCGCGAAAAAGGCCGTGGCCATTTCGAACATGAAGCAACTCGGCATGGCCGTCATGCTTTACGCAGAGAACGAGGACGACGCGGCACCGCCCCGCTATCGTCTCAACTGCGGTCCTCGCACGAGCGGCGGCGATCCATCCGATGGCATGAGCTGGGACATTTTGATCCAGCCGTTCACGAAGAGCTACCAGATCATCATGTCGAACATGGACAGCGGGCCCCTCTATCCCAGCCCGTTCGGCAGCGTGAGACGCAGCTACGGTGGTGCCGCCAACTTCTTCCGGGGCTATCAGGCCTGTGCGCAATACAACCAAAAAGCGGCTTATTCGACTCCGCCTATGACCTACTTCCCGCAACCGGCGGACACGGTCATGATCGGCGAAGAGCGGATGCTCAACACCAAGGGCGATCCGACCAAGTATTGGGCCAGCATGGATTGGGCGGCCAAGACGGGAACGCCTGGCTATTACAACGCTGTGTTCGAGGACACTCGCAACATCAACCTGGGCGGCGACGGCTCCACCAACTGTGTGCCCAACAAGATCTGCAAGTCGTGGTGCTATATCAACAACGACTACGCCGAAGGTTCCGTGTGGGCCATGGCCGATGGTCATGCCACCTACAGAAAGGGAACCGGCAAGACAAGCGACGGATACAACAACGGCACTGAGTTCAAGGGATACGAGCATCGCGCCGGAACCTGGGACATCGATGGCGAGAACAACCTCCAGTGGACTGGCGGTATGTCTTGTATGGCTTGGGACACTCAACCTGACCCCAACCACTACAACCGCAACTGCGCGGTTCCCGGTGAAACGACAGTCCAAGGGCAATGAAACGCAATGTCCCGACTGTGCTGTTGGTCGTGGTGGGGGCGGTCATCGCTGCTGGGCTGATCTTCTTCGGCATCAAGTCACTGGGCTCGGATTCGACGAGGCCCTCGCCAGAGCTGGAGAAATCGATGGACGACTTCCGCTCTCAGAACGCACAGAAGACCGGCGGCACAGTCGACGACCAGAGTGGCGCACCGGTCGACTCTCGTTCGGGCGGACAGGCGCATTCTGGTTCGAACGAACGTCAGGAAAACGACGAGATGAAGGCGCGCAACGCTGGGCACTAGCCGCTTGTTGCCGACTAGAGAAAGGACGAGATGCCTGAATGGAGCCGCCAGACCCCAAGCTCCGTGGTCTTGCGGCTCTTTCCTTCTCGACTCGTCAGAGCAAGGATGCTGTGCATCGGCCACAATGAAAGCGCATTGCGCTTTTTGAGTCTGTTCCTTGCGACGACGCTTGGCACGGCGGCCTTCGCTGAGAAGTCCATCGTGAACGTCTGGGGCCTGACTCCCGGCCCCGACAGCAAAGGCCAGGAAGCGGTCATCTCCGCTTTCGAGCGTCTCAACCCCGACCTGAAGATCAAGTCGACAAAGATGGGGGCAGGCGACATGAACCCCCAGAAACTGCTGACAGCGATTGTTGGCAAGGTTCCGCCGGACGTCATTGCGCAGGACCGCTTCAGTCTCAGCGACTGGGCAAGCCGGGGCGCATTCCGCCCGCTCGACGATCTCATCGCACGTGACCGCGGCAAAGATCCACTCTGTCCTGTGCCCGAGCAGTACTACGCTCCGGCTTGGAAGGAGACTCAGTACGACGGCAAGACCTATGGAATACCGAGTGGGGCCGACGACCGCATCCTGTACTGGAACCGCACCATCTTTCAAAGGCACGCTGAGGAACTGCGCGAGGCAGGCCTGGATCCAACCCGGCCACCGCGCACATGGAGCGAAACGCTCGCCTACGCCAAGATCCTAACGGAACGCGACAAACGGGGCAACCTCGTCACTGCGGGATTCATCCCCAACTGGGGCAACTCTTGGCTGTATCTTTTCGCGTTCCAAATGGACGCCAGCTTCATGTCGGCTGATGGAACCAGGTGCACGCTCGACTCTCCCCAGGCCGAGACGGCGCTGCAGTTCATGGTCGACGGCTACAAGATCCTCGGTGGTTATGACCGGGCCCAGCAGTTCCAAAGCGGGTTTCTGAGTAACGAGAACGACCCCTTCATCCTCGGAAAAGTCGCGATGAAGATCGACGGGGACTGGATCCTTTCTTCGCTCAGCCGGTACGGTCCCGACCTTGACTTTGGTGTCGGGCCTCCGCCAGTGCCGGATGACCGTTACTACCATCGGGGCGCCTTCGCCGACGACAAGGACACCTTTGTCACGTGGATCGGTGGTTACAGCTACGCGATACCAACCGGGGCCAAGAACCTCGATGGGGCGTGGAGGTTCATTAAGTTCTTGGCGAGCAAAGAAGCACGGCTGACCGAGGCCAAGGCCCAGGCTAACTACGATCGCAGTCGCGGCCGAGAGTACGTGCCGCGGATCCAAGCGAACCGTGAAGCCAATCTTGCGCTGCTTGAGCAGTTCTCGCCCAAGAACCCCAACTTTGCGGCCGCGCTCGCCATGCACGTCAAGCTCGCCGACGTCGGCCGGATCCGCCCGCCGACCGTGGTCGGGCAGACACTGTGGTCGAAACATGTCGAAGCACTCGAGGCGGCGTGCAAGCTGGAGAAGACACCGAAGCAGGCCCTGCTGGACAGCCAAGCCGCCGTCCAACGGGAGCTCGACGCCGATCTCGAGTACAGCCACCTCAAGCCGTTCAGCTTCGGACCGCCGACATTCGGTTGCTGCGCTCTCGGTCTGGGGTTGCTCGGATGGTCCGTCTGGTCGTTCCGGCGCAAGAAGCTGGGTCGGCTAGCGAGGAGCGAGGCGTTCTGGGCGTACCTCCTGATCTCGCCGTGGGCGATCGGCTTTCTAGTGTTCACCCTAGGGCCCATGATCGCCTCGATCTTCATGAGCTTCACGCAATACAACGTCTTGAGCGAGCCGCGGGCTGTCGGACTAGGCAACTACACCGACATGTTCGGCGCTGACCGTGAAAGCGTCCTCAAGGCGTTTGGTAACGTATTCTATCTGACCGGGATTGGCGTCCCGCTCGGCATCGTCACTGGACTGTCGGTGGCCCTGTTGCTGAACACCTCGATCCGAGGCATCCGGTTCTATCGGACTGTTTTCTACATGCCGGCGATCGTTCCCGCCATCGCGAGCGCAGTCCTTTGGAGCTGGGTTCTCAGTGGCGACCCCAACAAGGGCCTCATCAACTCGCTCTGGCAAGAGACGATCACGAACTGGACGCATGTCGCACCCCCCGGCTGGTTTCAGGTGGCTGACTGGTCGAAGCCGGGCCTGATCCTCATGGGAGTTTGGGGCGCGGGCGGCGGCATGATCCTTTGGTTGGCCGGGCTCAAAGGAGTGCCAGGACAACTCTACGAAGCGGCTCATATCGATGGTGCCAACGCCTGGCAGCAGTTCTGGAAAGTCACTCTGCCGATGCTCAGTCCCATTGTCTTCTTCAATTGCGTCACGGGGCTGATCGGAGCGATCCAGATTTTCGACCAGGTCTACGTCTTCATGGGTCCGGACACCGGGCTGGCGGGGCCCTCGAACTCGATGCTGACCCCTGTCGTCTACTTGTTCCAGCAGGCGTTTCGGTTCTTCAAGCTCGGATACGCGTCAGCGCTCGCCTGGTTCGTCTTCATCGTCATCCTCGCTTTGACCCTCCTGCAATTCAGACTGTCGAAGAAGTGGGTCTATGTGGAGGCCGACAAGTGACCAGTGCTCGTTGCTCGGTCGGCCCGCCGGAAGTGCAGCCATGAAAGAGGGGATCCACGCACTCGCAGCCCTCATGTTCTGGGCAGGGATCGTGCTCGGTCTGCGGGGCTTGCTGCTCGCGGCCAGGTTGATCTTCAAGCCGCCAGGGATGGACAGGCACGCTACTGCCGTTGGCCTGGGCTGGAGCATGGGTCTCGGCGGGGCCGGGATTCTGATCGGCGAAGGGCTCTTCCCACCTCATGGGCTGGGGATCCCCGTCGCGTGGCCAGCTCTGGCAGTCCAAGTCTGGCTCTCGGTCTTCTGTGCGATCGTCGCCCTCGTCACTTTCTTTCAGGCCGTGAGCGGCAGTCGGGAAAGCCGTCGTTGGCTCGTGCCGGTTCTTTGGGCGGCGGCGTCCGCAGGCTGTTGGCTCCTGCCTCGGGCCAATCCCAAACCGGTCGAGTTCCTGACGGGGCATATCTTCATGAGCCCCTCGAGTCTCGGTGCCGTCGCCACCCTTGCTGTGGCGGCCGTGACCGCCATCTCGTTGGCCTCGAGGTCGGCCCGGGCGAAGGGCATCGTGGCCACCGTCGCCACCCAACTTGGACTCCTCGTCGGTTGCGTCGTCTTCGGTCTCCCCTTCCTCTTCCTCCTTGTCACGAGTTTCAAAGAAGACCAAGACATGTCCAGCCCGCACGGCATCGTGTGGATTCCGCGAGTCAAGCAGACCGCGCCGGTCCTCGACCCTGAGAGCCCTTACTACGAGGCGCCGTACAAAGGCATGACGGTGCAGGCAGACCTGGAGAAAGCGAATCCCGACGGGACGCTGACCCTCCGCATCGCCCATCCGCTTTACTTCGGAGGCTTCACCTTCAACGTACCCAAGGCCCAAGCCAAGCAGATCCCACGGGACATGGAACTCGTGACCGCCAAGCTGGACGGCCAGGATGTCGAAGGCGTCATCTTCCAAAAGCTCCCCGACGGCAGCCAAGACGTCGAGATCCTCAAGCCCGTGTCCATGAAGGGACAGCGCCACACTTTCGCTCCCAAAACCACCGCTTTTGTCCGTCCTATGAGCCTGCGCTGGAAGAACTATGTCGAGGCGCTCGAATACCTGCCGCCCGAGGCCGACTACGGCTGGGTCTACCTCCGCAACACGCTCTGGCTCGTCGTCATGAACGTCCTCGGAACGCTCGTCTCGTGCAGCCTGGTCGCCTACGCATTCGCGAGGCTGCGGTTCCCCGGCCGGGACGTCCTTTTCAAGATCATGCTCAGCACCATGATGCTGCCCGCGGCGGTCACGCTCCTCCCCCAGTTCCTCATCTTCCGCTCGTTCGGGTGGATCGACTCGCTCAAGCCGATGTGGGTCACCGCTTGGTTTGGCTCGGCGTTCATGGTCTTCATGCTCCGCCAGTTTTTCGAGCAGGTGCCCTACGAACTCGAAGACGCCGCCAAGATCGACGGCTGCAGTTACCTGCGCTCGCTTTGGTCCGTCATGCTCCCCCAGGTCAAGCCGGCCCTGGCGGTCATCGCGATCATGACCTTCATGGGTGCATGGAACAACTTTATGGGGCCGCTCGTTTACTCGTCCTCGCCGGAAACCCTGCCGATCTCCTATGCCGTGCAGCTCTTCAACGGCGACCGCAACACCGAGCCGGGCTTGCTCATGGCGTTCGTCACGATGTCGCTCGTGCCGGTCGTCGCGCTCTTTGCCTTCGCCCAGCGGTTCTTCATCGAGGGCGCCTCGCTCAGCGGTTTCGGCGGTCGGTAGATTCCGGTTTCCCCTCCTCGTCCGATGATTGTGCAGATGAGGAAGGGGCTAGGGGATGGAGGTCCGAAGCGCCCTTTCTCCACCCCCAACCCCCTCCTCATCGTCGGGGCACGAGCCATCCCCGAAGACGAGGAGGGGGCTCCGGACACCTAGCCCGGTGCGCGGAAGACGCCGAGCTTGTACGCGTCTTTGTCCAAGGTCAGCCGCACGATCGTGTCGGTTTCCCCCTTGCTCTCGCCGGTCAGCGTCCAAAAGTTGAGGTCGGTCGCCAGCTTCACGGTGCCTGGCGTCAGGCACTCGACCTTCCTCACCTTCGCCGGGAGGGCCTGAAAGGCGACGCGGCCACCCTTCCAGTCCAGTAAGTGCACGTAGACCTCCTTGCCCTTGCACGTAGCGCCGCCCCAGGCGCCGTTCTTCCAGGGGCCGCCGCGCGTGCCGTAGACGCTGCTTCCGTACTTCTTCAGCCAGGCGCCGAGCTCGCGCAAGCGGTCAGCCTGACGCGGCTCGATGCGTCCGTCCGGCATCGGCCCGACGTTCAGCAGCAGGTTGCCGTCGCCCGTCACGGTCTCGACGAGAATGTGCAAGACCTCGGGCAGGGACTTCATCCGATCGTCGGGCTTCCACGCCCACTGCGTGCAGAGCGTCATGCACGTCTCCCAAGCCCGACCCCGCTGGAAGCCGCCCACCCGCTGCTCGGGCGTGTCGTAGTCGCCGGTGCCGCCCTTGCCGATCCGGTCGTTGACCACCAGCGCCGGGTCCAGGTTCCAGAGGAACTGCCGCAAGTCGGTCGCCATCTGCATCGTGTAGGGGTGCTCCCACTGGCCGTCGAACCACAACATCTTCAGGTGATAGTTCTTGACAAGTTCGGTCAGCTGGACCTTGACGTATTTCATGTACGCCGGCATGTCGGGGCGCGGCTTCATCGTCGTGCCGCCCGGGCTGCCGGTGGGGTAGAGCGGGTTGTGCCAGTCGAGGATGGAGTAGTAGCTGCACATGGCCAGCCCGTGCTTCTTGGCCGCCGCCGCGATCGCGCCCATCACGTCCCTTTTGAACGGCGTGTGAGCGATGGTGTAGTCCGTCTGCTTGCTCGGCCACAGGCAGAAGCCGTCGTGGTGCTTGGCGGTCGGCACGACGTACTTGAACCCTGCCTGGGCGGCGAGTTTCATCCAAGCTTCGGCGTCGAACTGGGTCGGATCGAAGGTCTTGTAGAGGTTGTCGTACTCCTCGACCGGCACCTCCTGGCCGCGCGACCATCCGATCTCGGTGCCCTTTTGGCTGACCGGTCCCCAGTGGATGAACATCCCGACGCGGGCGGCGCGGAACCATGCCAGGCGCTGCTCTTGGTGGGCGGGTGTCTCCTGCATTTGTCCGATTGTGGCGGCGAGCACGAGGGCGGCGAGCATGCCTTTTAACCTGGCACGGTTTTGCGCCGAGGGGCATGACCGGCGTCACGTGGCGTTCGCCGGAGCGGATTTTCCGCCCGGAAAGCCCCTGCCGCTGTCCGGAAAAATGGTCGCGGCGGACAGAAAAGTCTTCCCGGCGGACAGAAAAATGGTCGCGGTGGACGGAAAAACGGTCCCGGCGGACGGAAAAGTGGTCCCGGCGCCTGACGCGGAGGTTTTTCCAAGGGCTACAGAAAAGTCAAGTTAGGCCGAGAATCCCCGTTGAGCCGCCCCGAAAGGTCGGCCAAGGAAGAAGACAATGGGACAGAACAACTGGCAAAAGCGGAACGACGCCGACTTGGCCCAAGCGGCTCACCAGGCTTACACGACCATCAGCGCCAACCTCTTGGCGTACGGCGCCTCGAACACGCTGGCCACCGCCCTCGACACGGCCGTCACCGGCTTTGACGGCAGCATCACCAACGCGACCGCCGCGCGGGCGGCTTCTCTGGCGGCGACCCAAGCCAAGGCCGCGGACAAGGCCACGGTGGTGGACGCGCTGAACGCGATCGGGGCGGTGATCTACAACAACCCGACGGTTTCGCCCGAGATGCTGGTGGCGGCGGGCTACGCGGTGCACGACACGAGCGGGACGAAAGTGGTGCCGCAAGAGCCGACCGGCCTGCTGGCGACGCCCTATGCGAACAGCACCGTGGAACTGGAATGGAACCGCAACGGGAACCCGGGCTCTGTCACGTTCTTGATCGAGACGAGCACCGACAACCTGAACTGGACGATCCTGCTGACGACGACCAAAGCGCGACTGACGGTAAGCGGCTTTACGCCGGGTGCGCAGGCTTGGTTCCGCGTGAGCGCGACGGCGAACGGCATCGTCTCGCTGCCTTCGAACACGGCCGTCATCTATCCGAGCGGCGGGCAGCAGTTGAAGGTGGCGTAAGGGAGCAGCGCGCGTCCTCGCGCGCCGGGGCGCTCTCTGAGCGCCCCCAGACCTCACGCGCGGGGCGTGGATCTATTCAAGCGCTGCAAGCGCTTGGGCGCGCGAGGACGCGCGCTGCTCCCGGGTCACTTGACCGGCCACTTTTCGATCTTGACCGACTTGAGCAGGACGGCCTTTTTGGGGTCGACCTTGCCGTTCAGGTTCTGGTCGGTCGGGCCCGTCGCGACGATCTTGTCGGCGACGTCCATGCCTTGGACGACCTTGCCGAAGGCGGAGTAGTGTCCGTTGAGGAACGAGGAGTCCTTGACGACGATGAAGAACTGGCAGCCTCCCGAGTTTGGTTGGCCGGTGTTGGCCATGCTGACGATGCCGCGGACGTGGTCGATGTCGTTGAACTCGTCAGGAGCGGTGTACTCGTTGCCGCCACTGCCCCAAGCATCGGCCTTGGACATGTCTTTCGAGAGCGGGTCGCCGCCCTGGACCATGAATCCGGGCATGCAGCGGTGGAAGCGGGTGCCGTTGTACACGCCGTCGTTGGCGAGCTTCATGAAGTTGCCGACGTTCTTGGGCGCGCGGTCCAGATAGAACATGATGACGATCTTGCCCATGCTGGTGTCGAGCACGGCCACGTCGTCGCCATCCTTCGGCTTGTCGGCGAGCGGAGGCAGGGCGGGGGGCGTGTCCTGTTTTTGCTCAGTCGGCGGAGGCGTCGTCGAGTCGTCCTTCTTTTGGTCGTTCGTCGGGGAGCAACCCTGGGCGAACATCAACGCCAAAGCGGCGGAAAGGATCCATGCGGACCGGCGGAACATGCCTGGGATTATGCACTGTCGCGACTTGGCGAGGCAAAAAGAGCGGGCCCAACCAGAAGCCGGGCCCGCTCACGCGTCACGGGTTCACGAACCAGCGCGTGTGGTCCAGCTTGCTCGCCCAACTGGTCTGGGCGGGCAGGGTCTGGTTCCGCTCGAAGTACACCGCGGCCTTCACCTCGCCGGTGGCCTGATCCACGAAGCGGCTGAGGTCACCGGTGCCGTCGGCGTTGACGGCGCTGTCGCCGGAGGTGGCGGCCGTGTCGGAGACCAGCTCATAGTCGCCGATGGCGTAGTTCCAGTAGAGCACCTTCATGTGGACGTTGCTCAAGTTGGACTCGCCCTCCGCGACGAGATTGAGCCGAGTGGGGTTGGCGACGGGGCTCTGGCCGGTGACGACGACGCCGCTTTGGACATAGGCTTGGTTCGTGGCTTGGAGCGGGGCGCGAAGGGCGACGTAGCTGTTGTCGCTCTTGGCGAGCTCGGTGATGCCGCCACTGACGATGCTGAGCGGCTTGTAGGACGACAGGGTGCTGGGTAGGATGCTCGAAACGACTCCGCTGACGACCAGGCCGAAGTCGGCGTCCATTTCCGTGGTCTCTGTGTGGCCGTCTTGAACCAGGGCGTCGGCCGAGACCGTCACCGTCCAGACTCCAGGTTGCGGGTTGTTGATCCAGACGTTCTGAAGGGTGTTGCGGGTGTCGGCGCCGCCGCCTGCAGCAGTCACGTTCGGGGCGTCGGTGGTTGCGAGCATGCCGTTGTTGCCGTAGTAGCCGATTCCGGTCGGGTCCGTCACATGAAGCGTGAGCGTGTTGACACGGGTGGGGTTGGCGTTAGGCGCGGCCCAGTAGTCGGTGTAGTCGAGGGTCGCCTTGAACGACGGCGTGCCCGGAGCGACATAAAGCCGGTACGTCTTCGACTGCATGTTCTGGAGCAAGTCAGACTCGTCGACGACGAACGTGGAGTTCCGGACGTCGTAGATGTTCTGGACGTTGGGCAGGCCCCATCCTTGGATCCTTCTTTCGATGTCGTTTTGCGTGTTCGGGTACGTCATGGCTTGATTGATGACCATGGCGCGCGCGGTCGAACTGTGGGCTCGGTTGTCGAAGACCGTCGCTCCCAGGCAGGTGTTGCCGAAGATTCCATCGCCCCACATCTGATAGAACAGGCCGAAGCAGCCCGCCGACATCGGCGTTGCCGCGCTCGTCCCGCTGAATCCGGTCGTGTAGGCAGTGTCCGAAGTGTTGGTCGGACAGAAGATCGAGTCGTAGTAGAAGCACAGTTCGGGCTTCATGCGCCCATCGGCAGCGGGGCCTGTGCTGGCGCCGCTGTTCCAACGGTCGTCGGCGAGGTTTTGGTTGTCGATGTGGTACACGCCTCCGATCGAGACGATGTTCTTCGCCCAAGCTTGCGGCCGGACGCTGGAATTGTTGCCGTAGTTGCTCATCGACTGACATATGAGCAGGTCAGTCTTGAAGATGATCTCGTCCATGTAAGAGGAGATCGTGGTGTAGGAGCCGGTCAGGGAATCGCCCCAGCTGTTCGACTCGATCACGCAGTGGTAGGTGTTGACCGTGTCCTGGGTCAGGCTCAGCCGCTGGGCACCGGTCCATCCTGTCGAATAAGTCGTGAACACGCCTTGCGCGTCAGGAAGCATGCCTTTGCCCTGGCCGTTGGCTTTCCCGCTCCCGAACACGATGCCGGTGGTCGAGGAGCCATGGCTCGTGTCGGAACTATTGTTGCGGACAGTCACATGACCGACGAAATCCTGGTGCGTGGCGCGGAATCCGCCATCGATGACTTGCGCGTTGACTCCTTGTCCGGAATAGCCGGCCACAGCCTGGATGGTGTCGGCACCCGTGATCGCCCTCACGTTGTTCATGTCTGGCTCAGGTCGACCCTTAAGATCCATGAAGAGGAGGCCGTTGACTGCCGCGACTTGGGGGACAGCCTTTGGCTCAAGGCGGACTTCCATGATCGTGCCAGCATCCGGGCAAGCCAGGACGACCCCGCCAAGTGCCTGAATGTCCCGAGCGACCGCCTGCTTCCTTACTCGGTCGTCGCCGGCGATCTGGACGTTGTACTCCGCAGTCGTGAGAGTAGCGTGCGCAATGCCCGCAACGAGGGACTCGTCCAGACGCCAAGCTGGTTCAAGCGGTCCGACCCACCGGACGAAGGGCATCGCCCGGATCTCCGGAATCCTCTGCGGCGGGACTTGGACGACATAGGCGTTGTCTGGAAGGTAGTTCTCGATGACTCCTCCCGCGGCTTGAATCATCGACCGGTACTCCTCAAGGGGCTGGGAAACAAACTGAACAACGAACATCTCGTTTCCGTCCCTTGCTTTCAGGCTTGATGGAACGGTGGGCACGCCCTTGAGCGGATCAAACGAGCCTGCTCGTAACCGCAATTCCCCCGAACTCGTCGCGACCCGTTCGAGCGAGCCATCCCGACCTGTGACTGCGTAGAACTGTTGCTTGGAAGACGACGATCCCTCGTCCCAGACAACGACCTTCGTGTCCGAATGGGGGATCGAGAGGGTCCGCAGACCCGTGACATTCGAGTCGGTTTGTCGCAAGACGATCGAGCCAAGCAAGACCCTCGATCCGTCGGACATGCGGTCCACACGAGCGGTTAGTGAGCCGCTCGAGGTCAAAACGACGAGGGCAGCAAGCATCAGGTTCATCAAAAACTCCGACACACCAGAGCGCTTCGCGCACCGATGACACCTACAGTATGCCAAAGAAAACTCTAATGATGCGTCGGTACAGCATTCCTGACAGGCAATGGGGGTAATCCCCTGCTCCTGCGCGAGGTGGCATAATCTGCGCTGTGAACGCCGCCCTTCTCGCTCTTTCTTTGGTGACTGTGGGAGGCTTTCCCAAGGAACCAGTCACGATGCAAGACAGCACCCACCTCGGCCAGACCGCAGCTCCCGATGCCCCCACGCCAGCCAAGGGCGAGGAAGTGGCGGTGATCAAGACCGACAAGGGCGAGTTTGTCCTCAAGTTCTTCCCCGAAAAGGCACCGAAGCACGTTGAGAGCTTCAAGAAGCTCGTCAATGACGGGTTCTACAACGGAACACGCTTCCACCGGTGCATACCAGGGTTCATGATCCAAGGTGGCGATCCGTTGACCAAAGACCTGTCTAAGTCCGACATGTGGGGCACGGGAGGGCCGGACTTTTCGCTCAAGGCTGAGTTCAACGATGTGAGCCACAAGCGCGGAATCTTGAGCATGGCCCGGTCGTCGGACCCGGATTCGGCCGGCAGTCAGTTCTTCGTCGTGGTCAAGGACAGCACGTTCCTCGACCACAATTACACGGCGTTCGGCATTGTCGTCAAAGGCATGGACGTGGTCGACAGAATCGTGGCGACTGGCCCGACGGGACGCGGCGAGAACGGTCGTGTGGATCCGGCAAAGGCCGTTGTCATCGAAAAGGCTGAGATCAAGACTTGGCCGCTTTCCGAATGATCAGGCTTCGAGTGGGTTGTGCCCGAAGACTCAGTCGTCTTTGGGTACAAGCCTCCTTCCCGCATAATCACCGTCATGGCTGACCGCCCGAGTTGGGACAGCTACTTCATTCAGATCGCGCACTTGGTCGCGACAAGGGCAACGTGTCCGCGGCTCTCCGTGGGCGCTGTGGTTGTCCGCGACCGCCGCATCCTGGCAACGGGATACAACGGCGCTCCGCGTGGCCTGCCCCACTGTCCGGAAAGCGGTGACAAGAAGGACTGGCCGGAAGGCTGCATGAGGGCTGGCCACTGCATCCGGTCTCTGCACGCAGAGCAGAACGCGCTGCTGCAGGCCGCCATGTTGGGCATCGCCTGTGAGGGTGCGGCGATATATGTCACGTGCCAACCGTGCAACGCTTGTGCGAAGATGCTCATCAACGCTGGCATCACCCGCGTGATCTACGAGGGAGACTATCCCGATCCTTTTTCGTTGGAACTCTTCAGAGACGCCCGAATGGAGGTCTTCCGATACCTTGATGGTAGGTTAGAGGAAGTAGAGCTCGGCTAAGTGCAGCAGTTGATCGTCCTCTTCGCCAAGATCCCGGGGCAAGACCCGATGGCGGGTTTTCGCTATCCCTTGCTCACGATGGTGGTCGCCATGCTCATCACGGTCGGCCTGACGCCCCTGGTGCGCATTCTGGCGACGAAGCGGGGAGCCGTCGACGATCCGACTCGTGACGACCGACGTGTCCACACAAAGCCGATCCCTCGCTGGGGAGGCATGGCGATTTACGGAGGAGTTGTGGCCGCCCTCCTGATCATGCTGCCCGTGACCAACGCGCGGTCTCCGTTCCCGCCTTACCTGTGGGGCATGATCGCGCTGGGCGGGGTCGTGGTCGTGCTCGGAGCCATTGACGACCTCAAGCAATTGTCAGCCAAGATCCAGCTTGCGTACTTGGTGGCAGTGGGCCTCCTTGTCCAGCTACCCTTCAACCGTGTGGGCCGAGTGCAGATTCAGGGCATGGAGATGCCTATCTTTGGGCACCACACGAACTGGGTGGCTTTCGGCGGATGGGCTTTCGTCCTCACGGCCATCTACATTTTCGTTGTCACGAAAACGATGGACACGATCGACGGAATCGACGGCCTTGCCGCCGGTATCGCGAGCATAGCCGCAGGCACTCTGGCCATCATCGCGACGTACGAGTCGCAACCGCGTGTCGCCTTGATCTCGGCAGCGGCGGCGGGCGCCTCTGTCGGCTTCCTCCGGTACAACTACAATCCGGCCCGGATCTTCATGGGAACCGGCGGTGCACAGTTCCTCGGATTCTGGCTGGCGTCTCTATCGATCGTCGGAGCCCTCAAGACGGCCGCGGCCTTGGCCGTCTTCATTCCCGTGCTCGTGTTCGCTGTTCCCTTGTTCGACGCGGCGATCGTTGTCATTCGCCGGGCCATGAGCGGATCTCCGATCACGCAAGCCGACAAGCGTCACTTGCACCACACCCTGTTGGCCAAGGGTTTGTCGCAGCGACAGGCAGTATGGGTGTTGTACGTCGTCGCGATCACGCTATGCGGTGCACTGATTGCGATCGTGAGGATGTATGGCTAAGTTCAAAGCGGTCTTCGTTGTCGGGACGAGACCCGACGCAATCAAGACCGCCCCCGTCGTTCTTGAGTTTCAACGGTTCGCCGACTCCGTTGACACAGTCCTCGTCTCCACCGGGCAACACCGTGAGATGTTGGATCAAGCTCTGGGAGCCTTCGGACTCCACGCGACGGACGACCTCGGCTTGATGCGGCATGGCCAGTCGTTGGCCGAACTGACATCGAGCGCGCTGGTCGGTCTGGATGCCGTCTTTGAGCTCCACCGTCCCGACGTCGTTTTCGCGCAAGGGGACACAACGACGACTTTTGTTGCTGGCCTGTCCGCCTTCTATCGTCAGACTCCTTTCGCCCACATCGAAGCGGGCCTGCGAACAGACACTGTATTCGACCCATTCCCTGAGGAGTTCAATCGGAGGGCGGTGAGTCTATTCGCCGATCTTCACTTTGCGCCGACTCAATGGGCCGCCGACAACCTCGCGCGGGAAAACGTGCAGCGCGATTCGGTTTTCGTCACGGGAAATACAGGGATCGATGCCGTCAGACTGATCGCGGCCAGCGAGAAGCGGGCATGGTATGCGAATCGGTCTGAGAGGGTCGTTTTGTTGACGACCCACCGACGCGAGAATTGGGGAGAGCCCCAACAACGGATCGCTGAAGCGGCAAAGAGGATCGTGACTGCGTTCGACGACGTCCTTTTGGTCGTTCCGATGCACAAAAACCCACAGGTTAGGGAAGTCTTGTCTTCAGTCCTAGGCGGTCTGCCCCGGACGGAGTTGATCGAGCCGCCAGACTATGCGGAGTTTGTCAAACTTTTGGAGCGATCGACCTTGGTGCTAACTGATTCCGGTGGAATACAGGAAGAGGCGCCGACGTTTGGGGTGCCTGTCCTCGTCCTGCGAGAGACCACGGAGCGGCCCGAAGGAGTTCATGCCGGCACTGCGAAGCTCGTTGGGACGGACGAGGATGCCATCGTGTTGGAGGCAACGCGGCTTCTGAGTTCTAGTGAGGACTACTCGCGTATGGCCAAAGCTCTCAGCCCGTATGGCGACGGCCGTGCCGCCTGCCGGATCCGATGGGCTACCTTGGACCGATTTGGCGTGACTTCACCTCAGGAGTCCATGTGGACCTGATTCAAGCTGTAGTCCTTGGTTTGATCCAAGGTCTGACCGAGTTCCTGCCGATCAGCAGTAGCGGGCACCTCTTCCTCCTTCCCGACCTGCTGCATTGGAACGACGCAGGGGCAGGGTTCACGGCCGTGATCCAACTCGGCACCATCCTCGCCGTCTTGATCTACTTCAGACATGACTTGGCCAGGACGTTGAAGGGTTGGACGGCGGCATTCAGCGATCCGACCAAGCGGAACAGCAGCGAGGCTCGTCTTGCGTGGGGAATCGTCCTGGGGACAATTCCGATATCCGTGTGCGGACTGGCCCTTGAGAAGAAGATCGACACCGACTTCCGATCGGCTGTGATCGTCTCCGGCACCCTCATCAGTTTCGCCCTTCTCCTTTGGGCCGCCGAAGCGGTCGGGAAGCGCAAACGAGGGCTGTCGGACGTGACGGTCAAGGACGGTATCGTGATCGGTCTCTGGCAGTGTCTGGCTCTCGTTCCTGGCTCGAGCCGGAGCGGCTGCACGATCACAGGGGCATTGTTCAGCGGTATGGACCGTGCGACTGCGGCCCGCTACTCGTTTTTGTTGTCGATTCCCGCAGTGATCCTATCGGGTCTGTACAAGATGTTCAAGGAGCGACACGAGTTGCTTGGCGCCGGGGCAGTTCCGACCCTAGTCGCCACGGTCGTGGCCTTTGTCACCGGATACTGGTCCATATCGTTCCTGATGAAGTACCTCCAGACGCGTTCAACGGGCGTCTTCATCGTGTATAGGATCGTGCTGGGCCTGCTCATTCTGACTCTCTTGATGGCTGGTGTCGTACGAGCGAAGCCGACATCAGGACCGACCGCCTTCCACACCCATGGGATTCATCAAGCGGCGTCAAGAGCCTGAACTGCCACCAGTCGCGATGATCGTCGGGCTGGGCAACCCCGGAGCCCAATACGCAGGGACGCGCCACAACGTGGGATTTGAGATAGTCGAGAGCTTGGCCAAGGCCAAGGGGATCGCTCTCAAAACGCACCGATACCAGTCTCAGTACGGCATCGGTTTGGTTTCCGGCTGCTCTGTCGTACTTGTCAAGCCACTGACTTACATGAACTTGAGCGGACGGGCGGTCGCGTCCTTAGCGAGGACGTTTGCGATCCAACCAAACCATATCCTTGTTGTCGCTGACGACATGGATCTCCCGCTCGGCCGGCTTCGGCTCAAGGCAAAGGGTAGCTCTGGCGGGCACAACGGGCACAAATCAATCATCCAGCAGTTGGGAACAGACGAGTATCCCCGCCTTAAGGTTGGGATCGGGAAGGAAGGGGACGCGATCGACCATGTGCTCAGCCGGTTCAGCCCGCAGGAGCGGTCCACCTTGAGCACGGTTCTGTCGCGCTCGGTAGAGGGCTGTGAATTGTGGCTCAGCGAGGGCGCGGAAAAGGCAATGAACTTCTTGAATTCGAGTTAGCCGACAAGAAGCGCTTCGGCCACTCTCTCACAGAAAGTGTGCTGGGGCGAAAGAACGTGAATCGGCCCACAGATGCCGTTCCAGACGGGTGTCACACGATCCATGTAAGCATGGTAGACCCGGTGACCGTCGGCAGTCGTCGACCAGCGAGACGTGCCTGGACAGGTGCGGAGAAGGACGTACCAACCTGGCATCAGATCGATCTCGTCCGAGAAGAAATGGACTCCTGGGCAGAGCGAGGATTCGTCGAAGGCGGCTTCCGCCACGACAGCGTGACCACGAAGAGGCACACGCATCGAGCCTTGGTTCTGAAGGAGGATGAACTCCTTGCCAATCGCCTCGCTCTTCTGCACTCCAACGATCCGGATCATGGGCGCCGTTCCTCGGTTCTTTCGATCATACTGACGCAAATTCGCAGGACAACGCCGCGCTTTTTGCAGTTTTTCCACATCGAGTTCTGTCGAAGACTGGAAAACCAGTTCACTCTCCTCCTCCCAAGTCGGATTCGAGGTTCGACATGACCCTCTCAAGGAGCCCTGACAGCCGTTCGGCTTCGGTGTCGCTGATCCCTTTCACCATCGTCTTCTCGGACTCCGAGACCAGACGCTTGATCTGCTTCATCAGGGTCTTGGACCGGTCGGTGAGAGCAAGGATCTTGACGCGTCGGTCTTGCTGGCTGGGGACTTGCTCCAGGAGGCCCTTCTGCACGTGAGAGAAGACTGTCTCACTCAGGGTCGCTGCCGTCACTCCCAGACGTCGGGCGACTTCAACTTGACTTGCCTTCTTTCCGGCCGAACTCACTGTCGTCAGGAGCTGAAACGTGCCCCACGAGACGCCAATCGCTTTGAGACGGGGCTCGAGCCACGATGATTGCAGCTCGTACACGGCGGCGACAAGGGCGCCAATCTGCTCCGTCGGCATACCGTCAGGTTACCTAACGGCGCCCGGATCAGACCAAGATGTCCAGGACGCTTTTCTCAGAGTCGAGCGCCGTTCTGAGTACCTGGATACTAGCTTGCTGTTTGGTCTTAGCAAGACTCAATGAAGACCAGGTCTGGGCCAGGTCTTGATCACCGTCCATCACGTTCTCGAGCGCCGTTTCGACCTCCGCTTGCGCCGACTGAACGCCCCAAAGGGCGTAGGAAACGGCGCCAGAGATGGATCCTGTCTGCAAGTTGACTCCTTGCAGGGTTCTTCCGTCTCCCGACGAACTTCGTGCCAGTGAATCTGCCAGAGAGATCAGGTCGCGAAGTCCCAAGGATCGCGGGCTTTGCCTGCCAGCTCATCGATCACGACGTTCGTCGTCCGCAGGCGCGCGCTCAGGACACGCGAGAGATTGGCGAGCATATGGAAGCCCACCTCTTTGTTCTTCACCATGTACGCTCGGAGCTCTTTGGCTGGCAGACGGGCGAAGTGGACGGCCGTGATGCAAACGGCGTTGGCGCTTCGAGGGAGGTCGTCCACGAGCGCGACCTCGCCAATGACGGCACCAGGTCCGATTTCCGCGAGCTTCTCTCCATCCTCACTGGTCACATTGACCCGGCCATCAAGGATGACAAACAGGTCGCTGCCCTTCTCTCCCAGCCCGCACAGGAGCTCGTTTGGCAGCTTCGTTTGGAAATCGGCCAGTTCGGCGATCTCCGATATCTTCTCCTCAGGCAACCCGAACACAAGGTAGTTCTGGCGGAACACGTCTAAGCGTTGTGTGACCATTGGGGCGACATTCTACCGGCAAAGGGCTTGAGCGAATCAACGGCTGCCAGCGAGTGTCAGTGCTCTCTGGCAGCCGGTTCAGTCACGGCTTCACAGGATTGGGGTTGCCCCAGTGTTCGATCAGAAAGCGGACGTAGCAGGCCAGTGTGTCGCGACGGTTCATATCGCCGCCAAGGCCGTGACTTCCGGTTGGATCGACCACGAGTTCGACGAGAGGAGTCAGGCCATAGTCACAGAGCACTTGGTAGACCTTGACGGTGTGCAGGAACAGGACGTTGTTGTCGTCCATACCGTGCAAAAGCAAGAGAGGGTGCTTGAGGTTCATGGCGACCTTCGTCAGGGAGAACTTGTCCAGCTCGTCCACCTTGCCTTCAGGCTGGATGGCGATAGTCTCTTGGGTGTAGCCCTGGTTGTAGTTCTGCCACTGTGTCGGGCCCGCGCCAGCGATCCCTAGCGTGAAGACGTCTGGCTCGTGGTACATGACGTACTGAGTCTGCCAGCCACCAAAAGACCATCCGTTGAGCCCCATCTTCTGAGGATCGACGCCCCAGGTCTCGACAGCGTACTTGGCACAGTCCACGAGGTCCTCGCACTGCACTTCACCGACATGGCCGAACGACGCTCGGACAAACGCTGCACCGTAGCCGCTCGATCCCCGTGGATCGATCGCGATCGCGACATAGCCCATGGCGTAGGCTATGTACTGCCCGAGGAGATAGTCGGTCGAGGCGAACGTCCCGTCCTGGACCGTGTTGCCGTCACCAAGGGGACCACCGTAGGTGTAGACCATGCATGGTCGCTTGTCGCCCTTCTTGAACCCCGGGGGCAAAAGGACGTAGCCGTGTACGGCCTGACCGTGCCGGTTCAAGTAAGTAAACAACTCCGGCTTGATGCGACTGACTTTGGCGAAGCCCTCGGCATGGTGCGAGTCGGTCAGTTTCGTCTCGTGCCTGCCTGACAGGACATAAGCTTCGACAAAGGTCGACCAGTTGCGGAACGTCGTCGCACATTTGTCGGTCTTGTGGTCGAAGACAGGGCTGCCGTAGTTGCCGTCACGCTCGCTGATCCGCTTCATCTCGCCACCTGCGAGATCGGCTTGGTAGATCTCGTGGCGGGCAGGGTCCAGGGCTGTAGACCAGAGCACGACGCTCTTGCTGTCGGGTGACACTTGGATCGGATAGGCCTCGAACTCACCTTGAACGACGGCACGAGCCGACTTGGTCACGGGATCGATGACCCACGGCAGGCGCCAGCCCGTCGTCTCAAGCTCGCACACGATCTTCGACCCATCGGGCGTATAGAAGGGCTGGCAGTGGTCGGCCGACGTTGATTCGCCGGGGTAGCTCGACTTGTACAGAGACTCGACCTTGTGTGTCACCAGGTCGGCGACCTGGATTTCGATCTCACGGGTCAGATCATTGTGGGGAGCAAAAACGAACTTCTTGCTGTCGGGCGACCATGGCTTTGGGTTGAGGCTGACGTCCAAGATCTCGTCGCCCTCGCTTTTCCAGTGCCAGACCTCCCACGGCTTGTTGTCGTCGCCATCGCCCTTCGTCAAGTCGAAAAGGTACATGTAGCGCTGTTCGTCGATCTTCTCGTCGGACGTTCCCATGTACTGGGCGTCGCGACGGACCTGGACGAATCGACCCTTGTAGGTTCCCCATTCCTCTTGTTTGTACTGCCCCGACTTGCCTGTGAAGAGCATCATCTTGGTGCCGTCTGGGCTCAGCGAGTAATTCCAGAGCGGCAAGTTGTTGGGCAGTTTGGGGTCGATCTGCTCTACGTAAGCTCCGCCAAACTTCATTTGGTAAAGGCCGTCGCCACGCCGGAAGTAGAAACCGCTGTCGTCTGGCATCCAAGCGACGTCGTGCTCGTCGTCTCGGGTCTTCGTCAGCCTGGCCGGCTGGGCGTCTCCCACCTTCCAGCGAAACAGGTCGCCTTTGTAGACAAAGAGTAGCTCGTCGCCTTTGTGCGACCAGGCGTATTCCCGAATTCCCGGATAGTTGGGCTGTGGCTCCTTTCTCTCCTCCTGGTCCTTCTTGAGCTTGAGCATCGCTTCGCGATAGTCCTTCTCATTGAGCTTGAGACGTTCGTCCCGCTCCTTGTCCTCCTTCTTGTACCGTTCGATCGCCTTCTTGGCGTCTGGATCGAATCCCGCCATGAGGCCGATGCTCGTGACCGCCTGGCTCTTTCCCGTTTTCGTGTCGAAGATCCAAAGATCGCTCGAGCGGACGTCGTACGGGTTCCACAAATAGCCGAGATAACGATCGTCGGCCGACCACTCGAACCCCGTAGCGGTCTTTCCGAAGAACGGTTGTCTCGGAAAGAGGTCGTCGAACTTCATGTCCGACGCTATGGGGGGCGTCCATGGTTGAGCTACTGCCGAACCAAACGCGGAGACGGCTACGACCAAGGTGACGAGGCGCATGCCTTTTTTTACCTGGATCGAGCGGACTTCTGACTGGAGCCGTCAACGCTCGGCCAGTCGGTTCTGGCCCTTCGTCGATTTGGGGCCCTTGAGAACGAACAAACCGATTGTGGAGGCTACGCTGGCGATGACGAGAAGAAGAATGGCGGCTCCGCCTGCG
>JAKOXK010000066.1 GCA_029781035.1 Armatimonadota bacterium
TCATCGAGCAGCGACGACCAGGTGATCGCCGACACGACGCTGACGCTGAGCTACGCGACCTACACCGGCAGCGCCTCCGGCACGCTCACCAACTACGTGGGCGCAAGCAACGCGATGCAGACCAAGGTCGAGATCCAGCAGACCGGGCCGTCCACCGTGACCGCCCCTTGCGTGAGCTTCGAGTTCATCAACCTCAAGGTCTCTGACTAGACACGTCGTCAGAGTCCCTCATAGCGGAGCCGCTTCGGCGGCTCCGCATTCGTTTGCGGAGACTCCGTACCCGCCTTAGTCTCCCACTCCCATAGCCGGAAACAAGCAGCCTCGTCCAAAGTCACTCCTGAGAGCCTGAGCGCTGTCTCGACTTGTGATCGATGGTGCGCCTCGTGGGCGACGCAGTACGCGAAGAAAGTCGCTGCTGTCCACCTGAGCTTCTTTCCCTCAGCATCCAAAAGGCGGATCGCCTCGGCCATAGCTCGGTCAGACTGGCTCAAAGCGTCGACAATCTGTTCCCTTGTTGACGATTTCCAGTCAAGTTTTGGGAAGGAGGCATCGCTCTTCGGGAAGAACGCCTGAAGCCAATGACTGCGACAATTTACGATGTGCGCGAAGTTCGAACGGATCGTTTTGCCCTTTCCAGGCTTGGCGTCCCATGCTGATTCGGGCACGATGTTAAGCAGTTCCAGGTTGACAAAGCAGTTCACTCGCCAAGCCTCAATAATGTCCTCGACCGTCATCCTGCAACGATGACAGGTCCAGCGTCACCGAATCCTGCTTTGGATCCGCAGGCGACGGGTTCCGGGAAACGCGACACGCGGGGCCCATGCATGTCTCGCATGCCCCGCATGCCGCTTGATCACATTTAGTCCGACATCGTCAGCCTATCCGTGGCTCGATGTCGTCTTCTTGCGTGTCGACTTCGTTGCTAATGCGTGGTACGAACTGCCCGATGAGTGCGCTCCTTTGCTCGGATGATGGCTGTCCACCAGCCTTCCGACGGTCTTGCCACGATTGGCCGTTTTGGCGACAACGTGCTTGTGATGGACCGTCGTTGACTTGCGCACCCATTTGTGAGGGTGCGAGACTGACTTGGACTTCGACCGGTGGATCATCTTCGGCTCGACCTTGGACTGCACCTTTTCAATCGTGCCAGAGTCCGCGTCGACCAACACCTCGCGCTCTGTCCTCCCAGACCGTACGTTGACCGCGTAGACCCATGAACCGGACTGATCCTCTAGAGCGACCTTGCCTACGGCGACGCCCTTGTACTTCTTGAGTGCGATCGATCTCGCCTGTACAGCTGAGTACTTGTGCCCGTTGTGATGGTCGATCGTCGAAGGGTTGGCTGCGATGATCGTGGACGACATCGCTGCCAGAATCCCTACTATCCTTAGTGTTGTCATATGTTTCTCTTGATGAGAGCCTCAGATCAGGCCTTGTTCTGGTACGAATCGTCCCACCTCGAAAACAGGACGACTCTGTCCGCTTAAACACGGGCCCAAGCAGAAACGTTGAGGAATATGACAATATTCTCCTTATCTCCTGGAGGAGGCATTCGATGAATCATTCCGTTCAAGTTTCCGATTGCGCCGCCTCGCCGACCGTCTCGCGCTGAGACCGGTTCCGGGCGAGGGCCCGGCGTTTCTCATCTTCTTTTGCGCATCGTTGCGCCCGACATGACCCGAGAAACGGAAACCTTTGAAGCAAGAACGCCATCGCGCCCCTAAGAGGGCGCGGAATGATCGTCGTCGAGAGCCTGCGCCGCAGGGATTCACCTGTCGGAACTGTGGGCTCTTTGTGCCGCCTGCCGGAGGAGGCACAGAACACCGTAACCATTGTCCGGGCTGCCTTCACAGCAAGCACTTGGACGACGTGCCCGGCGACCGTGCCGCCGACTGCGGGGGACTCATGGAGCCCATCGCCGTTTGGGTTCGCAGGAACGGTGAGTGGGCCGTGATACATCGCTGCCGCGAGTGTGGCCACTTGAGTTCCAATCGGACGGCTGCAGACGACAACCCAGCTCTGTTGATGTCGCTTGCCGTCCGTCCCTTGGCACAGCCACCCTTTCCGCTCGATCGGATCACCGAGCCGGGTGGCGGAGAACTTCCAAGTTGAGTCTGGACAAGTCGATGGACACTCTTCACGCGGCGGACGTGAAGAGCCGATGCTTTGCGTCCAACCTCATGAAGTCAAATCCAATGGGGAGGTTTTCCGCCGTCGACTCCTCCAGGGCCTCGAGGAAGGGATCAACGTCCGAGGTAAATCGAAACGTTTTGGCGACTTCGAGGAACCGGTCACTGAGCCCAGTCTCGCCACGTTGCGTCAACGCCCAGGACATATCCAAGTGGCGAACGAGTGCGTCGAAAGCCAGTCGTGGGTTTCGCCACTCCTCACGGTGCTCACGGATCACATCGAGTCTCGCGTCGACCAGTCTTGTGCCGGTCAAGCCGCCGACCTCGGTCTTCTCCAATGCGGCCACCGTCTTCGGGGCCAAGTCACGATGGATGAGCAACTGCCACTGGGACGACATCGGATCGGATCGCCACACTGAAGCGGTTTCCCGGGCGGTCGCGGACGATGTGACGTCCCGTTCAGCAGGATGAAACTGGGGTCCAACGCTTGCCTCTATGGTCTCCCGCCAGTCGTCGGGCATCGCGCCGCCAGGAGAGATTTTGAGCGCGGACCAATAGGACCGAATCTGCCTGAGGCAGTAGTCGGGAGGCGCTTCCACCAAATAGCGCCCGGGCTTCTCCACACGAAGCATCTGGCGCCGCAGGTCAAGTGCCATCGGACGGGGAAACACTTCCGATTTGAAGTGGACACACCCGGCGGCAAGGCTCGCGGTCGCATGAAGCCACCTGACCTTGTTCTTCTCGACGGTCACATAGCCGACTTCGCTGAACGACCTAGCGTTCGTTGTCCCGATCAACCCATAGGTCAGCGGGGTCGGTTGGACAAAGGCTGGCTCGCTGCTTTTCTCCGAGGTTGGGCAGAATCCCGATTGGCGCAAAAAGTAAAGGATCCTCTTGGCGCTCCGGACATCCTTCTTGCAGTCGAGGCCGCATGCCAGTTCATGGATCGTGTCGCACAGTTGCTGGCCGGGCTCGGACCGAGCAAGGGCTTCCAGAGCGGCCCAGTCTCTTGTCCGGATCATGTCTCTCCATTCCCAACGCATTCCTGCAAAGCTCCTTTAACTTTCCAGTATCGGAAAGATCCCATTCGACTTGAGGGTGGAGGAGAAGGCACTGCCCGCACCGAAGTCGCGATGAAGTCCCGAATCAGGTACGAGCCGCCCATTGACCGAGCTCAAATGCCATCGGACTTACTCGACTGACCCTTGAGAGACCCTAGAGTTCGTGCGCACTAGGCTTAGAATAGGAACAACATGACGAGAACACTCCAGACGGTCTTGACCGTGATCTGCGGACTTGGATTGATCGGTGGTCTCTTCAAGCTTCATCCGGCGCTCCCGCTTGTCAGCGTTATAGCGGGATCGCCCTTCGCGCTCATGGCAGGCTGGAGCGCCATCAAGAGCAAGTCGCTGGACGTAAACGTCCTCATGCTCCTTGCTGCCATGGGAGCGGTGGCACTTGGTCACCAGATTGAAGCTGCGGTCCTGTTGTTCCTATTCAGCCTGTCGTCAACCCTTGAGGAGTACGCAATGGCGCGCACACGGTCCGCCATCGAGGGCCTCATCAAGTTGCGCCCAGACCAAGCGATCCTTGTGACACAGGAAGGCGACAGCGAGGTCCCAGTCAAGGACGTCAGGAAGGGAGATCGTGTCCGCGTCAAGCCGTTCGAGCTAGTGCCCCTCGACGGTACCGTGATTGAAGGGTCGAGCAGCGTCAACCAAGCCGCTATGACAGGCGAGTCCCAACCGGTTGTCAAGGGCGCCGGTGACCAGGTTCTGGCAGGCACCCAGAATCTCGACGGAATGCTGGTCGTTGAGGTCGAGCACGCCGTTGGCGACACGACTCTCGAAAAGATCGTCGAGCTGGTACAGGACGCTCAGGAGAACAAGGCGAGCGGAGAACGCATCAGTCAGTGGTTCGGGCAACGCTACACCTTCATGGTGCTGGCCGCTGCCGGCCTCTCGATCGCTATCCGGTTCGCAGTCGGTGAAGGAGCGGATCGCGCGCTCTATGCGTCGCTCACTCTGCTGGTCGCCCTCAGCCCTTGCGCCCTGGTTATCTCGACCCCAGCCACGACACTTTCCGCCCTCGCTTGGGCTGCTCACCACGGCATCCTTGTCCGTGGAGGCCAGTTCATCGAACTTGCGGGCCAGGTCGACACCCTCGCGATCGACAAGACCGGCACGCTCACCGTCGGCAAGCCCGTCCTCGCGGAAGTCTGCGTCTGCGGTGCGGCCCATGCCCCTGTGGGAGCCCCAAGCTTGTGCCTCGAAGAACACGCCTGCTGGGCCGGGGGCCGCGAGATGTCGGCTGAAGCCATGACGATCCTCCGAGCCGCGGCCGCGGCCGAGCAGTACAGCACGCACCCGATCGCGGAGGCCGTTGTCCAGGCCGCCCGCGACCAGGGGATCGACGTTCCTGAAGCTGCAGACCACCGCTCTCATTCAGGCATGGGTGTGACCGCCACCGTAGAGGGGCAAGAGGTCAAAGTCGGCCAACAGCAGTTTTTCGACGACCTCCCCGAGGATTTCCTTGTCCACGCGCGTGAGATACAGTCCAAAGGCATGACCGTCGCCATCTTTGAGAGCGGAGGTCACTTCGCCGCCCTCGGCTTAAGGGACGCTCCAAGGCCCGAGGCTCATGAAGTCCTCAGTGAGCTCAAACAGCTCGGCGTTTCCAAGACCGTCATGCTCACCGGTGATAACGAGGAGACGGCGCAGACTGTTGGCCGAGCGCTGGGGCTCACAGACATTCGTGCCGGGCTCCTGCCCGACGGCAAGGAAGCTGTGGTCGCTGAGTTGACCCACACGACGAAAGGCGTCATCTTTGTCGGAGACGGGGTCAACGATGCGCCCAGCCTGGCCCGTGCCAACGTCGGCGTCGCGATGGGCGGGCTGGGCAGTGATGTCGCCTTGAACGCCGCCGACGTTGTTCTGATGCAGGACAACCTTCGACGTCTGCCCGACTTGCTCAAGCTTGGCCGTCGCACCAACCGCATCATCAGGGCCAACCTCTTTTTCGCCACCGGAGTCATCAGTCTGTTGACGCTCGGAACGATCGTCTTCGATGCCTTCTTTCCGGCTCAACGGCACGCCATTCTCCCCTTCGCCGTCATCGGGCACGAAGGATCCACCGTTCTCGTGATCCTGAACGGGCTTCGGCTCCTGAGCGGCGTCGGACGATGACTACTCGCCGAAGTTGAGCAACAGCTTCGGCCTTAACTCGGGGCTGTTGTTGCGGGAGAAGAGCTTGTAGATTGTGTTCTCACCGGCTCCGTCCGGCACAAGAGAGGTGGTCAGCGCGATGCAGATGACCCGGTCAGGATCGGCCACGGCTTTCTTATAGTCCGAACCGAAATCACCCTTGCCCGTCATCAAGTCGATCTCGATGGGGAACGACTTGTCGTCGGGCGGGGCGGCATATCCTGTACCGTAGATGGTGTTGGGGTCGTCGCTTGGGTGGACCTTCGCTGCCGTTTCGTAAGTCCAACTCTCTTCCTCAAACCGAACCGGAAGTGCCCTGGCTTCGAGGGGGTGCTTCTTGGCGTCAGCAGGATCCCACCCCGGATCCCCAGCGTGCAACAGGACGAGCTTCGCCCCCTTCAGATGCATCTTCTCCGGCGGCTTTGGCAGTTCGAACTTCAGGCAACTATAGGAAAAGCCCATGTGGTCAGTGAAGTTCTTTCCGACCGCTCCCTCCTCGCTACTGCCCCATGCCCGTAGGAAGGGGTCGGCCGCTTGGTCTTGGGCGTACTGGTAGACCCAGACGTCGTCGGTCGGTTCTACAGACTGAACGATCGGTGACGCGGGAGTTTGTTGGGCGATCGTCAAAGCCAGGATCAGGCTCAGCATGAGTCCATTGTACGCCTCTTTGACAGCCTGCCGGACTTCTGGCTGCACAGTCCCGAGGACCCTTTCACATGACACCGCTCAGCAAATGAACTCTCTGGATCAGGCCACTGGGGTTGACGCCACTTGTCCGAGAGGGAGGGCTGGATTGGCGGCATCCCCGACGCAGGGATCGAACTGTCTCTTGCCACATGAGTGCGCCCCGGACTCGTGCCGGGGCGTGGTCTTGCGAAGGGAGCCAAGTCGGGCGGCCCACCTTGACGCGGGCCAAGAGCTTTGGTCCGGTCACGCAGTTCTAGGGCACGTAGCTGTTCCGGAAGAAGCCCGACTCAGAGGCGATGCTGGTCGTGTCAACCGTGAACCGTACGTCACCAACAGGCTTGTTGCCGTTGTAAAGGAGCCCGTCCATGTGTGCCTCGTCGCCGTTGTACGTGACGTTCCCTTGGAACTCTCTGACCGTCCCATCGGTCAGTCGTAACGTCACATCGAACCGCTTTCCCGTCATCGAGCCTTCCATGTGTCCGGTTCTCTTCCGGTCTTTGCTGTCAACGACGGCACCGGAAACGCGGTCGCCGCTGATGCGCAGGGTCAACGTCCCTGCATCCTGGCCCGTCACGTTCCACGTTCCACTGTAGAGAGTGTCAGCCGATACTAGAGCCACTAAGGCCATTGCTGCCAGGATTCCCAGACATCTGGTGATCGTAGTCATTCTCGTTTCACCTCAGGCCCTTAGACGACGCTGGACACGGAGGTTCCCTCGGAACCCGCCTGGCAGGATCGAAGCAGGGGCGACAAAGTGCCCAGAGCGAAGGTGGCTTGGCTCGTCCCTCACGGGTCTGAGACGTGGAATTCCGCAGTCTTCTTCCAGATGGGGCCGTCGCCAATTATGTGTTGCAAATTCTGCTCGACGGTGACGGTGGGATGGGGGTGGAGTTGGTTTGGCAGAAGCCTCGGCACGACCGCAATGCCCCAAGCGTTGCACCGCTCACCACCACCATCCGGGCCGAGGGTCTGGTAACTCAGTCGGTTGAAGCGAACGGTCATCGTGCCGCCCCCGGTGACGACCTCGACGCAATCGAAGCCCCACCCGTTCCAACCCGGGCCCTCGGTGACAGCGACCGCCATGTACTGCTTGAAGTCGACCTTCGGTGGTGAGTCAGCTCCCCAAGGTTCCCTTCCGTTGCCCTGTTTGTCCGTCCACCATCGAATCCAGGCCTTTTCATCGCGAATGAGGTCGACGTGGGTGCCCTTGAATGCGGCGGTGTTGCCGTGGAACGCCACGACCGGCGGTCCGCTGATGGGGGCTGCGGCCTGTCCTCCGCTGACCTGCAAGGCGACGATTATCGAGGCGAGAGCGACGGTGATCATGAGCTGCTCCTTACAACATTAACGATTTCTCCGCAGTTCGGGTTCGGACGCGACAACCGGGTGGCCTGGACTGATAAGCGTGCGTGGTCAGAGTGGGACATGACTGAGGGTTTGACCTCGACGAGAAGTGGGAGGAGTCCACGCTTCTCTGGGCGACAGGGGCTCGGGTCGGATTGCCGTGAACCGGGAGCCAGGCACCGAACCTCAAACTGACGGCCCAGTCGATCTTTCCCATCGCAATCGCGTGCCCCGTGCAACCCGTCAACGTCGACTGGGACTAAATCAGTCGACACTGCCGTCGTTCTTTCTGCATGAAGTCCGGAAGGAGGGAACATGGGACCGCGTCCGAGTGAATGCCGTCCTCCCACTCGAGTCAGCGAGACCAGCGGGATCCCTATCCTGCTTCGCCCTGGCACGCACCAGCCGGCACAGACATGTCTCCCGCCCTATGTCGCTGAATGAGAGACGTCGCTCCCGTGCGTCAGAGTGCCTACTTCTTCCGTCGGGCTCCAGCCAACAGCAGCGTGCCAAAGGCCACCGTCAGTAAGGGTTCGGGTACGGCGTTGACGGTGACATTGTCCACAAGGATGAACGAATCCCCACTTACGGACGGACCATCGCTTCCCAGGTGGAAGAAGTCATAGTCGTCCGTCGGCAACGCAAACTGCCTGTGTACAGGCGAGAACGAGTTGCCGAAGGTGAACGAGTCCGTGTTGACGACAACACCATTCCGGTAGCCAGTGAGGGTGACCGTGTTCCCGCCCATGTCAAGCGGTAAGGTCCACAGTTCGAGGCTGACTTTTGTCGCCAGAGTTCCGGACGTGAAGTCCATGCCCCCGAAGGCACCAAACGCAGCGCCGCCACCGATCAGGTATCCGCCAAACGCAAGGGCGTTCGGTGGCGAGAAGCCCGGCCCGCTCAGGGTGAGCGAGGCGTCCTCGATCGTGAAGTTCGTGTACCCGCCCTGGTGACGGAAGACGTTTGAGAACGTGATCCCGCCGTCGGTAATCTGGTCGACTCCGCCTCCCTCGGAAAAGCTGTCGAAGTTGGCGACAAGAGATGCCTGTGAGACGACTGCCAAAGATGCCGCGCAGGCACAAATAAGTAGATGCTTGATAGGTGACATCTCGTTCACTGTCCTACGCTTGCCGGCGCCGATCTGTTCGGTTTTCAGCACTTCTGCGTTGTTCCGACCCTTCCGAGCTCACTGAGTTTGCCGTGCCGGTCGGGCCATGGCGGAGGTTCCTACCCTGCCGGACTGGGCGGAACCTCGGGCACGGCTGGACTGTTCGTACTTCCGTGCACCTAACGGGGGTCCTCATGGGATGAAGGTTATCGTCCACTTTCCCGACGCGCTATGACGAGAGCCGTGGCCTGGGAAAATCGCTCTGAGGGCTTATGCGACACTCGCTCCAGCCCTTCCAATTCGAAAAGCTGACAGCAACTGTGAGAAAGACGCAGGGAACCGGCAGTCCCCCGCGAGGAGCTCGGGCCTCAGGTCTCGGGTTTCGGGACTGTGGGCTCGGGGGCCCGGGTGCCTTCGCTCCTTTCGCCCAGACGGGAACCAAACCGGTCGGGATAACGGACCGACATGTGGTGACGAGTGCACGACCCCGCATAATCTATCCGTGCACGCCCTTCGAATCATCGAGTTCGACGCCGTTCGCCACATGCTGGCGGACCGGTGCGACACGCCTGTCGGCGAGCGGGCAGCGCGTGAACTCATGCCCCGGTTCGACCCTGACGGCGCGTGGTTCGAGATCGACCGCACCGCCGAGGCCGAGACGTTGCTGACGGACGTCGGGCTCTCGATGTCGGGCTTGCGAGACGTGGGCGGCAATGTGAAAGTTGCCGAAAAGGGCGGCGTACTGGACGGCGCCAGCCTACACCAGGTAGGCGAATCGCTGGCCACAATGCGCGCCGCGAGCGACGTGCTGGCTGCCCGCAAGGATGATCTGAAGCTGCTTTGGCGGCTCGGACACCGCCTGCCCAGCCTGCCCAAGCTGGAGGACCGACTGCTCTATAGCCTCGACGGGGACGGATATGTCCGGGACGAGGCCTCGACCGAGCTCGGAGCCTTGCGCAAAAGGAAAGCAGGGCTGTCTCAGCGCATCATCGACAAGATGCAGTCCTACGTGAGTGGGCGCACGCGCGAGCTGTTGAGCGACACCGTCTACACGCAACGCGACGGACGCTACGTCATTCCGCTCAAGAGTGAGAACAAGGGGAAGATCAAGGGGATCGTTCACGACACAAGCGCGAGCGGGGCCACGCTCTTTGTGGAGCCGGACGAGGTGGTGGCGCTGGGTAACGAACTGCGCCAAGCAGAAGCGGCGGAGCGGGCCGAGGTCGAGCGCATCCTGCGGGACCTCAGTTCGAAAGTGGGGGCCGAGGGGCCGTCGATCCGGGACGGTGCCGACGCGGCAGGGGAGTTGGACCTCGTCTTGGCCAAGGCGCGATTGGGCGGAGACATGCGAGGATGTGTGCCTGTGCGGGCGACGGGGCCCTATCTGCGGCTGAAGAATGCAAGGCACCCGCTCATCCCGCGGTCAGAGTGCGTGCCATTGAGTCTGGAGATCGGGGACGATGCTGGCGAGAGCGTCGACGTGCTGCTGATCACAGGGCCGAACACGGGCGGCAAGACGGTCGCGATCAAGACGGTCGGGCTCTGTGTGGCCATGGCCCAGGCGGGGCTGATGCCGCCAGCGGAGTCCATGCGGATCGGGTGTTTCCGGCAGATCTGGGCGGACATAGGGGACGAGCAGTCGCTACAGCAGTCGCTGAGTACCTTTAGCGGCCATATCAAGAACATCAGTGAAGCGCTGGGAGGGCTGAAACCAGATGCCCTCGTCCTCCTCGATGAAGTGGGGGCTGGAACCGACCCCGGCGAAGGTGCAGCCCTCGCAAGGGCCCTCCTGCTGGCCTTCCAAAGGCGCGGGGCAAAAGTGATGGCGAGCACGCACTACGGAGAACTGAAACTGCTGGCCGCGAACTCGCCCGGCTTTTTGAATGCTTCGATGGAGTTCGACTTGAAGAGCCTGAGACCGACGTACCACTTGCTGGTGGGAGTGCCTGGTAGCAGCCACGCGCTCAAGATCGCGGAGCGGTACGGGGTGCCGAAGGACGTGATCGAAGAGGCCACGAGCGGAGTCAGCGCCGAGGAGACCGACGTCGCCGCCATGATCGAGAAGCTGAAATCGGCGGAAAAGCGCGCCCAAAAGGCACAGAGCGAAGCCGACCGCCTGACAGCGAGCATGCGTCAGGTGGAGAAGGAGGCCGAGCGCAAGATCGCTCAGGCCGAAGAAGCCCGGCGGAACGTGAGGGAGCGGGCAGCCTCCGAGCTGGAGATCCTGCTGCGCGAAATCCGAATCGAGGCCGCAGACATCTTTGAGATCCTGAAGAAAGACTCGTCGCAGGCAGGGTTCGACAAAGCAAGGGCCCGTCTGAAAGAACTTCAGGACCTGGGTCGGGAGTTCGTGCAGGAAACGAAGCCGACTCCCAAGCGCGAGCAGCCTCGGCCTGAGGCCAAGATCACGAAAGGGATGACCGTGAGGATCGAGGGGCTCTCCCAAATCGGAACGGTGCTGGACGAGCCCAAGGGCGACCAGGTGCTGGTGCAGGCGGGACCGCTCAAGATGACATGCAAGCTGAAAGACCTGATGCCCGTGAAGGTGGTCTCCAGTGGGACGCCGAAGGCTCGGACAGGGACCCTTTCGGTGAGCAAAGCCATGTCGGCGAAGACGGAGCTTCACTTGAGGCAAATGCGGGCAGAAGACGCCCAACTGGAACTCGAGCGGTTTGTAGATGAAGCCGTGCTGGGAGGAGTGCCAACGCTTAGGATCGTGCATGGAAAGGGCGAGGGGATCCTGCGAAAACTGGTGCAGGACACATTGCGACGGCACAAGGACGTGAGGAGTTTCCGTGATGGCGAGCCCGAGGAGGGCGGTGCTGGAGTCACGATCGTGGAACTACGCTGAGCAGTCCGGTCGCGCATTCCGAGCCCAAACGGTGCAAAACTAGGCGGAATGGATCCTCTGATCCTGGCGGCGATGGAAGCGCGGGCGAACGCTTACGCTCCCTATTCCGTCTATGCAGTTGGCGCGGCAGTGCTGGCGGCTGACGGTAGGATCTACACGGGCTGTAACGTGGAGAACGTGTCCTTCGGGCTCACGGTCTGTGCGGAGCGGACGGCGGTCTTGCGGATGGTCACCGAAGGCTGTCGTCAGATCATGGCGGTCGCGGTCGTGACCCGGGACGGCGGAACTCCCTGCGGGATGTGCCTGCAGACCATGTTGGAGTTCAGTCCGGCTCCCGGGAGCGTGCGGATCGCCTGTGTGGATGAGGCGCGTCTGGTGACGGAGTTCACATTGGCGGAGTTGATTCCGCACGGATTCAAGACTGAATTGAGACCCATATGAAGTCCTTTTTGTTTGTGTCGGCGGCGGCGTTCGCCGTGGTAGCCCTCGTGATCGGTTGTGGCGGTGGGGGAAGCGGTGGTAGCGGTGGCGGAGGAGGAGGCGGGACTGACGCCCCCTATCCGGGCCAGTATGTCGAGTTCCTTGGTTTCAACCGCGGCTCGAATCTCGACCCGCTGAACCTACAGTTGGGCGACGACATCCAGTTGGTATTGGCGAACTACGACCCGGCCAAGACACGTACGGTCTTGAATGCGAGCAACTGGTCCTGTTCTGCCCTGAGTACGGACGTGGCGCTCAACGCGGCCGGACACCTCAAGGTCTTGAAGCGGCCGATCGGCATTTTCCAGGTCTCTTGCACCGCGACGGTCTCTGGAGTCAAGAAGACTTACGTTCAAGACCTCAATGTGCCGACAAGCACAACGATCATCAGTGGCAAGGTCGTCGCCGAAGGGTCGAACGACCCGGCGAAGTACATCCAGGTCAATTTCTACGATGCAAGCGGCGAAGCGGTCGGCGGATCGCGGACGGGCGATGGCGGTGCGTTCTACGCTCAAGTGCCTTCGAACGCCTACTCGGTCTCCATCAAGCCCGAGACCGTACCGGCGCCGCCATACTACAAATCGTTCGTCTATGCGGGAAAGGTGTACACGATGGACGCGGTGACCTGCCCTCTGAAACTGAGCGGAATCGTGGCCGGCCAGAACAACGTTCTGCCCAGTTCCTTAGCGCTGTTCCAGCAAGTGGACGGGCCGCCACCACCGCCAGACGGCTGCAAGCCCTGATTCCTTGCAACCAATCGTGCGGTTTGGGCTGTAGAATCGTCGCAAGTGAGTCTTGATCTCGACGGAGCTTTGGAACGCGGACCGATCCATGAGGATTCGGTCCGTGAGATCCACCTGTTGGCAGCACGCCTGCGCGCCGATTTTGGCGAGTTGGACGACGCTGCCATTCAGGCTGTCTCCGAGGCGACGGGGGCGCCGGAAGACTTCGTCAGGCTCGCAGTGCGTTCAGCTCCTGTCGAAGAGAAGCGGACGCTCTTGGACAGGCTCAAGGGATCGTTCCTGGCGTTCGATCCCGACCGGCGTCGTTACACGATGGCCTGCGTCTTGGCAGCGGCATCGGGACTGACATGTGCACTGGCCGGGATCATGGGAGACAGGTCGGGGTTCATGGGCACTGTGGCGCTCCTCGCCGGAATTGGTGCACTGTGGAATGCGGCCGTCGCCAAAGACGCGAAGGCTGGCCTGATCTCAGGTGTCCTTTTTGGCGGCGTTTCCTTCATCGTCCAGGTGTTCTTCACTTTCCTCTTCAACCTCCTTCCGTATGTGCCGAACGTGCACGGCGAGAGCCCAGGATTGTTGTTGCTCTACTCGGCGCTCGGTGGCTTTGCCGGATTGGCCTCACAAAGGATCGTTTCGGGAAATCGAGCCAAACTCGGTCTCCGAGACCCGGCCAAGGAGCGTCAGGACTTGCTGCAGCAACTGCAGGACATACAGGAGCGCCTTAAGTCGGACGAACGGTTCGTCACGTTCTTGAGTGTCGACATCGTCGGGTCAACCAAACTTAAGGCCGAGTCAGATCCTCTGACCGTCGAGTTCACTTTTGGCGAATACCAGAAGTACGTCCAGGCCGTTGTCGAGAAGTTTGGTGGCAAGGTGCATTCGACGGCAGGGGACGGCGTGACCTGCGTGTTCGAGAACCCGCAGATGGCTTATGTGGCAGGTCGCTCAGTCCTGGCGGGACTGTTTGAGTTCAATAGCTTTCGGAACCGGCTGGCCCAGCCAATTGAAGTCCGAGCTGGCGTCCACACGGGTTCAGCGCACATCCCGGGCCAGGCCCTGACGAATGTGAACTTCGCCCACGTGATCGATGTCGCGGCACACATGCAAAAGGCGGGCGATCCGGGCTCGCTCGTCGTCAGTCAAACGACCGCGCAGTACTTGCCTGGTGGCCTTGACGGTATTGGCCCCGAGCGTCTGGAGGTGCAAGACATCCCGGCAGCCATATGGAAACCGAGAATGGCTTTGGCGCCCACCCCGGCTACAGCTTCTGGACTATGACGATTGACCTTCAAGGGTCACGTCGTCGGCCTCGCCCCCGTCGTCCCGGAAGTTTGGCCCGACACTGTAGACCCTGAAGTCGCTCCCCGATTGGACGTAGACCAAGGGCCTTCCGGAGTAGGGGTCGAGAACGAGCGATTCGGGGAGCCCGACGAGTTGCTGAGGCAATGCGCCCGCTGCCTTGACCTGTGCCGAAAGATACGCCGTCAGGGCAAAGAGCCGAGTTCGCGCCAGCGTCGCGTCGCCGGCTGTGACGACGGGATTGACCGTGTCGAAGAAGGCGTTGGCAAACCGCTTCCAGGGCCGGTATCCGGTCGGATCCCAGGGAGAACGTTCGGAGGCTGGTCTCCCCGTCTCGGATTCCCAATGGGCGACGCAGGCTTTGGCTTCCGCGGCAAACGAGTCGAAGAACTCAGCCCTCTTGGATTCGTCGAGGTCACGCAGGAAGGTCACAGCCTGTCGCGCCTCCCGACCCAGAGCTTTTTCAAGGTCGTCGTACGTCCTTTTCTGGCGGCAGTCTTGCACGTACTGGACTCCGAGCAGCATCCTCCTCTCTTCGTGGGCCATCATGTCCCGCAGCCCCTTGTACCCGGCGAGTCGGTTCGACAGACCTTTGTATAGCTGAAGAAGGGCTGACGCAGGCATCCTGTCGATGAAGGGAGTGAGTGCCTGACGAGCGTCGTCGCAAGCAATCCATCCGAGCCCGGCGGTCTGGGTGTCGCCTTGGGTCAGGTCGAGGCCGAACTTCGTCGCGACCAAAGTCCATACGACGGCATTGTCCCAATCGCCTGCTTCAGCAGTATCCGTGATTCGCCATGAAAGGGCCCGTTCCAGGAGCCTCCATCCAGACATGTGTGTATCGGACCGAAAGACAGCCGGGAGCGTGTAGACGTAATCTGTCGGCTGTCTCGTTCCCTTGAGCACATGGGACATGGGATCCTTGAGCCTCGCCAGCGTGTCTTTGCGCATGCCTTTAGTGAAGGTGACCCTGTTCACCATCTCGGGTGCGTCTTTTGTCGCAAGTTCCGCCGCCAACGCGTATTGGGCAAACCCACCTGATGCGGACAGACTCGCCAAGTAGGGCGGATCGGCATGCTCCCAGACAGGGTAGGGAGCCTCCCTGTGGGGTCCACATCCGACGATGAACGCCACCACCAAGATGCCCGACAGCGACTTCCGTGTCACAGGGAGATGGTACCGGCTCTATCGCGGTCTTTGACTCGTGCCAACATCGGAGGAGATGAAAGGCGTTGTCTTGGCCGCCGGCAAGGGCACCCGGCTTTACCCTGTGACGAAAGTCGTACCGAAACCCTTGCTTCCCATTGCGGGCAAGATCACGTTGGCGTATGCCTTCGACCAACTGAAAGACTGTGGCGTGAGAGAGATATGCGTCGTGGTGGGCGAGAACGAGCCGGCCATGCGAGAAGCGTTGGGAGATGGTCACCAGTTCGGCATCGACCTACAGTTCGTTCGGCAGACTGACCCCCATGGCCTGGCCCACGCTGTCGGCTTTGCAAAGGACTTCGTGGGGTCTGACGACTTCGTGCTCTATTTGGGTGACGCGATCTACAGCCGGTCGTTCGCCGAGCACGTCGAGAGGTTCCGAGCGTCTGGCTGCGCGAACCTGAACCTCGTCAAGCCCGTCGAAGATCCCCGCCGTTTCGGCGTTGCGAACGTCGATGGCGAGAGGATCGTGAAGTTGGTAGAGAAGCCACAGCATCCGGAATCGAACCTGGTGATGGCCGGTATGTATGTGTTCGGGCCCCAGCTTTGGGAGGTCCTGCCGGATCTGACACCAAGTCTGCGCGGCGAATACGAGATCACAGACGCCATCCAGCTCTTGGTCGACCGGGGCGAGCTAGTCCTGGCGGGAGTCTATACCGGGGAGTGGTTCGACACCGGAACCCTCGACTCGTTCCTCGAGACCACCCGGTTCCTTGTCCAAAACAGGAGCCTCGTCGGAGCCGGAGCCCAAGTCCATGGCGAAATCGGCTCGGGTGTCGTCATTGGCGAGGGCGCTGAATTGGACTGTGATTCGATTGAAGACGCGGCCGTGTTGCCAGGCTCAAAGATTCAAGTGAAAGGTTCGATCCGGCACTGCATCCTTGGCGGCGAGGTCTCATCCAGCGCAGGACTGGACGGCGTCATCCGTTACGGCAACGTCCAATAAACACGAAGGGCCCAGGACGGTGTCCTGGGCCGAATTCGTTTCCAACGAACTGACTTACTTGTCAGTGCTGGTCTTGGTCGTATCGGTGCCGGTCTTGCCAGCATCGGTTCCTTCACTCGAGCTGCAGCTAGCAGCCAACAGGCCCAGCAAGCTCAGCGCCATCACGATCAAAGTCAGTTTCTTCATCATGAACCTCCAGCTATTTTTGCGCGCCGGGCCTTTCGACACACCGCGCTCCGTCGCGCCACGCCTGCCTTTGAGCAACGGCGCACGCGCAGATCATTATAAAACGACGAACAAGAATCCGCAAGGGTTGCGGCCAGTTTTCGCATTTCTGTTCGGCTCGAACACAATCTCCAGGTTCACGGGTCCGCATGTGCTGCCCAGCGCAAGCGTGACGTTCGCCCAGCAAGTAGGGACAGGGGAAGCGTGGCCAGCGGCCGGAGCCACCGGCTTGGTCCGGGCACGGCGCACAAAGCTTCTCTGAGATATTGTCACTCTAGACCCGTTCTTTCATCCGGCAACCTCGCGACCCCCGTTTTCGTTAGGGTTGTGCAAGGGCTAGAATGGCCAGGGTGATCCAATTCGACTGGCGGCGACTCTTCGCGCTGGGTGTTGCGCTGGTGCCGGTATGGGCGCTGGCGGGCGACCTATCGATCAGCTATGCCCCAGTGTGGCCCGACTTCGTGCCCATCACGGGCTATATCCCGTTGACGGTCGAAGTTTCGAACAAGGCGGCTGACACGAACGGCATCGTAAGACTGACGGGCCAGGGCCAGACCACAAATGTCCCGGTCGAACTGCCGCGCGGCTCTGACAAGGTGGTGACGCTCTACCTCCAGTCAGGAGACTCTTTTGAAGACAACACGTTAGAGCTGATCACCTCGGCGGGGTCGGTGAGTACTCGGGTCGAGGTGCCTGGCTCGGCCGGGAAAAAGTCGGTCATTGGTGTCATCAGCGACCACCAGGGACTGCTTGCGGGCCTTCGCACGAGCAAGGTCTTGTTCGACACGTCGTGCACTCCAGAGCAGGCTCCCACAAGGTCTGTCGGCTACCAGGGCCTCGCTGCACTAGTTCTCTACGAAGGCAGCGAGCGGCTGAGCGACCAGGCGCTTCTCGCCATCGAGCGCTACGTGCTCACGGGAGGCCGGGTCCTGTTCGTTGGGGGCGCGTCTGCCCCTTGGGATCGAGATCCCCGCTGGAAGCTCATCTCGCCGGTCGCGGTAACGTCAGCGCAACCTCTGACCGGCCCAGCCGAGCTTGGTGGCGATCCTCGCTTGGTCTTGCCAGAGACGACGGTCTTGGCAGCACAGCCGATGGGTGCCGCTACGGTTGTGGCTCGGTCAGGGAAATACCCCCTGATCGTCAAAAGGCCGTTCGGACTCGGACAGGCCGAGTTCTGGGCCTTTGATCCCTTCGCCGAACCCGTCCGGTCTTGGGAGGGCCGCTCGACGCTGTTCTCCCGTCTGATCGCAGGCAGACCGCCGGAATCGGCCGAGGAACCGCCACGTTGGGTTGCCGGCACTCCCTATGAGTCGGCTGGCTCCGACCCCTTTCAGGCTCGAGTTCCTCCTGCAGGTCAGATCGCCCTGATCCTCTTCGGCTTTTTCGTCCTCGTGATACCGGTCAACTTCGCGGTCTTAGCCAAGCGTCGCTCTGGCGAGTTGGCTTGGATCACCGTTCCGTTCATCAGTGCCGCCTTCTCGGCTGTCATCTTTGCCTCGGCAAGCAACCTGAACTCAGCGCGCCCGTCCCGACTGCTCGAAGGAGCCCTCGTTGTGCAAGACGGGTCGGATCTCGGAATGTACCAAGGCGCCGAACAGTTGTTCTTTGCCCGAGCCGGCACCTACGACCTTGGCCTCCATGGTGTCGAGGCGGCCGCCAACCAGGACACATCGGGCCGGGCTTTTGGCGGGCCCGGCAATCTCCTCGACGACCGTCCGAGCTTCGTAGACTTGGGAGAAGTGACAGCCCCAAGCGTCAGTGTCCCGAACTTGGCTTTCCGGAAACTGGACATCACCCAGCCGGTGACGTTCAAAGGACGATTCGTCATCATGGCGAAAACCAAGAAGGAGGGAGGCACGACAAAGCTCTTCGGAACTGTGACGAACACATCGCCCTACCGCCTCACGAACCCGGGGGTTTGGCTTGACGGCTCGCTCTACGGACTGCCCAATCTGGAGCCGGGGGAAACCGTCGAGATCACTCCCGTCCCCGTAACAGGCAGTCGAAAGGGACTGCAGGAGCCGCCTTTTACTGGCCCACGGCCAGCGCTTCAGGGGCGGATCGAGGGGATTCCAATCGGCGCCCAACTGGGTGAAGAGCCACCGGGAAGAAAGGGGTGTCGGCTCGTGTACGTGTGGGACAGTCTGATGGGAAGTGCGCCATGAAGGAACTCTATGCTGAGCTGTTCACCGAGAATCCGGTCCTCCATCACGCAACCAGCAAGTTCTCGCGGAGTCTCCGCAGACAGTCTGTGGCCAGCCAACGGGTCGCTCTGGCTCTGACCATTATCGTCTACATGGGCCTGGTGGTCTCGGCTCTCCAGATGGTCGAATTTGTCGATGCTTCGGTGTTCCTTTACATGTCGCTTTTCGTTTCCATTTTGGCGACTGCGACAGTCCTCTACGGATCGTTGGCAGGTGAACGTGAGCGCCGGTCGATCGACCTCCTGCTTGTAGCGCCTGTCACGACCAACCAGATCGTCGTCGCCAAGTTGGCCCGCGCCTTTTGGCCCGTCCTGAGCATCGTGGCCGCACTCACCTTGCCTTCTGTCCTTTTTGGCATCGTCCGTTTGACAGGGAAGCTCCCAGCCGTGGAGAGTGAAGCGCCTCTGGTTTTGGTCATCATCGCCTCGATCGGCATCAGCATGGCGACAAGCCTGTTCGTGGCCGGAGTGACCCTCTATTTGTCGGCCTCGAACAGGACGACCTCAGGAGCACTGACCTCGACCTTGGCTTCGTTGTTCCTGATCTACTGCTTCTCCGCGTTCGTCGCCGCCTCGCTGGGATGGATCAATCGGGGACTCTCTGACCTGATCCTGACGCCGCATCCTTTTGTCGCTCTGACGAGAGTCGTGTTCCGGACATATGACAAGATTCCAGCGGCTTGGTCACTTGTCGTCTGCATCGGTCTGCACACCGCCCTGGGGTTGATCCTGGTTTGGATGGCAGCCCGAAAACTTGAAATGGAAAGAAAGAGGGGGAACAAACCCAGTGCTTGAAGTCAACGGTCTCTGTAAGTCGTTCGGCCCGCTCGTGGCCGTGGACAACGTCAGTTTCACGCTTCAGCCGGGGGACGTGTTCGGGTTCATCGGATCCAACGGAGCCGGAAAGACGACGACCATACGCATGCTCGCGACATTGCTTGAGCCGGACGCCGGAAGCGCTTCGTTGAACGGTCTCGACATGCGACGGAACGCGATGGAGGTCCGGAACATGATCGGGTACATGCCGGACTTCTTCGGCCTATACGAGGACATCAAGGTCTGGGAGTACTTGGACTTCTTTGCGACTGTTTACCGAGTGCCCAAGTCGGAACGGCCATCGATCGTGGACAATGTGCTGGAGCTTGTCGGCCTGACGACGAAAAAGGACGCCTATGCTTTGTCTTTGTCCAAGGGCATGCAACAGCGCCTGAGCCTGGCTCGATGCCTGGTCCACGATCCTTCGCTCTTACTGCTGGACGAACCCGCGAGCGGCTTAGACCCGCGGGCGCGGGCGGAACTCAAAGAACTGATCGCTGAGCTCGGGAAAATGGGAAAGATGGTGATCGTCTCTTCCCACATCCTGCCAGAGCTGGCGGACTTCTGCAACACCGTCGGCATCATCGAGCGTGGAAGGTTGATCACACACGGTCGCGTGGACGACATTGTGCGCGACCTCCAACAAACGAAGGTTCTGCTGATCCGCTTTATCGACAGGGCTCACGAAGCCGGAATGTTCCTTCACGGGAACGAGCACGTGAACGCGAACTACGTGACAGGCCCGACAACGCTCAAAGTCGACTTCACGGGCGAGCATGAGGACCAGGCACGCCTCCTCAAGATGCTCATCGACGAGGGATACCAGGTCACCAGTTACATGGAGGAGGCGATCGACCTTGAAGACGTCTTCTTGAAGGTGACGACAGGGGCCGTCAACTGATGGTCAGGCCGCTCGACTGGTTCGAGGAGCAGCGGCGGAACTACTTCGACAACGCCAACATGGCTCGGGAGTACCGGACGCAACTGCGTGGCATCAAGGCTCCCCTGGTCCTGGCGGCGTACCTCGGGCTGCTGATTCTTGTGGCGGCTCTTACCTACTGGGGCATTGCACTGGACGGATCCGGCAGTGCGACCCTGATGCAAGGGCGCCTCCAGACCTTCTTTGGCGTGCTCGTCGGCATGTTGGAGTTCCTGGTCGCCCTCGTTGCTCCGGTACTGGCAGCGACTTCGATCATCGGCGAGTACCAGCGCCGGTCTATCGACCTTCTCTTCTCGTCACCCATGTCGGCCAAATACTTCTTGCTCGGCAAGCTCTTGGCCTCATACCGCTACGTCTTGATCCTCCTGGTCTTGTCGCTGCCCGTCGCCTCCATCTGTGTGGTCCTGGGGGGATCGACTTGGAAGGACGTCGTCGCCAGTTACGCGCTCGTCTCGTTTCACGGACTCGTGTACATGGCGCTCTCTGTGCCTGTCGCCGTCATCACGGCCAAGGTCGTCTCCACCGTGGCTTGGAGCTACCTGGCCTGCATCTTCACAGCGATTCTCAGCAGTTCCCTCCTCGCCCTGCCGTATATGGGAGGTGGAAGGTCATGGCCTTTGCTTGCTGGAATGTCGCCAGTGGCGACGGCGATCGCTGCCGGGGGCCCAACTGCGATCGGGAGCCTGACGATGCCGGTTTGGCTGCCCGCTGGAATCCTGACCCTGGCTTTCACTCGTCTGATGCTCCTTGGTGGCGGATCGGCCCTGAGTTCCGTGGGGTCGGCTGAAGCGATGAACCTGAGGATCACGGGAGCGGCACTGGCTTTCCTGATTCCCTTCGTGACAGGCTTCGGCACCTCATCAGCACCCTTCGTCTCGAACGGGGCGTACGCGGTCATGCTCGTCTATCCGCAGACTTTCGTGTTCCTCGTGTTCGTGGCGTATCTGTCCACTTGGGCAGGCTCAGGAGGGGGCAAATGCTTGCCGAACGGCTGGTTCGCACCGAAGCTGACCCTAAGGGGCACGCCAGCTTCCGGGCTCCCGTACTTGCTTCTGCTTGTTTCAC
>JAKOXK010000067.1 GCA_029781035.1 Armatimonadota bacterium
GACCAGTCCGTTGCCAAGGGGCAGCCCTTCGTCCCAACGCTCGATTGAGGGCTTCAAGACGAGGCGAGCGTCAGTCGGCTCCTGGAACAGCGCGGCTGAAGCGAGTAGGGCGAGCACAGTCATGGGCTGAAGATTACCGATACCGGGAAACGTCTCTTGGGGTATGTCGCTTGTGTTGCCCCTGTTGTTCGGGCGGATCGCTGCCTGCGCCTTCTTCGCGATCCTGTTCCTCCAGTCGGGGCTGGACAAGGTTACGGACCGAAATGGGAATCTGGAGTGGCTGACTGGACACTTCAGCAAGACCCCTTTTAGGAACATGGTGCCTTTGCTCCTGACAACTATGACGTGCGTGGAGCTCGCCACAGGAGTAACGTCCGCGATCGGCTTGTTTGGAGCGTTTGTGCCAGGACTTCGGATAGTCGCCGTGATCGGGCTCGGGCTCGCTTGCTCGGCGTTTCTGATGCTCTTCCTTGGACAACGGATCGCCAAGGACTATGAGGGAGCGGCGACGCTGGCGACCTACTTCGCGGTCGCGCTCTTGTCGCTGGCCTTCTGGTTCACGGATGTGACCCTTGCCCAGTGACCTGGTAGTCGGAATCGTCGTTCTTGAGCTGCGCCTCTCCGGATGCCGGTCTCTGAAAGACAAGCGGCACGCGATTCGAGGCCCGATCGACAAAGCGCGGCAGCTTTACCGCGTCGGCATTGCCGAAGTCGGCGACCAAGACCTGTGGGGGAACGCAGAGGTCTGTGTGGCTGTGCCTTCCAGTTCTCACGACCACGCTCAAAGCGTGTTGACCAAGGTGGTTCATCTGTTCGAGGACCAGTCCGGCATTGACGTTGTCGGCGTGTTGCGCGACCAGTGGCGAGCCGAGTGAGTCGGACACTCCATCGCATCGACTCCGGCAGACACCGAACCCGAGGTGGAAACGCGGATCGTCATGACTGAGGGCGGAAACCTGTCAAAACGGGCAGCAACAGGCAGACACATTCGATCTGACGTTCAGAGTCTATCCCCAAGCGAAGACGCAGTCCTCGAAGTGGGGGCCGGACTCGTCGCACACGGCGAACTGCCCCCGGCTCGTGCTGATGGCGGCATGACGTCCCTGAGCATCCAGGATGTAGTACTGCATGCCGAAGTTGGGAATCCCTTTCTCGTCCAAGAGGCGCTTCTCGACAGTGTTCTGCTTCATTCGCCTCATGGCGGCGAGGCCCGCGTCCTTGGGATGGGCGCCCCGCCTGAGCTCTTCCACAATCAGAAAAGACAGACAACCGTAAAGGTTGGCTTCACCTCGTCCTGTGGAGCCGACCGCACCGATAGACCCGTCCACATAAAGGCCCGCACCGAGGATTGGTGAGTCTCCGACGCGGCCAGGGATCTTGAAGGCGAGGCCGCTCGTTGTCGTCACCCCACAGATCTCTCCTTTTTCATTGATGCCGTCACAGTTGATCGTTCCCCAAGCGTGGATCGGATCGAGGATGCCGTCCTTGATCATGCTGAGTAGAGCCGGATCGCCTCCGCCACGATTGGCGGGGTTCAAGTAGTGGTCGGGGTCGGCACGCCTCTTCCATTCAAGCCATATGCGGCGAGAGGATTCCGTGTTGAGGTCGGGTTCGATGGTAAAGCCCATGTCACGGGCGAAGTCCTGGGCTCCCTTTCCAACCAGCAGGTGGTGGTCGGTCTCGGATGCGACTTTGTAGGCCACGCTCGATGGAGTCCGCACGCCTTCCAGTGCTCCGACGCCGCCAGCCCAGTGCTTCGGGCCATGCATGCAGCAGGAGTCCAGTTGGACGACGCCCTCGGCATTTGGCACGCCGCCGAAACCGACCGATGTCTCCTTTGGGTCGAGCTCGACGATGTTGACCCCTGCGATGAGGGATTCCAGCACGTCCTGTCCTGAAGTCATACGCTGAAAAGCCTCCTCGACACATGTGCGCGGGCCCCCGTTCTTGAACGTGTTGCCGTTCGCACTGGCGATCACGATTGGTTTTTGTCCGCGTCGGATCAGAATGCTGGGGAAGCCGTCCGCTTGGGAGGCAAGGGCGAGGCTGGCTCCTGCGGCCAGGACGTCACGGCGCGTTGGGCGGTGCGGCATGGCTCAACTTTAGCCTTCTCTGCAGGACAATCTGGCACGTCCCGTGTGCTTTGACGGTATATAAGGGCGTGACTGCCACCATTGCCATCGCCATGCTGTTACTCAAGAAGAGCCCACCACCGACACCAGCCGTTTTGGCCGTGAAGTCTTGGCACGAGTTCAAGATGAAGGACATTGACGGCCACGAACGATCGATGAAGGAGTTCTCAGGCAAGATCGTGCTCGTTGTGAACGTTGCCAGCAAGTGCGGCAACACCCCGCAATACGCCGGCCTTGAGTCTGTATACAAGAAGTACAAGGACAAAGGCCTCGTGGTCGTCGGGTTCCCGTGTAACGACTTTATGGGTCAGGAACCAGGCACAGACGCTCAGATCAAGGAGTTCTGCGAGGCCACCTACCAGGTCAACTTCCCCATGTTCTCCAAGATCCATGTCAAGGGACCGGACCAGTGCCCCATGTACGCCTGGCTGGTCGCCCAGACTGGAGGAAAGGACATCGAATGGAACTTTGGCAAGATCCTGCTCGACCGAGAAGGGCATGTGATCACCCGCTTCGACCCCAAGACCAAGCCTGAAGACGACAAGGTCGTAGGGGCTATCGAAAAAGCCCTCGCTTCCAAACACTGAACCGCCCATGACGTTCGCTCTCGCGTTGGCCCTCGCTCAGACCGCACTGGGAGAGTTGAGTTGGCAAACGTTGGAGGCGGGCCAACTAGGAACATGGTACGCGACGGCGAGTGCTCCTGTCATGAGCGGGAGCGCGCCCTTGTCCGTGTTCGTGTCGAAAGACGCCGCCAACTGGTGCCAGGCACGGATGAGCGAGTTCGGCGCATCGGTTCCCAAGCGTGACAAGCCCGGCAAACCGGACACTCTGGCTTTGCACGGCGTCATGAGTGTGTACGACGATAAGGCGGTCAGTATGGTCTACGATGCGACCGAGACCAGGGGTGGGCAAGTGACCAAACGGTTGCTGCCGCTGACCTATGGCATGACCAGTTCGGGACCGAAGCGGCTCGTCCTCAAGGACATCCTCAGCAAAGACGTGACGCCCAACCTCGTCTTTGACCATGTGATCGGAGACAAGCTGGATCCGCAGATCCGAGACCAAGTTCGGAAAGAGGCATGGGCTGACAGCTTCGTGATCACACCCTCCGCCCTTTCCTGGATCATTCATGGCAAGGTCGTCAAGGTTCCCATCGAGGATCTTGAGCGGTTCGTGGACAAACGGGGCCCACTCGCGTCATTCTGGCCCCAGCCCATACGCCCCGTCACCGTCCGTGGGCAGGCAGTTTGGACTGTCCGAGAGTCGATTCCCTTGAACGCGATGCTGGAGGTGAGTCTTCTCCTCAATCGCGACGACACCCCCGACGTGGCTCTTGGCGTGTCCAACTTCGTTGTCACGTATCCTCCGACCTCGTTCGACGCCATCTTTCAACTCAATGAGGCCGCTGACGACGACCGTTTCTACCTGGACGTTCGCGTGGTGGCGGACGGGAAGACTCTCTACCGGAACCGAAACCCGGTACGGGTTCCTGTAGACGGGTGGCAGACCCGACACATCATTCAGCTTGAGCCGGAGCGTTAGGCCCCGCCTCGTCACCGTTCGAAGGACTCTCGTTGGGGCGCTTAGGAAAGGTCTCCGTCAACGCCGCCATCAATTCAGCATTTGTTGTGGCGCGGAGGGCCCGTACCGCGACTCCCTTGCGCTTTGTCAATTGACTGACCAATTGGGACACGAACTGCCTTAGCCGAGATTCGCAATTGTGTTCAGATCCCATCGAATGGAGGCAATCCAGGAGATCGGTGCGCAGGTGAAATGCCAGCAGCCGGGTGTCTGACTTGCGCGTCGGCTGATAGGCGTTCCAATGATCAATGGCTTCGTCCACTCTGCCCTGCAAGAGGACTGCGACGCCCAATTTGACCCAATGCCAGTTCCAATACACGGGATCGCACGCGGTCGGGTCCATGCTCAAAAAGAGCCGAGCGAGCTGCTCGGCGTCTCCATAGCGCCCGTCGATGAGCGCCTGTGTCACCCCCAGGCTCGTGACGAGGCTCGCAGAATCGGCGTTGCAGCGCCATTTGCCCTGAATATAGGTGCGGGCGAACAAGGCCTCCCAACCGGACCGCTGTTCAGCCTCAGACAGGAGCTTTTCGGCGATCGAAGTCAAGGGCAACCACTCGTTGAAGACCCATTCGTCAAACGGCGATCTGTGGCGCGGCACTCAGCCACGGAGACTACCTGGTGCTCGATGTCAGGACGTGAAATGTCCACCACAAGTCAGAGGATCCGTCGACGCCTGCGCCAAGAACCGAATGTGCCGAACTAAGCGTTTTCGAGCGCTGCAATATCAATCTTGCGCATTTGCATCAGGGCCGCGGCCACCCGCTCACCCCGAACCGGATCCATCATGAGTTCGCCCAAGTGGGTAGGGACCACTTGCCAGGAGAGGCCGTATTTGTCTCTCAGCCATCCGCACATGCTCTCCTCTCCGCCATCAGCCGTCAGCCTGGACCAGTAGTAGTCCAGTTCAGCCTGATCCTTGACATGGATCATGAACGAGACTGCTTCCGTGAACTTGAACATGGGGCCGCCATTGAGGGCGAGAAAGTCCTTCCCGTCCAGCGAAAACGGTACGACCATCACAGAGCCCTCGGGCTGGCCGGAAGCCTGTGACGTTGCGTCGTCGTAGTGGGCGGCACCGAGCACGGACGAGTTGGGGAAGATCGAGGCATAGAAGTTGGCCGCCTCAAGAGCCTGGTTGTCGAACCAAAGGAACGGTGTGATGTCAGGCATGATGCCTAACTTTACATCTTTGTCCTTAAGAGACTGGGGCAGTGACTGACCGAGTGCCTTATCCCACCGAATGCTCGAGACTCACGGCTAGGAGTTTCTGAGCCTCAACGGCGAACTCCATCGGCAGCTCACGGAAGACGTCCTTACAGAAACCGCTGACAATCATGTTGACGGCGTCCTCCTCGGGGATTCCGCGCTGGGCAAGGTAGAAGAGCTGATCCTCGCCGATCTTCGAGGTGGTCGCCTCATGTTCCATCTTGGCCGTGTTGTTCTTGACCTCGATGTACGGGAACGTGTGGGCTCCGCACCGGTCTCCCATCAGCATCGAGTCGCAGCAGGAGTAATTCCTGGCGCCGCTCGCACCTGCGTTGATCTTGACCAGGCCACGGTACGTGTTCTGCCCGTTGCCTGCACTGATGCCCTTGCTGACAATCGTCGAGCGGGTCCGCTTGCCGATATGGATCATCTTCGTGCCGGTGTCGGCTTGCTGCTTATTCGCGGTCAATGCAACCGAGTAGAACTCGCCGATCGAGTCATCGCCCTTGAGGATGACGCCCGGGTACTTCCAGGTGATGCTGGATCCCGTCTCGACTTGCGTCCATGTGATCTTGGCGCGGTCCCCTTTGCAGATTCCGCGCTTGGTCACAAAATTGAAGATGCCGCCCTTCCCGGTCACGGGATCGCCCGGGTACCAGTTCTGCACGGTTGAGTACTTGATAGTCCCTTCCTTCTCAGCGATCAACTCGACAACCGCAGCGTGAAGTTGGTTCTCGTCTCGTTTCGGCGCCGTGCAGCCTTCCAGGTAGCTGACGTACGCTCCTTCGTCTGCAATGATGAGCGTCCGTTCGAACTGCCCTGTATTCTCCGCGTTGATGCGGAAGTAAGTGGATAGCTCCATGGGGCAACGGACACCCTTGGGGATGTACACGAACGACCCGTCACTGAAGACTGCGCTGTTGAGCGTGGCGTAGTAGTTGTCACTATAAGGGACGACGCTTCCAAGGTACTGGCGGACCAGGTCCGGATGCTCCTGGACAGCCTCGCTGATCGAGCAGAAGATGACCCCCGCCTTGCGGAGGGTCTCTTTGAACGTCGTGACGACCGACACCGAGTCGAAGACGGCATCGATGGCGACGCCGCCGGAAGGCATTTCACCGTCAGGACTGGGAGTTCCCTGTGCGTGCGCTTCGGCCGCGCCACGAACGTTCAACAGAATCTCTTGTTCCTTGAGCGGAATGCCAAGCTTCTCGAATGTCCTGACCAGTTCCGGGTCAGCATCCTCCAGCGAGTTCAAACTGGGCCGCTTCTTGGGGGCCGAGTAGTAGGAGATGGCCTGCAGGTCGGGCTCTTCAAAGTGGACGTTCGCCCACTTGGGACGCGGCAGAGTGAGCAAATGACGGTATGCCTTGAGCCTCCATTCGAGCAGCCATTCGGGTTCACCCTTCTTATCGCTAATGAACCGTACTGTGTCCTCACTTAGTCCTGGAGCAAGCGTGTCAGCCTCGACGTCGCTGACAAATCCCCACTTGTACTCGCGCTCGGCGTAGTGTTCAAGAAGTTCGTCATCGGTCTGCGCGTCAGGGGCTCTGTTCTCAGCGTCGCTTAGTGCCATCTTCTTTCATCGCGTGATCCTGCACCAACATGTACAGAATCGTGCACATTCTCATCCTCTTTGTACCCGTCTAACGGGTAGACGTCTAGGGACGGGCTTAGCCGCCCACGGCCCATGTCACCTGCTCGAACGAGACGCACGGCGTGACCGACACAGAGGGACCAGTTTGCCTGATGTCGATTCTGGTCCTGAGTTGGCCGTCCGACTGCTGAACGAAGTTCGCCAAGGTTCCCGTGCCGGCTAGCGTCAGCGTCGAGGGCGATGTACCGATCGAGTCGGTTCTCGACACCGTGAAGTCCGACACTGTGTAGTCAAAGAGCGCCAAAGTCTGTGAAAACAGACCCGAGGCCACCATCTTTGATTGACAGGTCAGCGCCAGGCTGAGCGGCGACTTAATGCTCGTGGTGCCAACGACATCGATGCGGACGATGGGGGACGTCTGACTGGGAACGACAAACTTGCAGACAATTAGCGAGTCTCCATCGTTCCCTGCGAGGCTCGTCACGCTTCCGGACGTGACTCGCCCCAACGCGACCGTTAAGTTGGATGGCGCGATGGACTGGTTTTCGCGAAGAGGAACCCGCCACAGTCCCCTTCCATAGGTCGCAGCATTCAAGTAACCAGTCCCCGAAACGGGCACCAAGGCATCGATCTCAACATCGGGCAGACCTTGCGGCCCAGAGTAGTCTGTCCAAGTGCCTCCACCGTCGGTCGTTCGCCACACACCGGCATCGTTTCCCACGTACCAATAGGTCTGGGGTCGAGCAGGGTCTCGAGCGAGACAAAGGTGGTGGATGTCCGGAAGCCCTGAACTCAGAGGCGTCCATTGGGGCGTCGCCGCGGACGTGTCCGAGCACCGCCAGACCTTTCCCGCGCCTGTGCCACCAGTGACGACGAGAACATCGTTCTTGTTGGTCGGGTCGACACTGATGTCAGTGATCGATCGGTTCGGTAGGCCGTTCGTCAGGCCTTGACGGTCGATCCTCGTCCAAGTCGCTCCATTGTCCGAACTCATCCAGACTTGACCTGTCCGACCTACGTACAAGCGGTTGCTGTCGCTCTTGGCTGCTGCGAACGACTGGATCACAGCGCCGAAGCTCTGGTTGCCGAGCTTGAGCGTCCACGTACTGGTCGAACGGTTGTATCGGTTGAGGTAGTCCGTATTGGCATAAACCAGGTTCGGGTTGTTGGGGTCGAACCACAGCTTTCCAATGAAGGGCAACGAATGACCGTTCCAGTCCGGCGTGATCGTGGTGGAACTGCCAAACGAGTTGTCCGTGCGGACAATGCTCTGGTAATACCAAGAGTGGTACTGATTCGCCGGATTGTTCGGATTGATCAGGCAGCCAGCGCCGTCGCCGGCACCGGGGTTGCCCCAATTGTTGACGTCACCAAACGAGTTGGGAGTGGCGTTGTCTTGCGTGCCGCCCATGGCATAGTCCGCGCTTGTTGGATGCATGGCGAGCGTGTAGAACTGGGTGATCCCCAGCAGCTTGTTCAAGATGGCCCAGGTGACCGAGTCGTTGCCTGCGTTATAGGTCGCTCGGTAGACGCCGCCATCGTTTCCAACGAGGACTTCGTTCGGGTTGGCCGGATTGACCGCCAGACAGTGCTGGTCGTTGTGGGTGATGGCCGTCCCACTGTAGGTTGCAGTCCAGTTCGCCCCACCCATGTTTCGCCAGGTCGATCCTCCATTGAGGGAAACGGCTATGTCGATCAGTCCGACGTAGACCACGTCGGCGCTGTTGAGACGGGACGTCTCGATGTGGAAGTCGTACCAGCTCTGTCCCCACTGGTTGCTAAAGTTGTTCGTCGTGTTGGTCCAGGTGGCCCCACTGTCTGTGCTCTTCCATATCTTCTGGGAACTGCTGTCAAGGAGGTAGACCGTCCCCGGGACGATCCTCGAGCATGCCACGTCGACCGTGCTGTTCCCAAGGCCAGAGACCGTGACCTGAGTCCAAGTCGATCCGTTGTCGGTGGATTTATAGACGACGTCACTTCCGGCGTCGGCGACAGCCCAGAAGGTACGGATCCCACCGCTGGCAACCGAAACGTCCAAGCCCGACCAATCGGCGGAGACGTTCAGAGAGACGGACCACGTCTGGCCAGCGTCCAGCGATCTGTAGACCCTTCCCGTTCCAGAGCCACGACCTGTCACGGCCAGAACAAGGCTCGGATTGTCCGGGTCGAAGCGGATTTCACTGACGCACGAGTGACCCATGACGCTTTGACCGGTCGCCGTCCAAGTAGCGCCACCATCGGTAGACCTCATGACACCGTATCCGACCGCATCGCCGCCATGGTGGTCGCCCGTTCCCGCCAGGATCACGCCGCCCCCTTGCGGAACGATACAGAGACAGCTGACTCCAAGAGTCGGCCAAGAGTCGCTGAGGGCAGTCCATTGGGTTCCATAATCTGTGGTTTTCCAGACACCGCCTTTGGCACCGCCCAGGAAGTAGGTTCCTGCAGTCACCGGATCGTAGGCCAAGGCGCCAACCCGCCCAATGATGGGGCGCTGGCCATAGTAGGTGCGGTAAGGAATGTCGAGGTTCCTTGGGCCGACGTAGGTCCACTGGAGTCCGGACTGCGTCCGGAGGCTCCCGTGTTTGAGCCGCTCGTCGATCAGATCAAAGTATCCGGTGAAGTCAACCTGGTCTGACGGATACGCTCGAGCCTTCTGTCGCTCCAAATAGGACTCGAGGTAATCGAGCCCAGGCGCCTCGTTTCGTGGATCGAGACCCTCGGCGGCACAGTGCCACTGCCACAGCTCCTCAAACTCCTCGACAGCGACAGACAATCGGGAGAGACTTCCGAGCAAGAGGGGCGCTGGATCGAGCACCGGCTCGACGCTCTTGACGTCGGCGACAGACGGCCTGCGCCGAAGCGATCGGAGCACAGCGCTCGGACTTTCCTCCGAGGTCACACCGAATATAAAAACGCACGGTTCAGGCCGATTGACGATTGGCCCAAGCCCTTGAGACAGAAGGCTGGCTGTCTCCCAGTTCGCGCGCTCAGGGACTAGCCTGACCCGGACACGAGGAAGTGATTCGGCAAAGGCTCCGCAAGCGAGCGCAAGCGAGGCGCAGACAAACAACTGGAAACGACATGGCATAGCGACACCCTGAGCCCTGCATGAGCCGAGCCAATCAGATACTCCTAATAGACGCCTCGCGACAATCTGTCGTTCTGAAGGCTCCAAGCGCGAAGGGGGCCCTTTCTAGCGGGGGCCCCCCTCCACGGAAGGACTTGCCTAGTTAGCCGGTGACCTTGAGGTTGATGAACTCGAAGCTCACGCAAGGGGCGGTCACGGTGGACGGCCCGGTCTGCTGGATCTCGACCTTGGTCTGCATCGCGTTGCTTGCGCCCACGTAGTTGGTGAGCGTGCCGGAGGCGCTGCCGGTGTAGGTCGCGTAGCTCAGCGTCAGCGTCGTGTCGGCGATCACCTGGTCGTCGCTGCTCGATGA
>JAKOXK010000093.1 GCA_029781035.1 Armatimonadota bacterium
CAGCCCGTCCAGCCCTTTGCCAGTAGTTCGAGGGCAATGGTGGCACGTTGCGCAGGAGGACGCTGTCCAAGGTTCCGATGTTGACCCCCATTTCCAGCGTTGGCGTGCAGACGATGGTGTTCACGTAGCGCCCGGATTCCTTGAAATCCCGCTCAATCCGCTCCCTGTCGTCGGCGGGCACCTGAGCAGAGTGCTCTCTCGGCAGGATCAATGCGTACTGCTGGTCGAGCTGAGCCAGGTCGTAGTCGTCTGGATTTGGCTGCTGCGGCTCGATGGTTCCGCCACATCGCCAGGCCATACAGATCATCCGTGGCGTTGGCCGGTTGTGGGCTCGCCGACACCGGCCACATATGTACGATTCTCGGCTTGGCCGAATGATGATCTTGTCTGCGTCGACCTGGTGAGCGCCATGGCAATTTGGGATGGGGTTGCCCCTTGGGCCCGTCAACGTCACTGACCGGAGGATCCGCAATTGAACCGCTACCAGTTGCCACAATTCCTCAAGGAATGTCTCGACCTGGGCATCGGGCACACCGATGTTCCGAGCAAACTGGCGGCCCACCGAGTCACTCCGAGGGCTGATCCAATGTGAGATCCGCTGCTTGTTGTGAGAGTCACTTCTCGTCAGAACCAAGGCTCGTGGGTATCCCTTGAAGGTCGGAACGTAGCCGTGGCTGACCCATTCGTGCCCTTGGCTGATCATGGTCGTGAAGACCTTCGTGGGATCGTCGTAGAGGGCCCCACGGCGACGTTCGTTGTCGATCAGCGATGCGATACCCTCTACGAGGTCAGAAGGCTGAACGCCGAGGCTCGATGACCACTTCTGCACAAACTCGGGTTCTTCGTCCAAACCGATATAGCTCACCTTCAGCCGTCCCCAGTGCTCAAGCCCGTAGCGTTGGCGAGGTGCGGTGACAAGTTCGCGAAGGACGAATAGGCGCAGATAGGTCTTGCGCTGTGCACGGTGCTCTTGCCCTGCATCGAGCCTTTCCCGCTCCCAGACTTCACGTAGGAGAACTTCACTTAGCGCCCTGTTGCGTTCGAAGTACTGATCGAGCTTCGCTACTAGGTCTCCAATCGAGCATTCCCCTTCGCGCAGGAACTCGTCCATCAAAGCTCGGAGCCTGAACCTCCGCGCATGATCCTGCATCCAACCGGCTTGAAAGGCTGCCTCTTGTCGGTTGTCGGTAAAGATGAGTAGGCGTCGTCGTTCCTCGTCCTGGTGCTGAAGCATCGTCTGCGCCAGCACGTGCACGTCTGAGACGGTGGTGGCACGCACGGGCCTCATGGGCTCCCTGTAGGGCCCGAATCGTTTGCTTCCGTTTCGGCCGCACGAGATGCAGCGAGACACTTTCCCGATTTCGTGGTAGCTCAACGGTTCACCGTTGGGCTTTGGGAGCTTCGGTGTGACAGCAAACAGCCTGACCAAGGCATCCCCTCGCCCGCAGGAAAGGCAAAGGGCGCTCTCAGACGCATGGACAGTCCCGCACCAGCGGCAGACGTGGAGCGCGATGTCAGACGGCTCTTCCTCATCGTCGACGTCATCGATGTCGTCGTCATCGTCGCCGCTCCCCGCGCTGACATCACGGCTATATCGGTCGACCAGGATCAGTCGCCGTCCGCCTTCCTTCTCAGCAAGCGACTCCCAAACTTGGTTCTCGCCTCTTGCTTCGCCCCCTGACATCCTGGCCCTTGAGTCCCACTCAAGGCCGTTCACCCAGTGTTCAAAGTAGTGTTGTCCGCACGTCGTACAAGTCAAGATTGGCCAGGAGGTGAGCCCGGACTCAGCCTGCTTGGCGTCCTCGATTGAAAGCCAGAGCCGTGGCCGACCACTGACATTCGGAAAGTCCACGACGGCACCTGCGACTCCCTGTATGAAGCCATGAACTACGGGACGTAGCAACGGACGTCCTCCTCGTCGGGCGGCAGCTCCCAATGCTAACCATGTCAGAACCTCCTCAGCTTCGACCGGACGGCCGATGCGGGTACCCAGCTCCTCCAAGAAGTCATCAACCCTGTAGGGGTT
>JAKOXK010000095.1 GCA_029781035.1 Armatimonadota bacterium
TGTGCTGGAAGCCCCGGATCTTGAAGGCGCCCGCGTTGACGAGCTTGGCCTTGACGTCCAGCTCGACGGCGGTCGGGCTCGGCTTCGTGGTCGTGTAGGTCTGGGTCATCCGGACGATCGGCGAGGTCTGGCTCGGGACGATGAACTTGCACACCGTCAGGGCGTTGCCGTCGTCGGCAGCCAGGCTCGACAGGTCGCCGCTGGAGACCTTGCCCAGGTTGATGGTGTTGCCGTTCGGGGCCAAGGTCTCGGTCGTCGAGCCCTCTGTGGCGTCAAACACGATACTTGGGCCGGGATAGGTCGTATGAGAGAACCCTGCGAACGTCGCTGCGACAGTGTCAGGACCGTTGACTGAGTCCGTGGTGACTATGAGCCGAACCGTTCCATGGCTATTGAGGGCGTTGACCAGGTAGTTCTTCGCGTCGGCGCTCAACACTATTGGGTACGTGTCGATCTGTCCCGTCGCCGTGTTGCCCGTCGTGGTGAACTGCCCGGACCCAAGGTAGATCAAGGGGAGTTGTGAACCGACCCCCTCGGGCGTCACGTTCGCCTGCCAAACGAAGGGGGACGTACCCGGGTCAATGGAGTTCGTCGTGTCTGTCGTGAGCCAAAAGTTGAGCACTCCGGGCATCGTGAAGGCAGCGTCGGCCTCAGTGAGAACGACCTGAAAGTTAGAGACGTCCGCGACCGTGAACCCAACACCGAAGTCGTCTGCATTGAAGTCAGCCGCTCCCCAACTCGCAAAGGAGCCGTTGGCCGGGCCCTCCATGTTGAAAAACGCCTTTCCGTTCGTCCCACTTCTAGGCCCAGCCGCCTGAATAGTGGCATTGTTGAAGGCCTCTGCCGAGTAGCTGGCCAGGGCAGCGGTGGAAAGGATCGCCAATCCAGTCAAGAATAGAAGTCGTCTCATGCGATTCACCGGGGGCGTCGCAGCCCCTACGACAGTCTTGACTTCGCTGGTTAATCCCCTGTCATGGGAGAGTTAAGGTTCGATTCAGGCCCTGATCACGCCGACAGGAAACACGCGCGCCACCCCTCTAAAACCGGAAGAAGGCTCCAGCGCTGACTCGCCGTCCCGTTTGGAACCGTGTGCCGCTAAAGGCAGACTGGAAGTTGATGACCTCACGGGAGTCGAACACGTTGGAGACGTCGAAGTTGAGCCCTCCGTGTCCGTTGAACAACTTTGGGCCCGTGCTGAAGTGAACATCGACTTGCGTGCGAGGCATCCGCGCCTCACTCGGTGGCACAACGCTACTTGCCAGACCGCTCCCGTGTTCACCTGTGAGAGCGAGAGTCGCACCACTCTTGAAGGTATATGCGACTCCGATTCCAATCGTCTGGCGTTGGTCGTGGTCGTTGTAGTCGTCCACAGGCTCGCCTGTACTGTCGACCCCGTTTGGCTTGGCCGCGCTGAGTGTGTAGTTGAAGTAGGCGTCCCAGCCATGGAGGCCGGCCACTTCGTACGAGAACTCAAGTCCGTGAACGCCCCCCCGCTCTAAATTGACACCGCTGTACAGTCCGAGTTCGCTGCCAGGAATGAGCAGTCCCACGTCGATCTGGTTTTGAATGTCCTTCATGTAATAGGCGAGTTTCACGGATTGATGCGTGTCGAGTTGTTGCTCAAAACTGACGTCGTACTGCCTGACGATCGGCGGTTCGAGGGGCTGCCCCACGATGGCTCCTTGGGCAAGCGGAGGCGTGTTGAAGAGCTTGTCGTACGAAGCCCTGAGGACGGTGCGCGGGCCGACCGCCCAACTCAGATTGACCCTCGGGCTCAGCTCAAACGTGTCGACGGTCGGCTGACCGAGGTTCTGGCTCTGGCTGTACCAGTCCCCGCGCAGTCCATAGTTGAGCGTCAGCCTCTTGCTGAGACGCCACGTGTCCTGGAGGAACGCCGCCGCATAGTAACCGTTTCGGTCGACGGTGAGCGTCGGAGTCGGTCCGGTTGCCTGATAGACCTGGTTTCCGTTGATGTCGATGGCGCCCGTGGGATGTCCCGGCGGCGCCAAGTCCGGGGCAGTGGCGGCCAGTGCATCGAGCGCGAGTTGACTCGCAGGGATGAGTTGGTATGACTCGTGCCCGGATTGACCGTCCACAAGAAAGCCGGTCTTGAGACTGTGCTGGCCGGTCCGCAGCGACACGTCACCGTTCAGTTGAACGTGGTGGACGTTACGGTATGCCGTTGGGTTGAACTCGATGCTGTTGTCTATTGGCAGGTCGAGGACGTTGACGGCAGGGTTGTTGTTCGTGAGGTCTTGTCCCGAATGTAGGAAAACAAGACCGAAGTTGGAGAATGACGATTCACCCAACTGCCGCCTCCAGGTCAGAGTGGCGAACTCGTTCGTTTCGCGCTGGTTAATGTCCATTCCTGCGTCCTGCTGTGACTTTAGAACGATCGTCCCCGAGCCCAAGTCACCGTTCGCGTCTGGCCTCGTTCCGTCGGCGTTCCTCGCTCCAAGGAATCCAAACCCCTCGCCAGCCTCGGCGAAGCTGCTGGGAAGTCCTGTCCGGTTGCCGATCTGCATCCGGTTTGGGTCAGTGCTGACAGTCAAGGTGAGCCAATCCCTCGAACTTGGCTGGAAGGCCAGCTTCGCGAAGGCGTTCCTGTCCTCACCCGCGTTGTGGGCGTCCTGGTGGTCTGGCTGCTGGGCGTCAGTCGCCAGACCAGTCCTGTCGCCAGCTAGATGAAGTGTGTACCCGCCTCTGCCACCGATCGGACCCGTCGCCGTCAAGTCTCCGCTCATGGTGTCGTATGACCCGCCGCTGAACGCCAACTCAGAGCTTGGTCGCTTTGCCCGGGGCAGAGTCTTGATGTCGAGGACGGCAGCGGTCTGTCCACCAAACTCTGGGGCGAACCCGCCGAGCAAGACGTCGACCGACTGAACGGTGGAAGGTACGACGATGGCGCCTTCCCGGCCGCTGAGCGTATCCGGGAGCGGGACGCCGTCCACCACGTACGAGATTTCGGTGTGCTCCCCACGCACGTGTTGCTGACCGCCGGAGTCCTCGGCAGCGCCAGCCGTAGTCCGGACGACGTTCTTCACGTCGCCCGATGATCCTCCAAACTTGTTCAGTTCAGTCTGTGTCCGGGTCGTGCCGTTCGACGCGTCGGACTGTGGTCTGCGCAGTCGGGAGGCCGTCACGGTGATGTAGGCGTCGCCGATCGGTTGCTTTTCCTGCAAGGTCTGGCTCTGTCCCAGGGAAACGACCAAGCTAGATGAACCGGAATGTCCGATGGAAAGGTCTTTGAGGTCCACGGAGGTTCCAGCCAGGACAGTGATCCTTCGACCCGAGCCAAACTGCGAAATGGTAACGACGGCGTCGGGAACGAGACTGCCGGTCATAGGATCATTTACGAAGATCCTCGTGCCCGCGGCGAATGCTGAGCTTCCTCCGAGACACAATGTCATGAATGCAAGCCTGAGGGTCTTTGCCATCAGTCCACCTTGAACCTCATGTGAATCCGCATCTGGCTCGAGATGGGCGATGAGTCACGAGTCGCAGGGCTGAACATCCACTTTTTCGCTGCTTCGATCGCCAGACCATCGAGCTCAGACACTCCGCTTGACTCCAGAACTTGGGCCGCAGTCACGCGTCCTTGTTCGTTGACGTCGACAAGGACAATGGTCGTCTTGTCGAGGGGCTCATCACGCAAGTCGTCTGGTATCTCCGGCTGAGGCTGGACTAGTGGGCGGGCGACTGCCACGACGGGTACGTGGGGAGGGACGACGGGAGTTTCGACAGGCTTCTCGACGGGTCGCTTCTCGACCCCCGTTGGAGGCACGGAATCGTGTGATGGGCCTGGATCGCTGGGGGACTTTGAAGGCTTCGAAGGGTTGTCCGACTTCGTCCCCGATAGTTGATTGTCGGGTTGTACGGTCGGAACCACGCCTGCTTTTCCTGCACCGTTCGGGTCGACGGCTGGCGACGAGTCCGCTTCACTACTCTGGGGGGCCTTGCTTGCGATGACCTTTGGTTGACTGAGGTTGCTCTTGGCACTGCGCGCAACATGGTCGTTGGCTTTCTTGGCGTTGACCTGCTTCTTCTCAGGCGCTTTCGCGATCTCCTTTGCCTTTTCGGCGGGTGGGGGCACCACAACGGTCGCAGTGACGAACTGGCGACGTACTTTCTCAAAGACGCCGAGCCTGGCCAAGATCGGAAGCGCCAGAACGTGGGCCCCGACCGAGACCACGAGGATCCTCGTGAGCAACTTGTTGCCCCTTCTTCTCCTGCTCATGTCTTCTCCGTGGCGAAAGTGAAGCGGACGATCCCGGCCTTTCCTGCCTCTCCGATCACCCCGACGACAAGTCCATAGCTAGCCGACTGGTCCGCGTTAACGATGACGAGGTTGTCCGACGTGACGTGGAGTGCCGTGAGCCCCGCTGCCAACTTGTCCAGCGTCGTCGGTGCCGTGTTCAAGTAGATCTTCCCTTGGGCCGTGATCGTGACGGTGACGTTCTGCGAAGAGTGCTGCGTCGATTTGTCCGCCTTAGGTAGGTTGACGGGGAGTCCGCTTTGCACCACCATCGCCAGTGAAGCCACCATGAAGAAGAACAGGAGGAACATCATCACGTCGATCATGGGTATCACGATGATCTCGGGCTCGTCGACGTGCCGCCGGCCCATTATCCGGACTCGTTTTTTCATGGCCGACATGGGTCAACTCACGCGACCGGTCAGCAGATTGACCAGCTCGGCTCCATAGAACTCGATGTCCTCAACGATCTTCTTGGACTGATTGGCAAAGTAGTTGTAGAAGACGAAACCGATGACAGCCAAGCTGATCCCGGTGGCTGTGGAGATAAGAGCCTCTGAGATACCGCCCAGGATCTGAGACGGATTGCTGAGGCCCGTCTGCGAAGCGGCCCTGAAGGAGGTGATCATGCCTGCGATCGTGCCCAACAACCCGAGAAGGGGCGAGATGTTGATGATCGTCTTGATGACCGGCAGGTTGGCGTCGAGGCTGGGGAGTTCGTTTGATGCTTCCTGTTCGATCGCCATCTCGATGGCGTCTGCGGTCCGGTTCGCGTTCTTGAGACCGCGAGCCAAGACTCGGCCGAGAGACCCCCCTTCACTTTCACAGTGAGAGATCGCTTGTTCGACCTCTCCCGGCAAGTGTAGTTTGACGGCCTCGAGAATGCCTTCACCGTCTCGCGCCAGCTTGCGAAAGGTCACGATCCTCTCGATGATCAACGCGATGAGGAGGATTGAGCAGGCGACGAGTGGGTACATCATCACGCCTCCTCCTTGCAGGAAATGGACTAGGTTCTCCATGACAATCGCCAGACAATTGCAATAAGATACCGTGCCCTAGTATAGATATGCAACCTCTTCGGGCGCGATGCCCTCGATTCCTGCAGACGACGCGGTCGCGCCCGTCACATCGGCTGGCCGGAATGCCGTTTCCACGATGCAACCGGTAGGACCTGTGCCCGAGTGTTTTGGGCCTAGATCCCGCCCCAGGCGGTCTTCGATAGGTTCAAATCATTAGGAATTGGCAATAAGAAACCCAAAAGTACTTTTTGTGAGGCTCGTCATAGGGGTCCTCTGGACCCGCTAGTAGACTCCCGGACAGTGAGCACGACTACGGAAGCCTGTCCCCACGCGGCCCACATGTCGGTCGCGAAGTGTCCGAGCGTGATCGGACACGCGTTGTCGGGTTCGATGCAGTCGATCCGAGTGATCGGAGTGTCGTTTCGGACGGCTGAGTTGGGCGACCGGGAAAAACTGGCCAAAGCGCTCCGCGAGGTCGCCTCAAGGACGATCCACGCGGTGACCGACGATACGGAGATCGCCTTCCTGGTGACCTGTAACCGGATTGAAGCGTACGGACTGGCGAACGAACCCCGTGACGCGTTCACGCAAGCAGCCCGACTGGCGGGCATTGGTGACCGGGTCGGGACACTCTGCTATTCTTTTGCCGGCGACGAGGCCGTCAGGCACCTGTTCCGCATGGTCTGCGGCTTGGATTCAGCCGTATTGGGTGAGAACGAGATCGTGTCCCAGGTCAAAGATGCTTGGGAAGCTGGCTCGGAGCAAGGCAACATCGGTCCCGTGCTCCGTACGCTCTTGGACCGGGCCCTGATCGCGAACAAGTCCGTACGTCGGCATACGAAGATCGGCCAAGGGAAGACCTCTGTCGCCTCGGTCGGGATCTCAGCGGCCGTTTCGCAGTGTGGAGGGATCAAAGGGCGCCACGTGGCCATCGTCGGTGCTGGCCAGATGGCCGAGCTCTGCCTCAAGTACGTTTCGGGCCTGCAAGCATCCCAGGTTACGATTCTGAACCGGAGCATGGACAGGGCAACCCGGATCGCAAAGGCGTTTGAAGCCGAGGCCCGACCGCTCGACGCTCTCGCCGAGACTCTGGCCGAAACCGACCTGGCGATATTTGCCGTGACTTCGCCGAACTTCCTAGTCAATAAGGACACTTTGCCGACAGACGGTCGTCTGCGCACGTTGTTGGATCTCAGTCTGCCCCGCGTGGTGGATCCTGCGGTGAGCGAGAGCGAAGGCGTCATTCTCCTCGACCTGGAGAGTATCAAGAGTGCCTGTGAGGAGAACTCCGAACACCGGTCTTATGCGGCGATGCAGGCTGAGGCCATCGTCGAGGAGCAAGTTGCCGAGACAATTGCCTACTTCCAGGCAAGGCACTCCAACGACACGATCGCCGAGCTGATGCACAGGGCCGAAGAGATACGTCAGTTCAGCCTGACCAAGGCCACTCACAAGCTGGCAAGTCTCAATGAGACTGAGCGACAAGCCGTTGAGGAGTTGACCCGCCGCATCGTGCTCGGACTTTTGGAAGGTCCCATCGCCGATCTGAGGGCTTCAGGCGGATGCCACCTAAAGCGTCAGGTCGTCAAGCGCATCTTCGGACTCATCGAGGACAAAGCCTCATGAGGCTGCGGCTCGGGACTCGCGGCAGCAAGCTGGCGATGGTCCAAGCCGAATCCGTCCAAAGCTCGTTGGCCCAAGCAGGCTGGGACGTCGAGGTGTGCAAGGTCACAACGAGCGGAGACCGCGGAGAACGGGATCGTCTTGGCGCCTTTGTCCATGAGATCCAAAGGGCGTTGCTTGACAATGAAGTCGACCTCGCCCTTCACTGCCTCAAGGACGTACCGACAACCTCTGTCGCCGGACTTCGACTCATGGCCCACATGACTCGCGACGACTCTCGGGACACGGTGATCCTGCGCGAAGGGACGCTCATGGGCCTGCCCAGCGGATCCGTTGTGGGGACGGGAAGCCTTCGACGGACGTCCCAGTTGCGAGCGATGCGCTCAGACCTTTTGTACAAGCCGCTTGTCGGCAACGTCGACACACGCCTCCGCAAGTTGCGGGAAGGGGAGTACGACGCTATCCTGTTGGCGGTCGCTGGGCTCGACCGGCTTGGTATCGACAGCGAGAACTTGGGCATGGTCGTCGAGCCCTTGGACGTCGAGCGGTTCGTCCCTGCGGCAGGGCAAGGCGTCCTGGTTCTCGAGGGTCGGATCGGTGACGATCGGGCGGCTCAAGCTGCAGCGTTCCTTCACGACCCGCGTTCGGAAGCCGAATCGACCTCTGAGCGGTCGTTTCTCGCCCAGTTTGGGAGCGGTTGTTCGCTTCCTGTCGCAGCGCACGCTCGACTCATGGGTGAAGCGGTCACCTTGCACGGGCGAGTCGTCTCGATGGATGGTTCCCTGACGCTGGACTCGCACAAAACTGGTCGAGAACCCTTGGATCTGGGCCAGAGGATGGCTGAGGAACTGATCGCCAAGGGCGCTCTGGATCTCTTGCCGGAGGAGGCGAGGGCTTGAGACCATTGGAAGGGCTCAGGGTTCTCGTGACTCGGCCGGCCGATCAAGCCGGCCCCTTTGTCGCGGAACTCGAGGAGCTTGGAGCGGTCCCCATCCTGTTGCCGGTGATCGAGATCGCGCCACCTGACGACAGGGCGCCGCTCCGAGACGCTGTTTCCCGGTTGGAGGAGTTCGACTGGGTGGTCCTGACGAGCGTGAACGGCGTCAAGGCTGTGCTAGATGCGATGGAGGAGACAGGCACACCGGTCTCAACGCTGTCGGCCAGGCGGATTGCCGTCATTGGCCCGGCGACGGCCAATCGTCTGGAAGAGCTGGTCAGGAAGCCTGACGTGGTTCCCAAGGAATATGTGGCCGAAGCCATTCTGGATTCCTTGCCGCCTGTCTCTGGGCTTCGTTTCCTGCTTCCGAGAGCGGATTTGGCGAGACCAGAGCTTGCCGAAATGCTGACGGCGGCCGGCGCCCTGGTGACCAGTGTGGTCGCCTATCAGATCGTCAAGCCCGCTCCTTCACTTCCGGTGGAAACGCCACCTCCGGACGTGATCACTTTGACGAGCGGGTCGGCCGCCGTGAACACGATATCGACCCTCCAGGCGCAAGGCCGAGAGGATTGGCTGCACCGGGCCACGCTGGCTTGCATCGGGCCTGTCACCGAACGAGCCCTGAATTCCGCCGGCTTTCGAGCGGATGTAGTGGCCGAGGAGTACACGGCTCCCGGGCTGATTCGTGCCCTGGTTCAACACGAGGAGAAAAGACGTGCCAGAGTTTGAGCGTTTGAGGCGGCTGCGAGGAAACAAGTCTCTTCGAGACCTCTTTGCCGAGACGGTGCTGATGCCTCGGCACTTTGTCTATCCTGTCTTTGTCAAGGACGGCCTTTCCAAGCCCGAGCCGATCAGCGCCATGCCAGGGCAGCATCGGTACAGTCCGGACATGATGCCGGAGCTTGCCGGAGAAGTTGCCGGCCACGGGGTTGGTGCGGTCCTTCTGTTCGGCCTGCCAGACAAGAAGTCTCCTGGGGCCGAGTCCTGCTACGATCCAGATGGCGTCGTGCAGAGGTCGATCCGGTTGATCAAGGAGAGTGTTCCGGAAGTTTTGGTGATGACGGACGTCTGTGTCTGTGCGTACACCGACCACGGTCACTGCGGTCTTCTGGCAGGCACTCGGGTGGACAACGACACCACGCTCGAAGTGCTGGCGGAAATGGCGGTCAGTCATGCGCAAGCAGGGGCCGATGTCGTGGCTCCATCGAGCATGATGGACGGCCAAGTCGCCGCCCTTCGCGAGGCCCTCGACGCGAACAATCTGTCTGAAGTGCCTGTGATGGGTTATTCGGCAAAGTTCGCTTCGGCGTACTACGGTCCCTTCCGGGAGGCTGCCGACTCCGCGCCTTCGTTCGGAGACCGAGCCAGTTACCAGCACGATGCCCGTAACGCTCGCCACTCAGAACGGGAGATCCTGAGCGATGATGCGGAAGGGGCGGACATCCTGATGGTCAAGCCTGGTTTGGCTTATCTTGATGTGCTTTGTCGCGCGAGACAACTGACCCGGAAGCCCTTGGCGGTCTATAACGTGAGTGGGGAGTACAGTATGCTGAAAGCCGCTTCTCAGGCCGGGCTCCTGGACGAACGAAAGGTCATCCTTGAGACCCTGACCGCCTTTCGACGGGCGGGAGCCGACCTGATCATCACGTATCACGCACTTGAGGCTTCCGCATGGCTGACCAGCAACTAAACCTGTACACCGCTTTCAGTTACACCCGCGAGTACTTCCAACTTGAGGCTGGCGGCCAAGAGGGGTTTCGAAGAGAGTTTGTCGACGCCCTGCAAAAACTTGCCACCGCTACCCATTTCTACACGGTGTTCCCGACGCGACATGAGTTCGACGTCGTCGTCTGGTCAGCTTTCGAGGCACCGGAAACAGCGCAGCCGGGTGACTTCTTCGTCCGCTATCACGAGTCGCTAGAGCCGCTCCGGAAGTGCGTCGAACCGAAAACGGTTCTCTGGGGATTCACACGTCCTTCGATGTACGCGAGGGGCAAGAGCGAGCAGGACATCGATCCATTTGACGGAGAACGGAGCCCTTATTTAGTCATCTATCCGTTCAGTAAGACCGCGAGCTGGTACATGAAGTCGATGGACGCTCGCCAGGGCATGATGAATGAGCATATCAAGCTCGGCAAGCAGTACCCAGCGATCAAGCAGCTCTTGCTGTACACGTTCGGTTTGCAGGATCAAGAGTTTGTGGTCAGTTACGAGACCGACGATCTGGTCCTTTTCAGCAAACTCGTCCAGGAGCTCCGCTCGACGGAGGCGCGCGTCTACACATCACTAGACACACCCATCATCACGGGGATCTACCGTCGGCCCGAGGAGTTTGTCGACTGATGACGAAGTCGTTGACCCGATCGACCGAGATCTACGACCAGGCCTGCCGCTTGATGCCTGGCGGGGTCAACAGCCCCGTGCGCGCGTTTCGTTCCGTTGGTGGCAGCCCTCTCTACTTTGAGCGAGCCAAAGGCAGCCTGATTTGGGACGTCGACGGCAACGAGTACATCGACTATGTCGCGTCCTGGGGAGCGATCATCTTGGGTCATGCTGACCAAAAGGTGAACGAAGCGATCCAAAGCGCAGCGTCAAGGGGAACCTCGTTTGGGGCACCCCATGCTGGAGAAGTCCGGCTTGCCGAGGAAGTCCTTGCGCGGGTTCCTGGACTGGAGAAGGTGAGGTTCGTCAACTCTGGCACCGAGGCAACCATGGCGGCGATGCGACTGGCACGGGCTGCGACCGGTCGGAACAAGATCGTCAAATTCGCCGGGAACTACCACGGAGCTGTAGACAGCTTACTGGCCAAGGCGGGCTCGGGTGTGGCGACGTTTGGCTTGCCTGACAGTGCAGGCGTGCCCGCAGAGGCGACCGCTGACACACTCATTGCCCGCTACAACGACCTTGAGTCTGTCCGAGCGCTCCTCGAGGCGAACAAGGAACTTGTTGCTGCGGTCTTCGTGGAACCGGTGGCCGGAAACATGGGTTGCATCCCGCCCGCGCCTGGTTTTCTGGACGGTCTTAGACGCCTTTGTGACACGACGGGAGTCCTGCTCGTCGTCGACGAGGTGATGACCGGGTTCCGAGTGTGTCGGGGTGGCGCTATCGAACGGTTCAGCGTCAGGCCAGACCTCGTGTGCATGGGGAAGGTCATTGGTGGTGGGCTACCCGTCGGAGCCTATGGGGGCCGGGCAGACTTGATGGACCTCGTCGCACCGGTCGGACCTGTCTACCAGGCGGGAACCTTGAGCGGAAACCCCCTGGCCATGGCCGCGGGCTGCGCCGCACTCCAGCAATTGACGAGCGACTCATACGAGCGGCTCGAGGCGTCTGCCAGTCGGTTGCACACGGGGCTTGAGGAGGCTTGTCGGATGACGGGCACCGCCGCTTCCGTGCAGAGGGTCGGTTCTATGTTGAGCGTCTACTTCACTGACCATAAGGTCGAAAACTTCGACAACGCCCAGAACACGGACAAGGAGCTTTTTGGCAGACTGTTCCATGGTCTTCTCAAGCGTGGTGTCTACCTGCCTCCGAGCGCGCTTGAGGCTTGGTTCTTAACGTTGTCTCACCATAAGGTCGAAATCGACCGTACGGTGGAGGCGTTTGCCGACGCCTTGAAGGAGGCCCAGTGAGGGGAGGTCTGTTCCTGCGGGCGTGTCGGGGCGAGAAGACCGAGCGGCCGCCAGTTTGGTTGATGCGGCAGGCGGGGCGCTACTTGCCGGAGTATCGCGAGCTGCGCAAGGGCCGCACGATGCTCGAGACTTTGAGCGATCCCGAGACTGCGGCCGAGGTGACGATTCAGCCGGTCAGGCGATTCGGATTTGACGCCGGGATCCTCTTCAGCGACTTGACCGTGATGTTCACACCGATGGGGGCACCCTTCGACATCAAGGAAGGCGCCGGCCCCGTCCTGGATCACCCTGTCCGGACTCAGAGCGACATCGACCGACTCCGGCTGATCGAGCCAGAAGAGGACTTGGCGTACACGTTCGAGACGATACAGATCCTCCAGCGGTCGCTGAGCGTCCCTCTCATCGGCTTCACTGGGGCCCCTTTCACCTTGGCCTGCTATCTCGTGGAGGGCCGAGGGAGCAAGGACTTCAAGACAGTCCGCGCGATGATGCACGCTGATCCCCGCTCTTGGCACCGGCTGATGGAGCTCTTGAGCGAGAACGTCCTTCGCTATCTGACGTCGCAGATCAAGGCCGGCGCGAGCGCCGTACAACTGTTCGACTCATGGGTCGGAGTCTTGAGCGAGACGACCTATCGCGAGTTGCTGCTGCCTCACATGCGCCACATCTTCGCCGGGCTCGAGGGGCTCGGTGCCCCCGTGATCCACTTTGGAACCGGGACACCCCACCTCCTCGGCGCGATGGCAGACGCAGGTGGAGACGTCATTGGTGTCGATTGGCGGATCACCCTTACGGAAGCGGCGGAGAAGATCGGGAGGCGAGTGCCTCTTCAGGGCAACTTGGATCCGACCGTGCTTTTAGGCCCGCCTGACAAGGTCCGTGCCGAAGTGTCGCGAATTGTCAACGAGGGCCGCAATCTGTCAGGGCACATCTTCAACCTAGGTCACGGGATCTACCCAGAGACTCCGATCGAGAACGTGGAAGCACTGGTCGAGACCATTCAGGGCGCGACGCTCACAGTCTGACCTCAGGCGATGGCTACGGCCGCCGGCTGGTAGGTGCAGATCGGATCGCTTCCCGCTGGGTCACTTGTGTGTGCGAACGCCCGCGCCCGCGATCCGCCACAAATCTTCTTGTACTCGCACTCGCCACACTTGCCGGCAAAGTTGTCGACGTCGCGTACGATGCGGAATACCTCTGAGTCGCGGTAGATCGAAGCCAAGCTCTGCTCCCTGACGTTGCCGCCGATCAGCGGCAGGAACCCAGAAGGGAAGACTTCGCCGACATGAGAGACGAACACGATGCCGTTGCCGTCCCGAACGCCGTGCGCACGGTGCACCGAAGTCCGCCGCATCTCCTCGGGCGTCATCCCCTCGGCGAGCATTCTCTCTCGAGCGACGCGTCGGAAAGACGGGGCCTCGGTCGTTTTGATCGCAAACGGCGCCTCAGTGGAAAGATCGTAGGCCCAGTGCATCATCTTCTCGGCCTCTTCTGGATCGAGTTCGTTGAGTTCCTTGCCTCGACCGACGGAGATCAAGAAGAACAGGCTCCACCGCATCACGGGGAACCCCTTCAGGAGTTCGAAGACGGCGGGGAGGTCGTCGGCAGTTTCTTGTGCTACCAATGTATTGACCTGGAGAGGAAGTTCGACCTCGCCCGCCCATCTCGCCGCTTCGATCGTCCGGTCAAAGGTACCGGGGACCTGGCGGATATTGTCGTGCCGCGCTGGATTGGAGCCATCGAGGCTGAGGCCAATGCTGTCCACACCCATGAACTTGAGATGGGCAAGGCGCTCTTTGGTCAGCCTGTCGGTCGCGGCGGGTGTCACCGACACTTTGATGCCCAACGAAACAGCATAAGTGATCACTTCGTTGAGGTCGGGACGCTGAAGAGGGTCGCCTCCGGTCACTACGACGTGCGGATACGGTTCGCCAAACGAAGCGACGTCCTCCATGAGGCGTCGGGCAGCAAACGTATTGAGCTCGCGAGGATCGGCAATCGGCATCGCCGAAGCGCGGCAATGCCTACAGGCAAGCGCACACGCCCTGGTCGACTCCCAGTAGACCAGCATGGGGCGTTCGGCAAAATCGATCTTGTTCGGGCGTTCCATGAGTGACGCCTTGAGGTTAGATCTGGACAGAACTGTCAGGGTATGACGCCGGTCATGGACCCTGGGCATTGCCCGCCGAATATCAGGGGCCGACGGGTACGTTCTTATGACGGATCATGTCGAAAATCGTGATTATTGGTGGCGGCATCGCGGGCCTGAGCGCTGCGTATGACCTCCACCGGGACGGGCGTCACGATGTCGTCCTCCTGGAAGCCAGTTCTCGGTTGGGGGGAAAAATCGGCACGGTCCATGAATCTGGGTATCTGATTGAGCAAGGGCCGGACTCGGTGTTCACCACGAAACCCTGGGCGACGGAGCTCATGACCGAGATCGGCCTCGAATCGGAGTTTGTCGAGCCCATCGGTGGTGGCTTCTCGATGTACGTCGGCGGCAAACTTCACCCGGTTCCCCGTGCTCTGGCCAGCTTGATGCCCAGCGCGTCCACCGCGCTCGAGAAGGTCGGGTTCTGGAGTGCGGCCGTCCGCGACCGGATCCTCTCCGAGAAGCAAGTTGCCAAGGGTGACGGGGGCGACGAGTCCGTGGCGTCGTTCTTTCGACGCCGCTTTGGGAAAAGGTTTTCGAGCACCCTCGCCGAACCGCTTTTGGCAGGCATCCATGCCGGAGACCCCCACAAGCTCTCGATGAAAGCCCTGTATCCGATGTACCTTGGTCTGGAACAGAAGCACGGCAGCCTCACCGCAGATCGACCGGTACCTCCGCCCTCCGGTGCCAAGAAGCCCGCGACCTTCATGACGCTGGAACGGGGCATGGCGTCGTTTGTGGACAAGCTCGTGAAGTCGGCTCAGGGAGTCGTTATCCGGACTCAAGCTCCGGTCGCTGCGATCCTGGGGCGTAATAGCCACTTGGAGGTCAGCCTGGTCAGCGGTGACACTGTCGAGGCGGACCACGTGATTGTCGCAGCTCCCGCAAAAGTGGCCAGCCATTTACTTAAGGGGATTGCTCCGGCGACCGAAGCACCTCTGGACTCCATCCGATTCGCATCGACAGCCGTCGCGACCCTGTCCTTCAGGCGATCGGGATTCAAGCGCTCATTCGAAGACAACGGATTTTTGATCCCGTTCGAAGAAGCCAAGGACGTCACCGGCGTGACCCTGAGTTCCAACAAGTGGCCTGGCCGGGCAGCGGACGATGTGTTGTTGCTGCGCGCCTTTATGGGAAACGACGGAGGGCTCGACATCGATCCTTTCAGCGATCAGGAGCTTCTGGCACGTGCCGTTCAGTCGGTCGCCGAGATCATGGGCCCCAGCGATGGCCCCATCTTCACCCGACTGGACCGCTGGACGAAGGCCATGCCCCAGTACGAAGTCGGCCATCTGGACAAGATCGAAGAGATTGAGGCCGCCATCGCGGGCCTTCCGGTCCACTTGACCGGTTCGTCCTATCGGGGCAGCGGTATACCGGACTGTGTCCGCCAGGGCCGCGAGGCCGCACGTGCGGTCTTGGAGCAGTTGGCATGAGCAAAAAGCGCGGCCTCCTTGTGATGCACTATGGGACACCGGCGACGCTGGACGACGTTCTGCCGTACTACACCCACATCCGGCGAGGGCGTCCGCCCGAACCGGCTCAGTTGAATGACCTTGTGGAGCGTTACAAGTCCATCGGCGGCCCTTCACCTCTCGCCCACATCAGTGAACGGCAGGCAGAGCTTGTCCTTTCTGGAGTAAGAGAAGAGGGCATCGAGGCCAATCTCTATGTGGGCGCAAAGCACACCCATCCGTTCGTCGGCGAAGTTGTCGAGCGCATGGCGGCAGACGGCATCGAGGAAGCGGTAGGGGTGGTTCTGGCTCCTCATTTTTCGACCTACAGCGTCGCCTCCTATGAGCACTACGCCTTCGAGGCGAGAGACAAGACCGCTCCTGCGATGAAACTGAACTGTGTCCAACGCTGGGGGACGCTTCCTGAACTCGTCGCAGGGCTGTCGGAGCGAGTCCAGCACCAGTTGGCCGGCTGGACTCCTGACGAGACGCTGGTTGTCTTTTCGGCACACAGCCTTCCTCAGCGGATTGTTGCGGACGGCGACCCGTACCAGGACGAGCTTCTGGAGACCAGCCAACTCGTGGCCGATCGTCTGCAACTTCCGAATTGGACCTTCGCTTTTCAGAGTGCGAGCACGACGGGCGAACCGTGGCTAGGACCGGACATCCTCGATGTTCTCGCGGACAAGGCTGGCAAGGGATTCAGGAATGTGGTGTCCTGTACGGTCGGATTTGTCAGCGATCACCTCGAGGTTCTCTATGACCTCGGGATCGAGGCCCGGGACAAGTGCGCCGAACTTGGCCTCAACTTCCGGCGCGCAGAGACAATCGGTGAGGATCCCAAGGTCATGGGCGCCTTGGGCCGACTCGCCGCAGGGCTCTTTGCCTGACTTCCGAGCCTACTGGACCTTGTACTTGGCGATACTGTCGTCGTTCCGCGTCTTTTCCGCGGCCGCTTCACAACGGTCGCAGAACTGCTCGGGAGTCAGTTCCTTGTTCAACAGTGAGGTCATCGCTCCCTCAATGTCTTTTTGCATCGCCTTGTACCACTGTCGGTACTGAACGGCCCACACGGTTTTTGCGCTCTTGACCACTTCCGCCGGAGCGACAAGCGTCTCAGGGAGCTTGGCCTGGTCGGACCCGACGATCGACATCAGGGTGCCCTTTTCCTCGACGAACTGCTTAGCCTTGTCCAAGGAAGTCATGTACTTGTAGAATCCAATGGCGGCATTGGGGTTCTTGGCTTTTGTCGGCACCATCCAGGGTTCGATGCCGATGAGGGCGGCGGTTGGGTCTCCCTTCCCGCCGGTGACCACAGGGCAGTTGAAGAACCGGACTGTCACTCCCGCGGGCATGACGTTCTTCATTTCGCTCTCAAGCCAAGAGCCACAAGGGATCATGGCGGCCTTGCCGTTCAAGAACTGGGTCTGCGATTCCGTGTGACTCATGCCGACGCTTCCGTCGAGGAAGTCGCCTTTGTCACGAAGCTCGGCGATCATTGTGGCGGCTTGAAGCATTGCCGGAGACTTCCATGCCCCGGGCTCAAGGTTTTGGGCAGCCTTCACGGCATCGAGGCCGCCTATCGAGCAGGCCCATGGCAGCAACATGCCTTCGATCATGTAGTAGGGGTACTGACCCTGGAACGTGAGTGGGGCTATGCCCGCCGCCTTGATCTTGTCGCAAAGTGTCAGGAGTTCGTCGTAGGACTTGGGGGGCGTCCAGCCATGCTTGGCAAAGACTGCGGGATCGTACCACCATCCGTAGACCATCACGTAAAGCGGCAGCATATAAGTCTTGCCGTCTTTCTGGCACAGTTTGAGCACGTTGGGGTCGAAGGTGCTCCGCCAGGTGCCGCGTTTGTCGAAAGACGGGCTGTCGAGTGCCTGGTCGAGCGCCATGAGCTGGCCATCCTGTACGAGGCCCCACTGGTCCATGTCCCAGCCGGGGAACATGATGTCGGGCGTGTCGCCGCTCACCATCCTGGGTCGAAGCTTCTCCCAAACATGAGGATCGCCCTCCACCGTCGCCTGGAGCCCTGGGTTCTTGGCCGCGAACTCCTTTGCAGCCTGTTCGTAGAAATCGGTGCCATAACCGCCTTTGAACGCTACGATCTCAAGCTTGCCCGTGATCTTTCCTTCGCCTGTGGGTGCCTCCATGGCGGCCGCTTCGGATTTGCCCGGCCCAGACCCAGCCGCAGGCGTGCCCCCCCCTGACCCACATCCAGTGGCTAGGATCAGCGTCAAGGAGGCGATCAAAGAGGTTTTCACGTTCATGGCTTTGGTGAAGACCATACCCCGTGACCAAGGCCCAAGCGGTGGATGCGTCAAGATAGGGACATGCTGAAAGTGGGGTTGATCGGATGTGGTTTCATGGGGCGCATGCACGCCAACGTCTATTCGGCGTTGGAAGGAGCAACCCTCGTCGCGGCTTGCGACAAGGACCCTGGACGGCTGACTCAGTACGCGGCAGAGTTCGGATGCACCCCATTCGGCGACTTCGACCAAATGGTTGCATCAGGCGTCGATGTCGTCGACGTTTGCCTACCCACTTTTCTGCACAAGGAGTACACCGTTCGATCGGCACAGGCGGGGAAACATGTTTTCTGTGAGAAGCCCATGGCCCTCAATCTGGATGACGCGGACGCCATGATCGACGCCTGTACAGAGGCTGGTGTCCGTCTGATGATCGGACACTGCATCCGGTTCTGGCCCGAATATGCCCTGCTCAAGCAGATCAGGGACGACGGTAAGTACGGTCGCTTGCTCTCTGTCAACCTCACTCGCTACGGCGAGTTTCCCACGTGGTCGAGCGACAACTGGCTCGCCGACGAATCAAAGGCAGGTGGTGGTGTCCTCGACATGCATATCCACGACACGGACTACATTCACTACCTGTGTGGCCAGCCAAACCATATGGTGAGTGTGGGGACTGTGGATCAGACAGGCCCAGCTCATGCATTCACCACGATGGTCTTCAATGGGACGGTGGCCCACCTCGAGGGCGGCTGGAACCTACCCAGCCGGACTCCCTTCCGAATGGCGTTCCGTGCGATCTTTGAAGGTGGGGCGGCGATCATGGACGGCGGACCGCTCGCCTTGTACGAGAATGGTAAGGATCCGATTGTCCCCGAGTTCCCGAAGATGAAGGCTGCTGGCGGCGGCAACATTAGCGATCTCGGTGGTTACTACCATGAACTCAAGTACTTTGTGGAGCGCTTGGCTTCAGGTCTGCCCTTCGAGACCGTGACACCGCAGACATCCCGCCAGTCGCTGGCGACCACCCTCCAAGAGATCCGGATGATCAAGGGATCTTGAGCTCAGCGGTTCGCCGGTCGGAGCCAGCCGTTCTCACCGAGCCACCGCTTCATCTCACCGATCCAAGGTAGGAGGTTGTCGGAGGCGGGATCGCCGCCCAGACCGAGTCCATGACTCCCATGCGGATACACGTGAAGCTCGACCGGCACCTTGGCTGCGACCAAGGCGTCGGCGAACAGTGTTGAGTTCTGAGCCGGCACGACCGCGTCGTCAGCGGTCGTCCAGATGAAACAAGGCGGCGTTTCCGCAGTCACGTGCTTTTGATTGGAGAGCTCATCGATGAGAGCCTGAGACGGGTTCTTGCCCAGGAGGTTTTCCCGACTCCCAGCATGTGTCCACTGACCCATGTCGATGACGGGATAACAGAGGACGCCAAAGTCGGGCCTTGAGCTTTCCCGTTCGATTGGATCCTTGGCTGTCGGGTTTCCAGCGTGGAAGTGGATCAGTAGCGTCGAGGCGAGGTGGCCCCCTGCGGACGAGCCCATGACGCCGACCTTGTGAGTGTCGAGTTTCCACTCGCTGGCGAGAGTGCGCATCAACCTCAGGGCACGCTCGGCGTCTTCGATCATGCACGGATGTCGGTAGCCGTGTGAACCAAGTCGGTATTTGAGGACCCCCGCTGTGATGCCAAGTCGATTCAAGTAGAGGGCATATCCACTGCCCTCGTGGTCGGCAAGTCCTCCGTAGCCTCCGCCTGGGCACACAACGATCGCGGTGCCACACGGCGAGTCTGCTTTGTACAAGGTGAGGGTGGGGACATCGTCGTCCCCTGTGCCCAGAGCGCCCGGTGCGCCGCCTGTCCACAGTCGGAAGACGGTTGGGCCAAGGGCTGCCGCGGCAATAAGACTGAGCATGGCTCATGTTGACACGGAAGGCGGACGGTTGGCTCAAGCGAGGGGATTGGGAGACCTCCCAACAGGCCTGGGACTATGTCCTAGGGCCACGAATCCAAGCACAATCTAAGTGAACTCTCATGAAGTGAAGGCACCGGATCGGTGGTCTGACAAACACGAGTCCGTAGGAAATCGAGAGCCTGTCCGGAGCCTTAGGTGGCAACGGACGTGTAGCCATGGGTAGTCAGTTCTCAAGGCGTCAATTCCTGAAGGTCGCGGGCATCGGTACCGCAGGAACACTGGCCGCTGGGAGCGGCGTTCTGGCGTTGAGGAGCAGGTTCCTCTCAAGCGACATTGTCGCATCTGCCACATCGAGCTCGGTTGTACCGACGTTTTGCGAAATGTGCTTCTGGAAGTGTGGCGCTGTCGCCCACGTCAAGGACGGAGAGGTCTGGAAGCTTGTCGGCAATCCTCGCGACCCGCTCTGTAATGGGAGGCTCTGTTCACGTGGCACAGCAGGCATCGATTCGCTCTACGACCCCGACCGGTTGGCACGCCCGCTTCTTCGAGTCAAAGACAGGGGACAAGACGCTTGGGAAGCGGTCACTTGGACCGTGGCCCTGGACCACATAGCCGAAAAGCTCCAGTCCGTTAAGAAGGAGTACGGCCCAGAGGCGCTCGCTCTGTTCGACCATGGGTGTGGCAGTTCGTTCTGGAGCAATCTGGTCAATGCCTTTGGCTCACCAAACATCGGCCAACCCTCCTTTGCCCAGTGTCGCGGCCCCCGTGACGTCGGTTTTGAGCTGACATATGGTGAAGGGGTCGGCTCTCCTGAGCGGTACGACGTCGCCAATGCACAGATGTTGGTTCTGATCGGATCTCACCTCGGCGAGAACATGCACAACACACAGGTGCAGGAGTTTGCCGACGCTGTGGGGCAGGGCGCGCACATCGTCGTCGTCGATCCGCGCTTCTCAGTGGCCGCTAGCAAAGCACGGCACTGGCTGCCGATCAAGCCAGGAACGGACTTGGCTCTGCTTCTAGCGTGGATCCATGTCTTGATCGAAGAGGGGCTCTACGACCGGGAATACGTCGAACGTTATGCGACGGGACTGCGTGAACTTCGAGAAGAAGTCCAGTCGTACACACCGGAGTGGGCGTACCCGCAGACCGGCATAGAGCCAGAGCTCATCCGGATGGTTGCACGTGAAATGGGCCAGCACAAGCCGGCAACGCTGGTCTACCCTGGGCGACACACGACCTGGTACGGGGACGACACCCAGCGAAGTCGAGCGATCGCCATTCTCGGAGCCTTGCTCGGGAGCTGGGGTCGCAAGGGCGGGTTCTACATCCCGACAAAAGCCAAAGTCGGGAAGTACCCTGTTCCGCCCTATCCCGTCTCGACCAAGGGCTCCGCCGACGGCGGCGGGTCGAAGTATCCCTTCGCCAGCGAGGGCATCGCGAACGGCTTGCGCGACGCGACTTTGACAGGATCTCCGTATCCGATCAAGGCCTGGATAGTCTATGGGACGAACCTGATCCAGTCGCTTCCAAACCCCAAAGAGACGATCGAAGCGATTCAGAAGCTCGACCTGTTGGTCACTGTGGACACGATGCCAGCTGAGATCACTGGCTGGGCAGACGTTGTCCTACCTGAGTGTACTTACCTAGAAAGGTACGACGAACTCCAGGCGCCCCCGTTCCGAACCCCCCTCGTTTCGCTACGTCAACCAGTTGTCGACCCGATGTACGACTCCAAGCCGGGCTGGTGGATGGCACGAGAGATTGGGATACGCCTGGGATTGCAGGCCTACTTCAAGTGGGAGACGATCGAAGAGTATCTCGACGTGCGCTTGAGAGCTGCCGGTACATCACTGGACGAACTCAAGAAGGTGGGCACGGTCACGATGGCCCAGGGGCCGCTGTATTTCCAAGAAGGACAAGCTGTTCAGTTTGCGACCGAGTCTGGCAAGATCGAGCTCTATTCACAAACTCTGAAGAAAGCCGGGTTTGATCCTGTGCCGAAGTTCACTCCGCCAGATCCAGGGCCTCCTGGATACTTTCGACTCCTCTATGGTCGGTCGCCCGTCCACACCTTTGGTCGGACGACGAACAACAAGCGTCTCTCAGAGCTCCAGCCTGAAAACGAAGTTTGGATCAACGCGGACGCTGCCCACGACCTTGGCGTGAAAGACGGCGAATACGTTGTTCTCGTGAACCAAGACCTGGTGCGCAGCAATCCGATCAAAGCGAAGGTCACCCAGCGCATCCGACCGGAGTGCGTTTACATGGTCCACGGATTTGGACACACGAGCCAACGGCTTCGACAGACCGTCGGCAAGGGGGCCGACGATACGGCACTGATCACCCGCTACAAAGTAGACCCGCTCATGGGAGGGACCGCCATGCGTGGCAACTTCGTTCGGATCGAGAGGCAGGAGGGCTGAATGAGATATGCCATGGTGATCGACACGCGCAAGTGCGTCGGATGCATGGACTGCGTTTTGGCATGCAAGTCAGAGAACCATGTTCCCGACGGCTATTGCCGCGATTGGATCGTGACAGAGACGACTGGCAAGTTCCCTGACCTGAGGCTAGAGATCCGCTCCGAGCGATGCAACCATTGCGACAGGCCGCCTTGTGCGCTCAACTGCCCCACAGGCGCCATCCACATCGATTTTGGAGGCATCGTCTTAGTGAACAACGATAAGTGCACGGGCTGCAAGAACTGCATGGTGGCCTGCCCATATGGAGTCGGCTTCATCAACCCGAAGACGAACTGCTCAGACAAGTGTACGTTCTGTGCTCACCGGGTCAAAGAGGGGCAAATGCCAGCCTGCGTTTCAGTTTGCCCAACCCAATGTATGACGTTTGGTGACAAGGACGACCCAAACAGCGACGTGAGCCGCTTGTTGCGAGAAAGGAAGTGGAAAGTCCTTAAGCCGGAAGCCGGCACCAATCCCAACGTTTATTACCTCATCTAGGTCGTCGCAATGGAAATCACGAGCACGAAGCACAACCCAATGGTCAGCCCCCACCTTGACGTGTGGGGGTGGGACGTGGCTCTCTATCTCTTCTTCAGCGGACTGGCCGCCGGGGTCTTGATCATTGCCGCTATCCAGTATCTCTATTATGGTGAGCGGAAAATGTCTCCAATGGCGCGATATGCGGTCATCGCGGCCTCTATCATAGTTCCTTTGGCGATGCTGGGCCTGCTCCACGACTTGGCCAACAAAGCGAACATCCTCGCCTTTTACGAGTATTGGAACTTCACCTCAACGATGGCAGTGGGTGCGAGGGCCCTCTTGATCATCCCACCCGTAGGTCTGCTCTTTGGTTTGACCTTGATCAATGAGGGTCTGAGCGAACGCTGGGGCAGACTGAAGGTGCTCGGATCATGGCTGAAAAAGTACGAGCCCATTTTGGCAAGGTTGACCCTCGTCTGTGGACTCTTTCTCGGCACTTATACGGGAATCCTACTCAGCGCCAACTTCGGTCGACCTCTTTGGAACACGGCACTGCTTCCGGTTCTCTTTTTAGTGTCCGGTCTGTCGACGGGAGCCGCCGCCATGACGCTGCTCTCGAAAGACGAAGCCGAGCGGACTCTGTTGACCAAACTCGATATCAATTTGATCGTAGCGGAGATGGGACTCCTGTTCCTGATGCTGCTGAGCTTCGCTTTGACAACACGGGCCCAACATGATGCATTGTCTCTCTTCCTTGGCGGTGGATTCACTGCTTCTTTCTGGGTCTTCATCGTTGGAGCGGGACTGGTCGCTCCGTTGTTCCTGGAGCAACTCCAGATCAGGGGAAAAGTCATGGAGACAGTCGTTCCTTCGATCATGGTCTTGATAGGCGGCCTGGCTCTCCGGGTAATCATTGTCATGGCGGGCCAAGCAAGTATGATTCCTAATTAGTCGGAGCTTATGCATGAGCATTTCACTAACACACAAGGAGGTAGCGGAAAGAGCAAGGGATGAAACCTCTACGCCCAGACCCTACTGGAACCCATACGTCGCTGGGATCGGTCTGGGCCTGACCCTGGTCCTGACCTATTACCTCATGGGCGAGGGACTGGGAGCCAGCGGTGCCTTTACCCGGTTCGTCGCCGCTGCCGAGCAAACGGTCGCTCCTCGATACGTGGCCAAAGATCCGTACTGGTCGGGCTACCTGAGCGGCGAGCCCGTCCTGAAGGCGTGGCTGGTTTTTGAAGTCCTAGGCGCGCTCGTCGGAGGTGTCATTGCCGCGCTTACGGCAGGACGCTTCAAAGTCATGTCAGAGCACGGAACTAAGGTCAGCGCCAGACAGCGGGCCGTACTCGCCTTCGCAGGTGGACTGCTTGTCGGAGTGGCCACTCGATTCGCGAGAGGCTGTACAAGCGGTCAAGCTCTGACCGGGGGATCCGTTCTCGCCGTCGGGAGTTGGGCCTTTATGTTCGCAGTGTTTGCTGGTGGATACGCAGCCGCGTGGTTCGTCCGGAGGCAATGGCAATGAACGGCCCGATTTCTGTCAACGGTGGTTTCAACCAAGAAGTTGGTTTCGTTGTTGCGTTCATCGTCGGTGGGTTGTTCGGGTTCTTTCTCGAACGGGCCGGGTTTGGCAGCGCCAAGAAACTGACCGCTGTCTTTTATGGCAAAGACATGGCCGTACTCAAGGTCATGTTCACAGCGATCGTCGTCGCGATGATCGGTCTCCAGTACCTGGGTGTGTTTGGACGACTTGACATGTCGCTTCTCACCATTCCACCGACCTTCCTCGGTCCACAGATTGTAGGCGGACTCTTGTTCGGAGTCGGGTTTGTGATGGGTGGCTACTGCCCGGGAACGGCGGTGGTCGCGGCTGGTTCGGGGCGAAAGGACGCCCTCTGGTTCATTGGAGGCGTTTTGGCCGGAATCGCACTCTGGGTTGTCGGCTATCCGTCCTACGCAGGGTTTTACAAGTCCGGAAGCATGGGCGAGCTCACCATCCCCGAGTGGCTGGGAAAGTCCCCCGGAGTTGTGGCTTTCTTCGTGATTTTGATGGCACTCGGCGCGTTCTGGGTAGCGACGAAAGTCGAGCAGAAGTTTGGCTCCAATGATGAAGGTTCGATCGAATCGAAAGGTTCTCTATGAAGCAGTTCACAATTCAAAAGGCAGGAGTCGCCCTCGCCTTGCTCCTCGGTGTTGGTCTTCTGATCGCCAAGGGCTCGTCCTTGGCCGCCACTCCTCTTGCGAACGGGCCAGCGGTGCTCAAGACGATCCAGCTCAAGCAGGACCACGTGGAACCGTTAGACCTCGCCAAGTCGATCATTGAGGGCAAGAAGGACTCGGTACTGGTCGATATTCGGCAACCGTGGGAGTTCGATGACTATCACATACCAGGCGCCATCAACGTTCCGATCGACCAGCTTCTTGGTGACAGAGGGAGAGCGTCACTGCCGAAAGACAAGCCCATCGTTCTCTACTCGGGCGGAGGTGCACATGCAGCCCAGGCTTGGGTCGTGTTACTCGAAGAGGGATATGACGTCAAGACTTTGCTGGATGGCTTGCAGGGATGGTGGCGAGATGTGATGACACCAACCTCTCTCAAGATCACGGATGAGGCGAAAGACGAGCAAGAGTACAAGGCGATGAAATCCGTCCGCAAGTACTTCCAAGGAGGCAGCGCGCCGTCTGGCAAGCCCGTCGTCCCGGAGACTTCGGCGCCGACCCCAAATGAACCTGGCCCATCATCGCCGGCTGTTCCATCCGAGCCATCGAAGCCTGCCCCTGGAAAGGCCAAAGGTGGCGGCTGCTAACCCAGAGACTCTCGTGCAAAAGGAACGGGGCCGTCCGAATGGACGGCCCCGACCTGTGCGGATCAGGTCAGAATCGCCAGCCGTATCCTATCTCGAGCTCAAACTGCTTCATTCGCAGTGTGATCGTTTGATTGGGATCCAGCGGGTTCGGCCCAGTCACGGACTTCTCTGGGCTGTAGGTGATAGCCGCGCTCCACTCACCTCCATGTCGATCCTGTTTTGTCAAGCCTGCCGTAAAGTGCCACTCCTGGACTCCCGGGGCGAGGATGTTGAACAGCACCTCAGACGATTGGATTGGCTGCTTTCCATAGGCAACACCGACCCGGTACTGGGTGCCCTCGCTCGGCTCCCACTGGTACCCAATCTTGGTGACAGTCATGTCGTTCCAGCCAAAACCGGGTCCGTCCGGCTCCCCCAACCCGTTGCCTATGTTCGAGAACGGGTTGCCAACTGACGGAACGTCGCTGTAGCGGATCGTTTTGACGTCTATCGCCAAGGTGGACTTTTCGCTTGCCTTGTAAGCGATGCCGACCCCGTAGTTTTCTGGAATATCGAAGTTTCCGTGATCCGCAAAGAGGCCACTGTACTTCTGGAAGTGGGTCATCTGGATCTTTGGTTGATAGGTCAGACCAACGGATAATCGCTCGTTGATCTTGCTCGTCATCCCAAGGCGGACTCCCCATCCCGTGCTCGTGTCAGTCCCGTTGTTACTGAGGGTCTGTGAGGACGGGTTGAACGGCTGAAGACCAGAAGCAGAAAACCTTTGGAAGGCATAGATCAACGATCCTCCGAGCGCGGTGGACTTGTCGATCTTCTTGCTGTAGGTCCCAGCGAGGAATATCTGCTCTAGATTGACTCCAGCTCCTCCTCCGCCGAACGTGCCAAAGCCCATGTTGGCCGAGTCCGGCCAAGTTGTGTTCATGCCGCCATTGCCGAACACGGTCAAGCCGAGCACAGTACCGTCCGAAAGTGGCCAAATGGCCCCGAGGCTCGGGATCAGGAAGTTCTCGAGCCGTGACTTGACCGGTCCCGGCACGAACCCACCCGGCCCGGAGGGCGCTCCCTCCGCGTCATAGTAACGGATCGGGTTGAAGAGTTCTACACTCAAGTCATAGCGCTTGGACAGAAACGCAAGCCCTGCCGGATTGTGCGCTGCAGCCAGCGAGTCTTGGGGAAACGCGATGGCCGCGCCCGCCATGCCCTTGGCTTTGACCCCCCATCCCCCTGAGAAATAACCATCGGTGCCCGCATGGGCCGATGTTGTTGCCGCCGAGGCTAAGGCCATCCATGCCATCGTCCTCAGCGTGGTGTTGAATCGTTGCATTGTGAGCTCACTCGGAGTGACCCACGTGGGTGGTTGTCTGACCCATCAGTGGGCCTCCATAACCAAAGAGTAGCAATTTCTAAATATCGATTATTCACGACTAGGTCTAATGTCAAAACCTGGTGCGTGTTTCAATAGAAATCAACAACTAGGCTACTATACCTTCTGGAATCCACGTCAATGTCGAGGGATAGTACCTTGACGCAAAAGTCGTCGTTTTCTCACGCTTTGCACGCATTGGCCAGATTTTGTACTGTGTTCCAATTTCTGGCAGTTCCTGAGCATCCTAGCACTGACTCAACCAGCCGCAATGTAAGCTTTGAAGTGCCGATTCCGTCAGGATAGACGATATAAGCGTGCTTTCCCAGTACGGTGACCTGCTCCATCCGGTTAGGAGCACTCGCAAGAGAACTTGCAGCGGTCGCATCAGGTGCCGACTGAAGGAAAACAACGACCAAGTGGCTGGGATCCAATTCGGCTTCCCTTGCGTAGGGGTTTTCCAGGACGACTTGATCCATCTCGGCAGATGTCCGGATGATGAAGTCCGTCCTCAACCCGAGTCGGCTGAAAGTGCGCTCGGCCAACTCCTCTTCGAGCCTCTCGCAGTCTTGGCCGCTGACATCAAAGACGAGATTCCCGCTGTGTAGGACGGAAACCACGCGTACAAACCCGCATTCTTCGAGCAGCCGCCTTAGGTCGGCCATTGACGCTCGACCGTGCCCACCCACGTTGACCGCTCTGAGCAGGGCGACCGTCCGCATTCGTTGATCTTATCTTCAATGCGTCGGCAGGCGCTGGAGGATGATCGTACGTGCACCGCATCGTACATTCGTAGCAGGCCTACGGCGCGCCGGTCAGGCCACAACTCCGGCGAAGACGGTCGAGGCAGCGCATATTGGCTAGCGTCTCATCGATCGGCATGTAGGGACACTCCCCCTGATCCAGGAAATCGGAGACCGCGTCAGCTTCGTGCGCGTAGAGCCAGTGGCCGTCGAACCCGAGTCGGTACACCTCGGGACGGGACCGCAGACTCACGCCCCGTTTCGAAGTCTCGTCGCCATTCGACCCCTGGGCATAGCGGGTGACTGTCATCACGCTGTCCGGACCCGACTTCCAGGGGTCTTGCACATGAATCCAGCCTTTGTCTCCGTAAACCATGGCATCGTTCCGCATGGGCAGATGGACTCCACTGGCGATGCTAGCCACTGCGCCACTGGGGAAGTGCAGGCACCCAGCACCGTAGGCGTCGTAACCCAGAGTCAAGTCCGCCGCAAACTCGGCGCGGTCCGGCTCTTCGCCTGTGACGAGCAGCGCGAACGAAGAGCAATATGTACCGACGTCGAGCAGGCCGCCGCCCCCGAGGTTCGGGTCTGTACGAAAGTTGCGCCAATGGGGGCTTGAGCCAAAGCTGAACGTCGCAGACACCGCCCGTACCCGACCGATCGTGCCGGCATGGATCAGGTCCATCAGCTTTCGAGTCTGAGGCGAGCATCGGTACATGAAGGCCTCCATGAAGAAGACCCCAGACTTGCGAACCTCGGAGATGGCCTCTTCGGCTTCCGCGGCATGGATCGTGAACGGCTTTTCGCAGAGAACGGCTTTTCCTGCGCGAGCTGCCTCGATCGTCCACTTGGCGTGGAGGTGGTGCGGAGTCGCGATATAGATCGCTTGGACCGAAGGATCGTGCAAGACCTCTTCGTAGGTGCCATAGCCGACGCCTCCCCATTGTTCGGCAAACGCGCGGGCCCGTTCAAGGTCTCGTGCACCGACGGCAACCAATCGTCCCGTCCGCGAGGCTTTGAGCCCGGCAGCGAACGATTGAGCGATGTTCCCGGCCGTCAGGATGCCCCAGTTGAGTGGCATGCCATGGGTTTACCTGACTCAGGCTCGGCTCCATTCGGCTCAGGTTCCCCAGGTCTGGTCAATAGCCAAAAGGGGACTCTCTTGTCCTGATCTGGGAGCATAATGGGCAATGACATACCTTGCGCCCCTTTTGGCTTTGTGCTTGGCCAGTCCGACTCAAGATTGGGCGAAGAGTCGGCTGGAAGCTTCTCCGCGGCACCAAGAGTGGGTAGAGGTCAAGAACGGGATACGACCAGTCAAGTGCTTTGTCGTCTATCCGGAGAAGAAAGGCAAGGCGACCGTCGTCGTCATGATCCATGAGATCTTCGGATTGTCTGACTGGGCCATGTCCATGGCAGACGAACTCGCCGAGGCGGGTTGCATTGCGGTGGCGCCAGACCTTCTTAGCGGCATGGGCCCTGGCGGGGGCCGGTCGACATCGTTTCCTGACCAGCAGGCAGCCGTCGAAGCCGTTAGCGGACTACCGCCCGACCAAGTGACCGGAGACCTCAATGCGGCTTGCGACTACGCCAAGACCATTCCCAGCGGCAACGGCAAGATCGTCGTCGCGGGGTTCTGTTGGGGTGGCGGCCAGAGCTTCCGCTTTGCCACAAACCGCTCAGACCTCTCAGCTGCGTTCGTCTTCTACGGCCCTGGGCCGACTGACAAGGATGCAGTGGATCGAATCAAGTGCCCTGTCTACGGGTTCTATGGTGGAAACGACAGCCGCGTTACATCGACTTCCGAGTCGACTGCCAAGTTGATGAAGGCCGAAAAGAAGAAGTACGAGCCGGTTGTCTACACAGGTGCGGGCCACGGTTTCATGCGGAGTGGTGAACAGCCTGATGCACTTCCCGACAACAAGAAGGGCCGTTCGGAAGCCTGGAAGCGCTGGATGACGATCCTCAGCAAGATCAAGTAGGCCGCTGCTCTTTCGCCTATGCTCAATTCCCATTCAGTTACGTTCAGTGACGAACGGATCGGAGAACCGAGGGTCTGTGAGGAATTTCGGGTCCGTGAGCGTATTCAAGAAGGCGACTAAGGCTTCCTTCTGCTCCTGTGTCAAGTTGAGTCGCCGGACTTGACCCGTGACAGGATCGCGGAGCATTGGATCGAGCGAGGGATTATCGCAAACGCCGTGATCGTAGAAGTTCACCACATCCATCAACGTGGCGAATCGGCCGTCGTGCATGTAAGGCCCGCGAACTGCGACGTTGCGCAGCGAAGGAGTCTTGAACTTGCCGCCGTTCAGGGTGAGCTCGTCGAGCCCATTGTTGCGGCGCTCGTTCCCGATCTGGGCGAAAGTTGTGTGACACCGGCCGCACCCGACAGAAATCCGCGTGTATCCGGGGACGTTTGTGAAGAGCCGGAGCCCCATGAACTCCTGGGTACTGAGCGTCTTCTCAAAGTGCGCGGATCCTGAGGAGTCAAGGCATGAGTCGAACTTGGAGGTGAGGCTCACCAGAGCCCTCACGAACTGCGAGAGCGCTCTTGAGATCCTGTCTGCGGACACCTCCGGCGTACCGAACGCCGCTTTGAAGAGGGGTGGATAGAAACTCGTTCGTGACAACCGGTCGACAAGTTCGGGCAGGGTCATGTCCATCTCAGTCGGATCCTGTAGAGGCTCTAGGGTCTGCTGCTCCAACGACCGCGCTCTCTCGTCCCAGAAGAAGCGACCATCGCCATAGTAGCGAGCGTCAGTGAGGCCCATGGCGTGACGACGGGTCGGATCCCCGTAAAGACCCGAACTGAAACGCTTCGTGTCGGAGAATCCGTGGGATTGCTGGTGGCAAGATCCGCACGACACTGCTCCGTTTCGGCTGAGTCTCCGGTCATAAAAGAGCACACGGCCCAGCGTAGCCCCAGCGTCTGTGATGGGATTGTCAGAAGGCGTGTTGTCGGCTCGGGCTGGGCTGTTGGGAACGGTCACGTTTTGGATCCACTGCGGAAAACTCTGTTCGGCGTCCGCATAGTGAAACAGAGGGCTGGGAAGATGCGGTTCTCCTTGGAAGGCGTCTTGTGAGCGCAACACAAGGAACGGCCATGGAACCATGGCCAAGCACGGGATCAGAAGCCGACGTGTCAAGGCGCTCACTCTGACGAGATTATAGGTGCCGAGGAGCCGGAACGAGAAAACAACCGCATTCACCCTGTTGCCGTCGACTGCATGTGACTAGTCCCAGGAGTTCCCGACGGCGCGCCGAACGAACAGGGGCAACCAGTCAGGAACGATTGTCTCGATCGTGATCCAACCTGAATCCGGCTCGATGTCGATGTCGTCAGTGTGCCGGCCAATCGTTCGTCCAGCCGTGATCTTGACGAACGCAAAGTCGTCTGACTCGCGCTTGCCCCGTAGAAAACCAACCGAACCGTCGGCATAGTCGGTCCGTCGAAACCCGAGTGCCTTGAGCTCGGTGTCCGCTTCAGACACCACACCCGATGGATTGGCTTGAAAGGTGAACACGAACTCGACCGGTCCTCCCATGTCAGGATCGCAGCGCAACAATGGGTCTCGACCATGCAGAAACCGGTAACCCGGGGCAGCCGGAGTCTGGTGGAGCAGGACGATGGACGTGAACACGAGGGCTAGCGCTACAGCCATCGCGACGACGAACCTGTTCGACCGACCGGATCCGTTTCGCACGAAGGAGTATGGACTCAGATTTCGAGCAAGGCACATTGGCCCGCCTGGACCGAGTAGCCTTGCCACGATGAAGAGCCTTCACGTGTTCGCAGCGGCGATGATCGCTTGCGTCGCCCTCGGCCAGAAACCGGGAGAGCAGGTCGGCTCGACACTTGACACTAAGTACACCATGGCCGTCCATCTGCAGTATCTGACCTATCTCCCCCTAGACTACGATAAGGATCCGGCTGAAAAGTGGCCGCTCGTACTGTTCTTGCACGGGGCTGGCGAGTGTGGCACCGACCTTGATAAGGTCAAAGTCCACGGTCCACCCAAGCTCATCGCTCAAGGTAAGCAGTTTCCATTCATCGTGGTCTCTCCCCAATGTCCGTCAACCAAGGACTGGTGGTCCGTGGATCCTTTGGTGGCGCTCCTCGACGAAGTGGAAAAAACCTATCGTGTCGACCTCGACCGTGTCTATCTGACCGGACTTAGCATGGGAGGATATGGGACGTGGTCCTTGGCGTGCGCCCATCCAGAGCGCTTCGCGGCGATCGCACCCATATGCGGAGGGGGCCTTCCTCGACTGGCTCCCAACTTGAAGGGTCTTGGCATCTGGGTCTTCCACGGTGCCCAAGATCCCACCGTCAACCTCAGCGAGTCTCAGGAAATGGTCGATGCCCTCAATGCCGCCGGTATCGAAGTGCGATTCACTGTCTATCCCAATGCAGGACACGATAGTTGGACCGAAACCTACGATAACCCAGAGCTTTATAAGTGGCTCCTCTCTCACAAGCGGGCAAGTTAGCTCGGCACCAGCACGTTACAGTAAGGTTTTCTGGGCACTGGCCGTTGGTATCAAAGGAGCCGCCGGTCTGCAATGCTCGGCGGTAAGGAAAAGACCAATGTACCGAACACTCACCGCTGGGCTTTGCGTTTTTGCTTTGATTGGCGCCACTTTGGCTCCGGCAACGGCTCACGCCGACCGCCGCAACGACTCGCATCGGAGATCTCGTTCCGGAACTCAGTGGAACGAGATAGCGATCGGTTCGGCCGTCCTGGGAGCTGTCGGAGTCGTGACCCACAACAAGGACTTGGCAGTCCTCGGCGTTGCCGGCGCCCTCTACTCAGCCTATCGAAGCGAAAACGACCATGGCCGCAAGTGGCGCGGCCAAGACTGTGACCTTGATCGATTCCCAAACGGGACATTCAGACGAGAGAGCGACTGGAGGCGGGACCGTAATGGGCGTGACCGGTTCCGCGGGCCCGATCGTGACCAGAGGGATGGATCTCGGGAGACCGGACGCTGGCGCTGACGGCGACGCAGAATTACGAGGCGAGCGTGCCTCGAACAAAGGCACGCTCGCCGGATCTGGACGGGAGAGTTGTCAGGCCTTTTTGGCGCGACGGCGAAGGACAGCCACCAGTCCGAGGCCCATGGTTACCATGGTGATCGGCTCAGGAACCGGATTGAACGTCAAGTTGTCCATGCCGACCCAGTCACCAAAGTCGCCGATCGTCATGACGACTTCAGTAGCGTTGCCGAGTCCACTCAAGGACAGCAGGGACACGTTCTGCGACGTAGCCGTCGTCGAACCGATGAGGTTTCCACCCGCATCGAACGCGTAAAGGCCGGTCGAGGTCGTGTCGTAGATACCACCGGCGTAGCAGCTGATGCTGTCAATGGCGCTCGAGAAAACCATGGTGAACAGGGGGTCGCCGTCTTCACCAAGCCATCCACCGAACGAGTGCAACAGGTTGCCGGACATCGGCGAACCCGTGCCACCGCCAATGTCGGTCGCTGTGATCGTCATGTCAGTGTTTGTGGCGAATCCGAAACCATAGTTGTCCGGAACGCTGTGGCCGTTTCCGCCTGACAAGAAGGTCACGCCATAACCAGCGTACTGATTGGAAAGGGTGTCTCCCTCATTGACCAAGCCCTCGTCAAAGTTGATGTACGTAGCGAACGATGACGCCGTCAGGGCACCAAACGCGATCAAAAGTAGTTTCTTCACAGTTTCCTCCAATAACTCCGCAGAAATGGCCGTAACCGGCACACCGCATAGAGGATGTTATGCTACCGCATATAAGCGACTTATTGACAAAAAACTGTCATATTTACCTGCAACACATCCGAATTCATTTTGATTTGCCTGAACTCCGAAGTTCATCAGTCGCATTGTGGCTACGGGAGACATCTCTTGTGGCTCTCATAGGGCAACCGAGTATCAGTCGATTTCAGAGTTGTTGCCACTTCCTCTCTAAGCCAAGCACCCAGTGTCTGTCAACGCTCATGCTCTACTTGAGTGCGTGCTGCCCCTCGGGTGGGGCCCCGGCCCAAGCTGCTCGAGTCCGACTCGCTCAGACATAGAAGACATCAAGAGGAGCTCCAAATCCAGACCGAGACCGGCCGTCCGTCGAGGTCACTGACCGGCACAAGGCGAGCCCGTGTTCAAGCGTGAAGACTGCGCTTGATCTCGGCTTGAACCACGTCGTCGCACGCGATCTTGGCGTCTTTGCTGCCAGCGTTCGTCATGACCACGACGGCGAAGTTCTTGGCTGGAGCGAGCCAAACGAGCGACGTGAACATCGTGTTCGAACCTCCGTGATTGTAGGCCGTACCGCCTGCCCATTCGCGGACAACAGGGATCCATCCAAAGCCATAAGACTGGTGGAATGGGTCGGAATGCAGATGGTTCATGGATTGCGCCGAAAGGAGGATAGCCTTTCCACGTGCCCCTTTCAAATGAAACAGCGCATACCTGGCGAAGTCCTCGATCGTGCAATGCACAGTGGCTGCCGGGCCGATCGCGGCTGGGTTGTCGTCACCTGGGCCAGGATGAACGGGGACGTATCCGTTCTTTGACGGTAGGTGTCCCCAAGGTTCTGGTTGGCCGATCGCTTTGGCCGGGGCGCCAAAGCCAGCGCTTCGCATCTGTAGTGGCTTGAACAACCGGTTCGTAATGAGGTCTTCCCAGGGCACTCCCGCCCTGCGCTCGAGCATGGCGCCAGCGACCGCATACCCCAAGTTTGAGTAGAGGTATCGAAACCGTGGCTTGTACAAAGGATGCTTTGTCAGGGCCCATTCGACAACGGCCCTGCGCTGTTTGGCACCGGGATCGTCGGAGTGTTGGAATCGATCCGCCATCGACGACGGTATGTTTGCGGTCAGACCTGAACGGTGGCACAGGAGCTCGTCAAGGGTCACGGACCGAAGTTCAGGCGAGATCGACACGTCGGTGAATACATCCGAAAGTGTCGTGTCCCAACGGATCAAGCCGTCTTCGACCAACATCGCAGCGAGAGTGGCTGTCATCGATTTTGTGCAGGATCCAAGGTGAAAGAGATCCTCCAAACCGCACGGTTCCTGCCCACCGAACTGGCGCACGCCAACTACGGCTTTGTCTGCGATGCGCCCGTCCACGATCAGGGCCGCTGCTAGGGCGGGCAACTTGTGCCGCTTTTCAATGGCAGCGAGGTCCGATCTCAGAGCGTCATTCATCATTTGACCGGCAAACATGGCTACAGCAGCAATGGTCGCCATCATGAGGAGACTGTACCGGTAGCGCCCAGCCATAATCACCCCGGTGCTGGAATGGATTTGCTTGGAACGGCGGTGCTCATGGTTTTGGGTGGCTTGATCGCGCACGTGCCGGTCACAGCCAAGGCAGACGGTAAGGGCGACTGGTTGCTGACGCGGTCGGCTTGGCCCGCCAAGGTCACGACCGGAGCCGATGGGACGACCCTCGTGCTTTCTAACGGGCTGGCTGAACGCCGTTTCACGGTCGGGGATGGTGCGGCCACAACAAGCCTTCGGGAGATACAGACCGGTGAAGAGTTCGTCCGCGCGGTTGAACCAGAGGCCACGTTCGATTTGGACGGCAAGTCGGTCACCGTCGGGGGAATGCAGGGTCAACAGGATCGGGCATTCCTAAACGAAGCGCAACTGAAACAGATGTCTCCGATTGTCGGGGACTTTCGCTACAAGTCGTACCGGATCGAGAAGACGGTGGCACGGTTTGGCTGGACACGTATGGCGTCACGGTTCTTCGGAAAACGGAGCAAGCCTTCCTTCGACTGGCAGCCAAAGGGTGTCCGACTCGTCCTCGAATTCACTAGTTCGAACGACCAGTCCGGTCTTATGGCCGAGGTGGCCTACGAGCTGTACGACGACATGCCCGTCTTCTCAAAGCAGGTGACGCTCAGGAACCAAAGCCAAAAGTCGGTCAGGATTGACGGCTTTCAAGCTGAACGGCTGGCGATTGTCGAGCCCGAATCGAGCGTCGACCTTGAAGACCAGTGGCAACCAGTGAACATGACCGTGTTGACCGACTATACGTTCGCAGGCCAGGATTCTCGGCCGGGGTTCAAAGCAATCCACTGGGAGACCGACTCCGCGTACACGACTCAAGTCAACTACGAACTCAAAACCCCATGCTTGCTGAGCGTTCGGTGTCCTGTCGGGCCCGGAGTTGATCTCGCACCAGGTCAGTCGTTCTCGACGTTCCATGTTTTCGAACTGCTGCACGATTCGACAGATCGCGAGAGAAAGGACCTCCAGATCCGCAAGCTTTACCGCGCCCTGGCACCTTGGTGCCAGGAGAACCCGATCATGCTCCACCTGACCTCCAGTGACCCCAGCGTGGTGAAGACTGCGATCGATCAAGCCTCTGAATGCGGGTTTGAGATGATCGTGATTTCGTTCTGGTCAGGACTGGACATGGAGGACGTAAGCGAAGGAAACCTGACGAAGTGGAGGGGCTTGGTCGACTACGCTCATTCGAAAGGGCTTCTTCTGGGCGGATACAGCCTCTTGGCCAGCCGAAGCATCAGCGCCGCCAACGATGTCATCGACCCCAAGACCAACAAGCCCGGTGGTGCAGTCTTCGGTTCCTCACCCTGCCTCGGTTCCCAGTGGGGACGAGACTACTTCGCCCATATCAAGAAGTTCATTGAGGCGACCGGCTTTGACCTTCTTGAGCACGACGGTAGCTATCCCGGAGACGTGTGCGCCAGCACAAGTCACCCTGGTCACAAGGGTCTGGAAGACTCTCAATGGACGCAGTTCCAGACGATCAGCGATTTCTACCACTGGTGCCGCCAGCAAGGCGTTTTCCTGAACGTGCCGGACAATTACTTCCTCCAGGGTTCCAACAAGACGGGCATGGGCTACAGGGAAACAAACTGGTCGTTGCCCCGGGCGCTTCAGCACATTCATGCACGCCAAAACCTCTATGACGGAACCTGGCTCAAGCCTCCCACGATGGGGTGGATGATGGTGCCTCTCGTCGAATACCAAGGCGGGGGGCCGGCGGCGACCATCGAGCCCCTCCATGAACATCTGTCCGACTACGAAATGCACCTTGCAAACAACTTCGGATATGGGGCTCAAGCCTGCTATCGCGGACCCAGGATATACGACACGCCTGAAGTCCGGACTGCCGTTCAGAAGTGGGTGGCCTGGTTCAAGGAGCATCGAGAGGTCCTCGAGTCGGACGTCATTCACTTGCGACGGGCGGACGGCCGAGCGCCCGATGCCATTCTGCACGCCAATCCATTTGGGAGGGAGAAGGGAATGCTGGTCATCTGGAACCCGGCCGACCATGACGTTCAAGACGAAATGACAGTACCGCTCTACTACACGGGGCTGACGAAAGGGGCAACCGTTGTCGGTTGGGACGGCACCATCGAGAAGACGACGCTTGCCAGAGACTACAGCGCGTCTATCCGCACGAAGGTACCAGCCCATGGAATGGCTTGGTACGTGATACGTTAGGAGCGAGCCAGCCAAAAGGAACTTAAGACAAAGCCGGGCACTGGAGTAGTCCAGTGCCCGGCGACTTTCAGCGGCGAACGATCAGTTGGCCAGGAAAGCGACCCGGTCGAACCGAGCCTGGTAAATGGACACCGTGACGGGTCCAGTCTGGTAGTAGTTGACTTTGCACGTGACGTTGCCAGAGCCGTCGATGAACCTGGACACGTTGCCCGTCGCCGAAGCTATGGTGACCGAGTCCGATGTTGTCGCGGCCCGGGTGTCGATCGCTTCGTACTGGTTCGTATTGAAGTTGTAGAGTTCGATCGTCCTGGCGAGGCCGACGGTGTTGACGCCGTCTTCCAACGAGACCGCAAGTCCGTTCGAGTTCGGGGCAGAGGTCTGGCCCGTGAACGTGACCTGGATCGGGGGAGTCTGAGAGTTCGGAACAATGAACTTCTTGACGACCAAGTAGGTGTCGTCGCTTGTTTGAGCGTTGGAGATGCCGCCCGAGACGAGTTGGCCCAGAATGATCTGGTAGCTCGCCACCCGCCAAGGGTTCATGATCGAAACATTGACCGGATCCGACGCGATGCCATTGGCGACGACCTGCATGTGATAGTTGGCGGCAGGAGCCGTCATGTCGACAGACGCCGTCACAGTCTGATTGCCGGTCTGGATTTGACGGGTGCTCGGGTGATGTGTCCGCTGGTAGGTGACCGTTCCCGAGTTCGCGTCGGTGAGGCGTGTCAGCGGGTAGTTGCTGGCCGGGTCGTACTCGTCGCCATAGTTCGCGCCGTTCGAAACGCCGCAGAACTGTGTTCCACCGATGATGCTCGTCGTGCCCTTCTCGACGATCGCAGGAGACGACGTGATGGTCGGCTTCCAAGCGGGGTTCGGTGACCCGCCGTTCGAGTAGATGTACGCGCTGGTGGAGCCATTGGTCCACAGGGCTTCTCCGGAAGGCAGGATCTGGAGCCGTCCGAAGTACGGCGCCTTCGAGTTGCTCGGAGCGTCCGCGATGCGGTTGAGGTTGGTACCGTCGAACTCGAAGAAGTAGGTGGGTGGTTCGAAGGAACCGCCACCTGCCGTGACCGGACCCAGGCACAAGAGAACGTTTCCGTTCGGCATCAGACACGCCGGAGCGTCCTCCGCACCGATCGTCCTACCGCCGATCGTCGGTGGGGTCGGGCCGACCGTCCACGTGCCCGTCTGGTTCAGGACGGACGGATACTGGTACAGGGCCGTATGGGGCGTCGCTCCGATCGCAAACATGCGGCCGTCCGGCATCACGATTCCAGGTCCCGTCTCGAGCGAGTTGGGAAGCACCAAGTCGACTGGCGTGTTGCCGCAACTGATCCACTGGTTTTGGGTGGGCAGATATCGCTGGGACAAGGGGTGGCCGAAACAGTTCCAGGTTCCGATCGTGCCATCGGGAAGGAGCACCCAACTTTCTTCGTTGCTCTGGTTGCCGACCATGTTCGCACCTGGCGTGAAGCTCAAAGTGTTGGGATCGAAGAAGGCCGTCCTCTGGTCAAGGATGTTGCCAATCATGATCCGACCGTCGGCCAGCGTTGTCGAGGACGCGTCGCCAACATAGGTCCAGCCTGCTGGCGGCGTGACGTTCGACCAGGTGTTGGCGTTCGGGTCGTAGAGTTCGCACTTGGTGGTCTCTTGGCCCCCTGTGCTGTATTCGCCTCCAGCGATCAAGATCTTGCCGTCGGCTGTGACGCCCGTCCCGAAGTAAAGGTGCGTCCACACCGAACTGGCGACCTTGGTCCAAGTGCCGTTCAGGTAACTGCCGGTCGTGTCGGGAGTGAGCGTGTACCAGGCGGTCGTGCCGAGTCCACTCGAATCGGCCTGGTTGCAAAGGATTCGGCCGTCCTGCAGAACCATGTAGGCGTACATGTTCACGGGCGGTTGGTGGTTGAGCGCGGTCCATCCAGCGTTCGCTGCCGGGGCAAGACACGTCGCAAGAGCGAGAAATGCAAGGTAACGGGTTCTCATGGGTTTGTCCTTTCCATCAAGTGCTGAGATCCAGACCTCCGATTCTGGCCGGAGGCACGCTTGACGTTTCCTAGGATAGGTTAAAAATACGTACGAATACCTGGTTAGATTTCTCTTATGTTCTGACGGCCCGATCTCTGACCACGACTCCCCAATCCGGCCATAATCAACCGAACTGATGGACCGTCGCGGGCGTACGGCCTTTATCGTCAGCTTCCTCGCTCCAGCCACCTTGATCTACGGCTGGTTCGTCGTCTGGCCGTTCTTGCAGGCTGTTCAGTTCTCAACATACCGGTGGCGGGGTCTGTCGATGAACCGGCAGTTTACAGGAGCCGAGAACTTCAAGCGACTCTTTGGGGACCAGGTGTTCTGGCAGTCCGTTGGACACAACCTCTGGTTGCTTTTGGTCTGTGGTGTCGTCACGGTGGCCCTCTCGGTGGGACTCGCCCACGCGCTCAAAGGAGGAGGACTGGCGGGCCGCACCCTCCGTGCGGTCTATCTCTTTCCCCAAGTGATCTCGCTCGTGGCCGTCGCTGTGCTCTGGCAGTTCATCTTCAATCCCCAAGGTCTGCTCAATGGCGGACTCAGATTGATCGGGGTGACGAAGCCCCCGACCTGGCTCGGAGACCCGAAGCTGGCGCTGGGAGCCGTCGGTGCCGCGTTTGTTTGGTACGTCTTGGGGTTCTACGTGATGCTTTTTGCCGCGGGACTCCAATCGATCCCTGAAGACGTGTTTGAAGCAGCTGAATTGGACGGCTCGAAGGGGATGCACCGTTTCACTCGGTTGACGTGGCCCCTCTTGTGGTCGGTGAAAAGGGTCGCAGTCGTCTACCTTGTGGTCAACGTTATGAACGTGTTCGCCCTCGTGTTCCTGATGACCCGAGGCGGCCCCGATCGCAAGAGCGAGGTGATGTTGACCTACCTGTACGAACAGGCGTTCACCGACTCACAGTTCGGCTACGCGACTGCATTGGCCGTGGGCAATTTCGTGGTCATCATGGCCTTGTCGCTGCTCATCCTCTTTATCTTTAGGAGAGACCCTACGACGAGGAAAGCATGAGAAAGCTCATCGTAACCGTCGTCCTGGTGATCTTCATCCTGGTTGTTCTGCTTCCCCTTCTCTGGGTCGTCTGGTCTTCCCTCAAGCCGGGCGATCGGATCCTGGGCGCCCCGTGGCAGCTTCCCGCCATGAACGACTTGCGGTGGAGCAACTATGGGAAGGCTTGGACTGAGGCCGGCATCGGCCAGTCGTTCTGGAACAGTGTGGTCGTCACCGCGGCCAGCCTCGTCATCCTCTTGCCGATCAGCGCGATGGCCGCCTATGTTCTCGCCAAATACCCGTTTCGCGGCTCCAAGCTCCTCCAAACCGTCTTCATGGGGCAGATGATGTTCCCGGTCTTCCTCGTCATCGTGCCGCTCTTCTTTCTCTTGAAAGACCTGCGCCTCTTGGACTCGTTGCCAGGACTGGTCTCAGTCTACGTCGCCTACTCTCTCTCTTTCACGATCTTCGTCCTCGGCGGCTTCTTCCAGGCTTTACCGAACGAACTCATGGAGGCAGCGATGATCGACGGATGCTCTCACTCGAAGACGTTTTGGCGGGTCATGCTGCCTTTGGCCCGACCCGGACTGGTCGTAGTCGGCATCTTTGTAGGAATCGGGCTCTGGAACGAGTACTCGCTGGCACTGGTCCTCAACAACTCGCCTCAGAACAAGACTCTGCCTCTGGGAATCCCCAATCTGACCATGACCCAGCAGTATCAAAGCGACTGGGGTGCCCTCTTCGCGGGTCTGGTCATCGTCATGGCGCCGGTGCTGCTCGTTTACTGGTTCTTTCGCGATAGGATCCACGAGGCGATGCTCGCCGGCGCGATCAAGGGATGACGCAACCCGAGCTTCGGCATCATCGTCAACATATGTATGAATCTCATTGGCTATCTGATCGTCGGAGCGATCGCCGGTGCCCTGGCGAAAGCCCTCATGCCCGGCGACAAGTACGAGCCCAAAGGCTGCCTGATGACGACCCTGCTTGGATGCGCAGGCGCCTCGCTCGTCGGCTTCCTGATGCATGCCATCTTGCACGAGCCGCGCGGGAATTTCGTCGGCTCGATCATCGGGGCGACCATTGGCGCCTGCATCATCCTCTGGGCTTACGCGAAGTTGGTCGGCTCCAAGTCCTGAAGCCCGTCTCTCCCTGGGTGGAGCCTCAGGTAACGTGAAGCCATTCATATGCTTCTGAAGTCCCTCAATTACTGGTCGGCGCCGGGTGGCCTGGAGGGGACCCTCGACGTCGTCGAATTCATGAAACTCGCCAAGGAGTGCGGTTTCCCCGCCGTCGAGCTGGCGGTCGGCAACCCCGGCTCCGCACTCGGCACCGACGCCACCGAAGCCCGTTGCCAGGAGATCCTGGCCGAAGCCGCGCGGATCGGCGTGAAGGTCGCGAGCGTCGCGAGCGGGCTCTACTGGGGCCGCAACCTCGCCGATGCCGACCCCGACTCCCGTAAGAGAGCGCTCGACGATCTCCAGAAAATGCTGCAGATCAGCTCCTGGCTCGGCGTCAAGACGTTGCTCACCATCCCCGGCGCTGTCGATGTGTTCTTCCTGCCCGACCGCCCCGCTCTCGCCACAGCCCACGTTTGGAAGTACGCGACCGAGGGCATCCGGGCCGCCCTGCCGACGGCCGAGCGCTGCCAGGTTCGTATGGGCATTGAGAACGTCTGGAACAAGTTCCTCATGTCGCCCCAAGAGATGGCCGCGTTCATCGACCAGTTCGATTCGCCGTGGGTCGGGGCATACGTCGATGTCGCCAACCTCATCCCGTTCGGCTTCGCCGAGGACTGGATCCGGCACCTGGGCAAGCGCGTGGTCGGCGTGCACTTCAAGGACTTCCGCCGCGCGGTCGGCACGATCGACGGCTTCGTGGACCTGCTCGAGGGCGACGTCAACTGGCCCGAGGTCGTGACGGCGCTCCACGAGGTCGGCTACGACGGCCCCTGCCCGGCCGAAATGATCCCAGGCTACAAGTTCCATCCCGTCGTACGGCTCAAGAACACCTCAAACGCGATGGACGCGATCCTGAGGTAGTCGACAATCCGTCCTCGATGTTCGGTCCACGGGGTGTCGCCTGGACACAGGGAAGGACAACGCCCCAAGCCCCGGCAGTGCCAGGCGTAAGAATCAGGGTCGGCCATGTTCAAGATCGGAGTGATTGGTTGGGGGTTGCGGTCGCCACTGGCAAAAATGGCGCACCGGCCTGAAGAGGGGGTAGAGCTTGTCGCGGCGGTCGACACACGCGCCGAAGCCCGCGAAGCCTTCCTGGACGAGTACCCCGGCGCCACGGCCTACTCAGACCTGTCCGAACTCGCAGACCCGATCGATGCAGCGATCGTCATGTCCCCCGACTGGCTTCACGAGGATCACGCCGTCGCGCTGCTCAAAAAGGGTGTCGCGGTCTATCTGGAAAAGCCGATGGCGATCACGATCGAGAGCTGCGACCGCATCCTCGCCGCTGCCCAGCAAACGGGCACCAAGCTCTACATTGGCCACAACCTTCGACACTACGGCTTTGTGACCGCCATGAAGGAGTGGATCGACTCGGGCAAGATCGGGAACGTGAAGACGGCCTGGTGCCGGCACTTCGTCAGCTATGGCGGCGAGGCCTACTATCGCGACTGGCACGCCGACCGTCGCCTCTCCGCCGGCCTGCTCCTGCAGAAAGGCTCCCACGACATCGACGTCTTGCACTACCTCTGCGGCGGGTTCTCCGAGCGCGTGACGGCGATGGGCTCACTGATGGTCTATGGCGACCTCACCGACAAGCACGCCGAGGGCGAGCACGTCAAGGTCGAGTTCACCAACACCTGGCCGCCGCGCTCGCTCACCAAGGTCCACCCGGTCGTGGACGTCGAGGACGTCAGCATGATGCTCATGGAGCTCGACAACGGCGTTCTGGCGAGCTACCAGCAGTGCATGTTTGCACCAGACGGTTGGCGCAACTACACGGTCATCGGCGATGAGGGCCGGATCGAGAACTTCAACGACCGTCCCGGCGAGGCGGTGATCAAGGTCTGGAACAAGAGCCGGTACGGGTTCAGCTATGAGGCGGACGAGGAACGGGTCGTGCCGGCGGTGGAAGGTTGGCACGGCGGCAGCGACGACGCGATCATCAGCGAGTTCCTGGCCTATGTCCGCGACGGGGTAGAGCCGATCAACCAGCCCATCGCGGCCCGAATGGCGGTGGCGGCGGGGGTCTGCGCGACAGAGTCACTGCGATCGGGCAGTGTGCCGGTCGATGTGCCGCCAGTGCGATGGATTCCTCAGGCCGCAGACTGAGTCCGCAACAACGGAGCGCGAGGCTCGGTTGGAGCCGCGTCCTGACGATCCAGATGGCCGAAAGAAGCTCTGGTCGCTGTCATGTTGCCCACGACTCATTCACAATCCCATCATGTGCGCGCGGTATGTGTTCTTCAGCGGCAGGAGCTTCGGCGACGAGTTCGGCGTCGTCGCGGTGCCAGACCTACAACCGCGCTACAACATCGCGCCGACTCAGATCGTCCCCGCTGTCATTCAAACGGAAAAGAGCCGGGAGGTCATGCTCTTCCAGTGGGGCCTCGTGCCGAGTTGGGCGAAGGATCCGACGATCGGTAGCCGGCTCATCAACGCCAAGGCGGAGACGCTTGCCGAGAAACCGGCTTTTCGGACCGCTTTCAAGCGACGCCGTTGCCTGATTCCCGCCGACGGCTTCTACGAGTGGAAGGGTGAAAAGGGTGCCAAGCAGCCGTTTTTCATATCCTGTAAGCACCATCCGTTTGCGTTCGCCGGTCTCTGGGAGTACTGGGAAGGCGTCGAGGGTGTCCTGCAGACCTGCACGATCATCACCACCAACGCAAACGGCCTGGTGCAGGAAGTCCATGACAGGATGCCCGTGATCCTCGCTCCAGACGAGTACGACATCTGGATGGACCACGCGATCGCGCCAGCCCGACTTGAGCCTTTGCTCGATCCCTTTCCTGAAAAGGAAATGACAATGCATCCAGTGGGCAAGATGGTGGGAAACCCACGCGTCGATGATCCGTCCCTCATCGAAGCCGTGGCGACCGGAGGCCTTTTTGGAGAGGCACCGTAGCCGCGGTCGATACTTCCGAACATCATCAGCCTACGAGCACTAAGTCGAAAGAGGCCGTCGTGTATCGCCCAGTTCTGTGCGGCACTGCCGACTGTCGGCCTGCCGCAATGCCGTTCGCTTACTGAATTGCTCGGCGGCAACTACATCCCAAACCGGTGCAGGGCACTCAGGCTTTCGCCCAGGATCATGCGCTTGCACGCCTCACCCAACAACGGCGCGATCGGGATCACTGTCATTTTGCCCTTCGCCATCGAGGCCTTGTTTCCGAGCGGGATCGAATCTGTCGTCACGAACTCGTCCACCTCGGAGGCAGCGAGCTTAGCCATCAGTTCTTCGTCTGTAAGGCGTTTGTCCGCGAGCACTCCGTGCACCACCAGAACCCGGACCGACTTGGCGCCTTCCGATTTCAGGATCTCGGCGTCGCGCAGGACGGTGTTGCCGGTCAGGATCTCGTCATCCACCAAGATGCAGTGTCGGTCGCGCACCTTTCCACTGACTGCCTTGATCACCGGCGACTCAGTGTCGTCGAGGCGAGTCTTGTACATGTAAGCCGGCTCCAGCCCGAGCGCGGCTGGCACCATCTCAAACCGCTTCGCAGCGCTCGAGTCGGCAAAGACAACGACACACCCTTCGGGCCCGAACTTGTCGAGATAGTTGGCTTTGATGTGGTCCACCAACAACGGGACACCCGGCACCTCGTCCGCAGTCGGCACAAAGTACTGCTTGATGTGAGGGTCGTGGGGCTCGAGCAACATCACGCGCTGCACGCGGAGCACTTTGTTCAGGATCTCGGGCAGCCGCTGCCCCATGACCGATATGCGCGGCCGGTTCTTCCGGTCGGACCGGCAATAGGGCATGTAAGGAAACACGACAAAGGTCTGTCGCGGATGGGCGTTGTTGATCGCGTCGATCAAGGCCAGAAGCTGGATGACGCCGTCGCTCACGGGTGGAGTCTGCGTGTGCAAGACCAAGGCGATGCGGTCTCGAACGTTGCTGATCTGCACTTCGATGTTCTCATTCGAGAACGAGCTGATGTTGGCCTGGCCACGGGCGACCTGGATGTGCGGATCCGACTCAGCCATGCGTTCGCGCAACTCGCACTCTATCGCGTCGGCCAGTACTTTCGTGCCCGTTGTCGAGAAGACCTCGACCGCCGTGTGACCGTTTGCCATGTTAACCGGGGATCATGTTACTCGGATCAGTGGCTGGCAGACTTGCCTGAACGGTCGAAGGCCGGACACTTCCCCGAGGAACTTCTCCCCACCTTCTCCAGCGTCCTCGATTCCAGCCGATCGATTGCGAAAGAGTTCGACGCGGCTCCTGGACTCTCGCTCCTGACAGTAGACTCGCACCGTTATGGGGTGGTCTCTTGGCGTTCGCCGTTCAGCCGGTCTCGTCGCTGCGGTCATGGCCTCGGTTGTGCTGGCGCACGCGCAGGCCTCGGACGAAATTCTGGCAAAGCTGAAGTCTCTGCCGGGCGTGGTCGACGTCGCCACCGAGGGGCGGAACAATGTCACCTACTACGACCTAAGCTTCAAGCAGCCAGTCGACCATAGGCGACCGACCGGAGCGACGTTCGTGCAGCACGTCTTCCTACGAAACACGGGGTTTGACCAACCGGTACTGCTCGGCACAGAAGGCTACGCCGCGCGAGGGCCAGAGGGCGGCGAATTGGTCCGCATGCTGGGCACGCCAAACTTGGTCACGGTCGAGCACCGCTACTTTGGACGCTCCATTCCTGACCCCGTCGACTGGAGTCAGCTCACGATCAAGAACGCTGCCGACGACATGCACGCCATCGTCACTGCCCTTAAGACGCTCTACAAGGGCAAGTGGGTCGCCACCGGCGCCAGCAAGGGTGGCCAGACCGCGCTCTACTACAAGTGCTACTACCCCCGCGACGTGGACGCGACCGTCGCTTATGTCGCGCCAGTCAACATTGGCCAGGAGGATCCCCGCATCAACGAGTTCATGGCCCACGTGGGCGACGAGGCGACCCGTGCCAAGATCAAGGCGTACCAGATCGCGCTGTTGAAGCGCGAGGATGAAGTGCTGCCTTTGCTCAAAGTCAAGGACGCCGACTATTCGATGGGAGTAGCCAAGGCTTATGAGTACGGTGTCCTGGAGTTTCCCTACGCGTTCTGGCAGTACGGCTCCCAGCCCAGCGGCCTGCCAGCCCCCGACGCCCCTGCCCAAGACCTGGCCGACGAGTATAAGAAGGTGAACTCGATGTTCTACTATTCCGACGCGGGGATCAAGACGTTCGAGGCCTTCTACTACCAAGCTTTCACCGAGATCGGCTATTACAACTACGACATCACCGACTTCAAGCCATATCTGAAGCACAACCCCAACCCGACCAACACCGACCTCTGCCCAGCGGCGACCCGAGGCCATATCGTCTACAACCCTGCCACCCTGGCGTTCGTCTTCCACTATCTACAGTACGAAGCGCAGAACGTGGCCTTCGTTTACGGGGAGACCGACGCGTGGTCTTCGACCCAAATGGAGCTCTTGGGGCGCACCAACGCGGTGAAGATGGTGGTCAAGGGCGCCTGGCACAACGCGAGCGTACGCGCCGCGTCGGACGAGCAAAAGAAGCAGTTCTTCGATGCGATGGACGCGTGGCTAGAGATGAAGCTGCGGCGGGATTAGCGCAGTGCTTCGCTCATCGCTTGATCTTGTCGAACAGTGACGGCGAGTGATCGGAGGAAGGCGCGAGACTCCTTGGCGTTCATCTACTTGTCCCAAACAGAAAACGTCTGTTGGTCAGACTTGGTCACTTCGACAATGTCGACATCGCCACCCAGACGAAGAACCGGCACTGAGATCGGCCCATCGTGAGTCCACGATTCATCGCGAGGATAGTTGTCGTCCATTAAGACGGGCTGGCCGCAGTACTGGATGGACTAGTCCATTCTCCAGTGAAGCTGGCGCCTGGTCACAGCGCAAGCCAGGCCGCCTTACCGGATCGTGTGCCAACGCTGGTCGATCCCCGCCTCTAAGAGGCGGTCGCGCAACTGTCCGGCGTGCTCCTGCAAGTGCCGGAGGTTCAGCAGGACGTGGTCTAGCTTTGGGATCTTGTACCAAGGGATGCCGCAGTCCTTCGCGGACAGGTCGATCTTGTCGATCAGAGGGTCGATCCTGTCGTCCACCCGCTGCCAAAACTCCACCAACTGCTCCTTGGTGTAGGGCTCCGGCTCCAGGATCTCCGTGTGCTCGTCGCCCTCGACTTCGTCGCGGTGGTGCTCCCATCTGACAAAGTCGTCGACGTGCACCTGAAGGTAGAGCTCGGTGTAGAAGAGCGCATGGTAGGCCAGTCGGTAGAACTGCCTCGGCGGCTTGCCGGCTGCCCACATCTCCGGCGGGCAGGCGTCGATCGCGCCCTTCATCATGTCCATCCCGGCGTGGTACTGGCCCTTTAGGGCCCCCTTCAAGGCGTCCATGCCAACGAGTATTGCACCTGCGTTTCTCGCACCCTCGGCTTTCAGGGGAGAGGGTCGGCGAGGCGAGCTTGGCGAGGGAGCCAATACGCCGCCCACAAGTGAAGGCGAAGGTGTCTTGGGCCCGTCAAAACCGAGAAGCCCCGCGCAGTACACTGGTCCCGTGACGGAACAGGACAAGCTCAGGCGAGTAAGGTTCCGGTGGTGGGGCGCTGCATGCGGCGTCGGTGCTCTCGCAGTGGAAGTGGCCCGCGAGGCCACCCTGCCTCCGCCACAGGGAATCGACCTGACGCAGGGCTACCAAAGCATTGGCGTCGTCCAGTCCCTACTCTGGTTCTCGGTTCCGGCCGGGCTTGTCGGAGCACTCATTGGAGAGTTCGTTTGGGCCCTGTGGTCAGGTCGCAGTGGCCGATAGGGGCCGGTTTCTCCTAGCCAGTGCGAGAGCGAACGGCGGTGCCTGTCCTCCCTCGAGGAGCCGTGGCAAAGACAAATCCGCTCGATGGTAATCAGAGCACGCCATGCGCAAGCTCCAGCGATCGTTTCCGGCGCCATCACCGCATGGCATTGCGGGTATCCGTGTAGGCCCAAGGGATCCACAGCAATCCTGACTCCCGGCTTGCAGCAGGCCTCAACGAAACTGGCCACCGGGCGCCACTCTCACTGCCAAGCCCTGCTACGGATCCTGTCGTCTTCATGCCATACGGCAGAGTTCCGTCCCCGTTTCCTCGCACTCAATTGAGAGAATCGCCCTGTGCCGGAACCCTTCTGCGCAAAAGGAAGTAGTCTTCTTCCCGTCCCGATCCCACCACTCGGCAGTAGACCGCTGGCACGACGTTCCACTCACCCTGCGTGAACTCCCTCGACGAGGTACCACCCGCGAGCCAAGAGAGTTTCAAGTCCGGTTCCAGTGTTGCTGAACAGGTGTCCGGCGGAAAAACATAGACCTGTCGCTCTTGAAGCGATAAGTTCACGAAGTGGAGCACGATCGTGGGGCCCCTGCTGTTGAGTGCTGCGCTTTTGCTTGTCTCGCACCAGACGATCACACCATTCGTCGAGCGGATGACGGCCAAACTCCATGCAGACCATACACCAGAGAGGATGAACAAACACCCGAACAGCGCAGCTCTCCGCGGAAACTTGACGAACGAAATGCCAAGTGCTTTCCTATGGACTCCCAACGTTTCTCCGATTCCTAAGAACGATCCATCCAGCAATACCGCCAAATCCCATGGTTAGTCCAAGCGGCAGCCATGGAAACCGTTTGTCTTTGTATACCGGAATGTTCACAGGCGGCGGTACGGTGCCGGATACATGGGCCTTTCCAGCCTGCACCTCCGATATCACAGACAACTGCCTCCCCAACTGATCCTCAAATGAGCCATTTGAGGCGTGGTACAACACTGTCGCTTGGCCCTGGTCACCATCATAGGTTACAGTCATCCCGTCCTTCACCACCGTGGACACAGTGGGAACCTCGGAAGCGGGAACACCCAGTTTTGCACTAGTTAGTTTCAACTCGAAGTCGGCGTCGACCTTTGGAACGAGCGTCCCGTTCACTGGCACCATTCGAAACGAAGAAAGCAAGATCTCGCCAGGCACCTGTCTGTCGCCAAGCGTTCGAAAACCACTGTAGCGCGACTTCCCAGCAAGCGGAAGACCGAGCCGCAGCTCGACGAACCTCCCCGAACTGTCATCTCTCTGGATCAACTCACCTGCGGCAAAGGCTCTCTCGCCCTTTAACTGGCTGATCAGCAGACCGACGTTCCAGTGGCCCCCTTCTCGCTCAAGGGAGCGTTTCCTGTCGACCGTATTCAGCTCTGGAACTTGCTCGAGTACGGTGAAAGGGCTCGCAGCCGGAAAGTTGTACGGAAGGAGCAAAACGAGAGGCATCGCATCAAGACAAAAACCGTCACGGCAGTTAGCCCGGCTGTTGCCTTGAGACACATAGATCCTACCCTTTGTGCTCACCATTGAGAAGCCGTCTTGGCCACCAAGATTGAGGCGGTAGTAAAGAGCCTTCTGCGTGTTGATCAAGATGAAGTCGCCGTGCTTCACTACTCCCGACTGTGATCGAAGGCGGGCAGTCACTGCATACTGTAAAACACAGCTTTCCCGAAACTCGGGAATCTTCGTAGACGAGACTTGTGCCTCACCAAGACATGAGAAAGCAAACAGCAAGAATGGGAGATCGAAATGTCGGATAGATTTGCTGAAGACCATCAGTCATTCTCCGGTTATCCACCCGTCGACTGTCCGGAGCCATTGCAGGCGTAGTGATCGAACCAGCAGTCATGGCCCTGATACTGATAGGTGCCTTGCTGCGAGCAGACCCCATTGTGGGGGTCGGGATCATACTCATATTATATCGATGTTCTTGGCACGGACGTGCATTGCTGCAAATACCTTTCTTGGAATCGCACGAATAATGTAAAGTATCATAATGGATGCTGCGGCGGGGGGGGGGCTTTTGGCCTACCGAGTTGTTCATGGATGGAGGAATTGTAGTCCTCTGAGCGTTGGTGAGCCTAGAATGAGCTCGTTGGCGAATACTCGCGAGAGGGCAAAGTGCGGCAGGTAATACAAATCTCCCAGGCCATTGATGACCGACGTTTGTACACGCATTGGTTGTGGGTGTCTGCCGCGTTAAAAGGAGTTAGCCCGGTTCGCCTGACCGGACAGTTGCCTTGCTTGTCAAAGTTGAGTGTTGTCGGTCTTGGAGCGCCGTGGATCGAGGAACTCTACTCGATGGTTGTTTGAGCGCGCCATGCGCATGCGCGAGGCGGGTTTCACAGTCCTCTTTGCATGACGATTGCCCCGGGGTGACACGCGGGATGCGCACCCTTTGCCAGACGTCACTTTGCTCGCGCCGAACACACTTCACCGACCTACTTCCACATGGGCGATGGTGTTTTTGGGTGCCCCTTCCTCTGGAAACTGATTACGCGACACGAGGAGCTGGCAGAGGAGTGAATTCCGGATTATGGCTTTCTAGACCCCTGTTTGCCCTCCGCGTCTGCAAGGTTCCCGCAAACGAATGGGTTGGCGGAATCACTCCGCGATCGGCTTCGCACCGAGCTTGCGCAGAGCCTCGGCCGCTTCGGCCCACTCGGCCACCCGCACGGGCCGGCCCGCACGAAGGGCAGACTTAGCCAGCGCTTCCATGTTCCCACCGGGGCGCACTTCCACCAGATCCATCGACGACGAGAGCGAGGCCACGAGCCGGTCGCGCGTTTTGTTCGAGTTCGGATGGTAGTCCTTGTCCGGATTGAGGCAGGAGACAGCCAGGTCGGTCTTCGGGTCGAACTGGTACCGCCAAAGGCGGGCCGCGGCGAACGGCTCGTCTTTCAGCTCCTCGCCGAGCGCCCGGAACAGGCCACGGTCCAGGACCAGCAGGCGAGGGGCACCCCAGCGCAACGGCACTACCGCCGACCGCTGGTACTCGGGCGTGTCGTGCCCGCACACGAGCGTCTTGCCGGCCAGCACCGCCTCCTCGGCGAGCTTCTCAACCGCCTCTAGACCGCGCCGCGAGGTGCCCCGAGAGCTGAGCACGCAACACGTTTCGGCCTCGAGCAACCGCGCGTTTCCATAGAGGAAGAGCACGCCGGGCGGGTCGGGATCCATCAGTTCGATGCGCCGAGGGTAGTGGGCGTCCGCCGCCGTGACCAGAGACACGCCGAGCGGCACAAGCCTGTCCTCGACCTCCTTCGCTTGCTTCACCCGCTCTTTGCGCGTGGCCGACCAAGCTTCTGCCGCCCTCGCAGGCAGGCGGTACTCCTCCCTGAGCGCCTCTGGCCCCAGCCGCAGGAACTCCTCGACACTGCGGCCGAGCAGGTCGTTCCGGGTGAGCACGCGCGTGATGGACTTGCCGCCGACGCCGGGGCTGAGCGCCAGGGCAAGGGTGAGGGTGCGGCGAGACGTGGCCATGTGTCAGCGGGCGAGCAGCGTGGCTGCCCGCAGCAGCGCGTCGAGGACCTCGGCGCCCTTGGCGCGCATGACGTCGGTGACTTCGCCGTGGTGGAGCTCGGACTTCGTCAACCCGGCGGCGAGGTTGGTGACGACGGCGAGGCAGCCGTACGGAACCCCGGCCTCGCGCATGACGATGGCTTCGCTACTGGCCGTCATGCCGACGACGTCCGCCCCGAGCCGCTGCATCATGCGGATCTCGGCCGGCGTCTCGTAGCGCGGGCCATCGCCGCCCAGATAGACCGCCTCGGGTTGAAACTCCATGCCGGTTAAAGCTTCGCGCAAAGCGGGGGCGGCAGGGAAGGGGACGGAGAAGTCTGTGTGCACTACCGTGTCGTCAAAAAGCGTGACACGACGAAATGTAAGGTCGATGAAATCGGTGCAGACGGCGAAGGTTCCTGGTTCCCACTCAGGATGGAGCGATCCCACGGCAGCGCTGGCGAGGCAGGCCTTGACCCCAAGCTCTTTGAGCCCAGAGCCAAGGGCACGGTAGTTGACCTTGTGGGGTGGGGTCTTGTGCCCGGCCGAGTGGCGTTGGACGGCGGCGACGCGCACGCCCTCGTGCAGCACTACGCGCCCTTGGAGCTGCCCGAACCGGGTCTCCACTGAAAACGCCTCGCCACCCATGTGCGCGAGTCGTTCTCCGATCCCGGTTCCGCCAATAACGGCGACATCGGCCTTGTTCACGGGGTTGATCCTACCCTGGGGCATACTGTGCGGCATGCCACAGAGCATCCGGTTCTTGGGCGCCGCGCGGACGGTCACGGGCTCAAAACACCTCCTGCAACTGGACGGCCACAAGGTGATGGTCGATTGCGGGCTCTTCCAGGGCTCGCGGGAACTGAAGCAACGCAACTGGGCGACTTTTCCTGTGGACGTCCACGAGATCGAGGCCATCGTGCTGACCCACGCGCACATGGATCACATCGGCTACCTGCCCAAGATCATCAAGGACGGGTTCCGAGGGCCGGTCTACGCGACTCCAGCGACGATTGGGCTCTGCCGCATCTCACTGCCCGACAGCGGACGGATCCAAGAGGAAGATGCACGTTACCACTCCAAACACGGTACGTCGTGGCACCCGAGCCCCGAGCCGCTCTACACCGAGGGAGACGCGTACGAGGCCTTGAAGCTGTTGAAGCCGGTGCACTACTATCAGATGCAGGCGTTGCCGGGAGGAGCGCAGTTCCGCTATATGCCGGCCGGTCACATCTTGGGCTCGGCCTTCGCAGAGGTCTACTTTGCCAACGGTGAGCGGGTGCTCATGTCGGGCGACCTCGGTCGCAAAGACAGACCGATCATCAAGGATCCGACGCCTGTGGACTTCGCTGAGTACTTGGTGCTGGAGAGCACCTACGGCGACCGACTGCACGACACAAGTGACCCGAAGGAGAAGATCTTCGAAGTGCTGACACGGGCCGTGCAAGAGCGGTCGTGCGTGCTGGTGCCGTCCTTCGCGATTGGCCGCACCCAGGAGCTACTCTGGTACATCCGTGAGTTGGTGGACGAGAACCGCCTGCCGCATATACCGATCTATGTGGACAGCCCGATGGCGAACGCGACGACCCTGCTCTTTACCCAGCAAGAGGAGGAATGGGACAGGGACATGAAAGTCGACTTGCGCGAGGGGCGGTCGCCATTCTCAAACGAGTTCGTCAAGCTTGTCAGAGACAGAGGGATGTCCAAGGAACTCAATCATATGTCCGGGCCGATGGTCATCATCAGCGGGAGCGGCATGATCACAGGGGGCCGCATCGTGCACCACATGATGCACCGGGTCTCCGACCCTAGCACGACGCTGCTCTTCACGGGATACCAGGCAAACGGCACCCTGGGTCGAGAGATTGAGGACGGGGCTGAGGAGATCCGGCTGCTCGGACAAGAGATACCGTTCCGCGCCAGAGTCGAGCGCCTCGATTCGCTGTCGGCCCACGCGGACTATGGGGAGATCCTCGACTGGCTAGTGAACTTCAAGACGCCGCCAAGGCACACGTTCCTCGTTCACGGCGAACCGCCGGCGCAAGAGTCGTTACGTCAAAAGATCCGCGAGAAGTTTGGCTGGGATGTCAGCATCCCCGATCAGGGTGATACTGCGGAGTTATGAGTGTGAGGCATCCTGACTATTTGCCCACAGGCAAGCCCACGGTGGGCGCATCAAGGAAGTGGGGCAGTGTTCCCGAGGACCAGCGGCTCGGAGTTGGTGTCGTGGGCCTCCACGAAGGGCACACGATGCTCGTGGCTCTTCGCTCGAGTGGGCTGTGCCGCGCAGTGGCGGGTTGCGACCTCAGTGAGGAGAAAAGGGCTGACGCTGCAGCGTCGGCACCCGGACTGTGGGTGACCGACGATTTCGACGAATTGCTGACCAGGCCCGATGTCGCCATCGTTGCGATCTACACCCCGGACAAACTCCATGCCGGGCAGATCGAAAGCGCGTTCCGGGCCGGCAAGCACGTGATCTGCACCAAGCCGCTCGTCAACGACGCCTCGGTGGCCGAACGTCTCATCGAGGTCGGACGTGAGACGGGCAAGCGCCTTCAGGTCGGGCAGTCCACCCGGTTCTACGAACCGTTCCTGCAACAGCGCGAGATGTATGCGAGAGGTGTGTTCGGAAAGGTCGAGTGTTACGACGCGCACTATCACCACCGAATGGACTGGTACTACGAGAAGAGCCCGTGGACGGTGACGGACACACACTGGGCGTACTTGGGCCTCAGCCACCCGGTCGACCTGGTGCGATGGTACTTGGGCGAGATCGCCCATGTGCAGGCGATGGGAACGACGACTGCGCTGGGCGAAAAGTACGGCATGACCCGACCTGATGCCATCGCGGTCAACTTGATGTCGCACGACGGCAAGCTCGGACGGGCGTTTGGCAACTACGGGTTGTCCGAGCTCCCTCAGGGAAGGGCGCTTATCGAAGGCCTATTGATGGGTGAATGTGGCACGTCGCTGGCCCGTTATCCTGAGTTGCGCCACACCTGGGTCGGGCCAGACGGGGTTGAGCACGATGACGACTATGACCACACGCTTGCCGGCTACCACTACCGCCATGAACTCAAAGGCATGCACTATGGCGAGTTCTGCAACATTGCCGACTCGTTCGCCTCGGCGATCCTGAACAAGACAGACAATTCGCCAGACTTGGCCGAAGGACTTCAGACCGTCCTGGTCATGGACGCCATCGTCCGATCGCTGGAGTCAGGACAGACAGTCACGGTGCCGCGCCTTCGTCGGTGAGCGAAGTCACATCAAAGCAGATTGGCCTGACTCCAACTCCAAGAGCCGCTGCTTGCGCCACAGCCCCCCACCGTAGCCGTGAAGTGTGCCATCGGCCGCCAATACTCGGTGACAAGGGACGATGATGGCGATCCTGTTGTCGCCATTGGCTTTGCCGACCGCCCGCGTCGCGTTGGGACTCGCGAGCGCGCGAGCCACTTGTTGGTACGATCGGGTCTGACCATACGGTATCCGAAGCAATTCGCGCCATACGGATTCCTGGAACGGTGTCCCTCTCAGGGCTAGCGGGATGCTGAACACCTTCCTGTTTCCTGCGAAATACTCCTCCAGCTCGTCGTGCGTCTGCCTCAACACACCGTTGTCGCCAGGAACGAGCCGAGCGTCGAATCGTCGCTGCACCGTCTGGATCTGCGTCGGCAACATGCGCCTGTCGACAAACTCAAGTAAGCACAGCCCGTGCTCGTCCGTCGCTGCCAGCATCGGGCCGACTGGGGTCTCCAACCAGCGGCACGTGAGGACGTTAAGTGTCTCACTCTTCGAGGGTGGCGCGCCGAGCACGGCGGCAAAGGCATCGCGAAAGCCGCTGTCTGAATCGTATCCGTGCTCCAGTCCGGTGGTGAAAACGTCTTGTCCTTCGCGCACTTGTTTCAAGGCCAACCCCAGTCTTCGGGCCCGGCAATAAGCCTGAAAGGTCATTCCGTACCGGGTCAGAAAGTACCTCCTGGCTCGGTCGGGCGCAATGCCCTGGAGACGGAGATCGTCGTTGGTGATGCGGGCGCGGGGGTCAGCATCGATCCTCCTAAGCAGCCCCTCGACCCATGCGGGCGGCTGCTCCACCAAGTCGAGAGGCCGACAACGCAAGCACGGACGGTAGCCTGCGTGAAGGGCGTCGCTGGGTCGAGCAAAGAACTCCACGTTCTCAGGAAGCGGTGTCCGGGCAGGACATCCCGGCCGACAAAAGACTCCTGTCGTCCTGACCGCGACGACAAACACACCGACAAACGACTCGTCCCGGTTCTGGACGGCCTCGTACATACTTTCGCGCGTGGGCAACGTCATCATGCCACTGGTGTACCCGCCAGAGAGGCAGGCAAGGCCGCCGAAAACGCGGCACCAATGTTGACGGGAGCATGGGTCCAAGTTGGGCACTCTTGCCCAAGCAGCCCTCTCAGGTAGCCCACCAGGGCCGTCAAACTGGACTCATGACCCCCACTTTGGACCGCCCCCGGCACCAGCTGCCCGGCCCGGTGTCGCAGCGGATGCTCGACGAACTGGCCAGCTATGTCGTTTCCGAGCCGTACCCCTTTGCGATCGACCTTGAGAAGTGCGAGGGGATGTGGCTCGTCACGGTCGATGGCGAGCGGTTGTTCGACTGGTGCGGCTACTTCGGCTCAAAACTCATAGGCCACAACCATCCGGGCTTGTACGAGCCCGGATACTTGGCTCGACTAAGCCGTGCTGCCAACAACAAGACAGCGAACCCAGACTTCCTGACCCAGGAGTGCCTCGACTTCTACCGGACCATTCACCGATATGCGCCCCAAGTCATGAGGAATCCGAACCTTGAGGTCTATACCGTGAATTCAGGTGCGGAGGCGGTGGAAAACATGATGAAATACATGGTCAGCCGCTTCAACACCAAGCGAACGGAGCGCGGCCTGCCCGTCGCTAACCGAAGGTTCGTCTACTTCGACAAAGCGTTTCATGGACGGACCGTCTACGCGCTCGCCGTCACGCAGACATTGGATCCCGTTGTCACAAAGGACTTTCACGGCTTGACGAGTGGCGGCAACATCAAACTGCCGTTCCCTTCGTATGACTCGGATCGAACTGACGCTGAAAACGAGCGTCGGACCCGGAACGTACTCGAGATGGCCGAGGCGGTCGTCAGTCAGATGAAGGACGAGATTGTCGGCATCATTGTTGAGCCAATCCAGGGAGCTGGCGGGCAGCGGGTCGCTCTACCGAGTTTCTTTCGCGGACTGAGCGAAATCGCTCACAAGAACGACGTCTATCTAGCCTTTGACGAGGTTCAGACAGGACTGGGCGCCACGGGTCGGGTGTTCGCGATCGATCACTTCGATCTACCCCACCCGCCCCTTGCTGTCGCTTCTGGCAAGAAGTTTGGTACGGGCGTCGTGTTCATGTACGAGCCTCTGAGCGAAGTCGGTGTCCTCGATTCGACGTGGGGCGGAACGTTGGCGGACATGGTGCGTGTCGTCAGAGAACTCGAAATCGTCGAGAGCGAAGGGCTGATACCGCGAGCCGCCGAGACGGGCGACTACCTTGCCAAAGGGCTCAAAGCACTCCAGTTGCGCCATCAAGGATTGATGTTGAACGTGCGTGGCATGGGACTGTACCAGGGATTCTCGCTCGACACGGAGCAACGGAAGAAGAGCTTGATCCGAGTCGCCCGCGAGCAAGAAGGCCTCCTTTTGCTGGGAGGTGGGGAACGCTCGATACGGCTGAGGCCTAACTTGAGTGTTACTCGGGAAGACGTCGATCAGATGCTCGAGTGCCTAGACCGATCCCTCCAGACTGTAGCCTGATACACTGCAGGACATGCCACGCCCGCTGGCCTACGGCAACGGAAGACTCCTCATCGCCTTCGACCAGCGGCACCAGGGTCGTGACCTGTTCTGGCCCAACATTGGCTATCCCAATCACCTGCTTGGCCACAAGCTTCGCGTTGGTGCCTGGGTGGACGGAAGCTTGTACTGGTGCGATGGCGACGACTGGGAACACCTCATGGGTTATCGAGAGTCGTCGATGGTCGGACACTCCTTGTGGCGCTCCTGGCACGCCGGACTAGAGATTGAGGTCGAAGAGGCCCTCGATCCGGAAGACCCTGTCTTCGTGAGGTCGTTCCTCGTCCGAGACCTTCGGGGGCTCGAGCGCGACGTGGTCCTCTTCTTTACTCAACACTTCATTCTCGGGCAAAGCGATGTCGGAAACACGGCCTTCTACAATCCGTTCTGCGATGCCGTCGTCCACTATCGGGGCCCTTATTACGCATTAGCCACAGCTCAGACGGACGCAGGCGGTATCGAGCAGTACTCGACTGGTCTCAAGGACTTCGGCGGTTTCGAGGGCACGTGGCGCGACGCAGAGGACGGACGCCTGGCCGGTAACCCGATCGCACAAGGATCAGTGGACTCGACCTTCTCTGTGACGGTCCACCACGGAGGGAAAGCGCTAAACGCGCTAGTTCTTGGAGACCGGCTCGACACCGCTCAAGACAGCCTGGAACGTGTGAAGGCGCGAGGTTGGGATTCCGTGTTCGATCGGTCGACGAAGGAGACAAGGAACTGGCTCAACCAGACCCAGGCACCTCCCATGACCCAGCTGTCGGAGGGAGTGCAGCGCTTGTTCTGGCAAAGCCTTGTCCTGATCCGAACGCAGATCGACCATGGAGGAGCCGTCTTGGCCGCAAACGACGCGGACATCTTGTCGACGAACCGAGCCACCTACAGCTATTGTTGGCCGAGGGACGGAGCGCTCGTGTGCCGTCTCATGGCTCGGCTTGGACATACAGACATCGCCCGCGCATTCCTTGGCTTCTGCCGTCAGACCAAGCCACACGACCACTCCTTCTTTCTGCAAAAGTACCGGAGCGACGGCTCCCTTGGAGCGAGTTGGCATCCCTGGCTCGTCAAGGGCCGCCCCGAAGTTCCGTTTCAGCAAGACGAAACGGCGCTGCCGCTCCTTCTCCTGGCCGAGCATGGGGATACATCGCAGTCTGATGAGTGGACCCAGTTCGGACGCTCAATCGCCGACTTCCTGATTGAACACACAGATGTCACGGGCCTGCCAAAACCGAGCTGGGACTTGTGGGAAGAGCGGCACGGTGTGCACTTCTTCACGGCGTGCTCGGTCGTCGCGGCTTTGTCCGCCGTCTCACGAAAGAGCGGGGTGAGCCCAGACGAACAGGACCGGTTTGAAACGGCCGCCCAGGCCATGAAGACCGCCTTGCACAAGCTATTCTGGTCGCCTAGTCTGGGACGGTACGTCCGTATGATCGGTGACGAGGGGCAGGATCCCACCCCTGACAGCGCCATCATAGGAGGCTTACTTTTGTCCCCCGACACGTGGCTGAACGGTGCGCCATCGACCGTCGAGACACTCCGACGAGAACTTGCCGTGGAAGGCGAGATCGGTGGCTTTGCGCGGTATGGCGGCGACTATTACTTCCGAAAGTCCGACTCCCTTCCCGGAAACCCATGGGTCATCTCAACCATGTGGTTCGCCCGTGCCGCGCTTAGAACCGGCGACGTCGAAGGGGCGGTCAAACTGCTCGAGTGGGTGACCGACCGAGCCGAGCCGACCGGAGTCTTGGCTGAGCAATACCATCCCGAAACGGGCGAAGCCCTGAGCGTTAGTCCGCTCACATGGTCTCATGCCGAGTTTGTCGAGACCGTCCTCGATGCTTGCTCCCAGGTAGGCTAGCTCCATGAGCGGCACCGCGATTCCAATGTCACAGATTCGGCTCACGGATCCCTTTTGGCTAGATTGGCAAAAAGCTTTTCTGAACGTGGGGTTTGAGCACCAGTGGAAGCAGTGCGAAGACACCGGAAGACTTGAGAACTTTCGCAGGGCTGGCAGGGGAGAGACGACTGGGCATCAAGGCTATATCTACAACGACAGCGACGTCTACAAACTCCTGGAGGGGGCTTGTCACGCTCTCAAGGCCTACCCTGATTGGGAGGGACGGGCCAAAGTTGACGAAGTCGTCGGCTTGATCGCTGCGGCTCAGATGGCCGACGGCTATATCGATACAGCATTCCAGTTGGGTCAGATCGAAAACCGGTACAAGGGGTTGGCGGCCAAGCACGAGCTGTACTGCATGGGGCACCTGATCGAAGCGTCTGTCGCCCACGCCGAGGCCACTGGCGGTGACGAGCTGCGGTCGGTCGCAACGAAGGTGGCCAATCATGTGGTGGAACGCTTTGGCCCTGGCAAGTCCGTCGGGTTCCCAGGCCACGAAGAGATCGAACTAGCATTGTGCAGTCTTGCCGGTCTTGAGGGACAACCTGGGTATCGAGAACTCGCCAAATGGATGGTTGAGACACGAGGCACTCGGCCAAGTCCGTTTGAGGCGGAGTTCTCAGATCCAGTCGGGAAGGTGCTCAACCAAGGCTATGTCCCCCTGGTCTTCAAGAACGGCGCCTATGATGGAGCCTACTTCCAGGACGACAAACCGCTCCGTGACCAGTTTGAGGCGGTCGGCCACGCGGTCCGCGCGATGTATCTCTATTGCGGAGCCGCAGACGCGTCCGAGGATCCAGCCGTGTGGAAGGCTATGTCCACCATATGGTCCAACTTGACCCGTAAGCGGATCTACGTGACGGGAGGGATAGGAAGCGCGGGCAGGAACGAGGGTTTCACGATCGATTACGACTTGCCGAACCGAGAGGCCTATGCTGAGACCTGCGCGGCGATCGGGCTGGTCTTCTGGGCGGCGCGAATGAGCCGAGCCACCGGAGACCCAGACTTTGGCCATTGGATGGAGCGGGCTCTCTACAATGCCGTCCTGAGCGGGGTCAACTTCGACACCGATCGCTACTTCTATGTCAACCCTTTGGAGAGTCGCGGCGATCATCTGCGCGAGCCTTGGTACAGTTGTGCATGCTGCCCACCGAACATCGCCCGGCTCATCATGTCGGTTCAGAAGTATGCGGCCCATCAATCGGCTCGAGGGCTTACGATCGATCTGCCGTTCAGTGCCGACTACTCACTGTCGAGCGGGCAGACTGTTTCGGTGAAGAGTGGCTACCCGTGGAACGGCCATGTCGTGGTCACTGTCCAAGGCGGTTCTGCGTCCGTGCGCCTACGAATACCTGACTGGGCTCGAGGGACTCGCTGTATCGTGGATGGGAGGTCACAGGGCGCCCCAGAAGAAGGCTACTGTGAACTCAGGATAGAGAGGTCGGCTGAGATCGAGTTTGGCTGCCAGCCCGAGTGGCTCACTTGCGACGCGCGGGTCGCAGACAACGTTGGCAAAGTCGCCCTACGCCGAGGTCCACTTGTCTACTGCCTCGAAGAGGTCGACCTTGGTTCGCCGGTGCACACGTTCCAGCCTGACCTAAGTTCAGCCCTTGAGACGTCTCAGTCTTCAGATGCTCGATCCCGCGAAGGGATCAACGTCTACGGCCGTCGGATTGTGTTCAACGAATCGACAAAGCTCTATGGAGGCGAAACCGCGGTGCGGCATGAGCCCGCGAGAGCCCGGTTTGTCCCCTACTTCTCTTGGGCCAACCGATCTCCGGGCTCAATGTCGGTCTGGCAGAGTCCAGTACGCTGAGGGCGCTTCAGGTTCGGACCTTTCGCGCCCTCAACGGGTCTAGGCTATGGGTTGGCGCGCAGAACCCGAACGTTGATCTGGTCGAACTTGGCGTTCCAAGTCGACTTGTCGATCGGGCCGGCCACATAGACTTGGGTGCGGACTTTGACCGTGCCGCCCGAGATGTAGTCGGAGTAGTTCGTGCTGTTGACCGTTTTGACGCCCTCAAAGTACGAACCAGTGACAGGGCCAGTGGCCAGGGTCTCGAACTGCCCCGTCCTCCAGTTGTACAACTGGAGGTTTTGGCCGAATCCACCAGGCGTGTCTGTGCTGAGCGTGGCCTCAACCGAGATCTCACCATAGTTGTTGTTGGCGTAAGCCGGAACGTTGTGGATCGTGACCAGTTGTACGGGCGGCGTCTGAGAGTTGGGAGTGATGCCCGGCTTCACCACGAGGGTGTTGCCTTCGACACGGTACAAGTCCGTGACACTGCCGCTGACCACGCTGCCGATCGTGGCCGTGGCAGAGTTGGCCACACGGCCCATCGCGTTCCAGAGGTTGACACGCCCCCAACCGTAGTTGTTGGCGTCGTTCATCGTGATGCACGATCGGTAAAGGACGTCCTCCACCCTCTGCGCCGAGTACGTCGGATTCTGGCTTAGGATCATCGTCGCGACACCGGCTGCATAAGGAGTTGCCATGCTCGTACCGCTGTCGTACTCGTAAGTGTTCGTCAAGTTGTCGCTCGACCACCAGGTCGAGTAGATGTTGTTGCCTGGAGCAAAAACGTCCGTAAAGATTCCATAGGCCGAGAAGTACGATCGAGTGTCGTTCTGATCGATCGATCCAACGATCGTGACGTCGGGCCAGTCGTACTGGGCGCCGTAGTTGCCACCGTCGTTGCCGGCCGCATAGCACCAGACAGCGTTGTACTGGTATTTCATCGTGGTGCCGGTCGTACCCATGATCGAGTTCTGTACGCCGGTGTAACTGGTGCTGACAACGCGGCACCCGTTCGCTGCGGCCCAGAGGGCACCGATTGAGAGAGCTGAAAGCGAAGACCCTCCGCCAGAGTTGTCCGAGACGCGCACCATGAGATGGTGCGTACCCGTGATGTTCACGCCACACACGCCCAGTCCGTTGTCGCCGGTCGCCGCTGCGATTCCTGTCGTGTGAGTCCCGTGACCGTTCAAATCCTTGACGACCGATGATCCGTAGACATCTTCCGTCTTGACGTCATTGAGTCCCGTCGCGGTCGCTGAGTTCGCACCATGGACGCGTCCCGTGATCAAGTCTTCGTGGGCGACGTGGACGCCCGTGTCCGTGAGCCCGACCGTGAACGCCGAGTTCCCACGGCAGATGTCCCAGGCGGCCGTGGAATTGTTATCGGTGTGGCTCCACTGGAGGCTCAAGTACGGGTCGTTGGGCACGAAGGCAGGATAGACCCTGTAGTCCGGCTCGACGTACTCGTAGAGTCCAGTCCGCATGAGCTCCCGCGACAGCGAGTTCTCGGTCATCCCGTTTGGGACGCGGATGATATAGCAGTCGATTGGCGCGATGTAACCGATTTCGAGGTCAGCGAGCTTAGCTTCAGCGTCCATCCGCCGAAAGTCGGCGGCGACGTCGTCGATCCCCATTCGTTTCCACGCCGCACGTTGCAGGGGTCGGGCGATCATTCTGCCGGTGAACTCCTCGACCCCAGGCCGCTCTGTGAAGCTCAACCGAACACGGGGCACGAAGTCCATTCGGGTCCCTTTGACACTCTGTGACCATGCGGAAACAGTAATGGCCGACAGCGCAAGAAGTGCAAGAATCCTCATCTCTTCATCTCTCAAGTACTCGCTGGCACAACTTTGCCAGCTTCTAACGATTCTATCACGAGTTCCCCCGCATCGCCGGAAAGAGACCGCTAAGCTCAAGCTTTGGACGGCCCGCACCGAGTTGGCGATGCGGGCCAAAGCTGTCCCTATTCGGTCGCCCTGAGGGCTCTTATGTTGATCTGGTCGAACGATGCCTGCCAGTTTGAGGTCGCGACCGGACCCTGTGGGTACACGAGTGTCCGTACCCGGCAGATACCGTTGCTCATGTAGTTGGCCAAGTTCGAGGTCTGGGTCGCTTCGAAGAAGCTCGACGTCTGCCCAATCGGCCCCGACGCAACGTCGTCGTACTGGTTGGTCGAGAAGTTGTAGAGCTGTACCTTCCTGGCGAACGTTCCAGCAGTGCTGACACGGGCCTGCACCTCGACCGAGATCTCGCCAAACCCGTTATAGGTCGTTGGCAGCGCATGCTCCGTGACCACTTGGATCGGGGCCTCACCGGCGTTTGCCACAGGGCCCTTGGCCACGACGAGGTTGTTGCCTTCAGCGCGGTGCAAGTCGGTCACGCCACCGCTGACGAGTACTCCGCGGAACACGCTCAGCGTGTCGGCTTTCCGGCCCATGGCGTTCCACAGGTTTACGCGCCCCCAACCATAGGTACCCGGTGACCCCATGCTGATACAAGACTTGTACAGGATGTCTTCGACCCTTTGCGCCGAGTAGTTTGGGTTCTCCGCAAGGATCATCGTCGCGACACCAGCCGCATACGGGGTCGCCATGCTCGTCCCGTCAAGGTAAGTGTAACTGTCCGTGATCCCGTTGTTCGTCCACCACGTCGAATTGATCCCGGCTCCAGGAGCCATGACGTCGATGAACTGACCACGGGCAGAGAAGCTGGCGATCGTGTTGTTGGCCTGGGTCGCTCCGACGATCGTGACATCGGGCCAGTCGTAAGCCGACCCATACGTTCCGCCATCGTTGCCAGCCGCATAGCACCATACGGCGTTGTACTGCGTCTTCATCGCGGTGCCCGTTGTCGCGATCACGCTCGCCTGGACTCCGCTGAAGCTGGTGCTGACCACCCGACATCCGTTGGCAGCCGCCCACAAGGCGCCGATTGTGATCGCCGTGTAGTTCGAGGAGTAGCCATCTTCCGAGATCCTGACCATTAGGTGCCGAGTACCGTCAATGTTCACGCCACAGATCCCCTTCCCGTTGTTGCCAATGGCGGCGGCGATTCCCGTGCAGTGGGTGCCGTGCCCGCCCGTGGGCATTACGATCGAGGTCCCGTAGACGGCTTCTGTCCGGACGGTGTCCAGGGTCGTCGCATAGGAAGAGTTGGCCCCGCTCGCACGATTAGCTGCCAGATCCTCGTGGCTCACGTGAACGCCGGTGTCTGTAATGCCCACGATCAAGGCCGCGTTGCCCCGACAGATGTCCCAAGCGTCGGTCGCGTTGTTGTTCGTCTGGCTCCATTGAGTGCCCAGTTGGGGGTCGTTCGGGGCAAAGGCGGTAAAGACTCGATAGTCCGGCTCGACATATTCGTAAAGACCGGTCCTCATCAGTTCGCGAGACAGCGAGTTCTCGTTCATGCCGCTCGGAACGCGGATGATGTAGCAGTCGATCGGGCCGATGTATCCGATCTCAAGGTCGGCAAGCTTGGCGACTGCATCCATGTGCTTGAAGTCCGCCGCAACGTTGTTCAGCCCCATTCGGTTCCAAGCCGCACGCTGTAGGGGCCGGGCAATCATTCTGCCGGTGAACTCTCGGACGCCCGGCTTCTCGGTGAATACCAGTTGCACCCTTGGGACGAAGTCCATCTTGGTTCCCTTGTAGCTCTGGGCGAAGCTCGCCCCGGAAACGACCGCAAGTGCAATGAGAGTAAGTGTCCGCATCGATAAGTGCCTCCAATGGCAAAGCGCGCAGGTGCGAGCCTTTGACTATTCTAACATGACGCGCCACGGCCTACGGCTCGCGCGCGTGAAACCTGGTAACCCCTCGATCCCCGCAAAGTCCGTGCCAGAGTCGAGCTTGGCTAGGGTGTCACGTACGCCTCGAGTCTGAACCCGTAGAACCGTTCTGTGCTTCCGAGATGCCTCATACCCAGCCGTCGCGCCACGGCAGCCGAGCGCGCGTTCTCTTGAAACAGCACCGCGTAGATTTCACTGAGTCCAAGCTCCTCAAATCCGTACGCGAGCATCCGTTTGGCCGCTTCAGTGGCAAAGCCTCGGCCCCAATGAGCCTTCGCGAGGTGCCAACCCACCTCGATCTCATGGATAGATGGCCTAGGGCCCGTACCCGCGGTATGCCTCAGGGCCCGCCATTCGTCCAAGTCCTCTGTGAGGGGTAGCGGCTTTAGCAGGACGGCGCCAACGATCTCTTCAGTCGCTTTCTCGATCAACGGGAAGCTGCCCATGCCGATGTCGAGGTAGTCGTAAGCTCGGATGATCTGGATCAACGACTCTCGCTGGGTTTCGACGCTCTCCTGAACTTCGTTACCGATGAACTCGACGACCTCGGGGTCACTGTAGATCGCGTAGGCGCCTTCAGCGTCTTCGGGCCCCCAAGCCCGGATCTGGAGGCGCTCGGTCTCCAATTCGACCCGGGAGTACGACGACATGCCCTGATTCTGACGCAAACTGGTGAGTGGAACCACCGTGAGTCACTCCAATATCGATCCAGAAGCAAGAATCGGACATGTCCACCTCAAAGTGGCCGATATCGACCGGGCACTCGACTTCTACACCGGAGTTCTCGGATTTCAGTTGCAGCAGCGTCTGGGCTCAGGCGCCGCGTTTGTCTCCGCAGGCGGCTACCACCACCACATTGGCCTGAACACTTGGGAAAGCCGGAACGGCACTCCTCCGCCAGCTGGAACGACCGGACTCTACCACGTGGCTATCCTCTATCCGGACCGGGTCTCTTTGGCGCGCGCCGTGAAAAGGGTCATCGATGCAGGCGTTCGTCTCGAGGGCGCGTCAGATCATGGGGTCAGTGAAGCCATCTATTTGCGCGACCCCGATGGCAACGGAATCGAGCTTTACCGCGATCGTCCCCGTGGCGAGTGGCCTACGGATGGAAATGGCCAGCTAGCCATGTTCAGCGACCGCCTCGACCTGGATGGGTTGCTCGCAGAAGCTG
>JAKOXK010000058.1 GCA_029781035.1 Armatimonadota bacterium
GCGTTCTTCCTCAACCAGATCGTCCGCAATGTCCAGCGAACTCGGTCCAACGACGCCAGATTCGAGATCAGCCCCTACGACTCGAGCTACAAGGTCGCTGACGCCAATAGTGGGCGCGGAAACAGTCAAGGTTTCCGAGTGAACTACTACAACACGGGCTGGCTCCTTGGACTCTGTTTCGACATTGAACTCAGGGCCAAAACACAGGGCAAGAAGTCGCTCGACGACGTGATGATGGTGTTGTGGAACGAGTGCCGGGACAATAAGCCGGGCTTCCCAGAGGAGGGCATTCGACGAGCCTTGATCAAAGTTGGCGGCGCATCGTTTGGGCCGCTCTATGACACGTGGGTGCTCAAGCCGGGTGAATTGCCGGTCGAGGACCAGCTCAAGAAGGTCGGCGTGTTCATGGGCGACAAAGACGTCGACTTCAGCGACCCTGGGTTTGATGTGGGCCTTTCCAACCGCGGACTCCGCGTGTCGAGTGTCCGTACGGGCGATCTGCGCGAGGGAGATCTGATCACGTCGATCAATGGGACGGCATTGGCAGGGATGTCTCCAGCGCAGACGATCGCCGAGTGGAACAAGGCCACGGCCAATGCGAAGCCAGGAGATCGCCTTGAAGTCAAGTACGACCGTCTCGGCACGGAAGGGACCGCCTTGAGCGCGTTTGTGGCCGGAAAGAAGAAGGTGTTCTCGATCGAGACGATGGGCAATGCCAGCCCTGCCCAAGTCAAGCTTCGGGCGGGATGGTACTGGTCGTCAGCCAAGAAGATCCCGTACACGCCCTAAGCGAGCTCGAATTCCGGGTGTTTCTGACAGAGGGGCAGGAAGTCGCATTCGGGGCACAAGTCTTTCGGTCGCGGTGCCAAGTTGGCGTAGTCCCGGTCAAGAATCTCCTGCCCGAGGAAGAGGATGTCTCGTCGGAAGTCCTCAGCCTCCGAGTCGCTGAGTGACGCGGTCGCCGAGGCGCCCGACCGAATGGCGATGATCCGCGCTCGGACGGGCCGGTCTGGGAACTGGTCGCGCAACAGGATTTGGTAGCAACACATGGCAAGGTCGGTGGCGACATCCTCCGTCCTGACATCCTGTCGGCCCGACTTGTAGTCCACCACTTCAATGGCACCGTCGTCGTGTTCGTCAACACGGTCTAAGCGGCCGATGAGCACGAAGGGGCCGAGATCCAGTCGCAAGTTCTTCTCGACCCAGAGAGTCTTGGCGGTCACAGGCTGTGCCACAACGGCATCGACGTACTTCTCCACGATCGCCTTTCCCTCAGAAAGCGCCTGCATCATTTCGTCTTGGCTGGAGTAGCCCGCGTCGATCCAGCTTTCCTCAAGCGCGGCCAGCGCCTGCTCCGTCGTCGTGACCCCGGTGTCTCCTTGATCGTGGAACCGCTGCAGCACGGCGTGCAGGGTCGTACCGAACGAATAGTATGATTTCGACCTCAGGTACCATTTTCCCCTGTCATCGACATATGTCCACTTATATTTGACCGGACAGGCCAAATATGTCGATATCTTTGACGGGCTCAAGGTAGGCTTTTTTGGCAAACACGGGCTCCTGCGGAAAAGATTGTGGCCCGTGGAGGGACTGCCGTATGCGACGACACAGGAAAAAACTCGTAGGGATCGGGCTGGCGGCTTTGGCCGTTGCCTTGTCGCAATGCTCGCCCCAGGTGCACGCGGCTGGTCGCCCTTCCGGGACGTTCCGGGTGGCCACCTACAACGTTGAATGGTTCAGTGAAGAGGCGAATCCCGCGCGGGTGGCCAACTTGAGGAGTGTCTTGGGCCATGTGGACCCCGACGTCGTCGCATTCGAGGAGGTTCAGAGCGAAAAGGCACTCCGCCAGATCCTGGACTCCGATTGGGATGTCGGCATGGAAGACGATCCCTCAGACCAACAAGAGACGGCGATCGCCGTGCGCAGGCCGTTTGTCCTCGTCAGTGCGCAACCGGTGTTTTCGGGCCCGGCGTTCGAGAAGTCCTTTCCGCACGACCGAGACGGACTGCGTTGCGTCGTGCAGTCGCCGGAAGGGGTGCAACTGGTCTTCTACGTTGTTCACCTGAAGAGTCGTCGTGGCGGTCGGCTGGAAACGGATCCCGAGCGAGAGGCTGCGTGCGGGCTCCTCGCTGCCTATGTACACAGCCATCAGGATGAGAAGGAAGTCATCGTCCTTGGGGACTTCAATGACGCGCCCGACGATGCGAGTGCCGAGGCCCTTGAAACGGGCAACTTGTTGGTAGAGGGCGGCCCGATCCCCGATACGAGGAAGTTCCTCGTGAACTTGACGCGCAAGCTAGCCGACCTCGACTACGTCACGATCGGGATGCACGACCTGTTCCAGGGGCGCGACCTGAGGCCCATCGTTCCGGGAGCCAAGGCCGACAACGATCGGCTCCGTGGCCTCGACTACTCGTATCCGCGAGACGTCAAGGTGAAGCAGGGGTTCTTCGATCAAATCCTGGTCAGCGACCCATTGTCCGAGCACGCCCAGGTGTACGTCTATGGTGGCGCGGACGCCCTGCGAGGGCAACCCGGTCGGACGAGAGTCTCCGGCAACTCAGTCGAATACACGTTCAAGGGCGACCTGGCCAGCGACCACTTGCCCGTCTATGCCGACCTGCCCCGACCCGAGAGAGCAGGGCCTTGACTAGCGGGGAGGTTGGCCTGGATCCGTATCGAAGCGAAGGTACGATGGTGCCCGATGCTGATCCGGATCGGTCACTCTCCCGACTCAGACGACGCCTTCATGTTCTACGGACTCGCCAACGGCGCGGTCAAGTCGGAGCACCAGTTTGAACACATCCTCCGCGACATCCAGACTCTGAACGAGTGGGCGCGAGAGGGCAAACTGGAGTCCAGTGCCGTCAGTGTCCACGCATTCGCCTACGTCGCAGACAAGTACGCCCTGCTACGACACGGAGGCTCTTTCGGTGAAGGCTACGGCCCTATGATCGTGGCCAAGGCACCGGTCCCTATCGACGACTTGCGCGACACCGTCATCGCTGTGCCCGGCAAGTTGACCAGTGCGTTCCTTCAGCTCAATCTGTGGTTTGACGAGACATACGGAGCGGGTGCCAGACCGCGTTATGAGGTCGTACCGTTCGATCAGATCATCCCTGCTGTCCTGTCCGGTCGGTATCGGGCCGGACTGATCATCCATGAAGGCCAACTCACCTATAAGGAAGAGGGACTGGTCGAGGTCGCGAACATGGGTAAGTGGTGGCAGTCCAAGACGGACGGGCTGCCCTTGCCGCTGGGTGTGAACGTTGTACGGAAAGACCTCGGTCCTGACCTTTGCGCCGAGGTCTCTCGTTGCATGCGGGAGTCGATCGACGCAGGGCTTAAGGAGCGTGCGAAAGCCCTCGACTACGCGTTGCAGTTTGCCCGTGGAATGGACAGGCAAACGAGCGACACCTTCGTCGGTATGTACGTGAACGAAAGGACAAGAGACATGGGTGACGACGGGGTCAAGGCGATCCGCATGCTGCTCAGCGAAGGGGCACGTATCGGCATGGTTCCGAACGTCCAGGTCGAAGTCATCGACTAAGCGTTTCGCGCCCGCTATTGGTGGCCAGAGGCGTGCACTCGTTTCTCCTCAGTCGCCTCTCTGGCCCGTTCTTACGGGCCTCCGTCGTGTTGACACTTCCTTACGTTTGCAGGCAGAATGGCGGGCATGGTCGGTGCTACTACGGTTCTTGCGGCGGTGCTCATGTCCCGAGGCACCGTGGAGGCTGCCACTCAGCCCATGACTCTTGGTCTGTGCACTCTGACGTTGCGTAACGGTTGGCTCGTGTGTCAGGGCACTCGCACCATTTCGACGCCAGGAACAAACGTTCGGTTGATGGTTGGCGACCAGGTCAAAACATCTTCCGATTGGGACGCGTTTAATTGTCAGACCGTGGAAGATCCATACGGGCATGCTGAGATCTACAAGTCTTCGACGGTGGTCATGGGCACGAGCGACGCGTCTGAAATCGATTACACACTCGTCTCGGGGCGGATTATCGTGGAAGAGGGGTTTGCCACGTTCACGGGTTCTTCCAACCTCGTGACACCAAGGAAGCGCAAGGTCACTTGTGCCGGTGTGTCGGCCTCTAGTCAAGCAGGGACCTTGCGACTCATGGACAACTGCAATCAACCAGTCGGCGTGTTCCAAGTCTCGTTCGACGGAGGACTCGTGACGGTGACAGCCAAAGGCTCTGCAGTCTCCGTACTCGACGCTGATGGCAACGCGACCACCTTGGCTGCGTGTGAGTCGAAATCCTACACTCCCGCGCCCCAGTTCCGGCACACATTGCAGGTCTCAGCTACCCACTAGAGTTTCCGAGAGGAGAGCCGGTGCCACGGATCACGATCGATTGGGCCAGGCGATTGGTATGGGGATTGCCGATCGTCTTCGGCGTTGGGTCGGCCGCCTTGTCAAACCTGTGGCGGTCGGAGTCCGATGGGCTGGCCGAATGGGCCGACTCCCTGGAGATCCGGCTCCTCGAGCACCTGCCGCGTGTCCCGGCTAATCCCAGCATTGTCCTCGTCGTCGTCACGAAGGACAGCGCGAAAAGACTCATGCCCGCCGATGTGGTCGCTCCATTGTCGCGTCGTGTCTTGGCCGAGACAATCAGGCGTCTCGACGAAGACGGGTGCAGCGTCGTGCTCTCCGATATCGGGATCGATGAGTCGGCACCCAGTAACGTCGAGATGTGGGAAGAACTCAGGAAGGTCTCGCGTGCCAAAGTTGTCTTCTCGACTCAACCGGAACCCAATCCCCAATTCGCTGATACGCCAGGTGGCACGGCATACAGATTCCCAGGCACGGCCGCGCCTCGAGACCTCTCAAACACCGTCTTTTTCGGTCACCCTCAGACGTTCTCCCCTCAGGGTGTGGCGGTCGGCTTCTGTCCCCTCATCGAGGACTTTGGCCACGATAAACGGGTCGTCCTTCACGCCGCGACCCTGGCGTCCCTGCTGTACAGGCGACTCAATCCCGGTTCGACCAAGATCTCTGACGATGGGGAGACACTCGAAGTTGGCGAGGGTCAATGGCCCATTGGCGGCAATGGGGACATCACGGGGCTCTGGACAGCAAGCCGCAAGGCGTTTCCCGAGGTTCCGATCGAGGGGGTACTGAGCGGAGACGCCGCGATCCGGAAACTCGTCCGCGACAAGATCGTCGTCATTGGCGACATGCGAAGGACGAACGACGTCGTCCAAACCTATGTCTTTGGCCAGGTTCCTGGGCCCGAGTTCATGGCTCAGTGCGTGAACACGATGTTGGCGTCGAACACCCGGCGCCCTCAAGCTGTGCCCGTCGAAGGGACAGTGGCATGGGCCGCCCTCTTGGCGGCTGCAGCGTCGGCGTTTCTCCTGAGCGGAAAGAGACCGCTCATGATCTTGGGGAGTGCCGGAACCTTCGTCATTGCGAGCGCCGCGCCGTTCACGGTGGCCGCCCAGGGGAAGCTGATGGAGATCGTCGTCCCTTCGCTGGCCGTCCTCCTGTCAGTCGTACTGAGCCTTGCTTGTTTGGCTCTGGCTTACGGTCGGATCGATCGGCGCAGGGAGGGCAGCGCGTACGAAGGCGTCGTTCTCTTCATGGACATCCGTGATTCGACGGGGAAAACTCGGTCTGCAGGTGACAAGGCCTTTCAACGCGAGTACGCCGACTTTATCCGCTGGGCGACAGCGATCGTCACACGCCGTCATGGCGAGATCGAACGAACGACCGGCGACGGCTTCATCGCCGTCTTCCACAGTGCGTCCAGCTTGTCCACAGTCAAGAATGCCTTCCACGTCGCGACCGAACTGACGCGACCGCACGGTCGCTTCGGCCGACCGAGGGTGGCTCTCGAGTTTGGGGCCTTCTCCGGTGGCTATGTGTCTGAAAGCGGGAGACGGACGTGGAGTTCGACAGGGGCGACGGTGATTCTGGCCCAGCGCCTCATGTCCGCGTGTGATGAACTCAGCGTGGATTTGGCTATCGGCCCCATGGCTGCCGAACTCCTCCATACAGACGTAGCCCTCCACTGCGTCGGTGAAGTGCTGCCGAAGGGGTTCGACAGCCCGGTCAAGGTGTATTCGGCGGCGCAGGGCCCTCAGTGAGGCTGCGAAGTCCCCGGTTCACTCCCCAGCTCGGCGAGTGAAGGTCACGTGGCCCACTGTCCAACCAAGGCGGTTCTCCAAGAGAAAGGAGCCGCCGAGCGAACGAGCCAAGCCAACAATGATCTGGAGCCCCAGTCGACCTGAGGCCATATCGAAGCCGACTGGCAGTGCGTCACCGTTGTTGCTCACCCAGAGATGGATCTGGTCCTCGTTCTCCTCGATCGTCACGTGCACCTCCCCGTTGTCCGTCACCTGGAACCCATGGCTGACCGCGTTCTGAATCAGCTCGTTCAGGATCAAGGCGACTTGAGTCGCTTGCAGCGTCGTCAACAACACCTGGTCCCCGCGGACCGCAAAGACGATCCTTTTCTCCGGAGAGAGAAAGGACTGCTGTTGGTGCTGGATCAGGGTTTCGGAGAGCGACTTGAGGTCGATATGGTCGAGGTCTTCGCGACTCAACAGATCGTGCACTGCTGCGATCGCTTCGATCCGGCTCAGGGTGTCCGTCAGAGCTTCGTGCAGGGTTTTGGCCGTGCCTTGACGCATCTGAAGCCGGAGCAGCGAGGCCACTTGTTGAAGGTTGTTCTTGACGCGGTGGTGCATCTCCTGTAGCAGCGTGTCCTTGACTTGGGACTTCGCGTGTTCGATCGCCACAGCTGCCTGCTTGGCGAGAGTCTCCAGCGTAGCGACCTCGTCAGGTGGGAACTGTCGGACTTCGCCCGTATAGCAGCTCATGACGCCGACGGCTCGGTTGTACAGCTGCAGCGGTACGCAGACCATGCTCCGCTGACCCTGTTCGACGGCGAGGTCGTGGCCGAGGAAGTCGTCGTAGTTCTGAACGTCTTCGATGATCATTGGCCGTTGCATCTGGATGACTTTGCCGGCGATGGATTCACCCAGCTTGATCACCGGACGTCTGGCATAGGCACGGTGGGCCGAGTAGGCTGCCCTCAAGATGAGTTGCTCTCCCTTCTCGTCGAGGAGACGGAGGCTGACGACCCGGTAGTTGAACCGGCGTGCGGTGATGTTCACGAGGTGCTGGAGGATCTCCTCCAAGTACGGTGTCCCACTCAGAGTGTCGGTGACTTCCGCCAGCAGGCCGAGCCGGTTGACGTGCGAGCCAGCTTCGAAAGCCCCCCGAAAGATTCGGAGCGCGGTGCCGAGGGCTCGACCCGCATCCACCAAGGTGACACGCGTCGCTTCGTCCAGAACGGTCGGTTGCATCCACTCGTTGCAGAGCACGCCAAGGGTCTCACTGGAATCCGCGATCGGGACAAAGGCACCGGCTTCTGCGTCGGGTGCTTCGACCCCGGGCCAGCGGGCAAAGTCCGGATGGTCTTTCAGGCCCGAGCTGGCGAAAAAAGGCTCGCCGGATTCCGCGACCTGGCCCGCAATGCCGACCCCCCTGCCGACCCGGATCCGGTCCACGAGTTCGAGCAGTTCAGTCGAAGCCTTCATCACCAAGCCGCCAGTCGGTGCCACCAACAAAATGTCGCACGAGTCTGAGCCCATGGCGGCCCGGATCGCTTGTGCGGCAGCCTGCAGAGCGATCTCCTCTCCCTGGGCGTGAGCAAACGCCTCGGTGATCGATCCCTGATCGAGCGTCATGCGAACGGGCCTATCGCGGTGGTGCGGATCTTCTCTTCGAGGAGGATTCGTCGGGCCAGTTCGACGACACCCTCCGCGGTCACCGCATCAATCTTGGCCAATGTCTCTTCAAGAGGCACGTCGCGCCCGAACACAAATTCGTTCTTAGCCATGCGGATCATGCGCGAGTTCATGCCTTCCAAGGAAAGGGCCAGCGTGCCTGAGAGGCTGCGCTTGACCTTGGCGAGCTCGTCCTCAGGCAAGCCGTCAGCCATCAGCTTGTCGAACTCGACTCGAACGACGTGCTCGACCTCTGGCCATGTTTTCACTCCTGTACCGCCATACACCGTGAACGCACCGCCCACCGAGTAGCCCAGGTGGTAGCTTCCGACGGAATAGGCGAGTCCGCGACGCTCCCGAACCTCCTGGAACAGCCGGCTGCTCATGCCGCTGCCCAAGACGCCGTCAAGAACGACCATTGTGTAGAGCTCGTCGTCATAGACCGACACACCCTCCGTCCCGATGCAGAAATGAACCTGTTCAACGTCTTTGGCGACGAGGTTGCGGCCCGGGTTGGGCTTGGGCCTGTCCAGCGACGGGGTCATCGAACCGTTTCGCAGGGCACCGAGCCGCTCAGTCACTGCATCGACGATCCCGTCGCCCGCCACGTTGCCTGCGACAGCCACAATGACGTTGTCCGCTCGATAGCGTCGATCGATATATCCCTTGAGGTCGCCTTGCTCAAAAGAACTGACCGACTCGCGAGTGCCGATGACCGGCCTTCCCAACTCATGTCCGTCCCACAGGCCCTCGATGTGGAGATCGTGAACATGGTCGCTCGGCTCGTCTTCACCTCGTTTGATCTCTTCCAGGACGACTCCTTTTTCTCGCGCAAGCTCTTCGGGATCCAAGAGTGACCCTGTGACCATGTCGGTCAGGACGTCGAGAGCCGTCTCGGAGTCCGTCGCGAGCACCCTGCAGTAGTAGCAGGTCTGCTCCTTGTCCGTAAAGGCGTTGAGCATCCCGCCCCGGCCCTCTATCTCTTCTGCGATCTGCTTGGCGGTCCTGCGCTGCGTGCCCTTGAAGAGCATGTGCTCGATGAGGTGGGTGATCCCGCCCTCATGAGGCGTCTCATTGACGCTGCCGGTACGGCACCACAGGCCGATACTGGCGCTCCCGACGTGGGAGACGGACTCGACAAGGACACGGACGCCGTTGGGCAAGGTCTGTTTGACGACAGGCATGTGTGGGTTGATTGTGGCCCGACGTTGGGGAAGGAGGACTAGGGACAGGGGGTTTGTTCACTTCGATGGATCGTTCACAACCCCAAGGATAAGCACCATTCGGGTAGACGGATCGAGGACGCTGAACGCGAAGGGGCGGTTGAACCTGTAGGTGTCGCCGGTCGACGCCTTGGACATGGCAGCTTCGGTCGCTGCGCTAGCGGACGTGCCCTCTTCGTCAACTTCCACCAGCGTCTTCTGTATGGCTTGAGTGATCCACACAGGCCCAATCTTGGGAAACTCGGCTTTGCCCTCTGCGACCGACGAGGGGGCCCACTTCGTCAGCCACGGCATCAGGTCGGTCGTTGTGGCGAACTTCCACTTCGGCAGCCACAATTCGACGTCGCCTTGGTCCGTCTGGGCCCCGACTGGCCCGTCTCCGAGCAGGAAGGTGAGAGCGTCTTTGTTGTCGAGGAGGACAGCGACCGTCGCGGTCGCCGCAGGAAGGGTCACCCGCATCTCGAAGCCACAGCGGTAGGGCAGGATCACTCCACTCCAGCTCTTTGTGGTGAATGCCTGTCGCGGCGCGCGGTCGAACATGAAAGGAACTTGACATTCGGTTCCATCGGCACGTGTGAACGTGCTTGGGGCTGTCATGGCCGGATCAAAGCGCCGTGCCCACTCATCTTTGAAGGCCACGGCGTTGATAAGTACAGCCGCGCACTCTCGCGGGAATCCGTCCAACATGTGTCCGATCTTGCCCTCAGTTCGTTCCCGTGTCCAGTTGTTGATCTGGTCGAGCGCCTGGGCGTCGAAGACCGGCACGGTGGATGCCTGAGCATCGAACGACTTCCGGAGGGACTGGACGTAGGCCTCATGGACCGGTGCCTGCTCGATCCATAGCCCGTTCGCCATGTTCAGAATGCCTGGGCCGTCCAACGGCCTCCACGCTGAGTGCAAGATTCCGAAGGCTCGGACAGCCTCGTCCGATGAGGCGGTCAGATGCAGAGCCTGGCCCAACTCGGCCTCGGTCTTGCCCGCCGCACCAGTCCAAAGCATGGCAAGCGCCTCTGTCAGGCTGCTCGGCGACACGGCCCAGTTCGCGTTTGGGGAGTTCTTCACCCGGGACTTGAGCAGATCGAGCCCCGCTTCGCTCGAAGGAGCGAGGACCGTGACGGTGGCCGCTTCGTCCGGAGTGAGCTTCCTCGCGACTGGTCCGTGGCAACCACAAGCGCTCAGACAAAGAGGAACGAGTGCCCAGCGAGCCTTCATGTCTCTTTCTAAGCCGACCGGCTTGGAGGCGTTCACTCGAACATCTGCCCTGGTGAATCCTGTCGGCAAGATCCAGAAACTCCACAAACACGGGCCCATCGGGCGAAACCGGGAACCTGGCAAGTCGTCTGACGGGTGTATGATGGTGGCAAGGAGCGCCTTGAGGCTCAATCTCGGGATGCCGGTGAAGAGCGCATCGATGGATACGCGGATCGAACGCGACAGCGACGAAGCGCTTGTGGCCTCGGCGCGGAACGGGGATTTCGCCGCCTTCGAGACACTTTTCGAGCGCCATCGCAACCTCGTTTACCGGTTCGTCTACCAGATGTCGAACCGGCGGGACGATGCCGAGGATTTGACGCAGGAAGTGTTCGTCCGCGCCTATCAGAACCTGCACCGCTACCGAGATGAGGCCAAGTTCACGACCTGGCTGTTGCGCATCGCTACGAACCTGGCAACCGACCGGGCCCGAATGGCTAACCGGCGCCAAGCTCTGGAGAACCAGGAGTCAGGCGCTCAGGGGGCCCTGGCCTGGATGACGGTCGGCGCGACTGAGGATCCCGTCGAGAACCTTGAACACGACCGGAGGATCGAGGCGGTCAAGCGTGCTCTCTCGGCGTTGCCAGACCATCACCGTAACGTCATTGTGTTGCGGGACATCGAGGAAATGGATTACAAGGACATTGCTGTAACGCTGAACTGCACGGTTGGCGGGGCGAAATTGAGAGTGCTGAGGGCCCGACGGGCACTGCGCGACCGCGTGACGGCGTTGCTCGCGGACGAGGTGTGAGAGTGAAGCGAAGAGACGAAATCATCCATGCGGCATTTGAGGGAGGCGCCGAATCGTTGCGACCTCGGCTTGATCGTGCTGGCAAGAAGGAACTCGACGGCCTCATCGACATCAAGTCGGCCCTGAAGTCCCTGGCCGACGTTCCTGAATGCCAACTCTCCAACGAGCACCTCCGCAACGCCGTGCTCAACCGGCCGTCAGTGCCGACGCGTCCGAGGACGTACTGGCTCGCCACCCCGCTGGTCATGGCTGCGGGGCTCGCCGCGGTCTTCTTCTTGAGCAGGCCCCAGCCTGCCACAAATTCGCCCGTCGCAGAGCGTTCGGGGACGAGTGTCCCTGCCACGCTCCCGATCGAGAGTGTCCCACAGAAGGGATCTGCTGAGGAACATGTTGCCGTGAAGGTGAGGGACAACGTTCCGGCTCCTTCGGTGGTTGCCGCTCAGGCCGCGTCGACCACGAGGCCAGTCCGTCGGCACCACGCGGCCTCCAAGGCGCCTAAGATTGACAGCGGTCTGGTCGTGCGGCTCGCCGATTCGAACACGTTTGACGGCGCTCACGAGGCGGCCAACCGCTCCACCGCCTCAGACGTTGCAGCGACTGAATCCTACAAGGATGTTGCTGCCTCGGAGTCTCTACCAACGGCCGGTGGTGCGGTCGAGTCGGCGCCAGAGCCTGTCGTCGTCATCACTCGGGACACGGGCAACGGAGCGTCCGAAGCACAAGAGGTCAAGGCACCCAGCAATGTTGTTTTTGGCGGCTAGTCTCCTCGGAATTGTGATCGGCGCCACGCAGCAGCAGGCCGTTCTCCGGAACCCTGCGTGGGCCAAGGTCGAACCAAATCTGGTTCGGATCGATTCCGTGGGGCAGTCTCCCGGCTTGGCTGTGCTCATTGACCCGAACGGCTATTTTCTGGCGCACCGCAACGCGGTCGTGTCGCAGCCGGCCGTTGGTCGGACGAGTTCGGGCGAAGTCGTCCTGCTAACGATCGTCTCAAGCGACGACCAAACGCAGCTCATCCTGCTCCATGCCGAGAACTGGATAGCGAAGGGCCGGACTGGAGTGAAAGTTGCGGACAAAGTCCCTGCGGGCAGTCAGGTTTTCGCCGCAACCCCGGCTGGCCCCATCATGGGCGAACTCGTCAGCGACCAGAGAGTGGGACAGATGCGTCCATCCCTGCGGTACGCGCCGCTGTGCGAGGTGCGTCTCGAGTCGAACATCGCTCCGGTTGCCGGGGCGCTTGTCTTCGATACCAACGGCGGTCTGACGGGCGTCCTCGGAGCGACCCTGACCCCGAACAACGACCAGCTGGCCTATGCCAAGCGCCAAGCGGAAGGCGACCCCAGTGCAAGTCGCGGCTCATCGGGCATAGGTCGGTTAGGTGGCGGGGGGGGCGGCGTGGCCCCCGGTAAGGCCTCCAGCGGTGCCAACGATGTCACGAAAAACGTGAAAGGCAGTCTCCCCTATGGCCCGCAGGGAATGACCGTTGCTTATTCGCTGAGCCCAGTCGTCATCCAGCACGCGGTGGAGGGCTTCCTCAGTGACGACCACAAGGTCGAGCACCCCAGTATCGGGATCTTTTTCAAGTCTTCAGCCTCGCCAGGCGCACTGATCGAGGAAGTCTTGAACGGATCGCCTGCAGCAGAAGCGGGCATCAAGGTCGGGGACTTAGTGACAGCGGTGGACGGTGAACCGATCAAAGGGCCCGTGGACCTTGCGATCGCCCTCTTCAAGCACAAAGTCGGCGACCAAGTCAAAGTGCAAGTCCATCGTGAGGACAAGGACATCGCCTTTGACGTCAAGGTTCGGTCTCAGAGCGAAACCTTTTGGACTTCCTTGACCTGCCACCGGATGGTCGACTGGCCGTTGTAGCGGTTCTCCTCCAGCGAGAACGCCACATCCACTGGGTCGCCAGGATCAAGCTCGGCGAGCCGCCTGCCGATGCCAAACGCCATGCCCGGCATCATTCCGGCTTCCGTGCCAAATGTCACCCTCGCATGGTCGGGGTTTGACGTCGGATTGAGGCCCACAAGCCTGACCCCGCGCACAGCAAAGACGGGTTCCGGGTTGGCGTTTCCGTAGGGTTCCAGCCTCTGCAGATCGGCCCAAACCTCAGGGCTGGCCTCGTGTGCGGCGACCTCGGCGTCCAGCTCGATCCGGGGGCGGAAATCATCGGGCTTGAGGGTGGCTCGCGCCAACTCCTCGATGGCGGACGTGAACGCTGGCAGTTTGTCCGTCTTCAGGCTGAATCCGGCGGCCATCTCGTGGCCCCCACCGCCGAGGGTCAGATGCCGCGTGGCCCGGACGGCCTCTCCAAGGTCAAAGCCCGGTATCGACCGGGCGGAACCTTTGGCGACACCATCGGCGACCGACAGGACGAACGCCGGGCGGCGGAACCGCTCCACGAGCCTTCCTGCGACAAGCCCGATCACTCCTGGGTGCCAACTCTGGTTTGCGAGAACGAGGGTGTAGTTCGATTCGAGTCCTTCCTGTTCCACCTGTGCGACTGCTTCGTCAACAGAACGGCTCTGCTCAGCACGGCGATCGTTGTTGATTGTGTCAAGGCGGCTTGCGATGAGGTTGGCCTGGATCTCGTCCTCAGTCAACAAGAGGTCGAGTGCGATCGCCGAGTCGTCGATGCGCCCCACGGCGTTGATGCGTGGGCCGAGCTGAAAGCCGATGTTGCGGGCGGTCAGTTGGGGTTTTGTGGCCAAGTCCGCGACGCGAAGGAGAGCCTGAAGGCCCGTCTTCTTGGTCTCACGCAGTGTCGTCAAGCCGAAGTGCGTGATGATTCGGTTTTCATCCAGGAGGGGCATTACATCCGCGACCGTTCCCAGGACGGCGAGGTCTAAGTAGGCTCGGTAGAACTGCTCCACACGGTGCCCGAGTTCGGCCGTGATGCCTGCGCACAGCTTGAAGACGACTCCCACGCCTGAGAGCTCGGGCCATGGGTAGCGCGAGTCCGGCCGGTGGGGGTTCACGACGGCGACCGCGTCAGGCAATGTGTCGCCGACTTGGTGGTGGTCGGTGACCACGACGGTCATGCCGGCTTCCTTGGCGGCGAGCACCTGTTCGTGGGCGCTGATCCCGCAGTCACAGGTCAGAAACAGGCTCGCTCCCTTCTCCCTGGCCCACTCGACTGCGTCGAGATGGATCCCGTACCCCTCGCGAAGGCGGTGAGGTACGTGCGGGATCACCTCGCAACCGATCCTGCCGAGAAAACGGGTCAAGAGCGCGGCACTGGTCACGCCGTCCACGTCGTAATCGCCGTGAATATAGATGGTTTCCTGGCGTTCCCTAGCTCCGAGGATGGCTTTCACTGCGGGTGCAAAGTCCGGCAGAAGGGTCGGATCGTGAAGATGTTCGAGGCTGGGATGGAGGAACCGGTCCGCTTCGGTCGGGTCGGTGAAGCCGCGGTTGACGAGCACGGCGGCGACGATCGGCGGAACTCCCAGTTGGCTGGCTAGGGCCCGTTCCGCCAGCAGGTCACGCTTCGGGACAATCCAGACGGGGGTGGTCTCCGGTGCCAGGGTCATGGTCAAAAGCATAGACGATTGTCGGGCGGTCGTTTTTCGACTCTCGCCGACAGATGAGCCGTTCGTAACGAAACGGCGGGGGCCCCGTTGTTTGACCCAAGGACCGATCTAGAATGAGCCGCCCGTCCGATGTCTGGAGACCCCGAACTCTTGGAATACAGCTTCAAAGCATGGGAGCGACAGCCTTGGCGGCGGTCTGCCGCCCTTTCCGGCATGCTGATCGCGGGCGCCTCCGGATTGCTCTTGCTCCACCACCCGGTTTTCGCACTGCTCGGAGCCCTGATCGTGTTCGTGTCGACGGCCGAGCTGTTCCTGCCGGTGAAGTACAGGCTCGACAAGACCGAGGCGCGTCAACAAGTGGGATTCAGCGTGACCGCCATCAAGTGGACCGATGTGAAGCGCATCGTCCGAGTGGACGACGGCGTCAGGCTCAGCCCCTTCGACGCTCCGAACCGTCTCGATGCGTTCAGAGGTGTGTTCTTGCGGTATGCAAGCAACGAGGACGACGTTTGGAGCACAATACGCGTACTCTGGCATGACAATGCGGTCACTGTGGGAAGAGAATCTGAGTCCGGACCAGAAAGCGGAGATGGTGGAGAAAGTGGCGCAGGCGATCCACAAGCGCGGTCTGGAGACCCCAGCGATCCTGTTTCTTGAAATGCACAAGCCGCTCGCCGGCTTGGCTTCGCAGTCGATGGTCGTCTTCTCGCCCTTCCTGATCCCGTTCCTGGGATTCAAGGGCGTTGACGACTACAGCCAGCTGGTCGGTGACCGAGCCGCGATCGAGAGCGTGATCCAACGGCTCGAAGACCTGCGACTCAACCCAACAGGAGGATCTGAAAACCTCGATGCAATGGTATGACACCGGCGTCCTCGGGATGCTCTTCGTCGTCCTTCTGGTGCTCTTCATCTTGTACAACATCTACAGGACCGAGCACAAGAAGAAGGATCTTTACATTCGCCGGATCCCCGGCTTGAACGCGATCGACGATGCGATCGGGCGGTCCACGGAAATGGGCCGGCCTGTGCTCATGGTTCCAGGAATCGGCACGTTGAACGCCATTTCTGTCCAGGCTCTCAGCATTTTCGCGCACATCACAAAAGCGGCGGCTCAGTTCGGGACGCCGATCCGCATCTGTCTGGCAGACGCGGCCGTCTACACTGTCGCGCAAGAGATCATCCGCGACGTCTACCAACAACAAGGGCTGATCGACCGGTATGACACCGACTCTGTGCGCTTCCTGACGGACCGCCAGTTCGCCTTTGCAGCGGGCGTGAGTGGACTCATCCTCCGCGAGAAAGTCGCAGCGGCGTTCTTCCTGGGAGAGTGGTACGCAGAGTCGTTGATCTTTGCCGAGACCGCGAACAGTATCGGCGCGATCCAAATCGCCGGTTCGACGGAAAAGTCCCAAACACCTTTTTTCATCGCGGCGTGCGACTATGTCCTGATCGGCGACGAGTTCTACGCGGCCAGTGCCTATCTGACCCGTCAACCGATCTTGGTCGGATCTTTGGTCGGGCAGGACTGGGCCAAGATCGCCATGGCCGCCTGCGTTTTGTTCGGGTTCCTTGTGAACAGCGCTCAACGGCTTCCCGAGACCGATATGCACCGTGTGCCCCTGAAAGACGGCGCCCCTGAAGTCTGGAGCCAACTGAGCGACGACCAGAAGGCCGATCTCGAGACCGCTGAAACGTGGGCCAAGGGCGAAAAGGCCAACGCCACCGAAGACACCGGTCTGTACCGGCTTTTCAACCCGTTCTACTCGAAGGAAGACTTGACTGTGAAACGAGCCAAGAAGCCTAGCGGTGCGGCAGGAGCCACAGAGTGATGAATCTGCTGGCGCAAGCCGCTCCCAACTACAACTTCTGGGCAGCTGAGCCCGGTTCAGCCCGGCTCTGGATCATGATCCTGGTCAGCCTGCTTGTTGGCGCCGGGTTCTATGCGGCTCTGTTCTATGCTCCGTCGAGGATCCGAAAGCCGATCGTCTGGACCTTCACGTTCGCGGGTGGTCTGTTCTATGTCCTTTACTGGGCGTGGCCACAGCCCGTGAGCTACCACCCAGACGACATTCCCAATGGATTTGTCGAGAATGTCGGTTTCTGGCTCCACGATGCGTTGCCCAGGGTCGCGGACATTTCCAACATCCTCACGGCGTTCCTGCTCGGTCTCGGCATTTACTCACTGCTGAGGATCCATACCGGGCGCATCGTGAAGCGGCAGGCCGACAGAGGGTTCAGTGTCGTCTTCTTCATCGCGATGCTCGCGATCCTGGTCTTCGGGTACTGGGACTGGAGCTTGCGAGAGGCTGACACCAAGGGCCTGCTGCAAGATTCGGCGAACTGGCAATTGGCCAACTTCGGCCAGAATCTCCTCTTCGACGGCTTCTTGCAGCAGATGGACTCCGCGATGTTCTCAATGATCGCGTTCTTCATCCTGTCGGCAGCCTATCGGGCCTTCAGGATCCGCTCAGTCGAGTCGACCGTTCTGATGGCTAGTGCCCTCATCCTCATGGTGAGCCTCCTGACCTTGGTGGTCACAAACTGGGACTCGGGCGTAGCGAATCTCGCCAAGAACGTCTTTCACGACTCTAAGGCCGACCCGGCCACGTTCCAGGCCGGCTATCTCAACTGGATGAAACTGAGTTCGATCGCGAACTGGCTCAAGGCCTATATGCAGGTTCCCGCACTCCGTGCGGTGGACTGGGGCATTGGCCTCGGAGCTCTTGCGATGGGCCTGAGACTTTGGCTTGGCCTGGAGAAAGGCGGGGTGTCGGTGTGAAGACCGAGAAGACAGGGTTCTGGCAGAAGCTGCAGAACGTTGATCGACGGGTTCTTTACTTGATCCTCGTCGTGACCACGTCGGTGCTGCTTTCACCGATGTTCGCGAACATCTCGATTCCTGACGATCCCGAGCCCAGCTCCAAGGCGCTCTACTACAAGTTGATGTCGGCACCGGACAACAAGACGGTGTTCGTACAATCTGACTGGACGATCTCGACGCGAGGCGAGAACGCGGCGCATCTGGAGGCTTTGCTCCGGGTACTGATGTCCCGGCATATCAAGTTCGTGATCTTCACGGTCGCCGATCCTCAGGCGCCTGGGGTCTACCGCGACGTGATCCGTACGATCAATTCGGAGCGAAAGAGCGAGGGTCTCAAGGAGTACAAGCTTTGGGAGGACTACCTCGACCTCAAGTACTTCCCGAACGCCGAGGGCACGTTGAACGCGATCGCGTCCGACGTAAGAAAGGCGTTTGGAGGGGTCACAGCCAAAGATCCCACGACAGGGCAAGACAGAAACGTCTTCGAGTCGCCGGTCCTTGCCAACGTGAGGGCGGTGAGCGACGCGAGCTTGTACATGATCGTGACGGCTTCGAGTTCGATCGACCGCGCCGTCGAGCGACTGAACGAGAAGGCCACCCTCGCCCTGATGTGCACCGGCGTCATCGGCCCGTCAGCGATTCCGTGGTTCCAGGCAGGGCAAGTGAAGGGTGTGGCGGTCGGGCTTCGGGGTGGACTCGACGTCGAGTACATGATGAAGCATGGCCTCAACTACGGGTCTGATCCAAAGACTGCAAGGTGGGCCGGACATGAGTCTCAAGTCGCGCCACCGGTCAGCGAGGGTAAGAGCCTCGCTCGCGCGAACCTCTATTTCCTTTCGTTCCACGGGGCCATCATCCTGTTGATCTTGGCGGTCGTGGTCGGCAACATCGGCATGTTCGTGACACGAAAGAAGAGGACGGCATAAGATGAACTCACAAGCGACTCTCGACCTCTTCAACTTCGTCAAGATCACGTGCGGCGTTTTGGCCACGATCGGCCTGTACAGCGTTCTCTACAAAGAGACCAAGCTGTTCCGGTTCTTCGAACACGTGTTCCTGGGGCTTGCAGCGGGCTACTCGCTCGTGGCGGTGTGGAAGGATGCCCTCTACACGATGTGGTGGCAAAAGATGGTCGGTCACGCCGTAGACGCCACGCATCAGTCGGCCACGGCTGGATACTGGATCTACGCGATCCTCGTCCCGATCGGCTTTATGGCGTACCAGGTGTTCAGCCAGAAGCACAACTGGATGAGCCGGATTCCGATCGGACTGATCATCGGTCTTTGGGCAGGTCAGCAGGTTCAAATCTGGTGGCAGACCTACGGGCCCCAGATCTATGCGTCGATGTTGCCGGTCTGGCCGACCACATTCAGCTCTTTGGTCAAACCTCCGGTGACTCCGGACCTGTTGCCGGCCCAGATCGCGGCGATCAACAAAGAGCTGTACCTGACGCAGGCGGTCAACAACCTTATCTTCGTCGTCACGTTGCTCTCGGCCTTTACCTACTTCCTCTACAGTTTCGAGCTGAAAGGGAAGTTCATGCTCGGCTTCAACAAGCTGGGCCGGTGGATGCTCATGATCGGCTTTGGGGCGATCTTCGGCAGCACCGTCATGGCCCGGTTCGCGCTGGTTATCGATCGGATGTTTTATATCTGGATCGAGTGGTTCCAGAGCATGCACTTCGGTGGGCGCTGAGGTCAGCGCCGAGGCGGTCGTGCTTCGCCGGTCCGACACGGGTGAAGCCGACCGCCGTCTCGTACTCCTGACGCGTGAGTTCGGCAAGATCGACGTGGTCGCCAAGGGGGCGCGCAAAGCCCGTTCACGGTTTACTGGAGCGAGCGAACCTCTGTCAAGGGCGCTCTTCACGTGGGCGGAAGGCAAGGTCCGTAGATTCGTGACCCAAGTGCAACCGCTGACGTCGTTTCCCGGCATCCGTTCAGACTACGACAAGGCCCTCGCCGCTATGGCACTCGTGGAACTTGTCAGCGTCGGAGTGCCCTACGAGAGCCCCCATGAAGAGGCGTCTGACATGTTCGAGCTCGTTGTCCAGAGTCTCGAAGCGCTCGAACTGTCGCTCGACTGGATTCCCGTGCTGGTGTGGGCCGAGGTGCGCCTCCTGGAATCCGAAGGCGTTCACCCGGAGTGGACGTCGTGCGCCGTGACGGGAGCTGCGATGTCGGTCAACCCATCCTGGGTGTCACCGACGGCAGGAGGTCTCGTGGACGCGATGGTGGCAGACCGCTTCTCGGACAGGTTCCTCGTCTCTTCCGAAGCCTTGATCGGACTGCGTAAGACCAGCCTTCTCGAGCGTCCTCCATCGAGCCTGAAGCGGGCCGATGAGTGTCTGAGGACCGTCTTCGCCTTCTGGCGTCATACGTTGGAGCACAGGCTGCCTGCAAACGAGGCCGTGGTCCAAGGCCTTCCTTAAGGGCCGACTCCTCAATCGGCTCGTCGAGTCGGCTAAACTCGTTGGCACCATGAGAGCCGTCGGCCTTGCGCTCTTGTTCGTTGCCTTTTTCGCCACTGTCTCGTGCGGCCCCTCTGGAGGCTCGTCCGTGGCAAAGTCGGGTGAACCCGGAGTCTTCCGGTACCCGATCTTCGCCAATCCCACGACGATGGATCCGCAGAAGGTTCAAGACGGGGACACGATCGACATGCTCCAGCAGGTCTATGAGGGACTTGTCGGGTGGTCGCCCGAGAACAAGCCCGTCGGATATCTGGCGGAGAAGTGGGATATGAGCGCAGACGGCAAAACGTACACGTTCACGTTGAAGGCGAACGCGAAGTTTCACAACGGGCGCAAGGTGACAGCCGACGACGTCAAGTGGAGCTTCGAGAGATCTGCAAACCCGAAGCTTGCCTCACCAGTGTCCACCGCCTACCTCAGCGACATCGTTGGGTTCGAAGACAAGTTCAACGGCAAGGCTTCTGAGGTGAGCGGGGTCAAGGTCATAGATCCTGAGCACGTCTCGATCACCATCAAAGCACCTGCCCGCTTCTTCTTGGGCAAGCTCACATACCTGGCAGCCGCTGTTCTGCCCAAGGAGTGCTTCCCAGCCGATCAAGAGGTCAGTGACGTCAAAGACATGATCGGCACGGGCCCGTTCAAGATCGTTTCCTATCAGCCGAACCAGGTGATCATTCTGGAAGCAAACCCGGACTACCATGACGGTGCTCCGAAGCTCAAGAGGATCGAACGGTATGTCCTGGGTGACGCCTACACCCGGCTCGCCAAGTTCAAAAAAGGTGAGATCGACCTCTGCCAGCTTCAGCGACAGGATGTGCCCGCGATACAGAAGGATCCCAAGTTCAAGGATCAGATCCACTTCTACCCACGGCCGTCGATCTACTACGTGGGCATGAATCAGTTGATGTACGAGCCGTTCAAGAACAAGAAGGTCCGTGCAGCCTTCGCCATGGCGATCGATAAAGACAGGATCGTCAACCAGATCATGGGTGGGATCAACACGGTCGCGAACTCGATCGTGCCTCCTGGCGTGCCCGGCGGCGACCGAAAGGACTCCCAAGCGTACAAGTTCGACCCCGCTGCAGCCAAGCAGATGCTGGCTGACGCGGGATACCCGGACGGGAAGGGGATGCCTCCTCTGACGCTGACTTTCCGCGAAGACCAGCCCGACGTCAAGATCGTGGCCGACGCCGTGGCAAGCCAGATTCGAGCGAACTTGGGTGTCGAGGTCAAAGAGCAGTCGATGGAATGGCTCGCCTACCTCGATAAGTTCAATAAGAAGCAACAGACCTTCTATCACATGCGTTGGGCGGCTGACTACGTTGATCCGGAGAACTTCCTCAGCCACATGTTGGCCACGTGGGGCCCCGAGAACAAGTTGGGCTACGACAACCCCGAGTTCGACGCGTTGTGCAAAGAGGCGGATGCGATGCCCGAACTCGAAAAGGCCCTTCCGCTTTACGCCAAGGCGGAGGACATCGTGCTCCAGGATGCCGCGTGGGTGCCGATCTACTTCCAGCGAGACGCCGAACTGATCAGCCCTCGCATCAAGGGCCTGCGAGAGTCCCTGTTCGGCCACTTGCCCCACACGACGGTCACCGCCGACTAACGTTGGCAGTGATCCGCGGTGCTCCAGGCCCGTGCCGGCTTGGCTTCCGGCACGGATTTGGCCTGTCGCCGACAAAGTCCCGTACCTTTGCTCGGCTCAAAACCGGCATTCATTCTGTCTACCTTGAGGGGAGACAGGCTCCAATAATGAATGGCGTGCTGATTGCAACGGTTCTGGTTGGATACGTCGTGTCAGCGGTGGTCTGCTACCTGTGGGCCGCCAAAACGGCAGTGGAAGCCGAAGACAACAAGGCGACCATGCCGGCACGCGTCGTCCTCACCGTCGTAGAAGGCGGGCAGAACGACGCCAGCGACTACCAGTCAGCGGCTTGACGCCCGACTTGACCGAGCAGGCCCGAGGGGCCGCCCGGCGCGCAACACGGAATCCGCCCTTGGGCAAAACGTGCCCAAGGGTTTCGTGTGTCAAGGAGACCCTATTGGGCGGAGGCGCGCTGGAGGACGACGGTTCCCCCGCCGAGGACAGTGAGGTTCATCGTCCCGTCTGGGTTCAAAACGACTTGGCGGTCGCCCGCCATCTTGGCGCCCTCGGGCCCGAGCGATCCAACCGGGCGCTCCATGATTCGGTCGATATGGAGGGTTCCTGTCTTGGCACCAAGACTGCCAATGCCTTCCTTGTCAAAAGTGGACTCGACCAGTCGAAACGATCCGTCCGTTTTGATCGAGAGTTTGACCTTGGCCAGAGAGTCCGTGATCAAGGGATCGGCACCCGGAGGTGCAGCCACAGGAGCTTTCCCTTCCCACTCGCCAACCCAGTTTCCCGGTCGCTCGCATCCGGCCATAAGCAGGAGCGCTGTGGTGGCCAGAGTTATACTTCGGACAATGCCGACCATCGCTCCCGACGTATACCTCTCGATGGGCCTCACAGAAGAAGAGTACGAGAAGATCTGTGCCCTACTGGGCCGAGTGCCCACCGAGACTGAGCTCGGGATGTTCTCCGTGCAGTGGAGCGAGCACTGCTCGTACAAGTGTTCAAAGCCCGTGCTCTCGTATTTCAAGAAGTACAAGGAGGCGATTGAGGGCGAAGGACTGGAAAACGCTGGAGTGGTGGACATCGGCGGTGGCTTGGGCGTCGTGATGAAGGTCGAGTCACACAACCATCCATCGGCGGTCGAGCCTTACCAGGGAGCCGCAACCGGGGTCGGCGGCATTATCCGCGACATCTTCACGATGGGCGCACGACCGGTGGCCTCGCTCAACTCCCTGCGTTTTGGCCCGATCCGGGATGGCGAGGCGGACCATGAAATCGTCCGGCGGAACCGGTACTTGTTCGAGCACGTCGTTCGTGGCATCGGGGGGTATGGCAACTGCGTGGGAGTGCCGACCGTGGCTGGCGAGGTCGCGTTCCATCCCCGGTACAGCGGCAACCCCTTGGTGAACGCCATGTGCGTGGGGATTGTGAAGACAGACTCGGTCGCCACTGCGGGCGCCTCAGGAGTCGGGAACTCCGTGATCTACCTCGGATCGTCTACGGGCAAGGACGGGATCCACGGTGCGAGCTTCGCCAGCGAGGTCTTGGGCGAAGACAGCGAGGCGAAACGGCCCAACGTCCAGATCGGTGACCCTTTCGCTGAAAAGCTTCTGATCGAGGCGACACTCGAGGCGCTGGAGACGGGGGCCGTCCAATCGATCCAAGACATGGGAGCGGCGGGTCTGACCTGTTCGACGACTGAGATGTCGAGCAAGGGCGGAGTCGGCATGGAGATCGACCTCGACCTTGTTCCGATGCGCGAAGCCGACATGTCCTCTTACGAACTGATGCTCAGCGAAAGCCAGGAGCGCATGCTCTGCGTGGCCCATCCGGGCCGCGAGCAGGAGGTCATCAACGTGTTCCGCAAGTGGGGACTGAACGCTGTTGTGATCGGAAAGGTGACGGACGACGGCCGGGTCAAGGTGTGGCGTCACGGTCGCCTCGAAGTCGACGCGCCGAGCCTCGCTTTTACCGACGAGTGTCCGGTCAACAGGCTCCCTGCTGAGGAGCCGGACCACTTCCGGCGGGCAACCGAATTCAGACTGGACGCCCTCGAAGTGATCGAACCGAGAGCGGCGCTTTCCCGACTCCTGGAATGCCCGACTTTGGCGTCCAAGCTGTGGGTGTACCGTCAGTACGACCAGTCCGTGCAGACTCAAACGGCGCTATTGCCGGGCCAAGGCGACGCGGCCGTCTTGGCGCCACGGGGCACCCAGAAAGGGATTGCGCTCAAGATCGATGGAAACGCCCGTTGGGTCTATCTCGACCCATACGTCGGCGGACAACTCGCAGTGGCGGAAGCAGCCCGGAATGTGGCATGTGTAGGGGCCCGACCGCGAGCGGTCACGGATGGCCTCAACTACGGGAGTCCAAAGCAGCCGCATGTGTTCTGGCAGTTCGAGCGCAGTGTTCGGGGCATTGCCGACGCGTGCGAAGCGTTCGATACCCCTGTCGTCAGTGGCAACGTCAGCTTCTACAACGAGAGCGACTTGGGTGAAGTCCTGCCGACGCCCTTGATCGGCATGATGGGTGTACTGGAGAACGCCGAGGATCGGATCGGCATGGCACTATCGCCGGGACTGGAAGTGTGGGCCGTTGGCTACCGAGTCGAGCCGGGCACCCAGCAAGGGTTGGGCGCGAGCGCCTACCTGGCCGAGTGCCACGGGATTGAGAATGGCCGGCCCCTAGCTCCAGACTTGGTTCTCGAACGGCAGCTTTGCGAGCTTCTGGTCACGGGTGTGGAGAATGGACTGATCCTGTGCGCCCACGACGTGAGCGAGGGCGGGGCGGCGTTCGCCTTGGCCGAGATGGCGATGGCCGGTGGGACAGGACTTTCCGTGGATCTGGGTGGCTTGCATGCGGGCCTGGAGCGGGACGACGCGGTGCTCTTCGGAGAGTTTCCGGGCACGGTGTTCGTCGGACTCCGTCCTGGATCGGGCAAAGATCTGGAGGCGCTCGTGCCAACAGGTCTGCGGGCTGTGCCTATCGGCGAATCGGGACATGACTCGGCGGTTTGCCTCAAGATCGACGGTCGAAGCGTCTTGACATGTGGCACACTGGAACTGGCTGCGATATCGGAGGGTGCGATCCCGGAACTCATGGCACACGTTCTCGAGTGACCTTGAGAAGCGGGCCCCCCGCAAAAAAGAGTAATTTATAGAGATCGATGATGAAGAGGCGACTGAACTGGGTACGGTTTATGGCCGTTGCCGTCTTGCTGACAAGTGTCGCGGCTGCGATGGCTCAAGCACAGCCGAAGGAGCCAGCGGCGTCGGGAGACTTCTCGAAGAAGTTGCTGGAGGCGATCGAGCACTACACGAAAGACCATGACTTGGCGACCGCGCTCCAAGGGGTCTCGCAGCTGCAGTCCCAGAACCCAAACGATCTGGACGCCAACACGTGGTTGGGGTTCTTGCGGGTGCAGAGCAAGGAGTTTGCCGAAGCCGTTGGGCCGCTTGAAGCCGCCGACCGCTCGAAGCCTAGTGATCCTGTGATCCTCTCGAACCTGGCGATCGCCTACGAACAATCGAACCAGTTGGACAAGTCGATCGATGCTTACCGAAGGCTGGACACTGCCCAACCTGGGAGTGCCAAAGTCCTGGAGAAGATCGCTGGAATGTACTCGGACAAAGGGGACATGAAGGATGCGATCGCTTACCACGAGAAGGCCGACGCGGCAGCACCCAACGACAAGGTGATCGTAGCCAACCTGGCTGGCGCCTATCTGAAGGACAACGACCTTCCCAAAGCCAAGGGGGCCTTTGAAAAGCTGATCACACTCTCGCCTGACGACGAGACCATGGAACACGCCCTGTCTTGGCTCGGTTTCATGGCTCTGCAGGACAAGGACTACGGAAAGTCGATCGACTACCTTGAGAAAGCAAGAGCGATCCGTGAGAACGACCTCGAGGTCTTGAACAACCTCGCGACGGCCTACAGCAGCGCAGCGCCACCCCAGACGGACAAGGCGATCGAGACATACCGGCAGATGTCGGTGTTGGATCCGAACCTTTACGAGCCTTGGTACAACCTGGGTGTCCTTTACCTGAAGCAGGGAAAGGCCCAACCTGCAGTGGACGCCAACGTCAACGCCCTCAAACGAAAGCCGGACGAGCCGTTCGCCCTGAACAACCTCGGTCGTTCGTACGAGTTGCTTGGCAGGCCGTTGATGGCAGGTGACACGTATGCCAGGGCTTCGAACATTGAGCCCGATAACAAGATCTTTGCCCACAACGCCGGCGTCGCCTATGCAGCGGCCAAGCAGGCCGACAAGGCGATCATGTTCATGGAGCGTGCCGTCAAGCTGGGCGACGACGACCCGGACATGCTCCTTGTGCTCGGCGAGCTGTACTCTCGGACCGGCAGGCTGCAGGAGGCGGTGACGCTCCTGGAGCGGGTCAGCGAGAGGGTTCAGAACCGAGCTGATCTTTGGTTCAACTTGGGCGTGATCAAAAGCAAACTTGGCGATCCCGATGGTGCTGCAGAAGCCTATCGCCGTGCGCTCGAACAACAACCTGACGACCTCGATGCGAACCAGAACCTCGCCCTGCTGTTGCTGGACAAGGGCGATGCGGCCGGTGCCGTCCCCTTCCTCGAGAAGGTGGTCGGTGCGAACCCGAACAGCGTGGATGCCAAGATCAACTTGGCGGCTGCCTACTTCCGATCGGGCCGGACAAAGGACGCGGTCGAGCAGTGGAAAGCCGTCGTGAGGGCTGCGCCAAAGCGGACCGACATCCGCTTGACCCTTGCCAACGCTCTCTGGAGCCAAGGCGACTACGAGGGAGCCCGACACCATTTTGCCACGGCTCTGGGCGAGCAACCGAACAACCCGCAAGCGCTGAACGGCATGGGGCTCTGGTACCTGCGGGAAGGGAAGAACGCTGAAGCCGAGGCCGCGTTCCGATCCTCGATCCGGTTTGACTCCAAGTTTGCGCCAGCGTACAACAACTTGGCGGTAACGCTGGAACGACTGGACCGCAGGAAAGAGGCCATCGCCACACTCGAGCAGGCGCTGAAGATCGATCCGAACTTCCAGGATGCCCGCAAGAACCTCGAACGGATGAAGTCGGCTGAAGGCTGATCTGTGCGGATCAACCTCCTCGTCAACCTATATCGGCCAGACGCCATTCGTGCGGCCCGTTCCACGGCCGAATGGTTGTTCGAGCGTGGCATCGAGGTCGGTTCAGACCGAGAAGGGGCAGCCACAGTCGGAGTGGAGCCCCTTGGCTCTGACCAACTGGCCCATGCGGAACTCATGATCACATTTGGGGGTGATGGAACGTTGATCCGAGCCGCACATATGTGTGCCCAGACCGAAACGCCGATTTTGGGTGTTTACTATGGACGATTTGGTTTCGTGACTCAGGTCACTCCCGAAGAAACGGGCGCGGCCTTGAGCCAGTTTCTCGACGGCAAAGCCACGATTGTCGACCGTATGATGATCCAGACGGAGCTGATCCGCGAGGACAAAGTCGTCGCCGTGCTCCATTCCCTCAATGAAGGAGCCGTTCAGCGGTCCGCCACAACACGTATGCTGACCTTTGACACACGCGTGAACGGCCGCGAACTGAGCCGTTATCCCGCTGATGGTGTGATGGTCTCCACACCGACTGGATCGACCGCGTACGCCCTTTCGGCGGGCGGGCCTGTGGTAGATCCGTCCATGGAGGCGATCCTCGTCACAGCGATCATGCCTCACACGCTTTCTTGTCGCCCCCTCGTCTTGCGGGCCGATTCGGTCGTTGAGATCCGGGTAGAGACGCGAGGTGACGCAGTTCTGAGTTGTGACGGGCAAAGCCGCTTGCACCTGCTGAGTGGGGACCTCGTTCGCGTGACGCGCTCGCCGAGGAGGACGAGGCTCGTCAGCATTGACGAGAGCGACTTTCTGGAGAAGCTGGCGGAGAGACTGCATTGGAGTCAAAGCAAAAGGGAGGACTTCCCATGAGCTTGCTCGAAGTCGCGGGCGCCCAGGTCAAGTTCAACGTCGGGGGCGGCCACGTCAAAGCTCTGGATGGCGTCGACCTTCGTCTTGAGACGGGCGAGACGGTCGCCGTCGTCGGTGAGTCTGGCTGTGGCAAGACGACGCTCGCTCGTTCGATCCTGGGCCTCCAGGCTCTGAGCGCTGGTTCGATCTCGATCAGCGGACAGCGGGTGACAGGGGTGACCCGGGGCCAGGCCGGAACCGTTGGGATGGTGTGGCAAGACCCGTTTGCCAGTCTCGACCCCCGATGGAAGGTCAAGGACGTTCTTGCCGAGCCGTTGCGGCTGGCAAGGCGGGATGGCGACGTCACCTCGCTTCTGGCAGACGTGGGCCTCGACGAGAACATGGGGGATCGCTACCCCCATCAGCTGAGCGGCGGCCAGAGGCAGCGGGTCGCGATCGGTCGGGCGTTGGCCTTGAGGCCACCCTTGGTCATTTGCGATGAGCCGACAGCCGCTCTAGACCTGAGCATGCAAGCTCAGATCCTCAACTTGTTGCGGGACATTCAACGGGAGCTGGGATGTGCCCTCCTTTACATCTCCCACGACCTGACGACCGTGCGGTTCGTTGCTGACCGCGTCCTGGTCATGTACTTGGGCCGAGTGGTCGAGGAGGGGCTTACCGAGCAGGTCTTCACCAAGCCCATGCACCCCTATACCGCGGCACTCATGGCCTCTGCGCCTAGCTTGGAGAAGCTAGGTGATTTGCCCGATGCGGCCAAGGGCGAGATCCCGGATCCTAGAAGCCTCGGAAGCGGTTGTCGCTTCGCGTCGCGGTGCGACAGGGCCCAAGACGACTGCTTGAAAAGTGATCCTTCGGTTATCGAGCGAGAAGGACAGCGCGCGGCCTGCATTCATCCAATACAATAACCTCGTCCTGCTGTATCGAATCGGCGGCCGGTTCCGTCGTTAACAGGATAGAGGCACCGTTCCCTCCTATGGAACAAATACACGGAAGCAGACCAGTCTACGCACGCGAGATGGGCGAGCTTGAGCACGACGTGCTGGAGATGGCCAGTCGGGCCGAATCGATGGTCGCCCGGGGCGTGGACGCCCTGCAGAAGCTCGATCTCAATTTGGCGCGCGAAGTCATGGCGGACGACGACGAACTGGATATCAAGGAGCTTCAGGTCGAGCAGAGGTGCCTTCGACTGCTCGCTTTGCAGCAGCCCATGGCGACGGACCTGCGCGAGATCGGGACTGTTATCAAGATCATCACGGACATTGAGCGGATCGGAGATCTGGCGGTGGACGTCGCCAAAGCGACCCTCAAAGTCGACCACGAAATGGGGGTCACGGACTACATCGATATCCCGCTGATGGCCAATGTGGCCCGCCAGATGTTGCGACAGTCAACCCAAATGTTCGTCAAGAAGGACGCCACTCAGATCCATGACGTGCAGATTCTCGAGGATCGGGTGGATGACCTCTATCGCGCCATTCGTGGCCAGATCTTCGACTATATGTTGAAGAACCCAGACCAAGCGGTGTCGGCCGGGTGGTTGTTGCTCGCTACCCACCATGTCGAGCGGATGGCCGACCATGCGCTCAACATCGCCGAGCGGTGCTACTTCATGGTGACGGGCAACCTTGTGCCTCGGGAGACCGTGGAGGGCGCCTGACGTCCCCATGAATCGGAACCACGCCTCCGAGTAGACTCCAACCCATGCGCGCAGACCTCAAAGAGCTCTGGCGGTTCCGCGAACTGCTCTGGGCAATGGTCGAGCGCGAACTGAGGATCCGGTACAAGAACAGCTTCCTTGGCTTTTTCTGGTCACTGGTCAACCCGCTCATGACCGTACTGGTCATGACCCTCGTCTTCAAGACCTTCCTGCACAACGAGACGAAGAACTACTCGGCATACGTGCTGTCCGCGTACTTGCCGTTCATGTTCATCAATCTCGCCGTCATGGACTCGGCGCAATCGATCATCACGGCCCTTCCGGTCGTCAAGAAGGTCTATTTCCCCCGCGAGATCTTGCCACTGGCGACGGTCCTCGCCAACTTCATCCACTTCATTTTGGCGTTGCTCGTCTTCTTTGCCTGGCTTCTCGGAATCTGGGCCATCACGGGATTCAAGGAAACCCCCTTCACCTGGCGGATCGCGTTCCTGCCAGTGCTTCTGGTCGTGACGCTCGGTCTTTCAACCGGAGGAGCGCTGATCATCTCGGCACTCAACGTGTTCTACGAAGACGTCAAGTACGTCGTCGGAGTGATGCTGTACCTCGCGTTCTTCCTCACCCCGATCATGTACTTCAGTGAGAACGTATGGATCTCGACCCACAAGCAGGGCGCGCACACTGAGTGGCTCTACACCCTGTACCACCTTAATCCGGTCGCGACCTTGGCAACGACGTACAAGAAGACCCTGGTTCCACCTGGCGACATTGATGTCGGCGGCAAGTTTGGGATGATCCACCCGATCCACCAGGACTGGACGCTCTTCGGTGCCGCTGTGCTCGTGTCCTTTGGAGTCCTCCTCTTCGGGTACTGGCTCTTCAACAGGATGAAATGGAGGTTTGTCGAGCGTCCGTGAGCGAGCCCGCACTTTCCGTGGCGAACCTCCACAAGGAGTTTTTGCTGTCGCACAGCGGTGTCGGCTCGCTGAAGACGCTCGCGCTGTGGTGGCGGCCGCGCCGGTTGGAGCACCTTCACGTTCTACGTGGCATGTCGTTCGATGTGCCCCGGGGACAGTGCGTAGCGATCGTGGGCCGCAATGGGGCAGGGAAGAGCACACTGCTCTCTCTGTTGGCTAGGGTCTACAAGCCGACATCAGGCGAGATCACAGTGAATGGCCGGATCGCGCCATTGCTCGAACTGGGAGCCGGTTTTCACCCCGACCTCACCGGCCTAGAGAACATCCTGTTCAACGGCATGATCCTCGGCCTCAACCGCAAGCAGGCTCTGGACCGGACTGCGGCGATCGTGGAGTTCGCGGAACTGAAGCACCACATCGATGCGCCGGTTCGCACCTATTCGAGCGGTATGCAGGCACGCCTGGGATTCTCCGTGGCCGTCCACGTTGACGCTGACATCTTGATCGTCGATGAGGTGCTCGCCGTTGGCGACCATGCGTTTCAGGAGAAGTGCTACGCCCGGATTGCGGAGTTCCGGAGGGCGGGGGGAACGATCCTCTTTGTTTCGCACGACATGGACGCCGTGAGACGAGTTGCCGACCGGGTGATCTGGATCGAGAACGGAGCGGTCGCGGCCGATGATGGGCCCGCTCAAGTGATCTCTGCATACGAAGGCGCGTGAACTTCGGTATGAGCGTCCTCGAGGCTTGCCTGCTGGTATGATCGCTGGTGAAATGACTACCTTGCGATCAAGATTGGACGCGATCGTGGCCGAGTTCGACCTTCTTCAGCACCCTTTCTACCAGGCGTGGAACGCAGGCACGCTGCCTCGCGAGGCCCTGGCGACGTACGCCGCGGAATGGGGGAACTTCGTGGCTCAGGTGCCACAAGGATGGGCTGCCCATGGAGACGAGGCCATCGCAGCAGAGGAGCGAACGCACGTGGACCTGTGGGCCGACTTTGCTGGCGGACTCGGCGTTGCAGTGACGCCACCGTCGATCGCTGAGGTTCGCTCATTAAGCTCAGTGTGCGAGAGGAACTTTGGGTCGTCGGTGACCTCGATCGGGGCGCTCTATGCTTTCGAAGCCCAGCAACCCAAAACGTCGACTTCGAAGCTGGCTGGGCTCAAAGCGCACTACTCGCTGTCACCGGAGGCCCAAGAGTATTTCCGGGTCCACTGTGACGACGTTCATGAAATGGAGATCCTGGCTGGCCGCGCCGAGGCTTTGTCGCCCGAAGACCAGGAAAGAACGATTGCGGCCTGTCACGAGACCGCCAAGGCCCTCTGGGACGCGCTCACCGGCATCCACGGCGTCGTCGGTTGCTGACAGGCGCACGCTCAGTTCACGACTCAAGGCCGGCTTGAGCCATCTCGACGGCCTTGAGCGGCGCTTGGGCTTTGCGCTGGCACTCCTTCCACTCGAATCGAGGCACGGAGTCGAACACGATTCCTGCCCCAGCCTGGACATAGGCTGTGCCACCTTTGATCAGGATGGTGCGAATGGCGATCGCCAAGTCCAGATCACCAGTCGCGCTGAAATAGCCTACGGCCCCAGCGTACAGGTTGCGTCGGGTCGGCTCAAGTTCATCGATGATCTGCATCGCACGGACTTTGGGCGCTCCGCTCACAGTTCCGGCAGGGAACGTCGCCCGCACCAGGTCAATTCCGTCGAGTCCTTGTCGGAGCTGACCGGTCACCGAACTCACGATATGCATCACGTGGCTGTATCTCTCAACTACCATGAGGTCCTGCACTTGGACAGACCCAGTTTCGCAGACTCGGCCCAAGTCGTTGCGGCCCAAGTCCACCAGCATAATGTGTTCGGCCCGCTCCTTCTCGTCCTCGATCAGCTCTTTGGCCAGGGCGTCGTCCTCCGCAGCGGTTGTTCCCCGGGCTCGGGTGCCCGCGATCGGACGGACCCGCGCCGTTCTGCCGTTCAAGGTCACGAGGACTTCGGGCGAGGCTCCCACGATGTCGAAGTCCCCAAACCGCAGCAAGTACATGTAGGGCGACGGGTTGAGCGAGCGTAGCGCGCGGTAGACGGTGACTGGATGGGCCTCAACGTTGGTGCTGAACCTGACCGACGGAACGACTTGGATACAGTCTCCCGCCCCAATGTAGTCGATGATCCTCGTGACAGCCGCCTCGAAGTCATGCTGGCCTCGGTTCGAGTGGACGCTTCCAGCATCAAAGTGCCCGTTCGGGAGAGCCGGAAGCGGTTGCTTCAGCCGATCGACGATGCGGCTGATCTCTTTTTCTGCCGTGGCATAACCTGCTTCACTGCCGTCAGCCAGACAGACGACGAGCATTTTGTTCTTCGCATGGTCAAAGACCACGACCGACTCCACGACCATCATCGCGACGTCGTCCAGGTTCAAGTCGTCCGGCGGCGGCGTTGGAAGCCGCTCTATGTTGCGTACGTAGTCGTAGCTGATCATGCCGACCGCGCCACCGACGAATTTCGGCAGGTTTGAAAGGGCCTCGGGCGGCAAGTGGGGCAGGTCTCGAAGAAAAGCAAGGAGATCCGGGCCGTCACTGACTCGGCCACGAACGACCGATTTGGGTCGGACTCCCAAGAAGCTATAGCGGGCCAATTGCTCTCCCCCAGTCACACTCTCGAGCAGAAAGCTGTTCGGTTCGTCGTGAGCCAGCTTCCAATAGGCAGACAGCGGCGTCTCGATGTCAGCCAGTATTTCGCGCCAGACGGGGACGACAGTTCCAGGTCGCGCCATGGCCAGATAGTCGTCACGAGAGGGGCGGAGCATCTGCTGGAGTTTAGCGCGGCAGCGGACGCGCGGGCAGATCCCGAGGCCGAGTCACCGAAGTGACAGAATCACGGTGTGGGCACACTCGCGGCGCGATGGAGAGCCATCCAGGAGAGTGTTCGGTCCGCGTGTGACGCGTCGGGCCGCGACTCGACGACGGTGACGGTCGTGGCGGTCACCAAGACTGTGGAGGTTTCGGCGATCCAGGCGGCTTACGACTTAGGAATCAGGGACTTTGGTGAAAGTCGCCTGCAAGAGGCTCTTCCGAAGATCGAGTCACTTCCCGCGGACATCGTCTGGCACTTTGTCGGCAAGCTGCAGTCCAACAAAGCGAAAAAGGCGGCCGGACTGTTCGACGTGCTCCACACGATCGAGGGAGAGGCTCAGATCCAAGAAGTCGAAAAGTCCCAAACGCGCGTCGACTGTCTGATCGAAGTGAACCTGGCGAAAGAAGAACAAAAAGCAGGCGTTTTTCCTGAGAATCTTGACGGGCTGGTCCAACGTCTGTTATCCTGCAAATACGCTTGTTATCGAGGTCTCATGACGGTTGGTCCTTTGACCTCGGATCCAGCGCAAAGCCGGGCAGTGTTCCGTCGTCTTGCGGAACTAGGAAAGCGGTTCGGGGCAGCTTGGCTGAGCATGGGTATGAGCGCAGACTTTGACGTGGCGATCCAGGAAGGAGCCACCCACGTCAGGATAGGGACTGCGCTTTTTGGCGAGCGTGGCTGATCCACGGACGGAGAAAACTGCATCATGGAAGAAACGATTGCGAAGCCGGGACTGTTCTCGCGCATAGCCGGTCTTGTGAACAGGCAAGACGATTTTGAAGACGATCTTGACGCCCCCACGTCGGCACCGCTGCGTGTGCATTCGGCTCACCGCTACAGCATCACGGTGCGGCGGCAGGTTGTGTCGTTCCAAGACGCGGTCGCTGCCGCGGATGGGCTCAAGCGGGGCGAACAGCAGGTTCTGAACCTGTCGATGGCCACGTCCGACCTTCGAGAAAAGATCAAGGACTTCATGTGCGGCGTGAACTACGCTGCGGAAGGAACTTGGGAAGAACTCGGAGAGAACGTGTTCCTCCTCGCGCCCGCTTCGGCTTTCGTCGAGGTCGCGCCCGCCACTCCTCGAAGCCACTAGGTCTCCTTTTCCCCTCAGGTGAACGCAGGGAAACGCCCCGTTGTCGCACGGTCGAAAGGCTGTGTCGGCGCGGGGCTCCTTACGTCACGCCCGCGGAATCGTCATAATCGGAGCGATGCCAGGCCTCACACGGCATTCCGGAACCCTAGCCGTCTACGCGGAGGACAACATTGATACCGACCGGATCATCCCGGCTCGGTTCCTGAGTCTCCTGAGTCGGCAAGGCTACGGTGAGCTCTTGTTCAAGGATGTTCGGGGGCCGGAGTTCCCACTCGACCGGCCAGAAGCCGTTGGCGCCACGATCCTTGTCGTGGGAACCAACTTCGGCTGCGGTTCAAGCCGAGAGCACGCGGTCTGGGCGATCCAACAGGCTGGCTTTCAGGCTGTCGTTGCTCTCAAGACTGAGCAGTCGTCCGGGTTCAGCGACATCTTACGAGGAAATGCTTCCAACTGCGGCTTATGTCTGGTTGAGCTCAATCCGCGGGCCCATGGCCACCTGGTCCGTCTTGGAAGCGGGGCCCATGCGACGGTCGATGTTCTGAACTGTGTGGTCGAATCCGGCGGTGAGTCCTTCCACTTTGAGATGAACGATTTGGTCAGGCAGCAGTTGATAGACGGGCTTGACTTGATCGGAACAACGTTACAGTACGAGGACTCGATCCGTCGATTTGAGGCTCGCTGGGACAGTTTTGTGCCGGAAAGGAGTTCCATTGGGGCGCGCTGAGCGTCAGAATCGGAGGGCGTACATGCCGAGGATCCATATGACAATCACCATTCTTGCTGCCGCCATTCTGATCGGCGGGTGTCAACAGGGCGCTGCCCTCTCAGAAAGGCCGAACACAAGCCTCGACTCAGTCCAGGTGGGCAAGGACGAGGGTAATTCGAGCTCGACCCAGAAAGAGCCCACTCCCAACCCTAGCGAGCCGGGTCAGCAGGCGGGCCAGTCCGGGCAAGGGAAAGGGAGCAGTGGTGGCGGTCAAGCAACGACGGCCGACGGGAAGCACCGCTTTGTCCCCGAGCGTGTGTTCCAACTCGACAAGCTCCAAGTCGCAACCTGCAAGGTTGACAAGCACACGTTTCACCTGTGGGTGATGGACACGGATCCCAAGCGGGAAGAAGGCATGATGTGGCTCGTCAACTCGGATTTCAAGGACGACGACGGCATGATCTTCGTGTTCATGAGTGAAGACAGCCGCCGGTTCTGGATGCGGAACACCCTTGTGGACCTCGATGTGGACTACTGTGACAAGACGGGCAAGATCCTCAACGACTATACGATGAAGGCGCACGACGAGACCACCGACTACTCCAGCAAGGGAAGCGCGATGTACGTCATCGAACTCAAGGCTGGGATCCTCAAGAAGCTCGGGATCAAGCCCGGCATGAAGTGGGAGATCCCGGAGTCGGTCGTGAGCAAGGACGACGGAAACAACTAGGGAGCAGCGACCGTCCTCGGTCGCCAAACTTGGCCCGGCCGACCAAATGGGAGCAGCGACCGTCCCCGGTCGCCAGACCAGGTTCGGTCTCCGGTCGCCAGACCGGATCCGGTGCCTGGTTGCCATCTGTCGCCCGAGTGCAGGTGTGGCGTCGCGTGTGGGGGTTACCAACTCAGACGATGGACTTCGCCTGAATAAGGCCAGTCCTCGTGTCGAGCGACAAGGCCCTTACGCACTGGGTTTTCCAGCACATAGCGCCACTTATCGTCATAGTCCGAAGCACTCCTGATCTGTGTGTCCCAGCCGTCGTACTCCCAAATCCTTGGAGACACAACACGTGGCCAAGCCTTCGTCGAGAGGCGCTTCCAATACGCCATCCAGTTGTCGAAATCGTGCTCCGACTGCGGTTCGCAAAAGAAGTGCACGTGGTCGGGCATGACCACGTACCGACCAACGAGCCACGCCGTAGCTTGACTCCAGGCCGACACAAGGGCGGCGTGCTCGGCGCGGCCCAGGAGCACACCTTGCCTTTCCCACGTGCAGACGGTGACGAACAGGATGTCGGGGCGTCCGTCAACGTGTTTCACGTGGTCTGTCGACGGTCGTTTGCGGTCGGGCCATCTCCCCATGGCCTTTGTTGTAGCGCTGGTTTCGGCTGGCCGCTGCGAGGTTCGGAGGACGGGTCGGGTGAACGCACGACAGACGCGGTGATTTCCAGCGGAAATGAACCGGGTTGGCGACCGGGGACGGTCGCTGCTCCCACCTGGGCGACCGGGGACGGTCGCTGCTCCCCTTGGGCGACCGGGGACGGTCGCTGCTCCCGTGACCGCATGTCCGACGTCCACAACGAGATCGAACCCAAGGTAGATTACGGATCGTCACACGAAGACGATGCCGGGCCAGCACTTCTCCGAAGAGGAGGTCGATACGATTCTCAGTCGCGCTTTGGCGATCCAGGCGGAACGTCAACTTGTGGCCCGAACATCGGGTGAGCAGGTCACGATAGCCTCCCTCCGCGACCTGGCGGACGAGTCTGGACTCGATCCCGATCGCGCCGAAGAACTCGCAGAGGCGGTCGACAGGCTCCGAGTCGGCGGCTCCGTCGGCGTCCTCACAGCCCAAGAAGCGAGCCAGGTCCTGCAAACACTGAAGGAAGCCGAGCAGTCACGGGCGACCAGCATTTCGGCCGACCAGTTGAAGGCGATCGCAGCCGAGGCTGGCATCGGTGCAGGCGATTTGGAGGAAGCGATCCGGGACATCGAGTCCGGGTGGCATACAGCAGCGGAGCCAGCAAGGCGAGTGAAGACCGCAGACGGCGTGGCTTTTGAGCGGTCGGTCCCGTTCGTCCTCGACGATGCCGACTGGATGGATCTAGTTCAAGCTGCCCGGGATGTGACGGGCCAAATCGGCAGGTTTGACTGGATCCCCAGCGGCACTGAGAGGATATGGATCTCCAGCACGATGTCGGGCGACCTCAATCCGGTGCGAGTGTTACAGGCGCGTCGCAGAGGACAAAGCACCGTTCTTAGGGCCGAGGTAAAGAGTAGTCGGGCCTCTGTTTCACTATCGATTGTCTGTGGAATCGTCCTCTTTCTGGCTATCGTCTCAGGCGCTCAAGGCGTTAGTCCGGGTGCGATCGGCTTTGGCATCTTAGCTCTCGCAACCTGGACAGTCGGGCAACTCTATCTTCGGGGCGCGCAGCGCCGGTTGGCTCGGATCCTGAACGAGGTGCTGGACCGTGCTGTGCAACGGAACAACCTGACTCGGCCCAGGACATGAGCCAGTTCGGCGACCGGGGACGGTCGCTGCTCCCATTTGGGCGACCGAGGACGGTCGCTGCTCCCATTTGGGCGACCGAGGACGGTCGCTGCTCCCGCGGCTGAGCAGTAAGACATCGCGCCGACGAGTCAGGCTGCTTTGTAGGAAGCCGAAGGAGTTCTTGGCGTTCACAGACACGGTCCACTGCGCCGAACGCCAGTATTATTACTTGACATGTACCCCCCCCACCCTATGTGACATACCGGCTCACAACACCGTATTAAGTGGGTGTGTAGCACGATCGGAGGCACCAAATGGGTGGTTTTGGACGGGTGACAACGGTTGAGGCTGCTTCACTGCTAGCGGTGGGGTTGGTTGCGCTGGCCCTAGCCGTGCGAGGGTTCGGTTGGCTAGAGCACTTCCCAGCGAGGTCGTACCAGTTCCTGACTTCGGCCGACGCCAAAACTGGCACAGTCATTCGACTTCCAGTTCTGGACGTTTTCGGTCGAAAAGTTCTTGCAACGAAGCCACACCTCCTCGTCTTGCTCGGATCGTGTGACGGTTGCGCCCTGACATCCTTTGATCCTGACAAACTGAGCGCTCCTGGCTTCGAGGTCATCCTTGTTGGTCAGAGCGCAGAGTCGGACTTACGCAAGGCGTTCAAACAGGCGAATCCTCGCTACAAGGTGGTTGCCGACCCAGAGGAGGAGCTTGCTTCCCAGCTCAACTTGTGCTTTCAGCCTCGGTGCTACGTCGTCACCCAAGGAAGGCTCGTCTGGCAAGCGCTCAGACCGAACGCGTACCCTGCAGGAGTGACCTATGACGGGAAAAACACGTCTGAGTGACCGGCGACGGGGGCTCACGCTGACGGAGGTCATTGCCGTAGTAGCCATTGCCTTGATCCTCGCTTCCATCGCATACCCCGTGTTTTCGAGAGCGCGTGACCGGTCGCAGGAAGCAAGGTGTATCTCGAATTTCCGACAGATTTATACGGCTCTTTCCCTCTATAGGCAGGATTGGGGAGGTACTGACGCCCCGGCCCCTAGTGCCGAAATGGGTTTCCCTGGTTGGGCTTACCGAGCAATCATGGGGGATCAAGCTGCCGAGTCCGTCGTCCATGCGGCTTGGTGGACTTGCCACGGCAGGGCGCCGTTTGCGGGTGGTCACGCCGCCTATTGGCAAATGTGGGCGCCAGTCAAGGGCATGATGGGAAGTGGGCGTGTCTACGACAGCGAGTGGATCGCGCACGTCGAAAGAGCTGGCGATGGCGCCGTGATCTTCGCCGATCCGAACCATCAACTGACCTCTCCGACAAACTCTTTCACTGTGCAAAAAGTGCTCGGCATGCACTTGGGTGGGTCGGTCTCGTTTCGCATCCGTAGGGGGAGCTTCATCCGATACACGTGGTGGGAGAGGTCATAGCGTGAAGCCAACAAGGACTTGTACGACACTCGATTTGTGAGGTTAAGATGAGGAATTACGTGAAACTGACTGTCGCCACTCTTCTCGTATCGATGGCGTCTGCTGTTGGCCTTGCGCTCTGCGATTGGAGCCAATTTGGTGATAATTGCCAGTCGCATGCCTGCAAGCCAGACCAGTGCCACGCAGGGGAGTACTTAACAACGACGTACTCGTGTCAACACCAAGGGACATTGTGTTGCGAGTGCGAGGAACAGGTCTTCTCGTGCGAAGGCCCCGTACCTTGCACGACTCCCACGTGCTACGTCGCTTACAGGCACGAGAGCGCTGGGGACTGCGGTGGCTGGCCGCCGCATGTCCGGTGCTCGCTGTGACAATAGGACGATGAAGACGAGAATCATCGCCGTTGTCGGGGCCTGCACGTTCGTAACGGCATTCCTTCTCTGGCTCAGCTTTCGGAGCCCCGCTGAAGCGGAAGCCAAGTCGGCGATGCGCGCCCTTCTGAATGGCAATGTCGAGGTTCTGTACTCTTATGCCATTCCTGAGGAGATTTCGGAATCAGGTCTGACAAAGGACCAGTTGAAGCTGATTCTGGATGAACTGGTCACGCCAAGACTTGGAACCGTCAGGCTCATTGGGGGCACATTCGTCTCACGGTCTGGTTCTGATGGATCGAAGGCAATACCGATCCAGGCCGTCCAATTGGCGAATGGCCGGGTCACTAATGTGTTGATCGACAACTGGCACACGGCCGAGGGTGGCAAGTTCGCAGTCGTGTGCAACCTACTGCGCTGTGCATGGCAGATCGAGTGGCTCAGTCGGAATCCGAGCAACCAGGGCTTTCGACCGACTTGGAGGGCCATGGACTATGGACTTCAGGCTGACGCGGACAGGTTGCGCCAACTTGGGGTCAAGGGTGTCTACTACGGGCCCGACGAAGGGTTTCTAACGTTGGATGAGATGGAGGCGCGATATCAGAGGCTGCTGCGAGGCGAAATACCGACGAGCCGATGACTCACCTCCCGGGTTTCATCATCGGGAACAAGAGGATCTCTCGCAGATGCTCGGCGCCAGTCAGGAGCATGACTAGCCGATCGATGCCGATGCCGCAGCCTCCGGTCGGGGGCATGCCGCCTTCGAGCGCGAACAAGAAGTCCTCGTCCATGGGATGGGCTTCGGCGTCGCCTTTGGCCCGCTCTCGCACTTGCTGCTCGAACCTCTCCCGCTGGTCGATCGGGTCGTTGATCTCGCTGAAGGCGTTGCCGAGCTCACGGCCCAGCACATAGGCCTCAAACCGCCGCGTGAAGCCCGGCCGCTTCGGATCCTTCTTAGCCAGAGGTGACGTCTCGATCGGGTACCCGACAACAAAGGTCGGCTCTTGGAGTGTCGGCTCGATGAACACCTCGAGCAGCTTCTCGATCAGTCCGCCGAGGTGGGCTTCGTCAGTCGCATGGATCCGCTTGCCCGTCGCAGGGTTGACGATCTCCCTGTCACCTAGGGCCCTCTTGGCTTTGTCCAAGGTCGAAAGGTCGTCGGCCGTCAGCTTCGTGTGCCTTTCAATCTCGGTCAGTAGATCGACTCGGTGCCAGGGCTTGGAAAAATCGACGCCGCTACTGGACGTAGTCGAGCCAGAGGACTTGTTCATGTCTTCGACCACGAACCGGCACAGGTCTTCGACCGTGGTCATGACGTCTTCCAGGTTCGAGTAAGCCTCGTACCACTCGAGCAGCGTGAACTCCGGGTTGTGCCGGTTGGAGACGCCCTCGTTGCGGAAGACGCGGCCGATTTCGTACACCTTGGGCACGTCGCCACAGATGATCCGCTTCAGATAGAGCTCAAGCGAGATCCGGAGCTTGACGTCGACGTCGTAGGCGTTATAGTGCGTGCTGAAGGTGCGAGCTGCGGCACCTCCAGCCTCAAGCTGGAGCAAGGGGGTTTCGACCTCGAGGTATCCGCGACCGTCAAAGAACCGCCGCACCGCCGAGACGATCCTCGACCGGTCCAGGAGGAGCTTCCGCGCTTCCGGATTGCACACCAGATCAAGGTGCCGATGGCGGTAGCGAAGCTCGACGTCTTCGAGGCCATACCAATGGTGCCCGTCCTTCTCTTTGCCCATAGGCAGGACTTGGAGCGACTTCGAAAGTGGATCCAGAGTCCGCACATGGATGGACTTCTCGCCGGTCCGGGTGGTGAAGAGGTATCCGCTGACTCCGATATGGTCTCCGATGTCCATCAAGTTGAGGACTTCCCACAGGTATTCTCCAATATCGTCTTTTCTGAAATAGCCTTGGATCTTGCCGTCACCGTCGCTGATGTGGGCGAACGCGGCCTTACCCATGAAGCGCATCGACACGATGCGGCCGGCAAAGCGCACTTCGGGCTTTAGGGACACGTCTTCGTCGTCGCCGCCAAGTTCCGAGAACCGCTTGAGGAGGCCGTCGGCGGTGTCTGTCAGGGTGAAACGCTCGATGGCAAAGGGGTCGTGGCCCAACTCACGGAGTCGGGCCAGCTTCTCGAGCCGCAGCTCTCGGATCGATTGCTCTTCAGACATGTCAGGTGGCCCAGAGTATTCACGATTCGGGCCATTCCTGTTCAGGGCGGACCAGGTTCCCTGTGAACCTGGTGGTGGTAGGAAAGGCGCCGTACGGGCCCCTAAGTCCCGTCCCTTGACGCTCGACGCCGCTTCAGGGCATAATCAGACCTTGGCGAGACCTATGGGTCGAGCCGACACTTTGCGAGGTGCAGCTTCGGCAGCGCGAACGTCACGACGAAAAAAACGTGTCAACCGTTCCGACCGGGGCCCCTGCGCGAAGAGCCAGGGGTTTTTTAGTGCCGAAGGCGGACGGAGTCCGGCGTATGGCGAAGGACACCTGGCAGAACCATAGAACTGGAGCATCTTCGGGGGCCCCGAACGGGCCGAACACTCGGAAAGCTCCGGCCCACGCAGTACTGAGGAAAGAATGCCGACGGTCAATCAGCTGGTCCGAAAAGGACGGACACCGCAGAAGGTGAAATCAAAGTCGCCCGCGCTGAAGAACAACCCGTTCAAGCGCGGTGTGTGCACGGTCGTGAGGACCGTCACACCCAAGAAGCCCAACTCGGCCCTCCGCAAGGTGGCCAGGGTGCGTCTCACCAACGGCATTGAAGTGACGGCCTACATTCCGGGTGTCGGTCACAACCTCCAGGAGCACTCGGTCGTACTCGTGCGCGGTGGACGTGTGAAGGACCTGCCAGGCGTCCGCTATCACATCGTCCGCGGTACTCAACAGACCGCAGGCGTCAACAACCGCAAACAGGGCCGCAGCAAGTACGGCTCCAAGCGACCGAAACCCGCCGCGAAGTAAGAACCATGCCAAGAAAAGGACAAG
>JAKOXK010000070.1 GCA_029781035.1 Armatimonadota bacterium
CTTCATCATTGGCATGATCCAAAGTCGTTGGAGCGGCAATCAGCAAAGGCCATCTGACTGGGAGATCTATATGTCGGACCGGGCCCCTCGACCGTTCTTTGAATCGCCTTTGTATTGGGTCTTATTTGCCATGTGGCTAATCGTTCTCGCGTATTCCGTTTGGAAGGCGCCGCAAGTGCTGAGTCGATCTTGGCTGCGCAGTTCGTGGCGCATAGTGGCCCTACCGGTCCTTTGGCTGCTTGTCTGGACCGCTGTCGAGCCTCGCGAAAATACTACTTCAGGACTTTTCTTTGCAGTGGGAGTTATCCTAAGCTTTGGAGCTCTGTGGCAAGGCGAGTTTGGGTCCATAAGGATGCAGGAGCGCACCTGAGATGGCGGTGACCACCTACACCGTGATCGGCGGGGTGATCGTCCACGAGAACCGGGGTGGGACGGAGCGGAACTACCGGCCGGACACCTTGGGGAGCACGATTGCCCTGACGGACCGCACGACCGCCACCGACACGTGGGAGTACTGGCCCTACGGCGAGGTGCGCACGCATTCGGGCTCCAGCCAGACCGCCTTCACCTACGTGGGCACCCTCGGGTACTGCAAGTTCTCCAGTGGCTCCCAGATGACCTACGTCCGGGCGAGGATGTACATGGCCAGCAGGGGCAGGTGGGCCACCGTGGATCCGCTGTGGCCAAAGGAGCCAGCATATGAATATGTGGCTGACGTGACCCCAATTTGAGGGCCACCCTTTCATACGACGGGTTCCTCCACGGCCTGTTGTACCTCTTCCCACTTCTGCCTGAAAAGGGCCGGTTGAAGATATCCGATGGAGCTGTGGGGGCGTTCTTCGTTGTAGAACCTTCGCCAGAGGGACGTCTTGACTTGGGCGTCTGCCAGGTTCTCGAAGAGCTCGGCGTCGAGGCACTCGCTGCGGAAGGTGCCGACGAAGCTCTCGGCAAAGCCGTTCTGCCAAGGGCTCCCGGGCTGTATGGTGACGTGCCTGACGCCGTGCTCCTCTAGGAAGAGCCTGAGCGCCCAAGAGACGAACTCGGGGCCGTTGTCGCAGCGCAGGTGCCCCGGAGCGCCGCGCTCGAAGAACGCTGGGCGAAGTGTGTCGGCCTCACGCTCGGCCGGGATCTTACTAGCCGCCTCAATCAAGTTCCTTGAGAGTCAGACCGTAGACTCCTTAGTAAGCGGGATCCACTGTCAGTTTCATATCCAAATTCTACGATAATAATCCCGTTCCTATCAACAACGTAGCACCTTTCCGCCGAACCATATCCACCGATTGCGGTTGGTTTTATTACATAGACACGACAAGGCAACGACCCATAGTGCGAGTCGAATTCCTCGTCAATTACGCCAACAATTGGCTGTATATCCGGAAAGTACCTTGCCGAATCGAGCCGCAGCCCCTTCAGGTGATCTTCGAGAGCACAGACTCTACTAAAGAGCATGGCTTCGACGATTATGACTAGTGCCAACAGTACAGCGGCACACTTTAATAGCAATTCATCCCCTCCGTAGCGTTTGCGCATTCGTAAAAGCAATCTGCAATTGATCCATAGGCCAAGAGATTGATGCCAATTGCAGCCCCCAGTGCCTCGGCTTCGTTGTCTTCCGGATCGTTATCGTCTCCAGTGAGGCAGATACCGACGCCAGTGCAAAAGGCTAGTGCACATCCTTTGAAGCAGTGAGCAAGCTTATCACCAGTCCCCCACCCGCCACAACTCTTGCTACAATTGAACTCTTTGCCTGCGGAGCTGGATCCCCTAAGGAATTCACCAAATCTAATTAGGGCACCCATATTAAAGCAACCTGGTATGTCAGGATCATTGCAGACACCACAGGGGCCGCACTTGATGTGACTCTTGCAGAATCGATTGGCGAGCTTGCATGCGTACTGGGGACAGTTTTGTCCAGTAAGAGAATAGTACTTGTACGCACAGTAGAAGCACGACATTCTGGATCCAGATCTCCTGCACTGCCCCAAGTTCCCGGATGTGCCCAAATTGTCTGAAATAGCATTGGGCTGGCAAAGCGCGTATGAGTACGCCAATTCTTGCGGCCACAGCGGATCCACCGTGGCCCACCTGCCTCGGCTCGCCATGTACATCCTGGCCCTGACGTAGGTCATCTGGGAAGTGGTGGTCACCTTGCAGTAGCCCAGCGTCCCCACGTAGGTGAAAGAGGTGGTGCTCGTTCCCGTGTGTGAGCGAACCTCGCCGTAGGGCCAGTAGACCCAAGTGTCGGTGAAGGAAGACGCGTCGGCCAAGGCCACGGTGCTGCCGAGGGTGTCGGGAATGTAGTCCCGCTCCACCCCGCCCCGGTCCTCGTGGACGATCACGCCATTGATCACTGTGTACGTCGTCACCGCCATGTCAACTGCGCTCCTGCAGGTAGTCGCTCCCGTCCCAGGTTTGTCCCGGATCAGTTCATTGTACAGCTCTTTCATGGCTGAGATCAGAGAAAGCGATTGCCGTTACTCTGAAGTCACCAGAAGCCTGTGAACACGCCTCCGACCGGCGTCTGCCTCTCGACCTCAGAAACCCACTTGGCCATCATAGCGATCCCCTCTTGCAGCTGCTCGTCCGTCAAACTTGTCCCTGGACTTGTGGAGCCGGGACAGTACCAAGCCAAAGCGGTGCGGGTAGTTCACGTGGTCTTGAGTAAGGATGCGGATCAGTGCCCTGCTCCCGTGAGGGTCGTACTCCTCGTCGACATACTTGCTCCTTACGTGCCATCCGGCGTCCGTCAAGGTCAGCCTATAGTCCTCGACGGGTGGCCGCACGATTGTCGTCGGTGGGTGACTGCGTTCTTCACTGCGTGAGGCTGACCTCCCGTGGGTGGCGCGATTATGACAGGGCAGAAGTTCGACGAGTGACGCCCGCCACTGGGCAGCCCTTGCATAGTCGTGTGCCCCGCACCCTCAAAACTCGAGATGAAACGGCTCCCGGCCCTAAGAACAACAACCCTTGAGCAGCACAGCGGCCCGCGCCACCGCCTCGTCGACCGAGCCGACGATGTTCTCCTCGCCCACGTTGCGGTGGAACTCGGCCCGGTCCATCAGCCGGGCGGGTTGCTCCCGCATGCCGCAAAGAATGATCTCTCGCCCAGATGAGTGCAGCAGGTCGGCCAGGTTTTCCAGAGCGTGGAGCCCGGTGCCGTCGATCGCGGTCATGTTGCGCAGCCGCACGATGACCACCGGCGGCAGGCCGTCGAGCTCCTCTCGCACGACGTCGAGCTTGTCGGCTGAGCCGAAGAGGACCGGCCCGTGGATGCGGTAGATGGCGACGCCCGCCTGGGTGCGGGGCATCGGTCAAGTATATTCGATTGTTCGAATATATAACTGAACACCCTCAATCAAGTTCCGTGTGAGAAACTGCGACTAATAATGGCTCGCCCGTGCCCAATTCGCCACACGCGCTTAGAAACTGGAAAGAGTAAGTTGTCGCCTTCACCGCTTCTGCTGCAGGGATTAGGACAGGCACATCACCCTCGATAATGGAGAAACGCAGTTCGGTCACCTTATTGTCGAGCGTCCGACTGACCGCGATGTCGAAGAGCCGTGGCCTGACCAAAGTCAGCTTTGTCACGCGCGTCAGACGGTGAAAGCCGTCCGTGGTGGCTTCACACAGCACTTCAGGCGTCCCCGACGGCAGCTTCTTGGCGTACCCCTCCGTGCCCAGCGCTCCGAGGAGCCGAACGACACGGGCGGCCAGATCCTGATAGTCGAACTTGGAGAAATCAACATCGGTCGTGGTGTCAACGGTGCCTTGGCCGGGAACCACAATGGTCGAGCGTGGCCGGCCAGCATGGTGCTTGTAACAATTGGCCAGCTTCCTGACGGCGTCTACGGCCCCGAACTCGGGAAGACTGGTCAAGTCGATGTGCGCATGCTTGAAGTCCCTCTTCACTCTGTCCCACTGCATGGACTGGAGCGGACGGTTCCTGGTCTGTCGGTAGACCCGCGACGCTATCTTCTCGACGTGGGACCATAGAAGGACGGGCACAATCCCCATCTGCGTTCGCAAGAACTCTTGTGCCATGTGGACGTTGTCAGAGGCTGTCAGTCTGGCCTCTTCGACGTCCGCGTCCCATGCCTCATCGTCGCTGACCGTAGGCAGGTCGCCACAGGCCGACTGAGCCTCCTCTAGCACTGACCGCATCGCACTGTCGAGCAAGGAGCATTGTTCCTCAATCCGGTGGAGGGCGGCCACTTCGATGAGCCAGGGCATGAACGAAACGATACTACTTGCCGCCACACTGAACCATGCTCCTAGTCATGGACATGGATCGACGGCAAGAAGAAGAGGCGAGCGTCCAAAGCATCTAGACGCACGTCTGCTTAAGCATAGATCGGTTCGCGAGAAGCATTGAGGAGTTGGCTCCGGGAGTCAGGCAGGCGCTTCCTCAGATGATCCAGATGTCCTGAATTGGGCAACTTCTGGAGCCAAAACCACCATCCCGCTCTGGGCTCACGTGTTCAGGTCTTGCCTTTGCGAGGCTTCGTCGTCTTCCCTCTTGGCCTGTCTCCCGTAGTCGTCGGCGACCCGCTGTAAGAGTGCCGCACACTTAGGGAATCTGGGACGGACACTCTTGGCCAATCCTTCGTACTTCGCTTCCTCTGCCCTTTCCAGGTCGCCGCCTGCATACGGCGCCCGCATCGTCACCCCTCGGCTGTTCAGGACGCCAACGACAAACCCTTCGCCCAGCTCCTTCGTCCCATCCACCTCAAAAAGCTCGCAGACCGACTCATGGGGCCACATACCGGAAGGATCTTCAGGCGATGCGGCCAAGACGCGACCAATGACTTCGTCCAGCACCTCCGCGCGGTCGATTTCAGGCTGGCTCGCGAGCTGTCTTGCCATTCGTACGTAATCGCGCAGTGCCGCGACGTCGATGTCTCCATTGGCTCCAGTGCCGGGAACGATCCTCCAGTTGTCGAGCGTCATGTACGCCGATTGAGCCAGTGCCGCCTCTTGTTCGGTCGGCTCCCTCTTCTCGCGGCCCTTTGCCTTGAAGGCCATACACACGAGTTCGACCAAGAGTTCCGGGTCTCCGGCGAGCGCTTGGCCAAGGGCCCTCGGCTCGCGCAGGTATCCCAGGACAGGCATGAAAAAGAACTCCAAACGAGCTGTCTCGACTAGCGACGCATGCCCGCGCTCGACCAAGCGATCGATGACTTGTCCGATTTCATAGCCAAGCCTGCCGATCGATTCGGCGTTCGCCTGTGCCGTGTCTCTAAGCAGGCTAAGGGCCGTCAATGCCAATTCGTCTGGGAAATCCGAGACGCCAGGCTGGGGCGCCAGCGCCAGTAGGTCGACCACTTCGGCCGCTCGTCCGACCGCTAGCAGGTGGTCGAGCGCATATCGGCCTTCAACCCCGGTTGTCGGTATGCGCAGGTGCGGGACGGAGCGCCAGTAAGCCTCGCAGGTGTCGTCGCCTGCCGACTCGACAAGCCGCCACACGTCCATGGAGTAGTCTGCGCAGTTGCAGAGCTCTGCTCTCTGACTAGGCGTCAGGTGCGCCGTGCTGGTCGACCGCAGGATCCCGCGCAGCCATTGTCCGCCCTCTACCTCGATGCGACGAGTGGCAAACCCGACCGCCAACCCATGGCGGCCCGCTGCGTGTTCACCAAGGTTGCGGGCTAGGAAAAGGACGCCCTCTTCGTCTCTCCAAATCCGCAGGTCAGCGGCGGCCCGACCCACAAAGTACGGTGCTGCGACCAGGCCAGCGAACCGTTCGACCGCAGCTTCACCGCTTTGTTCGAAGATGCTCCGGACAGACTCTTCACGCAAGTCACCGAGCCGCCGTTGCTCTTCTTCGTAGTTGTGGCCTTCGCGCTTCCACTGCTCGGGCAGATCGACCCACTGCTCGAAGAGCCACTTGTCGCTCTGCATCGAGTCCTTCGGCGCAAGGGCCGCCAACACCGCTTCAAGCCTCTTCATTTGGCCGGGCTCGAGTCCCCACTCGGCGTCTGGAAACCGGCGGTGGTGGTGCCAGGTGCCCCGAAGCCTTTCCCACAGGCTCGTGGACTCTTCCGGCGAGAACTTCTCGATCGATTTCTCAAGCGCGTCTAACAGCAGGCCAGCCCAGTCAGGGCCAAGACCGAGGACTCTCGACGCAAGGTCTGCCCATCGAACGGCGTCGGTGCCTGCGTCGGCGATCGCCCAGTTCAACGACTCGAGACCGGCCCTACTGACCTCCTGCCTCGGGACGCGCGGCTGATCGCCGCTCACCCATGGCCTTAGCTCCGGACGGCTGGTCGGCATGCCTACCGCGTGCCTCTGCGGTATCTGGCTCAGCAACAAGCCCCAAGCTGCAGAGGGAAACTGCTTGCGCACCAAATCAATGGCGCTGAGACGTTCGTCCAGCGTGGCGGTGGTGCAGGGTCGCCAAGGGCGGAACACCTCCGCAAGGCTTGAAGCAGGGTTGTTTCCGGAAGCGCCAAAACCTATCTGAGCAAGGCGGGCCAGGGCCACCGCCACTCGAGGAAGGTACAGGGGCGCCCAAGCGAGCCGCTCCAACGCCCACAAAAGGTGATGGTGGCGGCTTGACGACATGAGTGGTCCGTTGTCTTCGGAAAGTAGGCCAGCGACGCAATTCGGGCGCTCTGACAATAGATCCGTTTCCAATGCCTCGAGAAACTCGTCAGGAGCCGCTTCGGCCAACAGCGGCAATAGGGGTGCCAGGGAGTACCAGCGTTGCGGCGCAGCATCGTCAAGGAGGTTGGTCACGAGACGTTCGGCCAGTGCCTTGCCCGAAGAACCGTCTGAAAGGTCAGGGTTTTGTGCGGCAAGGAGCCCGATCGACCGTGCGGCTCCCTGCTTGATCGCGCTGCTGAACAGGGGGCTCCTGGCATAGAGGCCAGCTTTCCATCGCTCGCTAGGATCTAGCTCGTAGGACGGGTCGTCCTCCATCAAGACGGTCGAGACGTGGTCCCCGAACCGGGCCAGGACCGCCGGATCGCCCAGTTGACCAAGTGTGCGCCATGCTTCGGGCGGATCGGTCACGAACCAGGTTCGGCCGGACTTTCTGAGAAGTGGTGGCGACTCCGAAGGCAGGCGCTGGATCCAAGCCAGTGTGTCAGCGTACGAGACTCCTGCCAGTGTGGCAACCGCATGCTGGTCGTCTTCGTTGTCGCTGCTCCAGCGGTCCGCCAGAAGAACTGCTGCTAGGATCCGCGGGTCAGGCGCCCTCTTCCGGATCAGTCTGAAAAAACGCGACGGCGCTCCTAGCCGCTGCCGGAGGTGCTCCACGCCGTTGCGCGCCATACGGGCAGCCTCTTCAGCTTGGTAACGGTCGATCCCCGAATCCGTGATCCTTTCGGCGAGCCGACCAACGTCGACTTTGGGCACGTTCACAACGTTGTGGCCACTGGGATACTGCAGCATGACCAGCCGGTTGTTCCGTGTGACCTGCCCAGGGTGGGAGTCGTCAAGGTCGCACTTGGCCACAAGCACGCACTGCGTAACGGTGGACGCCAGGTGTTGGAGGCTCGCGGTCTGTTCGACGACCAGTGTCCTAAGGCCGAGGCGAGTCAGGTTCTCCTCCGTGGAAGTGAGGATCACGCTTGCCAGGAAAGCCACCGCCTCGTTCTCCGAATCGGCCACGATCTGGACTAGCTGCTGGCTCAGCATGGTGTCGGCCAACTTCTGGGCCACATCGTCCCTTCCAGACAAGAGCCAATCGCGCCCAATCCGGTTTATGCCGCAATAGGCCCAGTCCTCAAACCAGTCCTCAAGCACGCGGATGCCATCGACGGCCAAGCCGAGCCTACTGCTGATCCAGATATGGACGGGCGGGCAATAGCAGAGCCACTCCCAGAGATCATCAGCATCAAGAAAACGCACTTCTCGCCAACCGGCCTCGCGTTGGTCGTCAGCCCACTTGTCTTTGGCCGACCACCTTCTCAGGGAAACCCCCACGTAGGTCGTCTTAGCGCGCACCGACTCCTCTGTGTCCCCGGTGCGTTTGTCAAAGTCTTTGGAGGCTTTGTCGCTGGCATTTGGGTCTTGGGCTGTCAGTTCCCATACCGAATCCCCATCGGGTACGTGGGCGGTTTTGATCGGGGCATTGACCTCTCCGTCGTAGCCACCAAGCCTGATGCCAGTACCCGTCCTGAAAGTCACGCTGGTGGGCGGCTCTGACTCGAAACGAACCAGCCTTTGGACAAGCTCTGGCAATAGGCCGGCCGCTTCGAGCCTGCCAGCGGCCGCGACCAGGCCGTCGCTGTCGACGAAGTGGGGGCTGCTCACTGCTTGAGTCTACCAAGGACTAGCCTTGCTGTCACCACGCCTCAGACCGACCTTGCTCGGCACTCAAGTGAGACGATATGGACTGCAATGCCACGTAAGCCTGCCCCTAGAGGACATGTTTCGAGAAAGAGAAGTGGGATTTGAGGTCAATCTGGAGGAAGTCGACGCAACGCTTCAGCTGTTTGATGGACGGGGTTCGGACGCCTCGGTGGATCTTCGCCGATAGCTTCGGCCCGTTGGGCGTCCGAGTCTAGGAGCGAAACTAATTCAGTGACCCGGGCGTCTTGGCGCTTGAAAAAAGACCCCTCTAACGAGGGGCCGTGAAGGATGGGTCTCACTGAAGCGAGAACCCAAGTCCCAGTGGATCCGCCACTGTGTGCGCGGGAGGGTTGGTTCGCCCGGCTAAGGCGCGTATGAGGCGGTCAACTGTCGGGTTGTATCGAGCAAATGTTGGCAGTTTCTTTGGGCCGCGTCGCGACACCGCGAGATCAGTCTTCGGATCCCACTGGTATCGCCAGAGCCTCCCTGCTCGGAACGGTTCGCTCCGCAGGTCTGCTCCAAGGTGGAATCGGATTCCGCCTGAGAAGACCACGACTCGCGGTGCTCCCCACCGGAGTGGCACCACGGCCGCCCGTTGGTGTGCTTCGTTGTGCACACCGCAAACGAGAACCTCGGCGTTGAGCACGCGGCGTTCAGCTTCTCGCTCTATTTCGTCGAGGTCGGTTCTGTTCCAGGGCCCGCAGCCACACGCGCTCTGGATGCAAGAGAGCTTGGCCTGGAGGAGTCGGACGTTTCCGTAAAACCAAACGGCGCCAGCATCGTAGTAGCTGGGTTCGTCTTCGTAGCGGGTGTAACGCCGAGGAGGAGTGTCGAATTGTTCGTCCTGTACGGACGTTTCGTGCAAGTTGGTAAGGGGCATGGGTCGAGACCTCTCGACCGCCGGGCAAAGCTATCGCCGGCGTGTCCGCCCCATACAAAGGCAATCCAGACCTGATGCAAACAAATCACTCGTTTGTGCAAATGCTGGGCTGCGCAGTTGCACGAAATAGATCGCGTTTGACGCCGGCGGCTTATCCCTCAACTGTAGGGGATGCCCAGGGCCACGGGGCTCTGGGCACTGAGGTCAACCAATGCACATTCAAACAAAAGGGGCCCGCACACAGGGGCGCGAGGCTCCAGCGTGAACACCAAGCTCTACGAGGCGGTCACGGCTCAAATCACCAACGCGCTCCTTCGCGGAGTGGTGCCCTGGCGAAAGCCGTGGGCCGGAGGCGATGCGCTCCCGACCAACGCTAGGAGCAGGAAGCCGTACCGAGGCGTCAACGTGTTCCTGCTGGCTCTGGGCCCGTACTCAGACCACCGTTGGGTCACCTTCAACCAGGCGCGAGAGCTCGGCGGGTCGGTGCGACGAGGCGAGCGAGCGAGCCCGGTCGTCTTTTGGAAGCCTTGGCAGGTGGAAGGCGTCGACCAAGAGACCGGTGAGGTTCACAACTGGAAGGTTCCGATCCTCAAGCAGTACGTCGTCTTCAACGTCGAGCAGTGCGATGGTCTCGACATCGCGCCCCTTTTGCGCAGCGATCAAGCCAACCGGCGAATCGAGAGCGCAGAGAAGGCTGTCCGCAACGTGCCCGACCCACCGCGTTTTCAGGAACAGGGCACGTCCGCCTGGTATCGACCTGCCGAGGATCTTGTCCAAGTGCCCCCCATCAGTTCGTTCGAGTCGCCGGATGCCTACTATGCGACGGTCTTCCACGAGCTGGGACACGCCACGGGTCACGAGAGACGATTGAACCGTGCGTCAGTCACGGGTGAGATCCAGTTCGGCTCTCCGTGTTACAGCCGTGAGGAACTGACTGCGGAGCTCTGCTCAGCCTTCCTGTGCGCCACGATCGGGCTCGACAACTCGCTGATCGAGAATTCAGCAAGCTACATCCAGTCTTGGCACTCGGCACTTCACAGCGACAAGCGCGCGATCGTGGTCGCTGCGTCTCGGGCACAGAGAGCCGCCGACTATCTCCTGGGAGTCACCTTTGACGACCAACTGGTCTAGGCCGAACTCGGCCACCCCACCCCGTTGCTCAAGCACGGGGCTCTTTTTTAGTGTATCCAGTGGAGCAGAAGTCCAGCTAGAAGGAGTCCGACAAGCGCGAAGATAACAGAGAGGTGCCCCATCAGCCCCCTCCGCCACTCTTGGCGGTCAATCTGGCGGGCGCACCACTTGCAGACGATTCGCATGCCGAAGCTCGTTTGGATGTGGCTGACGCTCGTCTTTGGATATCGACGCCGAACCCACTCCCCCGTCTTCACGCGACGCCGGAACTGGCGACCGTCCTCAACTTTGCACCCGCAACGATAGCAATTGGCCACGTGCCCGAAGTAGCCATAAACGGGCGACAATTGCAAACGACCTGCCTTCCAAGCAACCGCCTACCTCCCTGAGCGAGAGTCAGACCCTGAACCTAAGTTTGACCAACCCCTCTTAGGCAGTCACCAACAGCTCTGCTCGCGTCAGCCGATTACGTGTCCGACGACCTACTCCAGGTTGCTTAGAACTGCTTGGTACGCCTTGTGAAGTTCAAAGACCGTGTGGTCGTCATACACGGAGTAGTGCGCTTGGTGGAGCCGCTCTTGTTCAAATGTGTCGTGCCAAGACGACCTCCGACATACAATAACCGGTTGGTTGATCTCAGAGAATTGGTCGGCGGTGATGTCTATCGTTATTCCTTCAAGCTCAATCCAAGCGTGGTAGCAACCGTCTCTTCTCCCCAGGACATATACTGATGCTCCCAAACCTTCGTCCTGCAAGTACGCTCCAAGCAGCAAGGCCGCGTCGCCACAAGCGCCATTCGGAAACTCCGCCAAGGTCACGATCAAGTTCCTCCTGTCGGTTCGCTCAAGGGCCCGCCTAAAGCTCTGCGCCAGTGTCCGCAGATGCTCGACATCGCTAGTCATCGACGTGTATCCTGGTGCCCTCATGGCTGGAACGAAAAGCGAAACGAATCGCGACCAATGCGGCTTCGAGGTGAAAGAGTACGCGGGTGGCACGCCGTGGCTCATGGTCGAGCAAGGAAACTCGCCGCTGGCGATCCTTCATGACGGCTTCCTTGGCTTCGATCTCGAACCGGGTGTCACATACGAAGAAGCCCAAGCACTCGCGACGTTCATGAACCACCTTATCGCTGCGATTACACACACGCGTTTCCTCACGTGATCGGCTTTCGGGGCGAACAGAATCACCTCCCACTATGCCACTCTCCCCACTAGCGAGACGATACTTCGACACTTGGATTCGGCAAGATACATGGGCGTCGCACCATCCGTGCGACATGGAGCGTTTCGACGTCTTTGTCTACGTGTACTTGCGATATTCGAGAAAGAGAGTCCCTTCCTCTGAGATCGAGTCCCTGATTGTCGAAGCTTGGGCAAGTCACTACCATGATCGGGAAAGTTTAGAGGATGACGCTGAACACTTCGCAACGCAGTTTGAACATCTATGCAGATTCTGGAGAAACCGCGAGCATGTCCCAGGCGTGTATGATCTTGACCGCCATGGCTGATCTGGCACGCACGCCTGATCACCCCTTTATGCTTGGTCGGATGCAGTCGTAGCGAAGAACCTGCTTGCCATCATGACCCTCGTCAACCGAGATGTTCCGGGCGAGACTCGCGGTAAGGAATGGGTTGTGCCCGAAAATGAACGAGCCAAGGTAGGGGACACCCTCGATTTGGCCCTCCTGGAACAGACTAGATCTCATACGTCGGAACCATTTACCACCCTTGGAGTACTCGAGCCGCTCGGCGATGGTGAAGAAACGGTCGATGTAAACAAGCTCGGCAAATCGGAGAACTTGTTCTTGGCTCAGTCTTCCACTCAGGACGAATACTTGAGTAGTATCGATGTGCTCAGTCGCGTGGCCACCCGTCCAGTCCCACCGAATCACCCACCGGGTTCCCTTGGCGGCACCTACCTTTGGCAACGTTTTGCCCCCATCATGTTTGGTCAACCTCGGAGTCCTGGGGCAGCTCGACGTGCTCCTCCACCATCTTGACCGCTGCCTTGCCAGAGGACTTCTTGCTCGGAATGGGGGGTGCTTCAATGGTGTCTCGGACGGTCATCACTCGGATCGGGAAGCGCGTCATCGCATGGAGTCGATCGAATACGTCCGGTCGCGCGATTAGATCACAGCCATAGAGCGTCGGCGACTCCTCGTCGAAACGGTCTCCACACGGTCTGACGTGCCATACTCGCAACTCTACGGCGACTTCGCCGTTCGCGTCAACGAAGCAGTAAGGACGCTGACCGTGGAGGGTCAAGCCAAGGCGCGAGACATGCTCTGGATCAAGTCCGAAGATTGTTCTTTCGCCCAATATGTCGGCCCGTTGTTCCATCACGATTAAGGGCCCATGAATCAGCTGTACGACGCCATCGAACCGTGGCTGATGCTTCCAGACCTTCAACGGAGAGCTGGCATACGGCAAGGCTCCTGAAGGGATTGCGTCGCCCTTCACACTGACGATTCCAGAGTACACAGTGACCTCTCCCATCGCGTGTGGGAGCATCTCGTCGCCGAAGAGCACTTGAGTTTCCGCCTTGGCTATCCGTACCCAACCTCCACGTGGGGCGTTGTCCGCCTCCCGTTTGCACTCGTCCAAACCGTCCTCGATCTCACTGGGCATTGGATAGTCGGGCCGCAAGCCTCGGCATCTGCGCAGGTGCACGGCGGACTCCGTATCCGGCTTCAAGAGGTCGAAGAGCGGCCCGGCTGAATCTGGACTCCACTGGCCCGCCGCCTTGAAGTCACCTGGCAGGTACATGCCTTGCCGATTGATCACGGTCTCGAACAACTCTGTTTCCCAGTGGAGCATCGGAGGTTCGGGCAGTCGACGAACCCCTGACCTAGCTACCTCGTGTCTTTCCTGGGATCGGCGCTGCAACCCTGATTCGTGCCACGTTGCGTCGAAATCGGCTGCGACAACGTCACCGAAGTTTGGCACGACTCGCTCAATCCGTTCGAGTCGACCTTGGTGATCGAGCCATCGTATGGCCCGAACCCGCTGAGCCCCCAAGCCCTCATCACGCGGTTTGACTTTGATCATTGCCGGGAACGGAGCCGCATGCAGCCCTCGTCGCTGGAGTAAGGCGCGGGCGAGGTAGTCGAGGCTGAAGTGGTCAGTCCCCACAAGTAGTCCAAGCGGATCTGCCAGTCCTGCGCTCAGGTCATATGGCGCTGGCTCGTGTTCGTACACTGCCTGGAGCAAGAGAGCGAGATTGGCGTCGGTCGAGTCTCGCCGAATCAGTCTCGACATGCCCGGGACAAGGCTCTGAGGGTTGCGGGCCAGGAGTTCACAAATGCCCGCAAGAGCTTCAGTCTTGCGAGTAAGTTCCGGGTGCGCGGTTCTCGCCAGGAGGGCATAGCCAAGGGCTTCGTCCAAGACATTGGTAAAGACTGCACCGGGTTGGTATCGAGTCAAAACACCGCGGGACGGCGCGCCGTCAGGTTCTTCGAGCCGATGCTGCAGCACTCCAAAAAGTGCTTCCCAAGCCGATTTCGCGTCGTCCCGCAGGCCGATAGCGACAAGGGCCTCAACGAGGTGCTGACCGAGCCCGTACGGGTAAGACCGACCGAGCTCGGCCGACTCAGCCGCGAGCATGTCGATCGCCAACTGACGATCGGCGCGTAGACCTTCGGCGAGGAGATGAAGCTGATCCTTGTCCCCGAAGCAGCCCCATCCCCAATTCCCTCGCGCTCTCGTATAGGCGAGAACGAATGTCACTGCGGCTAGACGAGTTCTTCCAAGTCTGTCGAACTCCTGTGCCAAGGTCGCCAGGATTTCCCCAGACCTGAAAATGCCCACCTCGTGGGCCAGAGCCCGAACAAGACTTAGCGCGTCCGCGAAGAGGTCGTCAGCATCCAGTGAGGCCAGGCGCGGGACGAACATCTGCACGAATAGATCTGCGTTCTCGCCCTTTTCCAACAGTCGACCATCCAGGCGACGAATCCAGGCCAGGATGTCGAGTGGGCTCGCATCGGTAGCAAACATCGAGATCGACCCAAGCTCGTCGTCTCGCGACCGACTCGCCGAATCGTTGTCTCCACCGTCGCTCTTTGACGGTTTCGGCGGCAGGCTGGAGACCGGAAGAGGAATGCCATGATTACGGCAAATCGGCTCGATCAGCCCTTGCCACTTAGGGTCATCGTCTACCGGGTCGCCTTCAAACTTGGCTGCAAAGAGCCGCACATGCACGTCGGCTTCGTCCTGCTCCGTGACGACTTCCTGCAAGGTGTCCAGCATGGCTGCCCGGCTCTCCTTGCCGCCTCCGTACGGAATACTCAGCAATAGATCCCGACGGACAAGTGGATCCCCCTGATTACTCAAATGCGCAACCGCATCTGCCAGTGCTTCCTCCATGATCCAGCCGTGCCTTCCCCCCCATTGCACAAGTGAATCCCCAAGGAGGCAGAGCGCGCCACATGGATCTACGGCCAGAAGAGTTTCAAACCAAGTCCCGGGTAGGTGACGCGTCTCCTTGCCGTCGGTGTGTGCGACCACCGTGTTGACCAAAGGCTGAACTCGCTCGGTGCAGGAGCGAGCATAGTCCGGATCGCTCTCGCCCAGGGCCGGTAACCCATGCACCAAGTCGAACAGCAGCATGTCCTTGCGGAACCCATAGGAGCACAGGAACACAGAAGCGCGATCCCAGTGTTCGAGGGCCTCATCGGGACGACCAGCTATGGCGAGGGCCTCGGCATAGTGGAGCTCGTGCTCGGCATGAGTGTCAAACAGGTGGCTTTGAGTCGTCGATGCCTCGTACTCTGTCCGAATGAACTCGAACACCTCCGGGCGCTGCTGCGACGCGGACAGGGCAAGTAGAATCTCCGTCAACACATCGGTTGTCAGCGGGCCAGTTCGACTGCGCTCAAGCCCGGTGGTTGTCCCCTTGATCACGGCTCGCAGTGCTGTAAGACTTCGCGACCAATCATCGTCCGTGCTGATAAGCTCCAGCGCTCTCCGCACAGAACTGGCCGCCAAGCTACGGTGTTGATAGAGGTCACATGCACGGGGCTCGCCGACGAAGGGGCGAGTGTCTGAAGCGAGCTGCTCAAAGGCCTCCGCAATGCTGTCCAGGGAGCCGGCCTCGATTAGAGCCGTATCGATGACGAACTGCAGCCAAAGGCGATACCAGCCTTCTCCAGCCATCCTTGTCCGGAGAGCGTCAAGGTCCGACGGGTTCAGGTGGGCGTGGAGCTGGACGCGATTGATCCACTCGCCAACTTCGTTGTCTTGGTTATATCGGCCTGGCGCGGTAGTCGGATCGAATTCGTCCAGCGGAAAGGCATCCAGCCAGTCCGCCGAGGGCCTTGCACCTAGGGCAATCAGTTCAACCGCCATACCAGCAGAAACAGGCTGCTCGCAGGCAGCCTGAGCAACGGCTTGCGCAGCTTCTGAGTCGCCAAGTCGAAGCCACTCCCTCGCTAGGGCAATGTCAACAAGGCTCTCAACGTCGCTACTCGTCGTCAAGCTTGTCCGCAGCTCACCGAGCGCGCCCTTTCCTCCCAGCTTGGCAAGAAGATCGACAAGTTTTCTGAGAAAGCCCCTTGGAAAGTCAGGATCTCCGTTGAGGCGCTTGGCGAGTCGTCGGACGGCCCAAGCGATTCCCTTGACGCGCGCACGACCATGGAACTCCGCAAGGATCAGCTCGGTGGATCGTTCGTGACCTACCTCCTTCTCCCGCGAAGCGGGGAGAGGCAAGTACAGCCTCCATGGCGGGGCACCACCAGCATCATCACAAACGGAGCAGAGCTCCAGACCAACTTCACGGCTCATCGTGGGTCGGCCTTCGAACACCAGGGCGCTTGCGAGGGCATCAGCGCCTTTCACGAGTGCCAGAACACGACCGTATTGTCTCGGAACGAGCTTCTCCCCGAAACATGTCCGCAGTGACGCCAGGAGGTGGCAACTTGCCAACAATCCGGCCCAGTCTTGAACCTGAGCAGCAACAGCGAGTGCCGTGTAGAGGTTCCTTTCGATCGACTCTTCGCTATGTCCCTCCGCCACTGACCGCGATACAAGTGTCGGGTCGATTCTCGAAAGAAGATCGTCGAAGCGGTGGCTCCGACGAAGTGTTGGGAGCAGGAATCGAAAGGCGCGCGGATCCTCCAGGAACCCTAGCGAATCGAGCCATCGGCGCAAGGGTTCGAGCACGGCCGCCATGTCGACGCCTTGTTGCGCCAAGCCCTCGAGGATGAACCGCCGGAAGCTCTCATGGTAGACCCTGATTCCGCCGGTGCCACCATCCTGGCTGAGTACGGGGGCCAGAGCCTCGAGCGCATTGTCAAGATCGTAGGCAAAGTCGGGCAGGATCGATCTCAGGTCAGCTTTTGACAGCGCAAAGTCGGCCGATGATAGGACGCGTGCAACGTACTGTTGAGGGCCCTCGACGCTCGGCAACAGGTGTCTGTAGTAGGCCGAGACGTTCCCATCGATCGACGGCGCTCCGTCCAAAAACGAAACGGGATCTACTGCTCGTCCTGCTTGGAGCTGCGCATCAAGCGAGCGAGTGAGGTATGTCGCGTAGAGGGGATTGCCGGCAGCCCGATCCGACAAGACGGCCAAAGTTTCGTCCGCTTTCAACCCCGCGTTCTCGAGAGCCGCCCGCAGACCGGCACGTTCGGCCAAGACGACGATGTCCTCAGCTGCCCAGGGGGGAACGCTTGTGAGGCTTGGCTTTAGACGACCTAACGGAGCGAGATGGGCCCCAGGCTGGGTTCCAAAGACAATATGGACGCCCTCTGGAATGTTCAGAGTGGCCAGCTCATCAATGATTCTAGATTCCTCAACCGTCACTGCACCACTCGTCTGACGAACTCGATCGATGTGATCCAGTCCGTCGATCAGCAGAACAACATGACCGGTCGGGCTCCTTTCAACCGCACCGGGAAGCAAGCGTTCCAGTTCCCACCTTCCCGCAGCGTAAGTACGGTGGACGTCGTCCCGTAGTGACGGAGCTCCCTGAATAAGCTCATAAACGAGGTTGCCCCAGAGCACATCCGTGCTGATTCTTCGAGACACAAGTTCATCACCCGGCTCAAGGAAACAATAGTGACGGGCAACAAGGTGGCGTGCTTCCCGGAGGTGCTTCGCCGTCTCCTCCAAGAGCCAAGTCTTTCCGCTGCCTGGAGGGCCCTCGACAATCGTCACACCGGCGGAGAGGACAGTATCGGCAATGCCTTCGAGCTGATCGGCTCGTTTGACAAGTCGTTCGGGGTCAACCGAAGGATCTTGCGGAACGGTGCCGAAATCGGTCCGGAGTTGGAGCCAATTCTCGACATCTCTAAGCCTGGTCTCGCCCGGTGAGTCCCGCCGGGTCCTCGCAAAGCTAACCAGGCGCTCGCCAATGTCATGCGGCGACTGATCGGCGTTCGGATAGTGACCGATTCCCAGGCGATCACCTAGGAAGACAAGCAATGTGCCCTCGAGTTTTCCGGGGGCGCGAAGATCTTCAGAGAACTCTGGACACTCCAATTCGATGACAAACTTCGCGCAGAAGTCTGCGAAGTCCTGACGCGCCATGCGTTCGGCGGCAAGGATGTTCCAGGCAGGAACTCCTCCTGCCGGCCATAGGTGATCGACATTGAGCCGGTAGGTTCTTCCAACAGCTGAACTGAGTAGGGGGCGGCCAGGGTCAATCGGGATCAACCAGGCGACACTTGATAGGTCGGGCACTGTCCAGTTCGTCCAGAGTCGGTACTCGTCACACTCTGTCCCGCATCCAAGGTGAGTCCGTACCAAAGCATCAATGCGGAGTCCTGTTGAGTCGGTTGTAAAGTCCTCTTGCTTCAGCGAGCGAGCATCGGCGGAACTGTGCTTGACCTGAACCTTTGTCTTCTGACCGGAGCGGTGCCTGGTGAAGTCGTCGAACCGATCGCCCGCGATGGCCTTTCGGTCAATGAGCAGGGTTCCCGCACGGTCATGCAGGAGTTCCGCGAGGAGCAGGGCACCAAGCAGATCTTGGTACTCGTACCCTCGGCGAGCATGGCCTAAGGATCGAGAGCCTGTTCCCGCTGCTGGCACGGTCTGATCATTGGCTCCGCTCATCTCTTCTGCGTACAGAGTACAAAGGCAATTGGCATCTATGTGGCTGTGGTTCCGATCCCATTGTAGACGAAAGTCTACCTTATCTGAACGCCGTCGACCTTGTTCTGCAATTCGTGGCGGGCGGGCCCTCTCGGCTTGCCCTGCGAAGGCCTAGACCTCTTCCTCGGTCTCTCCGTCAGTCTCGCTTTCTGTCGTCGCGTGGCCGGGACCACCCAGCAAGAATGCCTCGATTCGCGACTCAAGCTCGCCCAGGGTACGGCTGCTTGGAGCAAGGCCGGTCGCTAGCGAGCGGCCTGGATGCAGCGTGTCCCAATCCGAGGCGCGCTGACCGATCCTGCCCTTTCCGGGCACCTTGATGCCGAAACCATCCAAAGCGAGATTCCAAGCGGGCCGAAACCACTCGATCACGGCATTCTCCCCGAGGGGAATCCACACGTCATCGACCACCAGCGAGCGATACCAGAAGTCGTCGAGATTCAGATTTGTTGCCTCTGCTATGGAGACAGCGTGAATGCGCAAGCGGCTCCGGAGCGCGTCGCCGATTCCGGCGTCTTTGCCTAATCCACCCTTCCGACCACCCTTGGGAATGGCCTTGCCGACATAAATCGGCTGGCGAAACTTGCCCTCGATGTTCAGTTGACTGATCCCGTGATACAGGGGAAAGCTGCCCGTGTAGTAGATGGCGTAGACTCCGGCCCCAACGAGCCCATCAGTGTCTGCCAGAGATCTCGGAGCTTGTTCAAAGAGTGCGTCGACGATGCTTTGGGCCAGATTTCGCTTCTCAAGTGGATTGTACGGAGTCGAGCTCACGGACGGCGCCTCAGGATGACGGCCGATTCGTAGAGGCGAGCATTTGATTGCTCCCCTCGCCGAACGGTCGATTTGGTGATGCTTGCCCCGACGCGTTTTGTTCGAAGCTCTTCAATCCCTGTTAGCTCAAGGCCATGTCGCGTGGCAATCCGTCCGAGGACTTGCTCCACTTTGATCTCGTGGCCCTGGATGATGGAGTTCCCTACGACGATAACGCCCGTGCCACCATCCACCAGGCTCCTGGAGAGCGACGCCAGGAATCGGTCTGAGTCATTGAAGTACGAGGCGGCATAGTTGGCCCAACCACCGCCACCGTAGACGCCCATGTCCGTGCGCGTCTCACGAATCTCATCCAAGACGACCTGCAGTTCTGTGTCTTCGAAGCCCAGGTATATCGGCGCTTGGCCCCGGACAGTTTGCCAATACTTGCCCACATTGAGTTCTTCGAGCTGCCGGAAGTCGCTCCGCTCCGTCAGCAATCCGAGCCAATACAGGTGCGGGCGGGTGCTCCTGATGTAGTGATAGTTATTGAGGTACGGCGGTGAGGTGACCGCCAGATCCACGGATCGTGGCTTGAGCACCTTGGCGGACTCCATGAAGTCCATACAGTGGATCAGAGCCTTGGGATTGGGCTTGCGAACGGCCACGCCTTGAAGGGCTTCAGTATCGGCGCGCATGATTCGGAGCTTTGCGAGGACGGCTCCATGTACATCTGCCTCCTCGATCAGGGGCTTTCCCGCACCGGGACGGGTGGAAAGGCTCGGCTCGTAGGTGTAGTTCGAAAAGCTGACCATCACCGACCCGAACGCGACCTTGAAAAGATCGGCGACGGGCGATGCATCGAGCGTTCGAAGGAACGCGAAAAACCCGAACACCTGATCCTCCACCTGGGGGCTGAAAAACGGAATCCGCGACTCAAACCCGTCCGGCTTGCTTCCCTCAGCCGTCCGGCTGCCGTTTCGGCTAGCGTACTCGTACCTCGCGATCGTATCGTCAAAGTCGGCGAGGTCGAGGGCGACGGCGGCGGCTTTGGCTTGGCAGGCGAGCGCGGCGTACGGGTTGATCTCGAAACCGACGGCATTGTGGCCCGCTTTCAGAGCCGAGACAATGGTCGTGCCGACACCGGCGAACGGATCCAGCACCGTGTACCGCTTCCGACGGGGGCTTGCGATGAAGGCCTTGAAGCAGTCCTCGACAAAGGACGCCGAGAACCCCGCGATCCACGGCACCCAGCGGTGCACAGGGATCTGTTTGTTTTCCATGAAGGCGGGGTCACGGAAGACCGGACTCCCGGGTTCCTCGTAGTCGAGCCGCAGTTGCTCCCGGACTTTCTCGGGTGCTATCGGTGGGCTGGTCTCGACGTACATTAGGAACCTTCATTATGGACGGATGTTGAGCCGGGAAGGTGGCGGCGCTCAAGTCCGGATCGACCATCGACCTACCTCCGGCTAGCATCAGTTGGGCCCACGCCGACCACGTCTCGGGCTCTAGCTCAATTCGCAGCCCCCGATCTTCTGAAACTCAGGGGCCATCCTTCGGCTATGCCCAAGTTTCTACCGAATCCCGACTCAACCAGGGCACAGCAAAGCGAGATTCGAGGTGAACTGCCCCAGCGTTCCCCACCGGTCAGCCTGAGCCTCCAACGCCTTCGAAAGACAGCTGGAGGCACGGCAAGGATTGAATGGAGGGGAGAGGGTCACGGCTGAGGATCAAGTATGCCAACGGCGTGCCGGGGAGTGCCTTCTTGCCGCGTGATTGGCGCATCAAGAACTCGTCGGAGAAGTGGCCGCCTTGCGAAGGCCTTTGCCCAACGGTGCGTGAACTTCTCAAAGTGGCGGTGGTCGAATTCGACCCCTACAAACCCTGCTGCCCTCATCGAGGTGCGCAGCACCGCCGCATCGTGCGCTGACCAAAAGGCTTCCGCGACGGTGTCCGCCGCGCTCGGAGGCCATCTGTATTGTGCGGGCTCGTAACTCAGCGAGACGTCAACAGCACGAACGAGCCCGTTTACAGCGACCACGGCATCGACGCACCCGCCTGTGCAGTGCGCGGGAACCTGGGCATCACCTGCCTCAAGCAGGCTTGAGGCTTGAGGCCCAATGTTGGGCGGGGTACCCATCGAGCCATAGAAGTACTCCTCGACAGCCCGTTGACACTCCGGCGTGCGGTATGCCGCGACGATGACGAGGGCCAATTCCCGGCCCGGCCGACTCTGCGCCGCAATGTACTCGGACGCACGAGCCAGGCTCGGCAGGATCCACCGATGAACGTACGCCTCATGGGAGGCGCTCAGACCCAGGCGGTAGTCCGCCAATTGTACGGCGATGTGTTGCAGTTTAGTAAGTTCAAGTTTCATTTATGGCCTCTCGCCACGTGACCTCTTGACCCTTGCCCTCGTCCTGGTACAATTGACGCAAGCCCAGGTTCGCCTGGCCTAGATTGACCCCTCCGGTCTCAACTTCGAAGGGACAATCGCTGAATCCGGCGGGCCCATAGGGCCCGCTCTTTTTTCAGGTGCCCGGCGCTGGCGACCACCGAGAACATTGACAGTCTAGACCAAGTGTTCTTGAAATGTCGCTTTTATGACGACAGTTTTTGCACTTTGACTCTATTTTTCTTCCGAAACGGGGGGCGACACGGCAGATTTCCGTCGCTAGTGGCTATAATGGGGATTCCCCGTGACGCTCGATCAGACTCTCAGCCTGCGTGACCTCCTCTTCCTTTTTCGCGCCAGCGACGGTCGATGCCTCTACCAGACTGTCAAGGAGCTCGGTATCGAGATCTCCCGTCCTTCTGAGTCAGAGTATTGGGGCCGCCAGGAGACGGCGATCACAGCCGTCCAACAAATGTTGGCTGCTCGGCGGCCATTGTCTCAGAATCTTTTCGACCTGCTCCTGGTGGCGATCCGTCGGCGTACAGAACGTCTGCCGGAACAGGAGCAGGTACTCATCCGGGCGAGACAGCTGATGGATGGCCACCGCATGGAAAGAGTGGAGTCGAAGCCAGTAAAGCTCCTGAGGCAGGCCGCGTCTGAAGCAAGAACGATAACCTGGTTCACGGGCGCAGTGGATCCCTTGGTGAACCCAGATCGCGATCCTGTTGCTCAAGCCCTTCTGGATCGCATCCTAAGCGGGCTTCGGGTGCGATCCGGCCCCGATGAAAGAACGGGCAAGGCACTCGGGCATCAGGCGATCTGTATGGCCGTTCCCAGCCGAGCCACAGGCGAGGTCTGGTGGCAGTCGGCTATCAGCCGAACACTAGAACATTGCGACTCCGTGCGGAAGGGCCAGCTAACTGCCCGTCAACTGCATGATCGTGTACTTCGTGTGACATCTCAAGGTGTGCTCCGCATTGTCCCTGTTGGGCCCATTGCTCATGCCAACGTCTTACTCTTGAACCATCACGATCCAACATCCGCAAGCGCTTTCAACTATTATACAAACGAGCTCTCCGGGCCCGTGTTGCCTATCCTTCTCAGAATGCCTCAGTATGCCGCTATCCAATGGAGCCACATCTGGAGGGACATAGAGAGGAATCAGGATCTTGATGTAGTTGATTTGCTTGCCACAGCGGCGACCGTACTTCGAGTATGGGACCCCAGCCTTGCGTAAACTCAGGTCATGTTGATGTGGACGTTGGCGTCCTCAAGTTCACGATCCTTTATCTGGTTCCTGAGCTCTTCGATTCGCACCGTCGTGTCGTTTTGACGATGCTGGACGAAGAGTCTCCGATCATCTCGTTCGTTGTAAAAGGCGTCATAGAGGGCTAATATGAGGGCTCCCACAAACATCGGAAGCATTGCCTCTGAGATCAGCGAACCTTGCGATACAATGTGGTGACGCAGTAGGAAGCCGCTGAATACTAGCCCCACGATGGCCGTGCCCCGTCGATTCAGCTGGCCCACGACCGTCGCGAAGAGGAGGATGAGAGCCAGTACTGAGCTCAGCGACAACGCGACCGCTGAGTCCGGATACTGGGTCGCGATTTGGGTCTTCGTCCCGCCTAAGACCAAGCAACAACCGATGAGCCACCACTCACCGAACTTATGCGCTGCCTTCATTCGCTCCAAACCTAGGACAGCAGTCAAAGCTGCAAGTCCGAGGAATACCCCTATGAGCGGCCCGGCTTCGTCCGCGAACTCCTTTATCGACCGCAGTCGGAACATGACGAAGATCAACCATCCGATGAAGACCATCGCGCCGATTCCGATCGCTGCGCCCAGCTTCGAGATGTCCTTCTCGTGCTTGCTACTTATGTATTGGAGCTCGAGGGCCTTGCTGTATTCTGAGTCCGAGGTGATGGTCCGGGGATCGCTGGGGTCAGTGAACCGAAGTGACCTGAAGTACGATTGAAAGGGCGAGAGACGGTGCAGTCGGTCACTGAAAGCCTTCAGAAGACGTTGACGTGCGGCCAGCTCTTCTATCTCTTGCTCGTCCGCAGTCAGCAAGTCCTTCATCACGCTAGGAGTGTACCGGCCCAGTGAATCCGCGCCCGAGGAAAAGAATCTTCCGGGGCCGACTTGTAGCCCACTTTGTAGCCCAGGATCCCTGGCTGACTCGGGCGCGACACCCGGCAAAGTCCGGGTTTCTACCCAAATCCTGACTAAATCAGGTAGACGCTGCCTTTCCTGGGCGCACCCGAAGGTTTCAGATTCATTTGAACCTAGAGCCCACACCATTTTGTAGACCAATTCCTCAGGTTCGCTGTAGCCCAGACTGAGGCACCATTCGAGCCGAGCCTGAGGACAACGGGTATACCGATTCCAGGACGTGGGAAAGCAAAGTCAATCGAAGAAACAAAGGCAGGCGGATCAGAGAGCGCAACAGTCACTTAGCCGCATTCAACTACCGTTTCCCGAGGACTTGGCCGACGAGTCGGGTGGAGGGACGCTCGTCGACATGTACCTGCGCGCCGCGGCCGCGTTCATTGAACCGACGGGGGACAAGCCCACGGAAGGAAGTCTCCGTGAGGGAATGCGGAGACTGCTTCAGCAACTAGACGAGTATCTGGAACTGCTCCCGACGTCCTTGAGGCTCGCAGAGGGAGTCAGGCGTCACTTGGCGTGTAAAAAGGGCTGCAATTGGTGCTGTACGATCCGCGTCTCCTGCACGGCTCCCACCATCCTACTTCTGGCAGACTATCTCCGAAGAACCCTGGACGAGCCCGGCATGGCAGCCTTACTAGGGCGCCTACAGGCGCACGAGGCTCAGACGGTGACCCTCACGCCCCTCGAAGTCGTACTGAAGGCACGGATGTGTCCACTCAATGTTGAGGGCCTCTGCATCGGCTATCCGGCGCGACCGATGACCTGCCGAACTTACCATTCGTACAGCGTGCAGGCGTGCATCGAGGACGCGACGGAGTACGGCAAGCAGCCGATGGTGCCCATGGACTCGGTGCGCATGATGATGAGAACGCCAGTCACCCGAGCCCTTGACGCCTGTCTTGATGCCTACGGCCTTGACAGTAGGGAGTTGGAGCTGGTTCCTGCCCTAAAGATCGCTCTGACCGAGCCGGACGCAGGTGCAAGGTACGCTGCAGGCGACGACGTCTTCGGCCCCGCCAACCGACCGGACGTACGGGAGGCTCAGGAGAAGGACATGGCAGACAGGGGACTGGCCTAGAGTGGGCATGCGGAGTCCTAAGCCCGTCGATAGTTGGCCGGGCCCATAGCTGCTGATCGTCCCTTGAAATTGTGGACAAATGCAACTAGAGTTTGTTTTGCGCCCGGAAACTCCGCTCTTTCGCTTGAATCATGCTGAAGAGTGCACCTCAAAGGAGTGATCTTTCATTCATGCCTGACCCATTGACTACCCACCAAGAGCTGATCGAGACAGTTGGGCGACTGGAATCGAAGTTGGCCGATTACTCAACCGAGGCCATAGCGGGCAGCTTGGCCGTGGTTTGGCTCAGTGACGCTAACAGAGTTCACGACAAGTATGGGCTCACATCGCCTTTTCGCCAGATTCTCTATCTGCAAGCGATCGCTCTCAATACACCCGAGCCTAGTGAGTCGCAGGAGATCGATGACGTCGCACTTCAGAGTTGCTTTGACGACGTCAGCCTAATCTTTGACTATTACACGCATTCGTTCTTCCCGACCAATGAGGAGCGAAAGGCCCTGCCTAAGGAGTGGTTCGAAGAAACGGCCACGTCGATGCCTCTGTTCCTCGACTACTTCAACACGGGACGAGTGATGGGATCGACGGTTCAGATCATTGAGAAACTGAGGTTGTACTTCCCCCCACAAGACCGTTGCCTCAAGGACATGCTCGGCATTTCCGCAACTGAAATTGTGGCGGTTGTGGAGTGGATCAGCAGTCGGCTTCAGAGTCGCATAGAGGAAACACAGGAGACTCTGCTAGAACTGGAGGGACATCGGGGAGAGTTTCTCAACATCATGGAGACGCAGGGTGTGGCGGAGGCTCAGGACTTCATGAAGACACCCGCTTGCGTGGAAACGGCAACAAGGTTTTACAACTTGACGTTACGACCGCACTCGCTACTTCTTTCGGAGCTGGTTGATGCTTTCGGCGAGGCACTGGCGAATGCCTTTTGGTCATTATTCACGATTTCGAGAGGCCGCAAGCCACGAGCAGTATATCCGACCGAAACGCTCGACGTCGCAACGGCTCCCCTCCTTCTACTGGAGGAAGGCGTCGCGAGCTGTCCTAACTTTCACGCCCTACCCTTGGCCGCAATCGAACGGTTGGACTCCACTCTGCGAGGGTCAGATTCGCGAGATAGTTACTTCAAGGCAAGAGACCGAATCTTAGAAGAGGAAGGCGAGCGGCTGCTCAAGGCCATTCTTCCTCCCGAGGCGATTTGTCTAGCAGGAGCGTTTGAAACCGCCGACTGCCAATATGAACACGATCGAATCTTTGTTTCAGGTGATGTCCTCCTCGCGCTCGAAGCAAAGGCCAGCGCAATGCGAGAGCCTTTGCGCGACCCCCAAAAGGCTTTTCAGCGCGCCAAGGACGACTTCCGCTCAAATAAGGGCATCCAAAAGGGATTTGACCAGGGCATGCGGATTCTTCACAAATTGGAGGCTGGCGAGACTGTTCGCCTATTCGACTCCAAAGGACATGAGGTTGCTTCGCTCGATCCGAAGATCATTCAAAGAAGGTTCGTAATCTGCCTGACAGCAGAGGACTTTGGGTGGCTGGCGACCGATTTGGGGCTGCTGGTAAAGGAGGAAAGCGATCCTTATCCCTGGGCTGTGAACACGGTTGATCTGGACTCGTTCATTGACGCGCTTCACTTTCGCGGATGGGGCTTCTCTGAGTTCGTATCGTACTTGGAGCAACGACGGGAGCTCTATGGGAAGCTCAAGACCGAGGACGAGCTTACCGTTGCTGGCTGGTTCGTGGAAAAGGGGTCGTTGGAGGCGCTCATTCAGACTGACAGCACGGTCTTCCTGCACATAAACCAAGCCGATGTTTTTGACCGAATCTACTGGGCTCGGCAAAATGGCGAACCGGTGACGTTCGACTCCTCCGTTCAGATCACCTCAATGAATGAGATCATGACCGAGGTGATTCAACAGGATATGGCGGAGAGGGTGACCTGGGCTCCCAAGCGCCGATGCTTTTGCGGCTCGGGAAAGATGTACAAGAACTGTTGCCACAGGACAGGCATTCTCCCGCCGAAACGAAAGCTGCGCGACCATATCTGATGACTTCTCGACACATTCGCTCGGCAGGCTCGTGTGACCGCATCCACCTGAACTCGTAGCCCACCCTGTAGCCCAGGATGGTCGTCTAACCCAGGCCCAACTCCCGAACAAGTCCGGGTTTCTACCTAGAATCGGATACAATCAGGTAGACGGTTCCTTTCCTGGGCACCAGTTCTGATTAGTGCTCCAGAGCCTTCCCGGCCATCTGTAAACATGACCGGGATTTGAGTGCTATCGTGTCGAGACTTGCGAGGCATCGAGGACCTGTAGCCGCCCGCCAGCTCCAGCCCATAGGGTTCTGATCACGGATCTGTCAGCCGATTCAACACCGATGAACGCCACGGCCTCGACACGCTTGTCTTCGCAGATCTGCCGGGCCGCTTTGACATAGCGCTCCCTTGCCGCTTGGTCTGTCGCGAAGTCGTCACCACCGTCCGTGATTGCCTCGATCCTGATGTGTTCTGCTTTCGACCGTCCCACGGCCCCAGCCAGTGCCTCGGCCATGTTCGCGAAGTTCGTTCCTTTGTGGTGGTCTGAGTGATCGGTTCCCTTCTTAAGGGCTCCGACAACGCTCTCGACTGGAGTCTCGTCAAGCGACCCGGACAGAAGCTCCTCCGTCGTGTACCCCATGCGGAAGAGCGTGAGTTCGGAGTTAGGCGGGGCGGCTTCCACCTCTGTCGCCACCACAGCCTGTTGCTGTTTCCGCTCGCTCTCGGTGCTCCCACTGAAGTCGACGACTATGAAGAGCGCTGTCTTTGGAGCGGTCGCGCTGCGAGCCAGAAGGCAGACCGCGAGGACAGCGAACACTAGAGCCAACATGACCGCTCCCGTTTTCACGAGTCGCTCCTGTCCGGCCTTCTCATAAGCCGGTTTGTCGCCTCTTGAGCCTGAGCCTTCCAGCTGGCAAAGAGTGCGTGCTTCTTGTGGAGGCGGAGGTCGGCTTTGTGCTCTTCCGGCATGTCCGGTGCCTTTGGAACACCTTGGTAGTGCGCATCTAGCGCTCTCGACAAGTCCTGTTGCACCGACAGGATCTTGGGATCCAGCTCTGCGAGTTGCCGCTCGATCACCATCACCGCGTTCAGGGATTCGATGGCGTTGCGGACTTCCACAAAATGCCGTTGATCGTCCATTTCGGCCCGCTCATGCCGTCGCTGCTCTGCCTCAATCCTCCTGGCGGATTCGATGGCGTACGCATCGTTGTAGGCGACGACGCTCGTGCCGACGACGTACACCGAACTTAGGCAACATCCTATGAGGAACGCAAGCCAGAACGGCGTCGCATGTGCGGGGTCAACTAGTGCCCTTGCTCCGTTGATCGCCATGATGGCTTTGGCATCGATTGTGGCGACGGCCAGAACTGTAACGACGCAGACCAGGACAGCGGTGAGGAGCGCCTTCTTGGCCCTTTCCTGGTCTTTCGTCGCTGCCATCGTCCCGGCCCGCTTCCATGTCGGATGGACAGTGATGTAGACGCCTGCCACGATCACGGAGGCAAGCATCAATGAGACGAAGAGGGCGATGGGATTGAAGAAGAGCTGCCGTGGCGGCACCTGCATCACGACCGCGCCCATTCCGACCGTGGCCAAGACGAAGCACCCGATCATTCCGGCCCATTTGAGGAAGGTGCTGCCACTCAGGGCGCTCGTGTGCACACCGGCGAGGCCCGCTTTGTCGGCAGCGTCGGCTTCGTGGAGCTTGGTGATCGCGTAGACGTCCTGGACAGTGGTCTTTCCAGGGACGTATTCAAGGCCAAGCACTGCCAATGCCTTTGCAGCGACCTCGTGTGCAGCCGACAGGTCTGTCTCAAGGAGCGAACGCTGGGTGAGCAGTTTGCCCAGACGCTCTGACTCGACCGACTCGACAAGATCAACCTGCTTGTTCTTGCGCTCAACGTGGCGGCGGTGCTCTTCAAGGCGCTCATCGAGTCTTGCTTCGTGGATGGCTGATCGCTGCGCGTGGGTCTGGAGCCATTCATCTATGTCGTGGTTAAGCCCTGCCTGTTTGGGATCGGGGTCAACTGGAGTGACGAACTGGGGTTTTCCGTTTCGTTCCATGGATGTCACCGTGTCCGGCTGAAGGTTCGATAGTCAGCGGAACTTGCCGCACCTGCCTCAATCTCCCCCTCTCTCGCCTTCACAAAGGCGTCGAGCTGGGTGGAAGTGATGCGCCGGGCGCGGCCGATCGTGATGCTCTCGATTTCACCGGTGTCGATGAGCCGGTACAGGAATGCCCGTGACAGGGAGAGGAGCTTGCATGCTTCGCCCACGGTGTACATGAGCTTCGAGTGGTTGAGGTACTGGCCCATGGCCGCATGGTTACAGGAGTGGAAGGGCTTCTCTTATCAGGGCTCCCGTTCTTTAGTCCGGGCTAAAGCCGTTGCACAGAACTGCGGCAATTTGCCCGCCAACCGCTTCTTGCTAGAGTTAGCATACGGCGGCTCTCGTTGGGCCCACACCGTAGATGCCGAGCAATTTGCGTTCGGTAGGTGTAGGCCCGAACGGAGCCACCATGCGAGTTCACAACCAAACGAAGTTCCGTCTGGGTCGCCTCGTGGCCACCCAAAACGCCCTTGACAGCGTTTCCCTGGAGGACATCCAGGAAGCGCTTGACCGACACTCACAGGGAGACTGGGGAGACCTGTGTGACGAGGATGTCGCCGCCAACGAAGAGGCGGTCATCCACGGAAGCCGGTTACTCTCCGCCTACAAGTCTCGCTCTGGTGTGAGGTTCTGGATCATCACCGAGCGTGACCGATCCTCAACGACCGTGCTCCTGCCCTCTGACTTTTGATTCACCGGCGAGCTCAACCGAGCCGCCGTTTTCTTATCGCGATGTTGCAGATCGAACTCACATGCCCCTTCAGCAACCGTGCGACAATGCTCCAGGACGACTCGGTTGGCGTCTTGACCCTAGGAAATAGGTCTGAGTCCAAGAGCTGCGGAGCCGGATGGCACGGTACGATGCCCCGGAGCGAAAGCTCAGCGACGACTTGGGTCTTGGCTGGAGTTCAGCCGGCCTCGCGAGGAGGTTGGTAATCGCATCTGAGGAGGATAAGGGTCGACGCGAAAAGGTTTCCGCCGAGATCCTGGGTAGAGGGCCGATGGAGGTTCGATTCCACCACTTCCACCGCCGAAAACCACCTGACTAGATGGGGCCGTCGCGGGCAATCATGTCCGAAAAGTCGATTACTTCGATTTCCAAAAGATCGCAGGCATCTGGAATCTTCATCCTGTGGGCACCCTGCTGAGTCCTTCGCTCATGCGCCACGACGCAAGCCGGCCCCGAAGCAAAACACCCACCAAACTCATCATTCAAAGCCATCGCCATTGCCACTAGGGGCTGATCGGCGTCCGGCCCAGGCTTGCTGGAGTCCAGGAACGTGGGGCAAACCTCTGTGAGTTCCTTCAGGCACTCAAACTGTTTCGTTGTGTACGGATAGACCAGCATGTCTTTTCGAGCCTCGAACCAGGGTTTCAGACGATCGTTCTTGTACTCGTCAAAAACAGCTTTGCATATGAGCAACCGCTTGGCCTTAGCCAGCGCCTCAAGCCTATTCCAAACGCTTGGCATCGCGTCAGGCCGCATGAACTGGAGAGGAACCAGGGCACTGTTGTCGATCACGTAGACCTGTGGAATCAGATTTCCCCCTTGCCAAAGGCAAACTGCTCAGCTCGGTCTAGGTACGACGTCGAGAAGCCGAGGAGATCACCAGCCTCGCTTTCTGATATGCGACCTGAGCCCAGAGCTTGCAGTACTCGTGCGGTCATTGGTCGGCCGCGATCCGCAAGTGCCAGTTGCCATTGAACGGGCCCAGACTTCTTCTCCTTCGTCTTCTCTCGCTCCTTTTTGAGCCTGGCTTGTTCCCTCGCGCTGTCAAAGACCCACCAGTCTGACCGCAACTGCTTGTAGTCGGCTTCGGAAATACCGCCAACGTCCCTGAATCTGCCCAGAAGAACGTACTTACTGACCCGAAACTTACTGGCGAGCCTTTGGACGAACAATGAATCAAGCTCCTCTGCGGTCTCCATCTTGTCGAGAGCTCTTTTAACCAGCGGATCATCAATCGGTAGCAGAAAGGCGGCAGAGAACGTGTTGCACCAGTGTTCCGTTTGGGCCATCTCGTCGTCGTCCGGGCCAAGGGATGTCGGTTCGATCACCGAGATGGCAGAGTCTCTTAGGGCTATGTGTCCAACTTCATGTAGGAGGGTGAACGTCCTGGCGACACGATAGTAGAGTTTTCGGTTGACAGCAGCCAGAGGCATCCGTCCATCGGTAATGGAGAATCCCCACGCCTGGTCTAACGGAACCGAGAATTGCTGGGTTAGGACGCCAACGCGAAGGAGAGCCTCCATCCAGCCCTCGTACGCAAAGTCGTTTGGCCAAGCAACCTGCATTTCCATCGAGACGCCCACAACGTCCCTAGTTTCTGCGGCGGCGGTTTCCGGGCTATCCGCAAGCTGAGCAATGGGGATCTTACAGCCACTCAAGTCGTGTTCGTTGTCCAAGAGTTCGGCGAAGCGGTCTCGGACGTACCTGGCCGTTCTAATGGCTAGCCTGATTTCCGGGCTGAGACCCCTAGATTGCAAAAGGATAGTCCTGCGAAGGGCGGTGGCTGGGTCGGGCTCGCGCGGCGGCCCCGGCATAAAGAAGGTGGCAATCGGTCTCTTTAGTTTGTTGGCGAGCTCCTCCAACTGTCGCGCAGTGGGCTGCTCGGCTTCTTGTTCCCAGGCCGCAATGACCTCGGGATGCCCAGGCTTCCCGACAGCCTGCGCTATCTGCTCTCTGGTGAAGCCCCCAATCCGGCGAGCCCACTCTAGCATCTCGCCATTGATCGGCGCCCTGACAAGTTCTCCCGAGCCAGAGTCAAAAAGCCCTTGCTGCACCGGTCGCATCGTACCCTCCGGAGAGTGTGTGACCCCTTGCCTACTGCGACTTTGGTTCAGCCGGAGCCGTCAGCTTCGCGACTTCGATCTTCTCGCCTCTGATTTCCAGGTCGGTAACGTATGCAAGGTCGCTAACTGCGCGGAGCAGGATGTTCACGACACTGTTGAACTCAAACTCCATGAAAGGGTTCACCTTCCATTGCTCGTATGTCGCCACGTATTTCTTCTCGGTATGGGCGTAATTGCCGTAAAGGAATGTGTAGAACACTTCGCGATGCGTAGGGTTCTGGTCGTTAACGGTTATCTGAATCGGTGTGTCAAGGGCCGCATTGAGCCCGTCACGGATTATCTGGAACATCTGTTTCCACTCTGCGCTCACTCCGGGATCATTGTCCAGCTCCGCCATTCGCATGAACGACACGGGATCGTTCTTCTGAACGAACATCCTCGCGGTTAATAACAGGGCGTCTCGCTTCTCTTCGTCCGGGATGTTGGTAGTGAATTGGGCTTCTTCACCCTTTTTCCAGCTCAAGTTTAGCGAGAATCCCTTGTTTCCCATGATTTGCTTGACATAGTTGGAGCGGAGCACTTTCAATGCTCGCTGCATGAACTGCTGAAGCTGTTCTTTTGATTCCGGCCTCATTGGCACCCTGGAAGAACCGATTGGAACTCCGTGAAGGAAACGAGAGCAGAGCCGAACTGCCAGAACTCAGCGAGGCTCGCGCTCAGAACCTCAAAAACAGCGGAGGAAGGGGCATTGCCGCTCAGCAGAGCGGTTATGTGAGAGTCCATTGACCCCATTGTAGTCCATTGCCTTTGCACGCTTCGTCGCTCGCGGCGAATTCTGCGTCTGCGACCTTGCGCACTTCACCTGTTGCAGCCCACTGCGACTACGCTGCCTCAACCTAGCGACGACCCTCTTTGCGCATCGATTCTAGCGCCTCGTCCAGTCTGGCGGTCGCTGTCCGAGCCACTTCTTTGCTGCACCTAAGGATGGCATCGGTACGCACTACCCAGTGGATCTGTGAGAGGGACAATCAAAGGATTCTTCAAGCGTAAACGGCACTTTAACGGCGGAAACCAAAACGCCCTCCGCTTGGAAGGGCGTTTTGTGCAGGTTCTGCGGCAAAATCTTTGGTGGATCGTCAGGGACTCGAACCCTGGACCCGCTGATTAAGAGTCAGCTGCTCTACCAACTGAGCTAACGATCCACGCGGAGAGGCATTTTACCAGCACACCCGCCTAGGATCAAGGCGATGGGGCCGAGGGCCGGTGGCCGAGGACAACAACCCTACTCGACCCACCGATGCGACGTCGCCCGCCCAGCACTGACCCGAGATGCTGGTCTACGGTTTTGGTAAAACCCTGACCCATGGCCCGGATCGACACTGTCGCCACCCTCGACGGGCGCGGGCCCGAAGACTTCGCGGGATTCACCATGCTGGGTTTTGCTAGTGAACCGGGCCAACGGCTCCTGGCGATGCTGCACGGTTGCGAAGCGGTTGAACTGGCCGTTCACGACGGGCACGTCGTGGGGTACGGCGCCGTGATCGGAGACGGCAACACGTTCGCGTTCCTGACCTCGCTGGAGGTCTTGCCTGACTGGCGGGGACAAGGGATCGGTTCGACCCTGGTGCGCCGTCTCCAAGACCGGTTTTCAGGGAGGTACGCGTTCGACCTGGCCTGTGACGAAGGTCTCGTCGGGTTCTATGAGGCCCTCGGGTTCACCAAGGCCACCGCCATGCTCTCCAGGAACTACGGGGGACTGTCATGACCATCCGAGCCTGGAGGCCCGAAGACACCGAAGGCGTTGTCGCGACGGTCCGGTCCGTCTTCGACGAATATGGGTTCACGTGGGACGCTGAGGGGTACTGCTCCGACCTCAACGACGCGGGCACCGAGTACGACCGGTTCTGGGTCGTCGAGCATGAGGGCCAGGTCGTCGGCTGTGTCGGCCTCGAGCTCCATGAGACGATTCCGGGAATGCCTGGGACGGCGACGGTCGTCGACGGAGTGCCGCGGGTGGCAGCCACCGACTGTGAACTGGTCAGGCTGTACGTCCGCTCCGAAGCCAGGGGATGCGGCCTCGGTGTGCGTCTGACGCGCACAGTCCTGAACGAGGCACGGGGCTTGGGCCGCCAAGCGGTGGAGTTGTGGAGCGACAAAAAGCTCGTTCACGCACACCTGATGTACCAATCGTTTGGAGCCACCATCGTGGGAGAGCGCATCTGCCCAGGAGACCCCGACGAAAGCCTTGAATGGGGGTTCATCCTGCCGGTCCAGGCATAAAAAGGGGCCGGCGCACACAGCCGGCCCTGGGGCTAGGGGAGAAGCTGTTCAGCCGCCGTTCTTGCCGTGTTGGCCGCCGCCGATTCCGGCACCCGCCTTGCCGCCGGCGTTTTGCCGGGCCTTGGCGATCTCTGCCTTCATCTTCTCTTGGTACTCGGTGTACTTCTGGCTTCCGAGGATGCCCTTCAGTTCGTCCTGGTACCACTTTTGGATCTTTTGGATTTCGGCCCGCATGGCCTGGCGATCTGGCTTGGTCGTGCCTGCCTTAGCCGTCGCGCGGAGCGCCTTGATCTTCTCGGCCCGCTCCTTGTCCAGGGCCTTTACCTTGGCCGTCTGATCCTTCGTCAGGTTCAGCTCGCTCAAGACCTTCTTCTCGATCGCGGCCATGCCTGCGAAACGATGCTGGGCGGTCTGGGGCGACTGGGCCTGGCCCTGCGTGCCGCCGCGAGGGCCTGCGGTCTGGGCGAACACGGGCACGCTCAGCAGGAGGGCGGCGACGGTCAGTGCGGTGATCTTTCTCATTCGGTTTCCTTGGGTCATGTTCCCGAGAGCCAAGACGAGCCCCTATCGGGAGAGTTCACCCTGCTTGGGGCCTTCCAGCAATAGGATTGTCTAAGGTTCGGCCGACAAGGTATACGGGCCGTGGCAACGAAAGTCGCGGCCGTCAAGCGAGGTTCTCGGCCCTGGCCTTTGTGACCAGGTTGTCGATCTCGGCCTGGTGGCTCTTGCGGAACTCGTCGGGCGGCCCCAAGAAGAGCAACTGTCCCGAGTCCAGGAAGGCGATCCGGTCGGCCACGCGCAGCACGCTGGTGACGTCGTGGCTGACGACGATGCTCGTCGCGCCCGTCCGGTCGCGCGTGTCCACGATGAGTTGGTCGATCGAATAGGCCGTGACGGGATCGAGGCCGCTCGTCGGCTCGTCGTACAGCAGGACTTTGGGTTCCATCGCCAGCGCCCGGGCCAGGCCGACCCTTTTGCGCATGCCGCCACTCAGTTCGTTGGGCATCAGGCCGCTGTCTCCTTGAAGGCCGACGGCAGCCAACTGCTCGTCAACGATCCGGGTTGCTTCCTGCTTACCGATGTGCCGTTGTCGCCGAACGCCAAAGAGGACGTTGTCACGGACGTCGAGGTAATCGAACAGGGCCGCGTACTGGAAGACCATTCCCATCCGCTCACGGGCTCGGTCAGGCTCCCTTTTGACGCTGACGCCGTCCACGACGACGTCGCCGGACGTGATGGGCAGGAGTCCCGCAATGCACTTGAGGAGCGTGGTCTTTCCGCCGCCGCTGCTTCCCATGACGACGAGCACCTCGCCTCCACCGACAGCAATGTCAATGTCGAAAAGCACCTGCCTTCGGCCATAGGATTGGCTCAGGTGGTCGATCGTGAGCATCGGGATGACGGAGTGTACCGAGGTCTGGCCCTGAATCGTGGCTTGCTCAAGGTGCCCAGCTTCTCCGTGAGGACCGGGGTTACATTCTCAGTGACGGGTCAACCCATGAACTTTCCCGCGCCTTACGACCCTGCCCTTGGCCTCATCTCGGCGATGATCACACCGGCCCTGATGATCTTGGGTTCGTCCTCTCTCTTGTCAACGGCACTCCAGCGCATGGGCCGGGACGTGGACCGGGCCCGTGCCCTGATCCGTGAGGCCAAAGGCGGGCTATTAGACCCGATCTCCGCCCGGGATCTGGAGCGCTATCGGACCCGGTCGGGAATTGCAGTCAAAGCGGTCATGTCGTTGACTTCGGCCGTAGGTGTGCTGGTGTTGGACTGCTTGTTCATCGCCGCGAACCAACTGCTGGAAAACCGCATCGCATGGCTGCCGGTCTCGGCAACGATCGCGGGCATGTCGCTCGTTTTGGCGGGCGCCTTTCTCATGGTTCGGGAGAGTCAGTTGGCCTGGAGCCAGATCTCGGCAGAGATCCTCTCCCGAGAGCCGGAATCTGGCCCTTAGTGTGCCACAAGTTGCTTTCGCGCTGCCCGTACCCGGGCGATGGCCTCCGGGGGAACTTCCTTCTCAAACGCACGAAAGCTCGCCAGTTCGAATCCGTGTTTGATGGCCCAAGCTTGAGTCTGTTCGACCTGCTCGACGCTGACGTCTTTACCCAGTGTGAAGCTGACCGGGTTGTCTTCGAGTGCGAGCATCATGGTCTCGCTCATGCACGCGTAGGCGGTTCCGGGAGGGAAACCAAAGTCGAACCCAAAATCCACAGGGCCGGGGACCTTCACCACACCTCCCTCGATGACAAGGACGTCTGGTCTCTCCTTGGCGACTCGGATCGAGACGTCGCGAGGACGTGAGACGTCGCAGACCACACTCCCCGGTTTGAGGTGCCTCGGCTCGACAATGGCACCCCCCGCCGAAGTCACGGTGACGACAGCGTCGGCCTGAAGAAGATCGTCAAGATCGGTGCTGGCGACGGCGCCGGTCACCTCTCCCGCCACGACCGCCGTCTTGTCGGCATCGCGTCCGATCACATAGGTCTTCCCAAAGTGCCGCGACAGGATCCGCGCGCAGGTTTTGCCGATGGATCCCGTGGCTCCGACGACCGCCAAGACCGATTCATGGGGCACGATGCCCACTTGGCTGCTCGCCTTGAGGACCCCATCGATAGCGGTGGCCACCGTGTAGCTGTTTCCTGTCGTGACAGCGATTGGCGACCGCTCGGCGATCGTGACCCCACCGTCACCGACCACGGCCGTAAAAGCGCCCAGTCCGATGATCTTTGCCCCTTCGTCACGGGCCATCTCGGCGGCCCGGACGATGGTCGCGTAACTGTGCTCGATAGGCACCCCGCCCGTCATCATGTGGGGTGTCAGTGGTACCCCGATGAAGAGGCCGGTCGTCTCCGCCCCGGTCAAGGACCTGACTCCTGTGATCTCGCTGATGACCTGGGGTTTCATCCGCCGCATGATCGCCTCCAGCACCCCGTCCGGTATCAACCGGGCGACCGGGTACCTCTTGGCGGCGTGTTTCGCCGTTAGGGGGTGGATGACGAACGCGAAGCGGGTCAAGTGCCGCTCATTTTACAGGGTCGGTGCCGCCGGGGTCAGGGGCCGGTCGGCAAGGCTCACGGGTTCAGTTCGATCACGTTGGGCTTCCAGTCCAACTCGGCTAGCTTGCCCAGGTAGTCCTGTTCCGTCATCTGGTCATGAGGCTTTCCAACCAGAGTCAAGAGCACTCCCTCCATGACGTTGGTCGCGAACGTTTCCCCACCCATGACAGGTGTCGTGGTGATCGCGCGGCGGGCGCCTGTGCTCTTGAGCCATTCGAGATCAGCGGACCGCAAGGTCTGAGTGAGGATCGTTTTTCCTTTCAGATTGTCGGGCGCATATCGCCTGATGTAGTGCCAGTCGCCACAGATGAACGTCGCCCAGGCGAAAACGTCCGGGTACTTGGGCTTCCGTTCCTCCTGCTTCTCACCGGTTGGATAAAACCATTGGAAGGGCAGCCGCGTGACGATCGGCAGCAAGATGTTTGCCAGCGACGACACGGTCTTGTACTTGTGGATCTTGATCGGGATCCCGAGGCCGAACAGGAAGTCTCCGTAGACCGTGTTCGGACAGACCTTGTCCAGCGCCTGGGCCATGCCGAACCGGTCCACCGCACTCACCAAAAGTACGTTTTCCTTTCCGAAATCCACCGTGCCGTCTGCTTGTAGCACTTCGATTGTCCTCCGTTCGAGCGTGTGCTTGAGCCCACTCCCGTCCACCACCGGGGTCTTTTTCACGCCCGAGATCAACGCTTGTATCTCTCGGAATGCATATCGTTTGGTTTCCGTAGCTAACCAGATGTCTGCGCCACCGACCCCAAGCGCGTCGACATGGCCGTCCAGGCTTTCCATGATCTCTTTGAACCGGGAGTGGTCGCCGTCAGTGCCCAGCCGGTCGATCTCAAATACCTCACCCAGGATCTCGGTCTTGTGGGTTTTGTCGCGCTTGCTCGTGCCGAGCGAGACAGAGACGACGTGCCGGACGCGGGTGGACGGGTCATCTGGTGCCGAGACGATCGCGTTGACTCGTGGGTGGACGGTTGGGGACTGTGCCATGGCAGACTCAATAGACGGCAGTGACTTCAATCTCGAGGTCCACGCCCTTAGGCAGGCCCGCGACCGCTACGGTGGAGCGCGCCGGTGGTGCTCCCCCCACATAAGACCCGTAAACCTCGTTCACGACCCCGAAGTGGTCCATCGAGCTCAGAAAGATCGTCGTCTTCGCGATGTTCGCAAAGCTCAGGCCAGCAGACTCCAAAAGTGCCTGCACGTTCTTCATGACCTGCTCGGCTTGGACGCGGACGTCCCCCTCGACCAAGCTCCCGTCAGCACGTAGCGGGATCTGCCCGCTACAGAAAAGGAACTTCCCTTCAGCCCGGACGGCTTGGGAGTAGGGTCCGATGGCGGCGGGCGCATTGGTCGTTGCGTGAACCTCGCGAAGCATGCCGCGAGGTTACCCCTCAGCCGCCTTGGCCGCCGTTGGGATCGTAGCCCCAGCCGGACTGCGTGTCCGATCGAGGTGGCAGACCCTGTGTCTCGCCCGGAACCGGTGCCGCCGGTTGGGGCTGACCCATATCGTAGGGCACTTGAGGGCTGCCGGGCTCGGCGACAAGAGGCGAGAACAGGGCCGGGTTGTCGGCATCGGAGCCCTGTCCTTGTAGTCCTTGGCCAAAGGCAGGCTGGACAGGCAGACCCTCGCCGATCACCGTAGAAGGGTTGACGGGCACCAATGCCAGAGCCGCCCACGTTCCCTTCGTTATGAACGCCGGTTGCGTCAAAGGCGAACCGGAGCCCACAAGGAAGAGACCGGCCAGCGTGTCGAACAGCGGAGGTGGAGGATTGGCCGGAACGCCCCAGACGGGAGCCTGAAAGACGAGGTCGGCGAGGGTGAACCGCGATTCCTGCCCGGCGGCGGGAGCCGTCACTGTCAGGGCCATGACCGACAAGAGCACGTTCTTCACCGATCGCACCCCTCATTTTAGCGGGCAAAGCCGCCGAATGGAACCGTCAAAGCAAACGCCCCCTCCGACCAAGTCAAGGAGGGGGCGGTCTTCACTGCAATTACCGCTTGATGTTGATCAAGTCTTGCAGCATTTCGTCAACAGTGGTGACAACCTTGGTGTTGGCTTGGAAGCCCCTTTGGGTCACGATGAGGTCGGTGAACTCGTTTGAGATGTCGATGTTCGACTGCTCAAGGAATCCAGAGTTCACATAGCCGCGGCCGCCCGTGCGCGGAGGGCCGATGACCGGGATGCCCGAGTTGTCGGTTTCGCGCCAGACGTTGCTTCCCAACCGCTCGAGGCCGTTCGCGTTCGGGAAGATCGCCAAGGCGATCTGACCAAGCGGCCGAGTAAGACCGTTGGTGTATAGCCCCGTGATGATGCCATCCGTACCCACGGAGAAGGACGAAAGCGAACCAGGGGCGAAACCGTTCTGGTTGCTCATCTGGACTTGCATGTCGGAAGCACGTTGAGACACCGTCCCAAAGTCCAGGGCCACGTTGAACGCCGGGATTCCCGTGGTGACAGGCGGTGTGACGGTCATGGCGCCCGGATTGCCGCTGACGAGCTGGCCCGAAGTCGGGTCAAAGACGAGTGTGCCGTTTCCCGTGACCGTGTCACCGTTGGAACCAGACAGGCTCCAATCCCATTCGTTGGGGTTGGTGGCGTCCTCCGATATCGTGGCCGTAATCAGGTGCTCCGTGCCCAAGGTGTCGTACACGCGCATCGTGAACGAGGTGGACTGAGTACCGGCCGTGTTGAACGCCCGTGAGTCCAGGTTGCCTGCGATGCTCACATCGGTGGTCACTTGGACGGCCGTTCTGGCACCGATCGGCACGGTCAGGGTGGAGTTCGGCCCGATGGGCTGACTGGTGTCGATGTTGCCAGAAGCCTGGTCGGCGGTCCAACCGAGCATCCGTTCGCCCGTTGCCTGGTGAACGAGGTCGCCGTTCGCGTCTAACGCAAAGCTCCCGTCTCGCGTGTAGGCCAGGCTCTCACCGTTGCCGACCACAAAGAAGCCGTTGCCTTGGACCGCGAAGTCGGTTGGCCTGTTCGTCGCGTTCAACGAGCCCTGCTCATTGTTCACGTCGGTGCCGGCGACGAGGACGCCCAGGCCAAACTGAACGGGGTTCGTTCCGCCCAGGGCACCGGTCGGCCGGCTGGCACCGCGGAGGGTCTGGGCAAGCATGTCCTGGAACGTCACGCGACTTCCCTTGTAAGCGGTCGTGTTCACGTTGGCAAGGTTGTTGCCGATGACGTTCATTCTTGTCTGTTGTGCTTTGATGCTGGCGACACCAGCAAGCATGGCTTGAAGCATTGATCTGGTTTTCCTGTTCGCGAGCCGGACCCACGTCCGGCGGTCGTGCGGAAAGCCGCGCCTCGGCTGTTCGAGCTCTGGCGTCCACCTCTGAGCCAAACCGGCTCAGACCAGCGACACTTCGGTTTCCGTTCTGTGTTCGTCGTGGCCCCTGGGCAAGGGGGCGTCAAGCAATGACGGCGCTGTCGATGTTCGTAAACACGTTCTCCTTCAGCTTCTGCTTGTCCACCGCTGTGATGACCGTGCGGTTTTTGACACTGACCACGAGGGCCACGTCGTCTACCATCACGAGCGTCTCCTTGGCGCCCTTTTGGGCGGCCTTGTCCACGCCGCTCACCACTCTCTCCCAGGCGGACGGGTCAAGCTGCAGGTCTCGGCTAGCGAGCCTGGTCTTGGCGTGCTGGCTCACCTTGAGCCGGTTGGCCAAGACGGCCTCGAAGTCGGGGCCGCCCGCCTGGTTTGGCTGAGGGGCGGGCCCGACCCGAGACTGGATCAGCTGCTGGATCTGCGTGTTCTGGATCGTGTTGTCCATGACGGCGTTACTTGATCTGCGTGATGTTCGCCAGTTCTACGTCGTTGAGCACGCCGGAGGCCATGTCCATGACCGTCAGCGTGGTCGTTCCGTTGGCGATGCTGACCTTTTGCACGACGCCCGTCGTTGATCCGTTCGTCCCGTTCGACGTCAGAGTCGTGGTGGCCGTCACGGTCTTGCCGATAAGCCCCGCAGCCTCACTCATCTGCAGAGAGCTCTGCATCTGCTGAATGCCCTGCACCTGTCCAAGCTGCGCCAACTGTCCGTAGAAGTCGGCGTCACTCATCGGATCCAGAGGATTCTGATTGGCGAGCTGGGTCGTCAGCAACTGCATGAACGTCGCCATGTCCAAGTCTTTCTTGGGTGGGACGATTTGGCCATAGGCCCCGTTGTTCGTGATCGAGCTGATTGGATCCATCACTTACACCGTGTAGTCCACTGCTGAAAGTCTTGGACGCAGGCTCGCCGCCGTAGGGGCGACCGTGACCGGGGAAGCCGTCATCGTTGCGCGCAGTTGCGCGTTCCGTTGTGCTTCTGTAAAGTCCGCAGCGCCTTGTTGCTGATGTCCGCTTCCCGAGGATTCATGGCCGACGGTGAACGAGTTCAGGTTCAGGCCACGACTTTGGATGTTCTGGGCCAGGTCGGCCCGGTGCATCTGCAGCGCGGCCCGGACCGAATCGTCCGAGGCCTTAATGTCGGTGTCGATCTTCGTTCCGAACGAGCGGACTGTCATCGTGATCGTGCCGAGGTCAGTCGGGTTAAGCTTGACTGCGACTGTCCCGCTCTTCTTGCCGAGGATCATAGACTCGAGACGGTCAGCGACCTGACTGGTCACAGACTCGAGCGCCGCCTTCGGAAGCGGGTTCACCGCGGCCACAGGCTTAGACACCTGAGTCGGATCAACCTGTCGCTGGGCTTGGGCCTGGGCTGTCGGAACCGCTGTGTCGGTTTGAGGCACGCTGGCTGACGTTGGGTCCAAGCCGTCGTCTGAAACGTCAGACGAAGTCTTGTGCGGTTTGTCGACCGGCGAGCCCTGCACGGGTTGAGGTCTTCCCCCTTCGACCGGCTTGGGCTCAGGGGCTGGCCCTTTGCCTGAAGTCGGTTTCGGAGAGTCCGAAGTTTTGTCCGGATGGTCAATCTGCGCCGGGTCGGGCTTGCCGAGCTTCTCGACCGGAAGTGGCTCCTCGTTACCGGTGTGCTTACCCGAAGTGGGTTGCGGTATCGAGCTGTTGGGCTTCGGCGTAGCCTTGCTGCCGTTGTCGGACGCGACGCCGCCTCCTGAAGTTGGCTTCGGTTTGCCCTGAGATATGTTCGATCCCAGAACCTGAACGTTGAGGCCTTGGGCCTCAACGACTGACACCTCTTCTTCAGACGTGCCGGCTGTTGCGGCCGATGGATCGGGCTCGACGACCGGCAACGGCTGGGGAGCGCCTTTCGGCGGCACAGACGCTGGGTCCGGGAAGCTTCCTGATGTCTTCGAGGGAGTCATAAGCATCTCGACGGTCGGCAAGACTTCGGCAGCGGTCTGACTGTCTGCTTTCCCGGTGATAGCCGTGACGTTCAGCTCTTGAACTGTCGCCGGATCGAGGACCTGCTCCCCGGACGTGGCGCGGGGCAAGTCGGATTGGAAGGTCGGACCCGACTGGGCGTGAGGCGACGGGACCGAAGTCCTCCGCGGCGTCTCGACCGTAGGGTCTCCCAGTGTGGCTGGCGAGTGGACGGCCGGCTGAGGCGTCGGCGTGTTCGCCCGGGCCATGTCGATCAGGTTCGCTGCCGGTACGGGAGCGGCGGACGCCTGCTTGAGCAGGTTCGTCAAGGTCGCTAGAACCGCTTGAGGCAGGCCTTGAACCTGGCTCACAGCTTTCACCACGGCGTCTGGTATTCCCTGGACGGGCTGACCTGACTGTGACGTGGGCTGAGGGACTGCGAAACCCAAGGCGGCCAAAGCCCTCATCAGGTCCTCGGTGCTTGGTGGCAGTTTGATTCCTTTGAGGGTCGCACTGACCAACGGATTGTCCAGCGCGAGTGCGAACGAAGCAGTGTTCCCACTGGTGTCGGTGTTCGCTGTCGTCTTCAGAAGGTCCAGCAGGTTTTCGGGGGACTTCAGCCCATCCGGTGTCGCTTCCTTCTGAGGAACGGCCGTTGTCTGGCCCGTTCCCGGCGGCGCCTTGGGCGGCGGTCCTTCCGCCGCACTGATCGGCGGATTTGACCCCGCAGATGGCGCCGTACGAGACGGAATCCCGACGCCGACTGCGCTCGCTGTCAACGATAAGATGTCCATTTCGGCTCCTTGGAGCGTGTGGCTCCTCTATCAATGTTCGGCAGTTCAAGCCCGTACATTTAGCGGTTGGGACGCGCACTTTTCAGATTTTCTGCAATCTGTCATACTGGCCCCTGCGGTCAGGATCGCCCGTAGGGTGTTGCCTGCCGCCGAGGAAGGGTCCGCCGCGCCATGTTCGCCCGCCCTCCCTCAAACAAGAGCCGAAAGACGGATTGAACGAGCGCCCAAAGATGGCAAGACAAAACAAGAAGACGAATCCGGAGACTCAAGAAGAAGTCAAGAAGCCCGCCAGCAGGAAGACAGAAAAGGGCAAGACCGAGACTCCGAAGGCGACCAAGACCCGCACGAGCCCACGTCCTGCCGCCGAACCTGTCGTCCAAGCACCCCAGGTCCCGAAGAAGAAGACCCTGTTGGACGAGGTTGCTGAGGAAAGGGCTGTGATCGCGGCCGCAGCAAAATCGCGGAAACGGTCTTCGAGCGCCCCTGCCGAGGTGAAGCCAGCGGCTGACGCAACAGCAAAAGACGCAGAAACGAAGAGGGCCCCGCAGAAGCCAACGGCGGCAAAAAAAACTGCTTCATCGAAGACAAAGGAGGCAACTCCAAAGCCCGTTTCCGAAGTGGCACCGCCCCCGGTGGCCGAGCCCGCTGTCCACGACACCAACCGGCCCCAAGGCCATCGACACCGGTCAAAGCGTGGTGCTCGTCCCTCGCCAGCAGAGGAACCCAGAGAGAGTGCGCGCACGATAGATCCTGACTCCCACACGGTGGAAGCCCGGATCGTGCCCTCCTGGCGGAAGCCTGACCGTTCCGGCGCCGATGCCGCCGCTAACGAGGCCCCAGAGTCCACTTCACCGAACTTGGCTCCTCGACGCTCCCGCACGCGAAAGCGTAAAGACCGAAAGGATGTCGAGATTTCGGCCGCTGCCGCGTTGCGTCCTTCCCGTCCCCAGCACGAACCGAGGCAACGGCAACCTGAGCGCGAGCGCAAAGAGCCCGAACCAGCGGCCCTGTCGAAGCCAGAACCGCCTCCTGCCGAGAAGCCTCGACGAGAGCCGGTTCCGATGCCGCCCAACGCGGCCCAGGTGATCTCGAGGAACGGATTGCCCGTGCTCGTGAAAGGCCACAACGTGTTGCCTCCGCTGTTCTTTTTTGCCTCGGCGGACGATGAGACACGGTTGGCCACGGTGCTGGAAGAAGCCAAGATGGCTGCCGACGCCGGCATTCACTTGTTCTCGTTTCTCGTGGAGTTGGAGATCGAGCCTCGGTCCGTCTCCGATGCCGTGGCCTTCGCCGGCTACATGATCAAAAAGATCTCAGAGGTCGACCCGGAAGCCCAGTTCGTTCTCCGCACGGTGTTTGTCGCTCCCACTGGCTGGGAGAAACGGTATACGGCGGCGGTCTACCTCAACGAGGACGGCTCACTCGCCGATCCCAGCGTCTGCGACGACGAGTTTTGGTCTGTCGCGGAAGAGTGCCTGAAGCAATACATCGGCATGCTCCGACGCATCGACCGAGACGAGCGCATCCTCGGACTGCACCTTGAGCGTGGCGAGTGGTTCCTGGCCGACGGTGCTGGGTTCGACACCTGCGAGTCTGCCCGGAAGAAATTCCGGGAGTGGCTCCAACACCGGTACGGCAACGATGCCGTCTCGCTCCGAGCTGCATGGTTCGACGGGAACGTTGACTTCACGAACGTCCAAATACCGGAGTACAGAGAAGTCCGCCGGTCACCCGAGTTCGTTCGCACCGACCGGAAAGCTCGACGCTGGATCGACTACCACCTCTTCCTGAGCGACACGACTTGCGAGCGGATCGCGTCGCTCGCCTATCTCACCAAGCGCGCGAGCGAGGGCCACTATCTCGTCGGAGTGAGTTACGGCTACACGTTTGAGTGGGCACACCCTGCCAGCGGGCACCTGTCTCTTGGCAAGCTGTTGCGCAGTCCAGACCTCGATATCATTGGTGGGCCACCCAGCTACAAGAACCGGGAGCCAGGGGGATCGGCGCCATTCCCGGCTCCAATCGACAGCATCGCATTGAACGGAAAGCTCTTCCTCAGCGAAGAGGATTTCAAGACCCCGATCAGTGGTCACCGCGAACCTGATGACTTCAATCCGGTCATGAAGACACCGCAAGCACTGGGCAACGTCCACTGGAGGGGCGCAGGCGCGGCCCTGGCACATGGATCTGGCACGTGCTGGATGGACAGTTGGGGCAATGGCTGGCTCAATTCGCGGGGGATTTGGGAAAGAGCGGGCAAGATCCAGGAGGCCATGGTCTGGAGGATCGCCGCAGAGGAAGCAGCCCCTGACGTAGCCGTCTTCATCGATGAAAGGTCGCTGGGTTACCTTGTGGACAGCAGGGCCTTCGACGCCCTCGTCCAAAACGTCCGGGAATCGGTGCTCCGGGCGGGGCTCAGCGCAGGATTCTTCTTGCTGAGCGACTTGGCCCATCGCGAAACATTCCCCGAGTGCAAGCTGCACATCTTCGTCAATGCTTGGGACGTGCGGCCGGAGGTTAGGAGCGCGATCAAGACCCGGCTTCAGCGCGATGGAAAGGTGCTGTTCTGGCTCTACTGTGCCGGACTCTTTGAAGGAGGAAGGGAGAGCCTGGAGCGGGTGCGCGAGGTGACCGGCATCGCCCTGCGTCCCCAACCCTTCTCCAGCAAGTCGGGAACGTCGATCTTGAACACGCGCGAGCCGCTCTGTCAGAACTTGCCCGAGCAAGCGCTGGCCAAAGGCGGTCAGATCGAGCCCAGCTACTTCGCCATCCCCGAGGACGGGGTCGTCCTGGGCGAGTACTCGCATTCAGGGCTACCCAGCTTCGTGGTTCGGCGCTTCCATCAGGAGACCTCCTGGCACTCCGTTTTCCTAGGTGAGCCGATCGTCACCCCAGGGCTGATACGGTCTCTCGGTCAACTTGCAGGAGCCCACGTTTGGAGCTTCCAGAACGACATTGTCAGTGTCAAGCCGCCCTTCTTGACCGTCCATTGCACGGGAACCTCGCCCCGCACGCTCACCTTGCCCGACAAATGGTCGGCGTACAACATCCTGGAAGGCGAATGGGACTCGACGGAAGGGAACAGCATCCGGTTCCAAGGTCTTGATGGGTCGACGCACTCGTTCCTCGTGGGCCCGCGCGCTGCAGTCGAAGCCCTTTTGGCCTCAGATCCCGCCGAACTCCTGCGCGTCGATGAACTCACGCCAAGAGAGGAGAACACGGTCCACTGGGACATGATGCAGTTCGACGTCGCGATCATGAAGCTCGACGAGTGGGTGGAAGAGAGTTGGGGCGAAGACCTGGCCGACGACCTCTTGCTAAAGCCATCACTGCTTGAAGTCGGTCCCGAAGAGGCCGAGCCCGAGGACGAGACGGTCCAAAGGAGCCGTGGCCGACGCCGCCGGCGCCGCCGGAGTTTCAACGAAGACGGCGAATCGCGTGGCCGAGAACCCCAGGGTGACGGAACCGTGAACGTCATGTTCCGCAAGAGGGAGTAGTGGCAAGCTTCCGGGCAGGCATCGTCGCCGTGATCGGCAAGCCGAATGTCGGCAAAAGCACGCTGGTCAACCTCGTCGTGGGTCAGAAGGTATCGATCGTTAGTGACAAGGCCCAGACGACCCGCAGGCGAATCCTGGGCATCCACACCCGCGGCGACTGCCAGATCGTCTTTGCCGACACGCCAGGGCTCCACCTCGCCAAGAGCAAGCTCGGTCATATTCTGAACGAGACGGTCCGTCAGACCCTCGACGGAGTCGACGTCGCGTTAGTGGTGGTAGACGCCAGCCGCCACCCCGGAAAAGACGACCAGGCCCTTGCCGCTCTTTTGGCTGCGCACACGCCGAGGCTTCCCGTTGTACTGTGCATGAACAAGATGGATCTTCTCAAGGCCATCGATGTTCAGGCGTACTACGATGCCTACTTGGCCATGTTCCCGACCGACCGGGCCATGATGACGAGTGCGACCAAGGCCCAAAACGTCCAGCTCCTGATCGGCCAGATCGTCGAGATGCTTCCCGAAGGCCCACCCCTCTATCCGGATGACCAGGTGACCGACCAGTCCGAGAGGTACCTGGCGGGCGAGTTGGTCCGGGAAAAGGCCCTTCGCCTGACGAGGCAGGAGGTGCCCCATGCAATGACCGCGTACGTCGAGAACTGGGAGGAAGACGAACGGTTGGTCCGGGTCTCTGTGGTCTTGTTGGTCGAGACGGAAGGGCAGAAAGCGATCCTCATTGGCAAGGGCGGATCGATGCTCAAGAGAATAGGCACTGAAGCCCGGCTCGAGATCGAGGATATGACCGACAAGAAGGTCTTCCTCGAACTGTTCGTCAAAGTCCGCCATGACTGGCGACAAAACGAGCGCATCCTCCGCGAGCTCGAACTCGTCTAAGCCAAACGCTGCCAACCCGTTCCGGTTGACTTTGGCGGGCTCGGACGCCTGCCCCACCGATGGAAGAGTTCATGGAACTCCTGAAGCCGGTCTGGCGCCCTCACGATGGACAGCGGGAGTTTCTCCTCAACCCGGCGAAGTTCAAAGTCCTGGCTTGTGGGCGACGGTGGGGCAAGACCGACGCCTGTGCCGTCCAAATTGTCCACGCCCTTCATAAGCCGTATCCGACAAAACACCTGATCCTCGGGCCAACAGCCGACCAAGCCGGTCTTCTCTTCGAACGCTCCGTCCAACTCCTGGACCAACTCGACCAGCAAGAGGCTCCCATTCCCAAAGTCAAAAGATCGCCCTATCCCCACTTGCGATACGGCACACACACCGTTATGGCGCGTTCAGGCCACCTTCCGCGCGCCCTTCGAGGGCATGAAGCCACGCACATCGTTGTAGACGAAGCCGCGTACCTCCCGGAGTCACTCGTGACTGAGGTGGCAATGCCCATGCTGGCGACGACAGACGGCGCTCTGACCCTGATCAGCACGCCGCACGGCAAGAACCACTTCTGGCGGTTCTTCGACATGGGCCAACGGGGCGAGAACGGTGTCTGGAGCCGGCACGCGCCGTCGTCGGAATCGCCCTTCGTCTCGGCGAGCTTCCTCGAGATCCAAAAGCAACTCCTCAGCGAGCGCGCCTTCGCCATTGAGTACGAGGCCAAGTTCATGGACTCAGCGGGACAGGTGTTCAAGAACGCGTCCGTCCAAGCCTGTCTCGTTCCATTGTTGTCCGAGACAAACGGACCGTACACGATCGGTGTCGACTGGGCGCGTTATGGCGACTACACAGCCGTGGCTGTCTTGTCGGGCCATCGCGATGAGAGCGCTCTTGTCGAGTTGGTCCGGTTTCAGGGAACAACGTGGATCGATGCCGTGAGGCGGGTGGCCGACATCGTCGAACGCTTTCCACACGCGCGTGTCCTTTGCGATGCGACCGGCCTTGGGGATCCTGTTGTCGAACTGCTCCGTACGACCCTGCGCTCACAGGCAGTAGAGGGTCTCGTCTTCACCAATCAGACGAAAGCCGAACTGATTGACGGCCTCTCTTGGATCATCGATCGGGCCGCTCTGAAGATGACGCCCGATCCTCAGCTGCTCCGAGAACTGGAGCATTTCGAGGCGACGCCCACCGACAGTGGCCGGACACGGCTCGCAGCCCGCGGCGGCTATCACGACGATCTCGTCGTGGCTCTGGCTCTGGCCGCCCGCCAATTGGACAAGAACTACCAAGCTCGCATCGTCCTTGGCCGGCCACGAGCCTTCTCTGACTGAGACCGAACCGACCGGATCTGCAGTACCGGGCCTAGAAGGCGAACACAAGCTTGACTTGGAGCTGACGGCTGAAACGTCGGGTGTTCGGATCACCTAGAACGACGTAGAAGTCGGTGCCCTTCCCTCCTGCAGCACGATAGAACAGATACCAGTTAGTGTCAGAGTCTAGCGTCACCATGCGTCCCCCGAAAGATCGCGTCGGCGAGAGCTCGTAGCCCATCGTCAACACGTTTTGGGTCGTCGTACCTTGCAGGTTCAAGATGGCACCCGAGTAGGAAACGTCCAAGTGGCGGAAGACGCGGAAACTCGCCTTCGGCGTAAGGAAGGTGGCTGGCTGGCTCGCTAGGCGGCCAAACTGGATGTTCAGGCCGTACTTTCGGAACCGGTTTGACGAACCGACCGTCGCTCCCAATTGAAACGTGTTGTCCACCGTATCGTCCACGATCGCGTAATCATGCTCAAAGCTGTACGACACATCGCTCGTACTCACGACGCTGCCAAAGTAGCCGACGCTCCGTTGATAGCGCGACCCGTCTTCGTGATCCCACCCGATGCCATAGGCACCATAGTCGTAGCCTCGCCAAGGCCCATGCCGCCACTGGCCACTGAAGTCAGTGAAACCGAAGAACCCGTGGTAGTTGAAGTACGGAATGAAGCCGTCGGAGATCTGGAAGTCGTTGGACAGCGTGTGGTACTGGAACACGCTCGTGTTGTTGCCACGCTGATAGTTGGCGCTGAGCACGACGGCGCCACCTCCAGCCGTCTCGCCCCAGGTCTTGGCAAACTGAGTCTCCAAGCCGAACGATCCGAACCGGGCGTGCTCGTCCACCATGGCGACGGTGTTGTGGTCGCCTGCAGCCGCCTTTTGACCGACAAAGAAGCCGACGTCACTGGTCGCGGAGAGATCGTGCTTGTAACGGAGAACGGAGTCAGTCCTGTCACCGAACGTGACGGAGTTCAGCAACCCGATCGAATCCGAGCTGGAGACCTTGCCGTACACTTTGGTCCCCAAGTCGAACGTCGGTACTCGGCGTGAATAGAAATAGGCGCCGATGTCATTGAACCGCGTGCCGGGGAAGAAGAAGTCCTGTCCCTCCAGGAAGAAGGGGCGCTTCTCCGACACAAAGCGCTCGGAACGGGAGAAGGCGATACTCTCGACAGCTCCCTCGATCGTATTGAAATCCGGATTCAGTGATCCGACCGCAGTCACTTCTGGGGACACCGCCAAACGGGCATCGACCCCTGACCGGAAGGTGAACGAGCCGTCCTTGACCCCGGGCAAGACGTAGGGCAGCAACGAGAGCTTCGGTCGGAACGCGTGGCTCGGTACCTTGACTTGCTGCCAGAGACCTTCAAGATCGGTGAAGCTGTGGACAGTGACGTTGCTCCACACGGTCTCGGTCTTGGTCCGGTATTGGTAACGGAAGAAGTTGATCCCCATTGTGCAAGGGCCCGAAACGGACGGATAGTTGAGCATCTGCCAAGGGATGCGCATTTCGACGGCATAGCCGGTCGACGTCTTCTTCGCGGCGGAGTCCCAGTTCCCTTTCCATTCCAGCTTGCCCCCGCGCCCACCGGCGATCTGGGCGGAGGGTGTCCCGAGGGCATTCACGGAAAAGACACTCACGTCGTCGGCCTTCTTCGTGAAGTAGGGGTCGATGGAGAACGTGACGTTGTCCTCCTTGTTCGGACTTTCGCCGTTTTGCTGGCCCGCGTACTTGCTGTCGCGAATCGTCTCTCTTGCTTCGACTCTGTCTGGCTGACTGTCATGGCAGTCAAACGCGACATAGATGTAGTGCGCGTCATAGGCGATGTACGCCACGGTTTGATCCGTCGCCACGCTGCCCTGCTCGCGGTCGAAGAACGTGACGGCTTGCCCAGCCGATTTCCATGCTTCGTCGGAAAGGTCTCCGTCGATCACCGGCGGCGTGGTGACCGGCACGGCCGCCAAAGGCCGGCTCGCGGTTCCATCAGACTTCGGCTGCGCCCCCGCCGAGCCGGGTTGGATGAAGAAGACCAAAACGACGAGCCCCCGCCAAGGGAGTCCCGAACACATTGTGAGGCTCTACGGAACGGGGCCCGCGGGGGTTCCGTCGGCCCAGGTCTTTCGTCTCGACTTCGATGCACTCCCCCGCGATCTTCGTGTTCCCAGTCGGCGACGCGGCTCATTTCGCAGGCTTGCCCATCGAACGCCCCAGGGCCCTCTGACGTAAGAAGAAGAGGAGAAGCTGTGTTTCATACCTCTCCTCAGGCCCGGCGATGCCGGGCTTCTCCTTTGAATCGACGTTTCCAGAGACTTCTGGCGCAAGATCCGCCCTGTGGCCGTTAAACTGCCGGCATGATCAATGAGACCCGACTCTTAGATCTCTTCAAGAAGCTCATCCTGATCGACGCGCCCGCGCTCCAGGAGGCCCCGTGTGTGGCTTTCACGAGGCGCCACTTGGAAGGTATGGGGCTCGAGGTCCGAGAGGACGACGCGGGATCCAAGATCGGAGGCAACGCGAACAACCTGATCGCGACGTTGAAGGGGAACAAACCGGGTGCGCCCCGGATCTTCCTCAGTGCCCACTTCGACACGGTGGAGCCGACTGCCGGCCTGGTCATTGAGGAGCGGGACGGCGTGCTCTATTCCGATGGCACGACCATTCTTGGCGCTGACGACAAGGCCGGCATGGCTCCGGCCATTGAAGCCGTGCAGTGCTTGATGGAGACGGGTGCCGAGCATGGTGACGTCGTGCTCCTGTTCTCGTGTGCCGAAGAGATCGGGCTCAAAGGAGCCGAAGCCTTGGCACTTGAGGACCTGGATCTCGACTTTGGCTATGTGTTGGACACTGGCCCGCCAGTCGGCAGCTTCGTCACCCGCACCGCGAACCACGACAAGATCGATTTCGTGGTTCACGGCAAACCAGCCCACGCCGGCAAAGATCCGGAAAACGGGATCAACGCCATCTCGGTCGCAGCCGACGCCGTCAGCAAGATCAAAGTCGGGCGTATTGGAGTCGAGACGACCAACAACCTCGGCATCATTGAAGGCGGTACTGCAGTCAACGTAGTCTGCCCATCGGTCAAGATCCGAGGCGAAGCACGATCGACCAGCCTCGACGAACTTGACCGTGTCGTCGAGGAGATGAAGGAGGCCTTTCGTGTTGCGGCCAGAGACTGGGGAACAACCGTCGACATCGACCACGAAAGGCACTACGTCGCCTACGACATCGCCCACGACAGTCAGGTGGTCCGCGTGGCTCAGGCCGCAGCCCGCAACTTGGGTTACTCGGGCGACTTGCGGACGACGCTTGGTGGCAGCGACGCTAACGTCTACAATCAGAAGGGCGTACCCACGATCGTCGTGGCCACTGGCATGGAGAAGATCCACACCCATGAAGAGCGCGTGTCGCGGGCCGACCTCGTGGCGACCGCAAGGCTCGCCTACGAACTGATCGTTGAAGCCGCTCGGACGGATTGAAGAACACCGGATAGGGCAGACCGGGATGCGCAGACTGGGCATGACGATGTCCTCGATGTCCCCAGCGTCAACGACGGAGGGGACATCATCGGCGTCGGGATCCTCGGCAACCACTAAAACGCCGTTCTCTTGGGAAGGACTTACTGAGATTCAGCCCCTGCATCCCCACGTCGGTGCCACGATTGTGCGCAACGACGTCCCATCTTGAAGCGTCCATAATGCTAAGATGCCGGTGGATGGCCGGTGTCGGCCTTTGGAGGATCAAGGATGAACAGAAAAGCAAGCCTCGCCTTCGCGTCCCTACTTGTCGTTGGCTTTGCCAGCCTGTCCAACGCGCAGGCGGCTAAGAACACGACGGCCATGAACTACGATCCGTCTGGCGGAGTCTCAACGACGGCGCAGATGGGAGGATACGGCAAGCCGATGGGCCTTTCCGTCAGAGTCGGCGTGTGGTACCCCTCGAACGGCGACGCCCGTACCGTCGAAGGACAGGGCTGGTTCGCAGGTGGCCTTGAGTACAAGGGCGGCGACCTTAAGTACAGCAGTTCCGACCCCCGTTACAGCGCCATTTGGACTGTCTCACTCGACTACTACGGCAAGGGCAGCTACAGCAATGTGCCGCTCCTCATCAACTACGTCGGACGCACGGACCAGATCTACTACACGGTCGGCGCAGGCGCAGGTTTTGGCCGTGTTCCTAAAGACGCCGGCGGATCGACGAGCGACACTGAGTTCGCTTTCCAGGCTGGTGTCGGCTACGACTTCACGAAGAGCCAGATGCCGCTGTTCGTCGAGTTGAAGTACTTTGGGAGTTCCGAGAGCAAGCTCGGTGGCTTCGGCATCTACGCCGGCGCACGTTTCTAGTCTCAATCCACTCTCGCGCAGAAGGCCTTGCGCCCCCTCGTCGGGGTGCAGGGCCTCTTGCTGTTGGTGACCGCTTGCTGTGCTAAGGGGCGAAAAGCATATCAGGGCCCGATTGGCACCTGGCATGACCCGTGTCATAGCTTCTACATAAGGCTTCACTGATATACAGGGCCAAGTTCGATGCAGTACCCAGCCGTAGACCCCATTCCCATTCCAGCGCCTGTGTGGCTGATGAAGCTATTGAGCGACGTCACACTCGCGCTTCACTTTTCGGCGGTGATGCTCCTCGTCGGCAGCTTGGCACTGGTCTGTTTCCACAGCCTTGTCGGCAGAAGCCGTAAGAGCGAAGTTCAGTCGAACACCGCCTACGTGCTCGCCCGTAGGATGCCGGTCATCATGACCTGGGTCATCAACCTGGGCGTGCCTCCGTTGCTCTTCGCCCAAGTCCTGTACGGACGTGCGATCTACTCCAGCAGTGTCCTGATCGGTGTCCTCTGGTTCTCCGTGATCCTTCTTGTGATGTTGGACTACTGGCTCCTTTACCGTGTGGTCGCGGCGATGGAAGCCAAGAAGCCTGCATGGTGGATCGCCCTGATCGCCCTTTTCATAACGCTGGGCATCGGTCAGATCTACTCGATGAACATGACCCTCATGCTCCGGCCCGAAGTCTGGCGCGAGATGTACAACGCCCGTCCGACCGGTTTGCAGGGTGTCCACGGAGACCCGACGATGATGTCCCGATGGCTCTTCGTGATGGCGGGCGGTCTCGTCTTCGGCGGCCTCTGGGCCCTGCTGCTCTCGAACATGAGGCACATCTCTGAGGGAGTCCAAAAGACCTTGAGGCAAAGCGGTGGCCTGACCGCGGTGATTGGCATCGTGATACAGGGCTACTGCGCGATGCTGGTGAACCAGGGCCAGTCCGACGCCGTCCGTCAGGGCCTGGAGTCGAACAGCCTCTACCACATCTCAGGGCTGCTCTACTCCGGTATGGCGAGCTTGACGCTCCTCACTGCCGGCTTCCAGGCGTTCAAGAAGTCAGGCCTCGTATTTGGCATCGCCAGCCTCCTCACGGGGTTTGTCGCGATCGCGGGAGCGGTGGTCTACCGCGACGGGATCCGCGACCTGACCCTTTTTGGAAAGGGGTACGACGTCTGGAACCGGACTGAGTACAGCAACTGGTTCGTGGTCGGCCTGTTCCTTCTGCTTTTCGTCCTGATGATCGCCGCGATCGTCTGGCTTCTCAACGTGATGCGGCGGGCGACACCGCCCGCCGAGCAGGTGGTTTCATGAGCGAGTCCGTCCACACTCAAGACCTCCCGATGGATCCCGAGAGCGAAGGCTTCACTCGGAGAGGGTTCGTCAAGTACGCGATAGGCGGCGTCGGCCTCGCCTATGCCTGTGCCATCGGCTATCCCATCTACCGGTATTTGAATTCGCCGGTCGAAGAGTCGATGGCGATGGCTGCGGTCAAGGAAGTGACGCTCCCTGACGCCGACAAGTTGCCCAAGGGCTCAGCGCTCGTCTTCAAGTTCGGCGTCAAGCCAGCCCTGCTGATCCACCATCCGGACGACTCATGGACCGCTCTGACCGCGGTCTGCACACACATGGGCTGTACAGTCGCCTACGATCCGGGCAAGACGAAGATCGTCTGCCACTGCCATGGCGGCACGTACGACCCCAAGACGGGAGAGAACCTGTCCGGGCCCCCGCCAAGACCCTTGAAGAAGTTCGACGTCGTGATGGCGGCAGGGAGCGTCACCGTCAAGAGGATTTAGCGATGGCCAAGAGAAGCGATTACTGGATCGACCGGTTCGGCATTGGCGACGCGATCGCCTATGCCAAGAAGAAGTCGGTTCCCCTCCACAAGCATAGTTTTTGGTACTACTGGGGCGGCATCTCGCTGTTCTGCTTTCTCGTCCAGGTGGTGACTGGGATCCTCTTGATGGTGTACTACCGGCCGGGCCCCGAGGCCTTTGAGTCTGTCCGCCAGATCACGTACTCCATCCACTTTGGTTGGCTGATCCGGTCCGTGCACAACTGGTCCGCCAATTTGTTCCTCCTGTCCGTGTTCGTCCACATGTTCTCGGTCTTCTTCATGAAGGCGTACCGCGGCCCGCGCGAGTTCGGGTGGCTGTCTGGGATCCTGCTCCTGATGGTTGGGCTGATCTTTGGATTCAGTGGCTACCTGTTGCCGATGGACGATCTGGCCTTCTTCGCGACGAAGGTCGGACTTGAGATCCCAAGTGCGGTGCCGATCATTGGCCCACCGATCGCCAACCTGATGCGAGGTGGCTTGGAGGTCAGCGAGTTCACCGTACAAAGGTTCTTTGCCCTGCACGCGGTGATCCTGCCGCTCCTCTTCTTGCCGATCCTCGGCCTCCACTTGTGGCTCGTGCAAAAGCACGGCAACGCGTCTCCCCCGTCGGAAGAAGCCAAGCCCGAGGCTGAGCGCAAGTCGATCCCGTTCTTCCCGAACTTCCTGGCGAAAGACCTCGCGATGTGGCTGATCACCCTCAACGTGATCGCGCTCTTTGCGGCGGTCTTTCCATGGCAACTCGGCGAAGCGGCGGATCCGCTCCGCCCAGCGCCCCTGGGAATCCACCCCGAGTGGTACTTCATGAGCCAGTTCCAGACCCTGAAGTTCATGGGCAAGATGTTCCCTGGCTACGCTGGCGAGGCCATCGGAATGACGCTGTTCACCTTGGGGATGGTGCTGTGGATACTCATTCCGTTCTACGACACCAGGGACAAGACCGCCCTCCGGGCGAAGAGGACCACCTATTTCGGTCTTCTCGTCGTGGGCATCTTGCTCCTCACGACCATCTGGGGCTACTTAGGAGTCCGTTAGGAGCAGAGAGATGAACTATCCAGTCTGGGAAGTGCCCGTCATCGGCGGCCCTTGGGTCATCGGCATCGTTTCGATCTTCCACGTACTCATCGCGTGGTTCGCCGTCGGTGGTGGCCTGTACCTGCCGTTGGCGGAAAGGAAGCTCTACAAAGAAGGCAAGGAGGAGTGGCTACCGGTCTTGATGCGGCACTCGCGGTTCTTCCTCGTCCTCACCAGCGCGTTTGGCGCGGTCTCAGGAGTCGGCATCTGGTTTTCGATCGGCCTTGTCCAACCTGAGGCCACTTCGACCCTGATCCACAACTTCGTCTTTGGGTGGGCGATGGAATGGGTGTTCTTTGTGATCGAGTTGGCGAGCGCCGCCGTCTACTACTACACGTGGAACCGCGTACCACGAGAGCTGCACTTGAAGGTCGGCTACGTTTACGCGATCTCCTCGTTCCTGACCCTCGTCATCATCAATGGCATCCTCGCCTTCATGTTGACGCCAGGCAGACCGTGGCTCGATGTGGCGGGAACGGGACATGAAGCCAGCCGGTTCTGGCTTGCTTTCTTCAACCCGACCTACTTCCCTTCGCTCGTACTCCGGAGCTTGGCGTGCCTGTCGCTGGCAGGTGTCTATGCGCTGATCACCTATTCGAGGGTGGACGACCCAGCGCTCGAGAAGACGAAGATCTCGATGATCCGGTGGAGCGCCCAATGGCTGTTGCCGATGGTGCTTCTGCTGCCGGTCGTTCTCGCTTGGTTCCTGCTCATGATCCCGAACGAGAGCCGGGTGATCCTGCAGCAGGGCATGACGACGATTGGGATTGGCGCCTTTACGCAGGTGACGCGCATCGCGATGTTGACGGTCTTGACGACTTTCACGATCGCCGGTGTCGTCTACTTCTTTGCCTACCAGTCGCCGAAAGACTTCTCTCTTGGTCACGCCATCGCCGTACTCGGATTGGCGGTCGTGGCCACCGCTTCGACGGAATACGCCCGCGAGACTATCCGCAAGCCCTTTGTCATTGAAGGGCACATGTACTCGAACGGCATCAGGAAGTCCGACGTGGACAAGATCAACAGTCAGGGATACTTGACGGCCTCCATGTGGACTCCGGACACGATGGATCCCGTTAAGCGTGGCGAATACGTGTTCCGAGGACAGTGCATGAGTTGCCACACCGTCTCGGGCTACCGCTCGATGAAGCGGCTACTCCAACAGCGCGACGAAAAAGCGATCAAGAAGCTGTTGGAGATGCTCCACAACCCGCCAAAGGACTCGCCTTACGTCAAGTACATGCCTCCGCTTGTCGGAACGCCTGAAGAGATCGACAACCTGGCTGTCTACCTGACCACGCTGTCCAAGCCGCCAATTCCGGCCTCGGGCGCAAACGGCCCCATGGCGTCACGATAGTCTGGTCAGGACTCTGACCAAGCCGCTCCTTGCCGCACTCGGCAGGGGCGGTTTCCGTTCGTCGCGGCTCAAAGAGTGCAGTTAAGACTCAGGCCGCCGCGACCCGGCCTTGGAACATGGGCCGTTTGAGCCGACTATGAACTGAAGGACGGTATCTTAAAGATTCACCCCGTTCATCCACCGGAGATTGAATTTGGCCACGACGGAAGCCGACCAGCGTAAGAAAAAGAGCGATGCCTTTCAATATGGGACGTACAGTGCCAAGCTGACGGCCGACGACCACAAGGAGATGCTTCTCCAGCTTTACCTCGCGCGGTACTTCGATGTCAGGCTCATAAAAGAAAAGAAGCGAGGCCGCCTGACCGGCACCCTCTACTCCAGCCACAATCAAGAGGCGGTCTTGGTCGGTTCACTGTACGGCCTGAAGCCAAAGGACTGGATCAGCCCAATCCACCGGGACATGCCTGCCTTCTTCATGAAGGACATCAAGGCTGGATGGCGCAACCTCGACCGGATGGGCATGAGCGTCCAGCAGGTCTGTGCCCAAGTCTGGGGGCGGGTGGACTCGCCGGGGCGCGCTCGGGACAACTGGTCGCACATCGGTTCCCGTTCGAAACACATCATCCACTCCACGTCGATGTTGGCGGGCACGATCCCAGCCGCGGCCGGTGTGGCTTACGCCGACCGACTGAGTGGCGGTGACGCAGTGGTCTTGACATACAACGGCGAAGGTTCAACGGCACAAGGCGTGTTCCATGAGGCCATCAACTTCGCAGCCGTCCACAGCCTGCCTGTCGTCACCGTGATTGAGAACAACCAGTGGGCTTACGGTACGCCGACCTACTTGGAGTACTCGCAAGAGGACTTCGCAAGACGTGCAGACGGGTATGGCATTCCTGGGCTGGTCGCCGACGGCCAAAACGTCCTGGACGTATACGACAAGGTTCTCGAAGCCGTTGACTACGCTCGAAGTGGCAAGGGCCCCAGCATCGTTGAGTGCAAGACTTTCCGCGCCTATGGACACGGAGACCACGACGACGACCGCGCTGCCCGATACCGACCCAAAGAAGAGGTCGAGGCTGGCAGGGCACGCGACCCCATCGCAGTGATGAAGCGCATTATGGTTGAGCGGGGACTCATGACCCAAAAGGAGGCCGCGACCTACGCCGCCGAAGGCAAGAGCGCTTCCGAGGTGTCCAACGAGGACTTTCCACCGGATGTCGTCGCCTACTTGTCGGAAGGCATCGAGTTTGCGATCAACTCACCCTTGCCTCCAGCCGAAGAGGGAGGCATGTGGGTCTTCCGGGAGGAGAACTGATGGCCGTCGCCGAACAAGTCTCGAGCAAAAAGAACTACCTGACGGCCCTGAAAGAGGCCGTTTTCGAGGAGATGCAGCGCAATCCCGACATGGTCTGCATCGGAGAGGACATCGGGTTTCTTGGTGGCGCGTTCGGTGTCACTGAGGGTCTGAAGGCCATGTACGGCCCGGAACGGGTCATTGATGCCCCAATCAGCGAGGCCGCTATCGTCGGTGTCGCCTGCGGCATGTGTCTCAACGGCAAGACGACCCTGGTCGAGATGCAGTTCATCGACTTCATCTCCTGCGGTTTCGACCAGATCGTGAACATGACGGCCACGTACCACTACCGTACGGCGGGCGAGGTCAACATGCCGATGGTCATCCGTGGCCCGGCTGGCGGATATGGCGGTGGCGCCCTCTACCACAGCCAAATGAATGAAGCTTGGTTCGCTAACTCGCCTGGACTCAAGATCGTGTGCCCGAGCACTCCGCGAGACGCCAAGGGCCTGCTCAAAAGTGCCCTCAGGGATCCCAATCCGGTGATGGTCTACGAGATGAAGGAGCTCTACAGGCAGAACAAGATCGCCGAGGAAGTTCCGGAAGGTGACGCGGCCCTCGTGCCGATCGGCCAGGCTTCGATCCGGCGCGAGGGCGACGACGTCACCCTTGTCACGTACGGGAACAACGTCTACCACTGCCTGGCCGCAGCGGACAACCTCGCGGAAGAGGGCTTCAGCGCCGAGGTCCTGGATATTCGCACGCTGGTTCCACTGGACGAAGCGACGATCATCGAGTCCCTTAAGAAGACGAACCGTCTGGTCGTCGTCAACGAGGCACCGAGAACTTGTGGCTTTGCTGGCGAGGTACTCGCCCGGATGTCAGAGGAAGCGTTCGAGTACCTCGATGCACCCCCGGCACGCGTGACTCGGCTCGACACCCCCGTGCCATGGGTGAAACCGCTTGAACTCTACGTGCTTCCTTCGGTCGAGAAGATCACCGACGCTGCGCTTCGAGTCTGCAAGTTCTGACCGGTTCTCGGCGAGCGCCGTAATCGGGAATGCTGGACAGGTCGAGCGCACCGATCAACACCGGCCTCTGGCTCATCGGTCGGAACTGGGACTTGGTCGAGAGACTCCAGCAGTAGCCGGCAAGCGTGCCGTCCGCATGCGAATACAGCCGGACAGTCCCCTGACCCAGGCCAGACCTTTTCCCTCGTGAATCGCCAGCGCCATGTGGCGTGCTTGTGACATCGATAATAGCCAGGGCCCACTGAGACAAGCCCTCGACGACAGGTGAAGATGGCGCACTCGGGGCAGGTGTGGCCATGGCGATCATCGTGTGGCCTGAGTTGTCAGCTCCTTTCTCGTATTTGACGGCGACAAAGTCGCCTGCGGCAACATCTTGCACCTTGCTCCGAACCAGGAATCCCCGTCGATCGCTCAATGCCTGCCAGTAGTCCTCAGCCCGGGGCCGGTCATTTCCGAGCCACGCCTTCATCCGCTCTGGTGTCAATTGCGGATAGGCATGTGGGATCAACGCGTTCCAGAAGCCACTGCAGTCGGTCACACAGGCGGCCTTTTCGGATGAGCCGAGCCACGTGACCTCAGCCTGACTATGCCGGTAAGCCGTGGTTGCATCCGTCACCGCCGCAAACAGGGCCTTCGCTTCGGTCAAGTGCGGCGGTTCCTTCCCTGCAAGAACCGAGAGCGCGGCGAGAAGGGCCGTCAGCGCCATGTCCCACCAGTATGACAGTGCCGTACTAGAGTGGATCTGTGAGACTGCACTGGATCGCCTACATCCTCGCACCTTTGGCCCTGTGGGGTTGCCAGTCGCGCGAAGCGATGCTGCAAGGAACCTGGAAGGTCGAGCCCGTTGCGGCCAAGGGAAGCGGTGTAACGGATGCACTCCGAGTGGGGTTCATGAATCTTCTCGCCGAAAACACGACTTTCGAGTTCAACGACAAGGGGTCGTTCAAGGTGAGTGCCGGGCTGGTCGACGGCCAAGGCACGTACAAATGGGATGGAGACACCCTCAACGTCGACATGAAGTCGGCGGGTCTGCGGCATCCCTTGAAGTTCAAGTTCACTGACGGCGGCCATGAACTCGTTCAGCAAACGGAGTTCGCCTCCGATCCTCAACTCCGACTCAGAAAGCAGCAGGACAAGCCCCAGGGCTGACGAACTTTACGGAACCATCCTGTATTACAGTGTTCGATGGTCATGAAACTCGGATTGATCGGAGTGGTCGCAGTAGCGGCCGCGGTGGCGTTCGCCGTGACATGGGGCCACCGGGGCTCTCATCGGGCCCAGGAAGCCCCCAAAATGGAGGAAAAGATGGAAGGTACTCAGACGTTGGTCGTTGCCGGTGGATGTTTCTGGTGCGTCGAAGCGATTTATGAGGAACTGAAGGGAGTCGTGAAAGTCGAGTCAGGCTATACAGGCGGCACCGTGCCCAACCCCTCCTACGCAGACGTCTGTACGGGCACGACGGGACACGCCGAGGCGGTCAAGATCACTTTCGATCCACATGAGATCAGCGAGAACGACCTCCTCCACATCTTTTTCACTGTGCACGATCCGACGACTTTGAACAAGCAGGGCAACGATGTGGGAACCCAGTACCGGTCCGCGATCTTCTACTCGAACGACCGCGAGAAGAAGCTGGCCGAAGAAGTCATCAAGGACGTTGATTCCGCAAAGATCTGGCCCAATCCCATCGTCACGACCCTCGAGCCCCTGAAGGAGTTCTACCCAGCTGAAAGCTACCACCAGAACTACTTCGACAAATACGAAAACGCAAGCCCAGCGGAACGCATGGAAATGAACGCTGGTTACTGCCAGTTTGTTATCGAACCCAAAGTCCAAAAGTTCCGCGCCAAGTACGCCGCAAGACTCAAGAAGTGAAAGGATCGGGCCGCCCATCGGCCCAACCGTCTGTGCGAGGGCAGGGCTCAGTTCGTCATAAAGACTGGAGATGACCTGGCTAAGTCTTGCTCTGACCGGCCTGATGGCCGGGTCAGTACCGGTTCAACTAAACGTCCGTTCAACGGACTTCGCCTTTGAGTTTGTCCGGGCGGCGAAGCTTGGTGTCAAGTCGTCGAACGGGGTTGTCAGTCCGCTCAGCGCCTCTTACGCCTTGGCTCTGCTCGCAAACGCCAGCCGGCCCCCGACCGTGACAGCCGCTTTGACCGCTCTCGGGGTGCCGTCCGCATCCGTCTCTGACCTGACCGTCGAGCATCAGGCTTTGCTTGCCCGGGTCGACAAAGAGTGCGTCGATCAGTTTGCGCCACAAGACAAGCCCAGGAAGGACGCCCTGAGGATCGCCAACGGAGTGTGGACTTTTGGGGATTTCAAACCAAAGGCTGGGTTTGTCAGGTCCGTCGGAAGGTCGCTCAGATCCGAGCTGGCCTGTCTACCCTCGGCATCGGGTGCAGCACCTGAGATCAACGCCTGGTTTGACAGGAAGACAGCGGGACTCATACCCAAGATGGTAAACCGGCTGAACGACTCGACGGTCTTTCTTCTGGCCAACGCTTTGGCGTTTCAAGGCAAATGGGCGTCACCTTTCAAGCCCTCACCCAAAAGCACTTTTCAGACTTCTCACGGCAAGTCGCTGGTTCCGATGATGCGACGGACAGACCAGTTCGCCACGGTACGAGCAAGCGGACTGACCGCCGTGTGGCTCCCCTACACGTGCAACTGCTCTCTCGTGGTCGTCATGCCCCCTTTCGGTACGACACCCGTGCAGTATTTGGCGGCGATGAATGCGAGAAGCTGGTTCAAGCTCAGAAGCCTGGCCTCTAACGAACGGCTCGACCTGACGCTTCCCAAGTTTTCATTTGGCTCGTCGCTCGACCTTCAGCCTGCCCTGACAAAGCTGGGTGCCGGTGCCCTTTTCCAGCCAGGCTGTGACTTCAGTAACCTCGCCGACTTGCCGCCGTCCCTCAGCAAAGTCGGAGAGGCCAGGCAGTCGACAGCGATCGACGTCGATGAGAAGGGCACTCGGGCCACAGCCGCCACGGACATCTCGGGAATGCTTCTTGGCGTGCCTGCCGGTTCGCCGATCGCTGTCAAGTTCGACCGTCCATTCATCTTCGTTCTTCAGGCAACTTCGGCCCGTGAGATCGTGCTCGTTGGTGTTGTGAACGATCCGAACCAGCACGGCACAGTTCAGGGTGCCTAGCCCGGCGTTTTGGGACGTGCAAGCATTAGGGAGTGCGACGGGTCGTACTCTTTCTTGTCATCGCGGCCACGGCCGGATGCATCTACGAGCCCCATGAGAAGTGGGCGACAGTCCGCAAGGGATCCGACATCGTCAATGCGACCTCCGCGCTCGGTCCAGAAGACCTGAAGAGCTTTGCGGGGCGATGGCCCTTGGCGGCTCGCCTAGCCGCAGTGATCAGTGACGACCCAAGGCGAGACAGTGCCTGTTTCTCGCCCGTCGCGACCGACTTTGCTCTGGCTGTGCTGTTGAACGGAGCTCAAGGCGATACCTATACAGCCCTTTCCCACTTGATGAGCGTGAAGGATCCCACACCCGAGAAGCTGAACGAAGCCAACAGCAAGCTCCTGGACGTCCTGGCAAGTCAGTACCCGAACGACGTGCATGTCGCGACCTCGCTGTGGAACCTCCTTCCCATCCGGTTCAGCAAGTCGTACCAAGACGACATGGCCAAGTACTACGATGCCGACGCCAAGAAACTTGGATCGATCGGGCTGGCGGCGCACAGGCAAGTCAACGACTGGGTCAAGAAGCGCTCAGATGGCCAAGTAACGGACCTCGTGAACCAAATAAGCGCGAACGACACGGCCATCGTCGTCAGCATCGCGATCGTGCGCACCCAGTGGGCCAAACCTTTCCTGCCTGCTCGTTTGGGCCCGTTTCACGCTCCGAACGGTACATCGCAGGTAGCGATGATGTCCGACCCTGCCCGTCCAGCAAGAGTCGCAGACGGCCCGGGATTCAGAGCGCTCACTCTTCCATTCAGCAACGACGACTTGGAGTTCACAGCGATCCTGCCCGAGCCCGGAAAGCCCGTATCCACGGTGTGGTCTCCGGCCCTCTTCGAGACCGTCTTCGACAACAGCAGGAACGTCGTCGCCGATGTCGCGTTGCCTAAGTTCTCGATCGATGACCGTCAGGATCTGCGAACTGCGATCGCTCAGGTTGGAGGCAAGACGCTCTTTCAGCCACACAATGACTTCAGCGCACTGTCGCACGAGACAGACGGGCAGTACATGGTCGGCCAGTTTCTCCAAGCCGTGAGCTTCCAGATCGATGAACGGGGCCAGAGTCCTGAGCCGGCGGACGAGCAAGAACCAGCTTCACGCAACCACGCTGACATGGTCTTCCACGTTGACCGTCCGTTTGCTTTCTGTGTGTGGGAACGGGCCACCAAGACCGTCGTCCTTTCGGGCGTGGTCAACCGACCCAACGGTTAGTCGGCTCACCCGTGCCAAGGCGAGTCTGGGAACTGCGCCAATGACGGTCGCTTCTGGTCGTAACCGTCCATCCACAAAAGTGCCAGGCCAATTCCTGCCGCCCCCTCCATCAATCCTGTCTGTGCCTTCTGGTCGTCAGGTTGGACGCGATTCTCTGCGAAGACCCACTTGAGGCCGTCACCTTCGGGCCGGCCGCGGGACAACAGGAAGTCGGCGAGCCGGCGTGCGAACGTTGCGTCCTGAGGACCAGCCCCGGACTTGGCGAGGTCGAGATAGAACTTTTCTACGCCCGCATCGCCACAACAGAGGCCAAAGTTGTTCCAGAATCCGGGCGTCCTCGTTTCGGGAATCCCGGACTTCTTGACCGCCTCGCTGGCCCGGGCGATCCATGCGCCGTACATCTCTTTGTGCGTCACTCGTTGGAGGACGGCAAAGAGCCTTGCCGTGCCGACGGGCCCATGGCACCAGCCGAGGTAGAAGAGGTCTTTGCCCTTCGAGTCGTCGTGGTAGACAAGCCCGTTCTCTTGTGACAGTTCGATCAGATGGCCAGCACCTTGTTCGGCCGCCGCAACGTACTTGCTGTCGCCGGTTGCAGCACCGAGTTGGGCCAGAAAGTAGGCGATGCCGGCCGTTCCGTGCGAGAAGTTCGGCATCTCGCCCGTGTCGCCGCTGGCCTGCCCCACCGCCCATTTGAGTCCGCCTGGAGCGATCTGGGCGAGTTCAATGAGACGGTCACCCACCTTCTTCGCGGTATCCAAGTAGGTTGGATTGTCAAGGGCCGAAGACGCCCACACGAGGGTACATCCGATCCCAGCGCTCCCTGAAATGATGTCGTTGGAATCGTTCCATTGAACACCCTTGCCAACTGTCTTCGCTTTGGCGACGACTCGGTCCAGACAGTCTATCGCCGCTTGTCGGTATTCCTCCTTCCCCGTTGCGAGTCCCGCACATTGCAGCGCGAACGCCGAACCACACAGCCCGGTATACAGCCCGCTATCTTGAGTCTTTGACGAGAGAGCGATCACGTTGCGGGCAAGCCCGTCCACCTGCCGGAGCCTTGGCAGCGATTGCTGGGCGCCAACCATCTCCGAAGTGAACACAAGGACTCCAGACAGCCCCGAGTACAAGGAGACGTCGTCGGACGAGCCCTTCACCAATTGTGCCTGGATCCACGTCGCTGCCTTGGCAGCGCCGTCCCAATAGGGGCGAGGTGTGTCTTGGTGGTGGCCAGACATGAGGACTGCGGCGACGGCAACGATCACGGGTCTATGGTGGCAGACGTCTGGAGACAGGCATGAGTCACGGCGATATGAGGGCCTCAGGCGCTGCTCTCGGTCCGTTCCATCAATGCTCGATAGACGCCATCGACCTCTTCTTCGACGTTACCCAGGTTCGGCGTCACGATCCAGCCGGGGAGATCCGCGTGGATATAGGCCTCGGCCAACGACCTGACCATCGGATCCAGAATCGAGGTGTCGAACGACTTGTTCGACCGCTCAGCGTTGCGAAGAAGTGCCGTTTCGACAGGAGCAGCGAGGGCAACGCGGCTCACGGGGAGTCCGTGCAGGCTCCGTTCGACCCAGAGGTCGATGTTCTCGGGAAGACGACAGTGATCGAGGACGACAGCGAACCCAGATTCGTGGTACCGCCAAGCCAGGTCGGCGGCCGCGTCTTCGGCAATAGCGTATTGCAGGGCGGTCTCTTCAGACCATTCTGGGAACGAGTCGGCCCTTCCCGAAACCACCCAGTCGCGCAAGTCGTCCACGGGAATGCACACCGAACGCTCGAACCTCCGAGCCAGCGCCAACGCCAGAGTGGACTTCCCTGATGCAGGGGAGCCGCTGACGATGACGACCGGTGGCATTCGAAGGATTTTGGCACCGGTAGCCCTGAGCCGCGCTACTGGTGGAACGTGCAGTTCGTCCTTTTCCAAGGTGGCAAGCCTCGATGAACTCCGGCGCATGAGCGATGTGTCCCTCGGCAAGGAGATCCTTTCCGCTTGGACACCATGGTCCCTCGTGAGTGTGCTTGTGACAGTTCTGGTCTTTGGTCAGATCGTCAAGCGCGCTGGGTACTCACGGTGGTGGTCGTTGCTGACCCTCGTGCCGTTGATTGGAAGCATCGCGCACGTCGTGTTCGCCTTTGCTCCGTGGCCTGTTGAGTCACCTCGGGGGAGGAAGAAGCGGTGAACCCCTCCCAATCGATGGTGGAACGAACCGTTGGACACGCTGCCCACTGGGTGATCTACCATCCGGCCGTTCCCTTGGGTATCGCTGGGGTGCTCGCGTTGCTGACCTTGATTGCGAATTGGCGAATCTTCGTCCGTGCCGGATATGGCGGCTGCTGGTCGCTCCTGCTCCTCGTCCCGATCGCGAACCTGTTCGCCGTGTTGCACTTGGCGTTCGTCCGCTGGCCCGTCCAAGGGCGAAGAGCCAAGCACTAGAGCCCTGACACTTCGCTCCTAACCGCCTCGATCCTCTCGGGTACGGGCCGAAAGTCCATCGCGCCGCCGTAGCCCGTTGTGCCCGAGTCTGCGCGGAACGAAAAGTGCAACTCCCGGCATCCGGCCACTTCGACCAGTCTTCGGGCGTTGTGGGGCCGGACGCCCCCTCCGGCAAGGATCGTGATCCTGCCCGCAGCCAGCCGGGTCAGTTGCTCGAGGCCGTCGAGTCCTTCGTCAACGTTGGGATGGCCGCCACTCGTCAGCACACGAGCGAAGCCAAGGTCGATCAAGTCCTCAAGCGCCCCCGACAAATCCGGAACCATGTCGAAGACACGGTGGAAAGCCACCGGGCGACCATCAGCCGCCTCGACCAATTGTCGGTTGCGATCCCGGTCGATCGACCCGTCGGGAGTTAGGACGCCGCAGATGACCTCGGTCGCGCCGTGTTGGACGCACAAGCGAACGTCGCGTACAGCTGCTAGGAAGTCAGCCTCCGGTGGGCACGGCCCGCCTTCCCTCGGACGAACCATCGCAACGACTGGAATTCGAACTCGATCAATGACTTCTTGGAGCATCCCAAGAGACGGAGTGACGCCTCCAGTTGGCAAGCCGGCGCACAGTTCGAGGCGATCAGCCCCGGCGCCGTCGGCCGCCACCGCTTCTTCGACCGACCCACAGCAGGCTTCTAGCAGGACGGGACGGTGCGGGGGTGCGCATTGGCCATCTTCAGTCATGGTAGTCACAGTAATTGTGTCCAGGGCCTGCCTCGTTGTAACATCGAGGCTAGGAACAGGGATTGTATTCAGTCATTGGAACGGACGGGCTCGTCTACGGGCCAGTAGACCTTGGCCAGCTTCAGCTTTGGGTCAATGAAGGGCGAGTCACTCCGACCACTGTCCTCATCGACGATGTCACGGGACAGCGAGCCCCCGCGTCAACGTTCCCCCTCGTTCAGTCCATGTTTCCCGTGTACGGCGCCCAGGCTCCGTCCGTCCCACGGTACGCAACACCGGCCTCACCCTACCCCACCACACAGATCGGGCAGCCTCAGCAACGCTCGGGATATGGCAGCTATCCGGTCTATCCCAGTGGAGACCTGTATGCAAGCGTGCCACCGAAGTCGAAGGTGATCGCGGCCATGCTGGCTATCTTGCTCGGGTGTTTCGGAGCCCACCAGTTCTATCTCGGCAAGGTCGGCTTGGGCATCGCTATGCTCCTCATCACGATAGCCACGTGCGGAATCGGGAGCCTCGTTACCCTGGTCTGGTCTCTTGTGGACTTCGCAATGATCCTCGGTGGTTCCACCGTTGACAGTCAGGGCCGTCCACTGGCCTGACCCGATCCGAGGGATCCGTGATGCCGACACGGGCCTCTTAGCGCAAAAGTGGGAACTCGACCGATGGACTCTGCATTACGGCGGCTAGCGCTCTTGCGCTGAGGTTAGTAATGAGGACAAAAACCTTTGGAGTGCTGTTGCTGTCACTCTTGCCCTTCGCCACCAACGCAGCGACCGTCACGGTCCACGTGTTCAACTTCGACTTTGGCATGAACCCGCCTATACACGGAGATCCCGTCATTGAAGTCGGCGACACCGTCGAATGGACGTGGGACGGAGGCGTTCACTCTACCAAAGCCGCAGCTGGGCAGGCCGACTCATGGGACTCTGGCATCAAGGCCAGCGGAGTCTTTGACCACGTTTTCAACACCGCAGGCGTGTTCAACTATTATTGCGCCGTCCATGGCTCCGATGCCGGCAACGGCAACGTCACAGGAATGTCTGGGAAGGTCACGGTCTTGAACGCGTTTGTCCCGAACGCCTACAAGATCGTACGCGGAATCTACATCTCTGGCGGAGTCGCAGACACCCAGACCAGCGACGACAGCTACCTGACTGTCCAAAAGGGCCCGACGCCGAACGCGAACGATGCGCCGATCCAGGTGCAGTTCACGACGACCTCGACCGTATCGCACCCCTCGATCTTCAAGATCTCCCTTGAAGACGGAGTCAACGCTTCCGGGCTCTCGAGGAGGGTTGAGCTCCTAAACGTCCAGACCAACTCGCTTGAGCTCGTGAACCTCGGGTCGGCCCAGACTTCGGACAAAGTCAACGTGTTCGACCTGTCCGGAGACCTGTCGCGATTCGTCGATCCCACGAACGGCAATGTCGTCGTCAAAGTCTCGTACTTCGCAGCTGGACCTGTCACGGTTTCGGTGTGGAAAGCGCGGTTCGACCGTGTCGCCGTCTTGGCTCTCTAAGCCTGCGTGAAAACGTGATGGGCGCCCCCTGCGGGCGCCCAATTCGTTTCGTGGACGCCGTTCGAAGTCCTGGAATTCCGTGACTCCTTGGGCCCGTTCCAGCACCCGAGAATCCCTTTGGACGCCGGTGGGAGGGCCAAGGGGAGCTTCTCATTTGGCGTCCTTGGGATGCGAGCCTCCACCCCAGGACAATTCAGTCGACTCGCCATCGGTTTGATACACTCAGCCATCTTGTCACGGCCGAAGCCCAAGCCAGTTTGGCCCGCTGTCCTTCTTCCAAGCGAACATGGCAGTTGGTCGTTCGTCTTGGACCCTCCGCTCTGGGGCCTGTTGATGGCACCGAGCCTTCGCGGGACGGCAGTCGTCATGCTCGCCCTTACAGGGTTCCTGGCGTATCGGCCGCTACGCTTGGCCGCCCGGGACTTGCTCGCCCACAAGTCGTACCCCCGAACCCGTTGGGCAGTGGCTTTTGCCACGGTACTTTCATGCTTGACAGTGGTGCTCTCGGTGGTCGGACAGGTCGGGCCTGCCATGCCGTATTGGACAACCTTGGCCACCTTCTGCGCAATCGGAATCGTCTTCGCCATCGTCGACCATCGGACTCGTCCCGGGAGCCTAGGGCGTGAGCTAATCGGCGCTGTCATGACAATCCCCCTCGCCCTCACGCTGGTTGAGAATGCCCATCCCCACCCGTCCCTGCTCCCACTGGCCGTGGCTGGTCTCCTTGCGTTCAAGTCAGTGAGCACTGTCCTTTACGTGCGGGCTAGGTTGGCTGGATCCGAAGGGTCGGCCATCTCCAAGGTCACCGCTGTTTCCGTCGGCATCCTGGGTGTCGCCTTTTCTTTGATGGTCGCTGACCCCCTTTGGCCCGCTCATATCCCGACGCTGGCCATGCTCGTGCTAGTAATCCGGGCAGCGTGGGGAATGTCAGCCCACGCCAAGTCTTTGGCCCCCAAATGGGTCGGAATACAAGAGTTTTCTTATTCGCTAATGATCGTACTCTTTGTGGGCATTGGCTACTGGGCATTCCGCTAACGAGCGTCTGGCGACTATCGCGCATCATCCCAATTGGCCAAGGTAAACAACCTCCCAACCTACGCGGTTTAAGCCACGAAAGCCAAGAAGTCACCACTTTGTGACAACCCTCATTGTCCAGACTCGGACTCGATGGTAGTGTACGGGGTTGTAAGCCTTCTTCAACGGACAGGGGTGAACTCGGACGGATGTTGACTTGCAGGAGTGAATCGGGCGGCAGTCTCGTCGCCTTCAACGTAAGCGGGATTGTGACTGGAAGCGACGTCGAGTCGACGCTGAGGAGAGCGACAACTCCTTCTTTGCAGGATTCCCGAAACCGCATCCTCTTGGTGTTCGACGGCTTCGTCGGCTGGGAATCGGATGCGGTTCAGGGGTTGTTCGACGCGGCGTCGGCCAGCCCCCGTGCCGAGTTCACGGCGGCGATAGTGGCGCCGGAGTCCGTCGCACGGCCCATTGCTGTCGTGCTGAGCCAAGTGACGAACGGTCCGGTGCTCTACTTCGAGCGGTCTCAACTCAACAAAGCCGTTTCCTGGCTACGAACAATCTAGCCGTCTTTCACTGTCACGAAAGTCGACGACGAAGCGTTACCGCCTGCAGAGGATTGTGGTGCGACCGAGAGGAGCCGAACCGCCCGACTCGGGTCCAGACCACCCCGCGCAATGGACTATAGTCAGGCTATGGACAAGCGGACGATCGCCGGTCGTGAAGTGGGCGCGCTCGGCCTGGGGTGCATGGGGATGTCTTACGCATACGGGCCGTCGGACAAGGGCGAGTGTCTCCGGACACTGGGCCGTGCCCTTGAACTCGGAGTCAACTTCTGGGACACCGCCGACGTTTACGGGGCCGGAGAGAACGAGAAGCTCCTGTCGGAAGTCCTCAAAGACCACCGAGCCGAAGTCTTCTTGTGCACGAAGTTTGGAAACGTCTACGACCGATCCATGACGAGCCATCAGGATCAAGTGTCGTCGAACGAGCCGTGGATTGTGGACGGCACTCCCGAGTACGTGCGCCGGTGCTGCGACCTGAGTCTCCAGCGCTTGGGAACAGATGTGATCGACCTCTACTACCAACACAGGGTCGATCCCCAGATTCCTGTCGAAGAAACAGTGGGGGCTATGGCCGAACTGGTCAAAGCTGGCAAAGTCCGGAACCTGGGCCTGAGCGAGGCCGCCGCTGAGACCATTCGACGGGCACACAGCGTTCACCCGGTCACGGCAGTACAGAGTGAGTACTCCTTGTGGACGCGCGATTTTGAAGCGAGCGTCATCCCGACTTGTGCCGAGTTAGGGATCACCTTTGTCCCCTACTCGCCGCTGGGCCGTGGGTTTCTCACGGGCACGATCCAACACCCGGATGACCTACCGGAAGGTGACTGGCGCCGAAACAACCCAAGGTTCTTCGAAGAGAACATGACCGCCAACGCTCAACTGGCCCAGGCAGTCAAGGAGGTCGCCAAGAGGCGAGGGGCGACAGCGGCCCAAGTGGCTCTCGCGTGGGTGCTTTCCCGGGGCGAGAAGATGATCCCCATCCCCGGGACAAAGCGAGTGCGGTACTTGGAAGACAACGTCGGGGCCCTCAACGTCCGGCTTACCAAGGAGGATTTCGACGATCTGGACTCCCTCCAAGCAGTCGGAGAGCGCTACCCATCGGTCGGGATGAAGTTCCTTAACGGCTAGCGGCCAAAGGGCGTCAGTCCCGAGGGTTGAGCGGGTCGAGTTCTTCGCAGAGGACTACACTCTCCTGCTCGTTCGGATCCGTCCGAGCGATCAGTGCCTTCGCTTCGTGGCTGAAGGGGTTGTACGGAAGGTGGGGCACACCCGCCGGAATGTAGACAAAGTCGCCAGCCTGTACGCGGTCGCAGTTCTCCAACTCGGGCCCATGCAGGAACTCCACTGCCCCCTCCAGCACATAGATGGCGGTCTCGTGAGCGTCGTGGTAGTGCGGCTCTGAGCGCGTGCCAGGTGGCATCACCAGCAGATGCATGCAGATCGCTTGCGATCCAGCAGTCTGGGCCGAGATCCCTGTCAGGTAGTCCATACCTTGTTTGCCGTGGAAGCCGTCCTTGCTTCGAATGACTTTGCACTCAGCCATGTCCTCATTATTCGCCTGAGCGACCTGCGCGACTATGACTAGTGGCATGTCCAACGACGATTCTCAGTCCTGAGAGAAGGGACTGGAGAAGTTCGTGACGACGACAGGAGCGACCGCGATCGAGCGGGGCGAGGCTACGAGCCAACGGACCAAATCGGCAACCGCTTCGGGCCTCATCATCCTGGCTCGCTCTGACTCTTCCGAGTGCGGTACCCACAAATCAGTGTCCACCGATCCCGGGCAAACGGAGAAGACTCGGATTCCATGGGCTTTCCCCTCCAGGGCCAAGACCTCGGAAAGCCCGTTCAGGCCAAACTTGCTGGCGCAATAAGCTGAATTCCCAACGAAACCTTGTACACCGGCAACTGAGCTGATATTGACGATCTGACCATGGCTGGACCGCAGATGTCCCCAAGCCGCACGTGCGAACAGGAACGGACCACGCAGATTCGTCTCCAGCACCTCGTCCCAGGCGTCAAGCGTGACCTCCTCGACAGGAGTGGGTCCGAAGACGCCCGCGTTGTTGACAAGAACGTCGAGCCTGCCCAGGCCCTCGACACACTGGGCGACCGTCCCCTCGATCGAGGACGGGTCTCTAACGTCGCACGTGGCAAAGCGGACGGGACCGGGCAGTTCTGAGGCCAACTGAGCCAACGCAGCCTGCCTCCGGCCACACAGGAAAAGGGCGGCTCCGGCACTGGAGAGTGACCTTGCGATCGCTGCACCAATGCCAGACCCGCCCCCGGTGACGAGAGCGACCATTCCTGTCAGACCCTGTTCCACGGGCCTGATGATACTAGGTCATTTCAGGACGGCTGCCAGGGCTCCGTCCAACTGCTTTTCGCCCTTTGGATCGAGGCTCACATTCGTCATGGCATGCTCGATCTTCATGTCGCGGTAGACCATGACCGTGTTCTTCACTGAACCGTCCAAATTGATCTTGTAGTGGCCGACGGCGGCGTCGGACGGACTGAGCAAAGCCAGGCACACATCGCTGGCCTTGTCTCCGATCAGGTTCTTGTATTCCTTGGCTGTTCCAGCTTTGTCTTTGGTCAAGACAACGATGAGGGCACGTAGTTGCTGCTCCTTGTGGCTTTGCACTTGCCCTTCGAGGTGCTCGGCCAGCTTGGCCACGTACTGGGCGCTTTCTCCGTTCACCCAGACCTGGACGGACGGTCGGCGTCCGTTCGCGCACACAAAGCATTTCGTCGTGCCGGCAAGCGGTCCGGAAATATGGTCAGGGTTGAACGGCGTGACGGACTCCCCCGGCTTCAGACCGGACATGGCTCCAGCGAGCCCCAACGATGCGATGGCAAGGGCGGCGAGGGTGGGTAGTGCTGACATCAGTTTCCTCTCGGCGAAAGGAACGACGAAACTGGAGAAAAAGTTCCTGGTGTCAGCCTGCCGATGTCACTTCAGCACTTTGATCAGTCGAACCCGGGCGAGTGGGAAGACCAAGAGGCCCGACGGCGACTCAAGGACGACGATTGTGCTGTCGGCGGAATGGACCACTCCAGTGTCCTTGTGTTCGGTCTCGCCGGCGGCCGTGTACACCGTCACCGTGCGCCCCTCCAGCTGTTTGATGAGTTCGCTCATGGCTGTCCCTTTCTACTCGCCTGAAGGCGCCGCGGATTCAAGAAGCGCCCAGACTGCTGCGACAGTCATCCTTTTGGCTTGACCTCGACCTTGAGCTCAGTGTAACCGTCGATCTCAAAGTGGGCGACCCGGATCGAGTGCTTCCCTTTCGCCAGCTTTAGTTCCTTCGTGTAGAGAGTCGGTCCCTGGTAGTGCCATTCGTCGATGACCAACCTGTCGTCGACCCAAACCCGGGCCCCGTCGTCGCAGGTGATGTTGACGACCATGTCACCGCCAGGAGACATGAAGCTGCCTTCAGCCGAGGTCGTGAAGTGGTCAGCGGGCACGCCCTCGCGCGGCGACCCTCCTGTGGCAAAGAACAACTCGTTCGACTTGTACTCCGCTAGAGGCTTCCCTGCCAGTACTTTCGCAAAGGCAGCCGTCTTGGTCCTCGGATCAGACGAGTCGTCCCAAGCCCAGAACTTGACGTCCCAGTCGATCGGGATGAACACCTTGCTCCAGCCGAACACGACTGGTTTGCCTGCGGCCGTCACAACTCCCCGGGCGTCCACAGTCTCTCCACCGACATATGCCATCTGGATCCGGTAGTTTCCGTCGCTACCCTTGGGAACCGTCGCGGTCACAGTTCCGGGTACCGATCCGCTCTGCGAGCTCAGCGTCAGACCTTTGACGTCTGTGGCCCGCCACTTCCCTTTGGGGCCCAGGATCTCAAAGGAGAGAGTGTCGGGTGTGGGTTTCTTGCGAAGCCAGATCAGAGGACGCCTGAAGTCATAGGGGCCCCATTCGTCCACCAAGATGTACTTTCGACCGCGGAGCGTGCCCTTGGGGATGAAGGCGTCCATTCCGTTCGTGGCCGGCTTCACATAGTAAGGCTCCATGGCCAAAAGGGCGGCCTTGAGTTCGTCCGACGGATTGGAGGCCAGACGCTTCGGGATGTCGAGTCCGCTCGACCAACTCGTCTCGATGAACTTCAGATAGTCAGGGCCATCTGGCTCGTTCGCCACCACTGAATTGCCACCGCGTGACATCCAGGGTTTGGCCAGCTCACCAGGGATCCCGTTCCACAGGTTGTCCTTGTAGGTGACGCCTGCTTTGGCTGGCTCGTCTTTGGGCCCCTGCCCCACGTTTCGTTCGGCGAGCGTGTTCGACTGCTCGCCGTCGAACTGCCACACGCCCTTGGAGCCCATGAAGAGGTTTTGTCGTAGAGTCACGTCGAAACCGGAGCCGAGAAGGATCGCATGCTCGGCCTCAGGCAGGAAGACGTTGTGCTCGACGACGGTTCCGACGTTCCGGACATCGCGGTGCTTGGGGTAACCCCAGCTCGGGTCAGGCTGTCCTGCGTCCTGCCAGAGAAAGACGCCCACCGAGTCGCCACCGAACTTGTTGAAGCTGATCGTGTTCTTCTGTCCATGTTCGATCGCGATCGCCTCACCGTCCAGGCCGAACTGGTTGCCAATGATCGGCGTGCCGTAGCTGTAACCGCCCCACACACCGTGCCAAGAGTCGCTCAAGAGGTTGTTCACGAACTGGTTTCGACTGAACGTCGCTTCGATCGCGTTGCAAGGTGAGTCGCTGAGATCGTTCCCATAGAGGAGGTTGTCGTTGCACCCACCCTCTCCGCTGTCCATCGTCTGCTGGCCCGCCCAAAGGAAAAAGCCGTCGCCGCCGTGGGTCGCCGAGTTGTAAGCGAAGATGTTCTGGTTGCACTGCTCGAACACCAAGATTCCGGCCGAGTCCTGGCCACGGTTGTAGACACCGTGCGAATAGCCTCGGACGCACCAATCCATCTTGTTGTGCATAATCTTGTTGCCGGAAGACCTGTACATACCAAGTCCTAGTCCTGAGTTGAAGGAAAGGACGCAGTTCCAGACAAGGCCGTTGTTGCACTTTGTGAGCATCAGCCCGCACTGTCCCCCGGTTACGTGCAAGTTCTTGACCTCGAAGTTGTCGCATCCGTCAAGATAGGCCCCCGCTCCGTATCGATACCACTCGTGGTTCTCGTTGTGGTGGTAGCTCTGCCAGTCGGATTCGTCTTCCCTTTCCTGGGTGCTCATCAAGTGTTGCTTCCAATTGTAGGAAAAATCACAGTTGTAAAGCTTGAGACCTGGACAATTCCGTGCAAGGAACCCGATCTTGTACCCGCGGATCTTCAAGTTCCGGATGGTGACATTCTCGCCCGTCACCAGCAGGCCCAAGCCCTGTCGCTTGTCAGGCGCCGCCGTCTCAGGGCTGCCTTCCAGCGTTGCACCACCAAAGTCCACGACGATGTTCCTACCTGCCACCGTCAGCACAGACTTCTCGAAGTTATCGTCTGAGTTGGGAAACGAATACACCTTGGGCACGACTTTGACGGAGTCGTGGATAGCCAGGCCTCGGGTGAGCGTTACGTCGTCTACGGGCGCGGGCAGGAAGGGCATAGCCGGATTCTGGCACCAAAAGCGGGCGCGGAACCCCTGTCCCGCGCCCTTGTGCCGAACTAGTCGCGGCTTCGCAAGCAGTCGCGAAGGTAGAGCTCTGTCACCGGCGTCGCCCTGTAGTCTTTACCGAGAAGTCGAAGCAACTTCGTCACCGCCTGGTCGCGCGGCACGCCTGACCACGTTTCATAGTTCATCCAGAAGTTGTCCCACCATTCTCGTGGCTGCACTTTGGCACCGTCGTATTCGGTGATCCGACCGGTCCGGCCGCCTGTCACCAGACTGCCGACACTGGTCGAGGCCTGGTACACGCGGTCAATGTCGTGTTTGATCTGGCTGGCGTCCGTCGAAGACATCACTCCGTTCGATGTCGCCTTGTAGAACTGCACCGTCACGCGCACTGGGAACCGAGGGTCGCGTTCGACAGCCAGGTGATCAACCTCGGTGAACGGGCCTTCCTCGTCCCCGTGCCCGATCACGGCGTTCTCAACGTCGCTTCCGCCCCGTCGAGCCCCTTGGCTTGCTGGCGCCGACTTCGCCATGTCCTCGTTGAACCCGCCGCCTCCGCCAAGGCCACCACTGTAGCGCGGCTCCTCGCGATGCTTGAGCGGAACTTGAATCAGAAGCACCATGTTCAGAGCCTCGTCCGCAACTTTCGCGTCCCCGTGGCCCTCTCCGGGCCGGCCCTTGGCGTTCCAGTCGCTCAAGCGCTCGCCAGTGAGGCTGGCCCGCATGCCGTCTGCGTTGTGAAACAGCCGCTGTCCCCAGTCCCAGCCAGCGTCAAAGCCGTCGCGCTTGTTGTCGATCACGGTCATGCTGGTTCCCTCCCGGGTCGCCAGGATCGTGAGCACGGCTGGATTTCCCGGTGACGACTGGTAGTTGAAGACGACAGGATTGAAGGTCGCCTTTCCTTGCTGGGGAACCGGCAAGAAGCACGCCTGGGCGCTCACCAGCACCTTCGAGTCTCGGGGCGCCAAGAGCGTGCGGTCGCGTGCCGTCCAGGAATCCGGATGAGCCATGTAGCGGGAAGGCGAGACGAGGAAGTCGTAGAGCGAGATCCGCTTAAGTGAAGCCCCCCTCTGGTTGCCGACCAACAGCGTGAAGTCGCGGGGATCCATCTCTCCGGTCACGTCGCTGAAGTTGGGGTACCGGATCACGGGCATTAGAACCTTCTCCACTTGGCCATGGCCCACCGGCAGACCGACTTGTATGGTCATATCGCTGATGTTTGGCCCGACCGACGAACCCTTAAAGCGCCCCGTGTCTTCCCAGGTGAGGTTGAGCAAAGACAGCCCGTGTACACCAACCATCCGCTGCGCGTCGCTGTCATTGACCATGGACGCCGTCTTGCGCACGGCGTCCAGGTAGGCCGGATCAGACCTCTGTTCGCGTGCCATCGAGTTCCGGTCGTGCCTCAAGAATCCGCCAAATCCCCCTTTTGCCGTGTCGTCCTGGGCGTTGACGGCCACCGTCGCCGCACCCATCGCCGCTAGGATCCAAAGATGTTTCAACTGTCTCATCCAGTCTCTCCAAGACTCTGTGTCTCTCATGAAGCGTGACGTTCAGGCATCGGCCCGGTTTCACGGACGGTAGTTCCAAAGGAAGCGTGCTTGTCAGTGGGGAGTGCCGTCTGGCAGGGTCAGCCGGGCGCTGTATGATGAGGTTGGGTGGGAATGGGATCATTCCGTGATTTTCAGGCAAAGCGGGATGCGGCAGCGTCGCTGACTATGGTCGGAACTGCGCTCGTTTGCACGTCGCTTGTCTGGCTCGGTTTGAGCTTGTGCAGCCCGTCCGGGTCGAACGGTTGGCTGGCCTACGCCATTGGCCCAGTCACTTTGGTGGTCGGAGCGCCGATGTTGGCCATGGGGCTCAAGTATGCTTCCCAAGCCAGACTGGCCGCGCGCAAGGGAATCGATGAGACCTGCGCCCAAGGTGCGAACGAGGCCGTCGACCTCTCTTTTTGGGCGCGCCAGGTGCCCTGGATGGGAACGGCCGGGTGTGCCCTGGCACCCATCAATGTCGTAGCCGACGCTCTCATGGCCATGGGGAACGACGTAATCACACCCTTTGAGTTCATCTGGGGTCTTGAGGTCGTTTGGGCCGTCTTTGCCACCGGCCTGCTCTTCTCTCGGCCAGCGCAGAGTCAACACCCCGGTTACCGCCTTGGGCTAGCAATAGGCCTCGCCACCTGGGTGGCCCCGATCATCGTTGCGACAGTCGCTGGAGTCGCACGGTACCTTTGACTGGAACTGACCGTTCCGTGAGCGAACTCAAAACAGGCCTCCTGTCGGTGTCTGAACACCGGGAAGTTAGGATACACTTATAGTGAGGGGGAGCGCCGTTCGACGCCCGCCTCAATCACCTTTGGAGGTGGCTGTTTGAATCAACGAGCTTTGGCTCTCTGGGGCGTCGGTGCCTTGGCACCGGTGTCCTTTGCGTGGTCGTTCTATGACCACAGTGTCGGTTCCGGCTTCAGCTACAGCGCAGCTAACGGAGCCTGCGACGGCGGAATCTACGACTACGGTGCCAACTTCGGCCTTCAGGAAGGCCAACTCGTGACGGCCGTCGCTGGCGGCACGATGATCCCCTACGTGCGGGCCGACTTTCTCCAGTTCAGCGACTTCGACGACGAAGTATGGATCGACGTGTATGATGCGGCCGGTCACAGTCTTATCGGCTCGACCGGGGCAGTCCCTGCGACCAAGACTTACTTCACTGACAGCGTCTTCGGGCTCATGGGCGTGTCTTACACGGCCCGAGCCATGATCGGTGGGTTGCAGGCTGGGAACTCGTACCTGGTCTGCATGCAAGTTGTCGGTCCATCCTGGGCGTTCATTTGCAGAGACGTGAACGGGCTTGACGAGTCGTTTGCCCGCGACTACTCCCACTACGGCTATCCAGGTGGATATGGCTGCAATTCCTGGGAGTCGTTTGCCGGGTTGGGATTTGGTGCAGGGCAGACCTGTATGGCGATCTTAACTCCCGAGCCATGCGAGTTGATGGCGCTGGGCGCGGGCGCGTTGGCCACAGCCTGGGCACGCAGGAGGGCCCAGCGATCCCGTAAGACCCAGAGCCCAGGAGGTGGCCGGTGAAGGCACGGACAGCTTCCGTCTTGGCGATGGCCCTACTTACGAGTCCGGTTCGCACGCAAGTCTGGTTCTACGACCACAGCCTGAATTCAGGTTATCGGTACAACGCAGGCAACGGCGACGCCGACGGTGGGAGCACCGACTTTGGCTCCAACAGGGGACTGCAGGAGGGCCAGGTCATCACAGCCCTTGGACCTTTGATCGATACGGTCGAAGCCAGCTACCTCCAGTACAGCGACGGCAACTCTCAGGTTTGGATCGAGCTCTTTGACAGCTCGGGAAGCACTCTGATCGCTTCATCAGGCCTGACCACCGCGTACAAGACGTACTTCACAGACGACGTTTTCGGGATGCGCGGGGTCACCTACCACGCCAACGTCGTCCTCGGTGGCCTCCATGCAGGCTCCGACTACATGATCGCGATGCAAGTCGTCGGTCCCTCCTGGGCATACATTGCCAGAGATGTCAACGGAGTGGAGGGTTCGTACGGTAGGGACTATTCACACTTTGGCTATTCCGGTGGCTATGGGACAACGGAGTGGACGTCGATGGGCGACCTCGGTTTTGGCGAGGGCATGACCATTCTGAGGGTCGGCAGCACGTGACCAGAGACTGGGGGGCCGGTCGGCCTCGGCTTGTGCCTGGCAGCGCTCGCCCGATTTCGGGTCACGCGGGCCCAGCGAAGCGGCCTGCAAGGGGACTAGGCCGAAGATGAGGACGAAACTATTGGCCCTGATCCCGATCGTGTCGCTCTCGGCATCGGTGCACGGCGGCGTACTTTATGACCACACGGTCGAAGCTGGTTACAGCTACGACCAGGGGATCGGGTCCTGCGACGGAGGCATGGCCGACTATGGGGCGAACTACGGCCTACAGGTGGGGCAACTTGTGACGGCCACGTCTGAGAACCGATACATCACGTCGGTCAGCGCCAATTTCCTGCAGTACACGGACTACGACACCCAAGTCTGGATCGATGTCTACGACAAGACGGGCAAAACACTGATCGCAACGTCGGGCCTCATCTCGGCATTCAAGAACCGGTTCACAGACCACGTTTTCGGGACTCTTGGAGTCACTTACTACGCGACCGTGATGTTCGGTCCCTTGACGCCAGGCACGTCCTATCTGATTTCGATGCAGGTGGTGGGCCCTTCGTGGGCTTACATCTGCCGGGACGTCACGAGCTTCCCTGTCCCATCGCACTGTCAAGCCGATACCAGCTATTTCCGGGACGGTTCGCACTTTGGGTACCCGGGTAGCGGCGCATCAACAGACTGGACACAGCTGGCCCACTATGGGTACGGATACGGACTGACCTGCATGAAGGTCGCGGTCTTGTAACTGCTTGAGGACTACTTGATGCTGCCGAGGGTCACACCCTTGACAAAGTAGCGCTGGAGGGACAGGAACACGACGAGCAACGGAACCAGCGTGACGACGGCGGCGGTCATTTGGAGGGGCCAGTTCGTGCCGCCATATGAGTTCTTGAAGATGCTCAGTCCGACCTCGAGAGTGCGCATGTCCTGGCTTTGAGTGGCAATGAGCGGCCAGAAGAAGTCGGTCCAGGTGGCGATGAAGGCAAATGCGCCCAAAGTCGCCAAGGCAGCTTTACTCATCGGAAGGATCAGCCGGGAATAGACGACCCAATCACTGGCACCGTCCATCCGAGCCGCCTCGTCCAGTTCCATCGGGATTTGGCTGAAGAACTGGCGCAAGAGGAATATCCCGAAGGAACTGCTGACTCCTGGCACGATCAGAGCCCAGTAAGTGTCGAGCCAATGCCAAGACCGGAGCATGAGGAAGACGGGGATCTGCGTGACGGTGCCCGCGAACATCATGCTGAGGAGGATCGCTGCAAAGAAGATCTCCTTGCCTTTGAACTGGAGCCGGGCAAACCCATACGCAGCCATCGAGCAGACCAAGAGCTGGCCAAAAACCACGCCTGCACAGACGACGAGGGAGTTCAAGAAGAACCGGAACACCGGTATGTCCGGGTGGAAGACCACGAAGCGGTAGTTCTCCCAGTGAAGCGTGGATGGGACTAGTTTGGCGACGTCGGGTATCGCCTCCTTGCTTTCGTGAAGGCTGACGAGCACCATCCACGCGAACGGCGCCATGAGGAACGCCGCCAAAAGGATGAGGACGGCGTATGTGGCGGTCTTCTTGGCCGGGCTCATCGCTCACTCGTCACTCTACATCAGCCGGCGCTTCCGGGACAAGGGAGGTCGGTCTGCAGATTTGAACGACTTAATGATGTGAGGCAGCCTAGGCAGGATTCCTTTGATACAATGGGTGACTGATCGGTTCTGACACTGAGGGCATGATGAAAGGGCTGTGGATAGTCGGAGGCTTGCTGCTGAGCGCAGGGGCCCACGGAAACATGGACGTGACAGTGACCGACATCTATCCGTGCGACCTTGAAGGAAACAGGGTCACGCCCCACGTGGGCGACGCCCTGTATCCGGTCAAAGTCGTGTGGAGCGTCCATCACGCCGATGGACAGACCTACAACGTGCAGATAACGCTCGGAAACCTCACGTTCGAATACCCCGTCTGGACGCCGACAGACGGCGACGGGTACTGGTGCCACCTCTACTTCCCTGGTGGGATGGACGGGGTGGTCCCCATTTCTTGTGACTTGGATCCAGAAGGCGTCCTGGGCGATCCCAATCTGGCCGACAACCAGATGAGTTCTGCCTTTACCCCGACGCCGCCCGGCTCTGACATCGTCTACACCGACAAGAGGCGTGTCTTCGCCCGTCAGTCCACCACGGTCACATTCACTCCCGGATCTACGGTCGACCGAATGGTGACCTGGGCATGGAACCCATCAAGCGAAGCGAACGAGACGGTCGTCAGCTCACGGACAAAGCCTGCGGGCACCCGGGTCTTCAGTCAACCGTACAACCACGCGATCCTTCGGACAGAACGGCTCAACGTGACGGATGAGACGGCTGGCTTCGAGCAGGACATCTTGGCCGACCTCTCCAATGTGAAGACGAACGCGGCCCTGTTGCGGTCGACAACTTGGCTCGATGAGGACACTGCCGCCGGATCGATGCCCTGCTATGTTGGCGACGAACCGGTCTATCAGGTAGGTAGCCCCGCAATAGCTCAGTTCGTAGACACCTATCTTCCCAGCGGCTACCGCTTGTTACTGACGCCGTATGACGCAGCGAAACGGCTCTACCTCGGAGTCAATCACGAACTCACGTATGATATCAACGGGGGCTTGTTCGGGGCAGACGCCTTCACCGCGCATCACGGCGATTGCGGAGGCTATGCGACCCTGCTCGTGGCTGCATGCCGTCATGCCGGAATTCCAGCGCGGTGCCTCTGCGGCTGGTGGGAGGGCCTGAACCAATGGCACGTGATGGCACAGATCTATCTCGCTGGCCACGGATGGATGACCTGCGACCCAACGACGGACGATCTTTGGTTCGATCCAACCGGCACTTATGCGTCTCGCTTTGGCACCGTCGTCGACCTCAACACGTTCTTCACCGTGAACCGTGCGACCGAACACATCTACGAAGGACTGACTGGCGACTACGCCTTCCAGCCCGGAGCGATTTGGGTGTGGGGCAATCTGGGGATCGACCACTGGAACGAAGAGTGCTCGATGTGGCCCGTACTGTCGACTCCGGGATCGAAAGCCGCGCCCTGATTCGCGACTTGACCGTCACCTACGCCGCAGCTTGCGTTCGATGATGGCGAACACGACGATCACGATGATCGCGGCCGTCCAGCGAAAGTCACGTCCGACCCCGGAGTGGATCCCCGTCATCAAGACACTCTCGATGAGGCCGAACACGATGAGAAGTGCGATCCTCGCGATCCGGATACCGAGAAACTCAGGTTGTCTCACCGGTCTTGGCGCTCGTCTCCTCAACATCGTCTCGATCCTTTACGCGGTGATCCCCTGTCAGGATGCACTGTAGCCTTCAAGCTGCGACTTCATCAGGCGATACTGGGCCATGGCGACAGCGGCCGTGACGATCAAGAGCAGAAACGATTGTGCCGATGCCGTCGAGACATGGAACTTGCTCCACGCTTCGACGTAGATGTGGTACCCGACTACGTCCGTCGTGTCGAGCGGCCCGCCCCTGGTCATCATGTAAACCGGAGTGAACAGTTGGAACGCGGCGATGGTGCTCGTGACCAAAACGAACAGGTTCGTTGGAGCCAACATCGGCCAAGTCACGTGGCGGAACTTGGCCCAAGGTCGCGCCCCGTCAAGTTCTGCAGCCTCATAGAGGACAGGTGGTACGCCCAGTAGCCCCGCAACGTAGATGATCATGCGTGGGCCCAAGCCCGTCCACACCGACATGAATGCGAGCGCAGACATGGCCCACCACGGATCGTTCAGGAAGTCCACACTCTTGAAGCCGAACAGCTTCGTTGTCACGTTGATGAGGCCGTTGTCGGGAAGGTACACGTAGATCCACAGCATGGAAACCGCGACCATGCTGCTGACGGATGGCACGTAGTACAAAGTACGGAACAGGCCCATTCCACGCAACTGCTGGGCCACAAGCACGGCGATCAAAAGCGCCACCGCCATACCGGAGGGCACACTGAGAAGGGTGAACTTCAGCGAGTTCCCCATCGCGTTCCAGAAGGACGGATCCTGGAGCACTTCGCCATACTTGCCAAGCCCGACAAACGGCATCGTGCCCTTGAGGATCTTCCAGTCGAACAGGCTCACCCAGAGGGCGTAAAGGATCGGCACCGCGGCAAACACGGCCAAATGAGCCAACGCCGGCGCGATGAACAGGTAGCCAGTCCGATCCTTGCGCACGCCTCAGTATGGGCGAATCGCGCGACCAGTTGGTTGCGCCCTTACTTGCGGACTCCGGAAGTGAAGTCGGGGATTTGCGCGAGACCAGCTTGGCCCGACCCAAACCCCAGCGACTCGAGGGCCATGCCGAACTGGCCGTCGACACCGGGACGACGCCGGCAACCCATCGCGATCTTGGTCGAAAACCCATCGGGCAGCACCAAGTTGACAAGCAACGACTTGGAGACAGCGTTCCAGACCTCAAGCGTGGGATCGGTGCTTGTGAACGGAAGGCCCACGATCAATGCCGTGTGCCCGGAACTGCTGAAGACAGCGTCGTAGCCCTGCATGATCTTGGTCGTCGTCTGCACCTGGGTCAGGTTGTTCAAATCAACCCAGCTCACTCCGTTGAAAGACGACACCAAGGCCTGGTTCCCATCGGGCGAAACGGCGAAGGCACCGAGAAACGATGATCGAAACGTGTTGAGTTGGCCCAGTGGAGACAAGCCAGGCGCCGACCACAGGCGCAGGTTGCCAACGAAGTCCACGGTTGCGATCTGTTGACGTCCGGGAATGAAGCGCGCCCGCATACAACTGACGAACTGCCCCACAATCTGGGTCGTGCTCAGTGTCCAGTCAGACACGCGCCATACGCGGACTGTCGTGTCATCGCCCGCGCTCACCAAATACTGACCGTCGGGAGAAAAGTCGACGTCGAGCACGCTCGAAGTGTGCCCCGAGAGCACGGTGACGGGCGATAGGTCGGCGGTGTGCCACAAATGGATCGTGTGGTCAGGGCCGCTTCCTCCTTCAAAGACAAAGGAGCTGCTCGCCAAGTACTGCCCATCGGGAGAAACGGCCAGAGCTCCGACCGGTCCGGGCAATCCCGTCACTTGTCTGACCAGGGCTCCCGTGTTCGCGTCGTACTCACGGATGGAACTGTCGCCGTTTCCGATGAAGAACGCTTTCCCGTCCTTGGAGAACGCGACGGCTTGTGGAGTTCCGGGGACGTCCAACCTCCAGCGAAAGAAGGGAGAACTTTGGGACAGTCCGCTCAAAGGCACGACTACAGCCATGAGGAAAACAAAGAGGCGTCGCACATCATCAGGTAATGCTCGATCAGCGGATTTGGTTCGAGGAGGGCCGTCAACGCTTCGAGAACTCAGCGTCTATGTCGTGAGCCGCTTTGGACACCGCCACGTGTACAGGGACATTGTTCTTGAGCACAGCGTCCATGGCCTTCTGTCCGACGTCTTCGACGCGATCGTATCCTTCGACCCGAGAGCCCCAAGGCGGACGCGCCGACGGCACAATGGACTGGAACGCCCGTTCCAGGTCCGTCCCACGCGAGGCGCGGAGCTTCTCCTCCTCGACGTCCTTTCGTCCGCAGACGGCGATCCCGCTCGCGTTGTAGCGTTTTTGAACCCCGTAGCTCGCCCAGAACTTGAGCCACTCCCAGGCTTCTTCGGGGTGCTTGCACCCCTTCCCGATCGCTTGTCCAGCTTCGTACATCACCGTCACAGAGTGCTCGAGGTTCGTTGGGAGTTCGACGACCGCGATGTCGTCCATATCGATGTCTTTCGCGGCTTTGAGGGCGACGATGTACCAATGTCCACTGACCTTCATCGCGGCGCGGGCGGTGGCAAAGAAGTCGACTCCCGTCGCGGCTGACTGGCTGAGAGAGGGTGCCACTCGGTACTTGTTGACGAGGTCGGCCAGGTATTGCACCGCCTCTACAGACTTGGGCGAGTCGAAGAACCCTGTCGCCCGCGACCCGTCGGGCGCCAACACGTCTGAACCGTTGTTCCAGAGGAACATCACCCATCCCGGCATCCAGTTGGCGAATTCGAACCCGTAGACCCCAGGGCGAGTGAGCGCCTTCGCGATCTCCTGAAACTTCTCGAAACTCCATTGCCCCGTTGGAACCGGGACCCCCGCCTCGCGGAAGAGCTTCCTGTTGAGATAGACGACCATCGGCGTGAAGTCGGTCGGAATGGCAAAGAGCGACTTGCCACGGCGCGCGACGTCCACAACGTTGGGATAGTAGTCGTCCAAGCGGAACGCTGGGTCGCGGTCGATGAACGGCGTCAGATCCATCAGCGTGCCGTTATCGATAAAGACAGCCGCGCTCGACGCATCGAGGTTGACGATGTCGGGCATCGCCCCTGCAATGTAGTCGAGCAGAACCTTGCGCACGTGCTCCTGACTGTCGGGAGCAGCCTCGACTCGCAGCTTTAGGCCCGGGTGGGCTGACTCAAACTCCCGATACAGTCGTTTCTGGAGCCTTGCATACTCGTCATCGTCCCCAGCTCCGCCCCACGTAGCGATCCGGAGCTCCTTCCCTGGGAGCCACACGCTCTTGCATCCCATGGGGCAGAGTGCCGCCCCAGCCATGAGTCCCAGCAGTTGGCGGCGCGTCATGTAAGGATTATGCGACGACGGGAGCCTGCGGGGCCTGACTGCGCGAGTCAGTCAAGCCAAACAGCTTCGACAACATCGGAGCAATGCAAGGCACTCGTCATGGCCTCGGAGTGTGCGCCCTGGACGTCCAATGTCACGGTGAGGCCACCGTCGCCCGACAGGTGGGCGCCAAGTACCGAACTGCCGACCCGTTCGATCGCTTCGATGACCACAGACAGGGCTTCGCGTCGGGCAAGCTTGACCATCAGAGCCCGGGCATGCGTGTTGGGAGCCAGTTTGTCTTCGATCCTTTCGACGACGGCAAGGGTGAAGACCGTGAGCAGGGTGGCCGCGCCCGCTACGACAATGAGCGACCCTCCAGCACTGACGGCCATGCCAATGGCGGCCATCGCGAACAGGCTCGCGGCCGTGGTCAGGCCCTTGATCTCGGCGCCGAGCCTCATGATCGTGCCAGCACCGAGGAAGCCGACACCCGTCACGATGTTCGACGCGATCCGGTCCGGAGTGTCTCCTCCGAAGCGCTTGCTGACTTCACTAAAGATGACCACGCCGATGACCAACAGCATGTGAGTCCGAATGCCGGCCGGACGACCGTGCATCTCACGCTCGTAACCGACGACTGCACCGAGCAATGCAGCCAGGCCCAACTTGACCAACACGACGCAGATGAAGGGCCAGTCGAACACCATGGCGCCATTCTGGACCAATCAGCGACTCAAGACGATTGGGAGCTGGGAGCTTCCGTCCGGTGCACAGTCGCCCAGACCTCACGCTTGGCATCCAGATCCCGGAAACGTTTGCGACCCGGGACGATGTCCAAATACAAAGTGGCGATCTCGTGGGGGCGCATCTTGAACCGCAGCCGTGCCGCCTCGATTCCAAACGGCTTGAGGTTCTCCGGTTCCGTCGTCAAGAGACGATCATCGCCACGACCAGGTGACAATTCCTCCTCTATCTCACCAAGAAGGTTCGTCTTGAACGCCTTGGCGATTGGGCCGACGATGTTCAGATCCACGTCGGTGTCAAGCCCGTCGTACTCCACCAGCCGCAACACATAGGGATAGCCCATACCACGCCCGGCGTAAGACTCGAGGTCGCGCCCAGAGTAGTCCTCAGTCTCGCGGAAGAGTGCCGTCACCAACACGTTCGTTGGCTGGACTCGGAGGAAGGAGAAGTCGCTCAGAGCGATATCGCCCACCTTGGCCCTCTTGTCGGGATAGGACGCTGCCGTGAACGTCCCGTGCCAACCACGGCTCTCGCGATAGCAGTCGCTGAACGTATGCCCCTCGCACCTTCGGACGTGCCAGCCAGTGGCAACCTCGTCCGCGAAATAGTCCTCGTCCCACGGGTCATACGCATTGATGACGCACTCGATGGCTCGCTCAGAGAGGAACCACTGACGACAGCCAGCGTGGGTGATCAGCCACTGCTCGGACCCCGCTCTGACCTTCACGAACGAGGTAGACGTGAACGCGGACTCAACGGACTCAAACCATTGAGGGGACGTCATCCAGTCGCCAGTCGGGTACTTCTTTCGACCGCACTGGCCGGTCACCACTTCTGAAACCCCATAAGGGTGGTCTGCCCAGACCCTGATGTCTGCACCGAACTCAAAGCGCATTTTCTGAGCGGCGTTGAGGCCACCTTTGGGTCGGTCCATGTGCGTCGTCCACCCGATGTTCCCGCGATGACTCGGTTCCGCGCGCCAAGTCATTTCTGCCGACTGACCGTCGGAAGACAGGTGCTTGACGATCAAGCCGGTTTCCGGATCAGCATCCTGGTTATGGCCATCTCTGCCTGCGGCGGCTTCGACCCAAACGGGCAGCTCATCGGTCGCTTTTGCGGCAAGAGGTCGTACCACCAGGTGTCCCTGAGTGGATTTCAAGGAGGAGTCGGAGGAGTCCCAGACGAAGGCGGTGGTTTCGGTCTGAGGGGCAGGGCGGTTTTCGTCTCGGCTCTCGACCCTGAATCCAAAGGGAGGTACGGGCGAACTCAGGATGCCGGCCTGACTCGGCTTGACGCGAGAGCGGTCTGACGGCCAGCACAGGCAGTTCAAGTGGATTTCGTGGCAGGGTGCCGATTGAATCCTGGCACACAGCATTTGCTTGGCGGCAAACCACTGGTGGCGGGCCAGAGAATAGGCGCGCCGATACGATGCTTTGCCAACGTGGCCGCACAGGCCCTCGCACTCGTCGTTGTCGTGGTGCTGCGCGCTCAGTAGCTCGCGCCAAGCTTCCTCGAACTCCCAAACTGGATACACGTCCCAATTGGCATAGGGCCGACCGAACACGCCGAGGATGGCATGGAGCGCCTCAGCCTCGAGCAGGGTCCGTTCGGTTCGCTCACTCTCCTTCCGCATGAAGTCTCCGTTCTTGCCGAGGGTCATCCCGTGCCAGACCTGGTCGAGCGAGTACTTGCGGACTGGCACGTCTCCCGTTCCCGACTCCCTTTGTCGCTCCAAGTACTGACCCAGGGTGGCGAACTGGACTTCGAACCGCTCGTCGTCCAAAAGCTGCTTCATCTTTGGGATCATGAGCTCTGACCGACACATCCAGTCTTGGCTCGGCATGAGTTCGAGCCATTGGAGGATTAGGGGAGGAACATCGCGAGACATCTTTGACGCCGAAAGGGCTTTGTCATCACCGCCGTCTGCATTGCCGGGAGTGGCGCCCCTGCGCAGAACCTCTTCTGGCCCGTATTCGGCTAGTTCGTCCAAGAGGATCTGGAAATCCTCGGGCCACTGATGGAGGTTCAGGCGGTTCCTGGTGGCGGTGAGAATGCGCGATCCGTCGTGACCCTCCCACCAGACGACGGGTGCGGCTTCAAACGGCACTTCGGGCGTATGCCATGTCCACTGGAAATAAAGGGCCGCTCCGTCGAGGCCGACGCCGCGCAACATCTGGGGCAATTGGGGGAAGAAGTCAAACTCCTCTTCCCAAAACGTCTTTGGACGGTATCCCAAGACCCGCATGGCCGTCCGCACGCCGTAGACGCGCTGCCGGACGTTCGACTCCCCGCCATGGAAGAGCCCGTAGGGTTGCCCATAGGAGCAACCGACCGGCTCCATCCAGCCCTCTTGGACCGCCTGCTTCAAATCGGCAAGCTCCTCTGGACACTCGGAAGCCATCTTCTCGTAGCCGATGCCGTCGAAGTTCACGCAGCCTTTCGCCCCGGTTCCGCGACAAAACTTATACATATCGCGAACGGCACCGGGAAGGACGTGATAACCCCAGAGCCACTGGAGATCGACCCAGTGCTGGTGGTTTCCGAATGTGTAGACGAGGGGCATGCGGCCAGACACGCCGCGAGTTTACAGTCCTTAGACGAAGACGTCGAGCTTGTTCCTGAGTCTACAGACGAGGCGCCTGAAAAACTGGATCACTCGACCTGACCGCTGGGCCGGTTTCATCAGTCCCACCAACTCAGGGCATCGCTCCACGAGTTCGCAAATCTTGAGATCGACGACCGCCGAACTGCGCTCGAACTCACCAGCCCACCAGCAGACAAAGCACTCGCTGGCCTCTTCGACATTCAAAGTTCCGCAGAGCGGGCAGACCTTGAGGGTTCCGGCAGCAAACCGGCGTCGAAGGCTCTCGGAGTCTCGGGCAGCGTCCCAGCGTTGGATCATCTTCCAGCGAATATCATCGGGTTTCAGTCCACCGCTCTTCATGCCAGCGACTCTGATGCGGGAATCTTTCCTGAGATGTGGAACAAGGAAGGAGAGGCATAGAGACGATGTTTGGTCTGGTCGGCTATACGATGGCTAGCTTCGCCGTGGGTTGCGTCTTGACCTTGATCGTCGGTCTGTTCCGGCCGATCAAGCAGAACGACGACTGGAAGCCCTGGAAGTACATCCTCATCTTCATGGGAGTCGTGTGCGCCATCCCCTATGGCTACACGGAATCTCTGACTGCCATGTTCGGCAAGCCCATGAAAGACGGAGTGCAGCAAGCGCTAGACGACGCCCAGACCAAAGGCGATCTTATCTACTACAAAGTCGTACAGTATCAAGGTGAGAAGGCCAAGGTGATCGCGGTCGCCAACGACAAGAACGAAGTCGGCTATGCGGAGCGGGCCATTTTTGAGGTGGACCTCGAAAAGGGCAAGAACGGCTGGAACGCGGCCTCCTACGAGACGATCAGTTCGTTCTCCCGCCAGCGTGACGGCACGACCATGCCACCCTATTGGTAGCGAGACTGGGCTCAGAAGTTGGGGCCGGCGCCGAGGCGGATACAATCGGTCCATGACCTTGCGCGAGGTGCTGCACGCCCACATTCCGACTCTCAATCGGAGGAGCACCGTCCGCGACGCCGTCGACAAGATGGACGTGTACCAGTTCCCTGCCCTTGTGGTCGTAGACGACGACATGGTTCCAATCGGAGTCTTGACGGAGGGCGATCTCTGCCGTGGGATCGGTGAGCAAGGCAGCCTGTTCGCGGTCAAAGATGAGCCCGTGTTCCGCTTCGCGACCCCCCACCCGACGGTTGCTTCGGCCTCCATTGAAGTCAGCGACGCCCTCCATATGATGCTGAGTCAGGGAATCACAGTCCTCCCGATCGTCGATGACGGCACTTTGTGCGGCATTGTTCTCAGGGTGGATTTGATGCAAGCCATGCTCATCGACGTCGAGCCCGGTCCCTAAGGTCTCTGGCATTCAACTATAAACTCCGGGCGCCTTGAGGAGGCCCAAATGGTAGTCGAAGGTCAACCGTTCCCTGAGTTCCGGCTGCTTGACCAAGATGGCAAGTTCCGGACTTTAGCAGAGTTCAAGGGCTCACCAACCATCGTCTATTTCTATCCAAAAGACGACACAAGTGGGTGTACGACCGAAGCGTGCGGGTTTCAGGAGTCATTGCCGCGGTTCAAGGGTGTCCCTGTCATTGGAGTCTCACCTGACTCCGTCAAGTCGCACAGGAAGTTCGCGGACAAATACGGCCTCGACTTCGTCCTGCTTTCTGACGACAAACAGGAGTTGGCCAAGGCTGTCGGAGTCTGGGTGGAGAAGTCGATGTACGGACGCCAGTACATGGGCATTGAGCGCACGACGTTCCTACTCGACGCAGACGGCACTGTTTCGCGTGTCTGGCGCAAGGTGAAGCCGGCCGGACACCCGGACGAAGTGATCGAGGCGCTCAGGTCTTGACGATGGCGAAGAAGGTGACCGCGCCAGCGATCCGAGCCATGAAAGGCTCGGGCCAGCAAGTTGTGAGCCTAACGGCTTACGACTATACAAGTGGTTTGCTCGCCGACCAGTCTGGGGTCGAGATCGTCCTTGTCGGCGATAGTCTCGGAACCGTCATTCAAGGTCAGACCTCGACGGTTCCGGTCACGCTTTCTGAAGTCGTCTACCACGTTCGGGCGGCACGGCGCGGCGTCGAACGGGCCCTGTTCGTCGCGGATATGCCGTTTGGCTCCTACGGCTCTTCCGTTTCCCAGGCGGTCGACTCAGCCGTACAACTGGTTCGAAACGGAGCCGAAGCCGTCAAGTTGGAGGGCACCTACACCGAAGAGGTCAAAGCCATTGTTAGGACCGGGGTTCCTGTCATGGGGCACATTGGGATGACCCCCCAATCCATCCACGCTATTGGCGGTCATCGCGTCCAGGGCAGGGGGGATGCGGCAAGCCGTTTGATAGATCAAGCGAAAGCCCTGGAGGACGCGGGAGTGTTCTCGATCGTCCTGGAACTGACGACGTCGGAAACATCGGAGCGGGTGACAAAAGCGGTGGGTGTTCCGACGATCGGGATCGGGGCCGGGCCACACTGCGACGGTCAGATCCAGGTCTTTCACGACCTTCTCGGGCTATACCCTGTCCAGTTCAAGCACAGTAAGAGGTACGCGAACGGTCGCACGGTCTTCTTGAGGGCGCTCAGAAGATATGCGAACGACGTCCGCGAAGGCAAGTTCCCCGAGAAGGAGCAGTCTTTTTGAGGGTTGCCCGCACAAAGGCTGAGGTCAGAGAGTTCTGCAAAGACGCCGACAATGTTGGGCTTGTCCCAACTATGGGCGCCTTTCACGAAGGGCACTTGACCTTGATGCGTCAATGCAGACAGACCTGCGCAACGACCGTCGTCTCCTTGTTCGTCAATCCAACACAGTTCGGTCCCAATGAGGACTTCGATCGCTACCCGAGAGACGAGTCGACTGATTTTGAGTTTGCGGAAGCAGAAGGTGTCGATCTCGTCTTCGCTCCGGATACGGGCGAGGTCTACGACACGAATCGGCAGACCAATGTCATTGTCCCTGACGTCACTGAACGCTACGAAGGGACCGTGAGGCCAGGCCACTTTGAAGGAGTGGCTACCGTCGTCCTGAAGCTCTTCAACATTGTCCGTCCGAACGCGGCGTTCTTCGGGCTGAAAGATCTCCAACAGTGTGCCGTGATCCAAAAAATGGTCCGCGACTTGGACGTGAACATTGCCCTCCACTTTTCGGAAACTGTGCGCGAGCCCGACGGTCTTGCGATGTCGAGCCGCAATGTGAGGTTGTCGGCTTCTGACCGAGCTGTGGCTAACCAACTCTATCGGGTCTTGGGCGACACCGCAAGCGCCATGCGTTCGTCTACAGCCCCCGTAGAACAACTAGTGCTCAAAGCAAAGGGTGTCTTGACTGCACTCGGGTTTGGCGTTGACTACCTTGACCTCGTGGATCCGACGGCAATGGCACCCCTTGAAGCCATAGGCCCGGGATCAAGGCTGATTGTTGCAGCCAGGCTCGGCATCGTTAGACTTATCGACAACATTCCTGTCTAAGAATGCAGTTAGCGATATCCAAGAAAGCAAGTTCGGGTATTGTGATCCTGCTTGAGGCGTCTACGGATGGAGCCGCCTCAACGGAGCCCCCCAATGGCTAAGACTGTCGAGAAAACCAAAGCCTCGCTAAAACTAAGAGCACAAGCCCGAAATGGTGCCTTGACTCTCAGGCTTGGCGTCAAAAAATACGTTTTACCTTTTGAAGTCCGACTGTTGACCTCGAACGAGTACGTGTTCGTACACGTACCGCCGAGCGCAGAGATCATGAAACTCACCCAAGACGGTCTCGAAGTTGTCACGGATGCAAGAGCTGCAGAAGAAGCGGCCAAGAGTTTCCGGCGGAGCCGCAAGCGATCGTCGGGAAAGAGTGCGGCACCGGTCGAAATGCCGACGGAAGTGGCCGCTGCCCTGAGCAAGATCCCGCCCGGTTACAAGATTGGCTATGGGTTGGACGGATCGATCCGCCTTGTGAAGACGCGACGGCGTCGCCGAAAAGCCTGACCTGACGAAAAAAGGGCGTCCGGTCCCAGGGCCGGACGCCCTTTTTCGTGCCTGCGGTACATTCCAACCTGCGCCGCGTTAGCTCAGTGGTAGAGCAACCGCCTTGTAAGCGGTAGGTCGTCAGTTCGAATCTGTCACGCGGCTCCAGTGCCTATCGGCTTGGGCTCAATAATCGACTTCCGCTGTGTCCAACCCCAAACCCAGCAGAGCAGCAGGATCACCCCGCCCAGAGCCAGCGCGACCGGCAGTCCGTGGTTCTGCGCCAGGACTCCAAAAGCGAAGACACCAATCGGGGCGATCCCAGAGATCGCCCACATATGCATGGAGATGACACGCCCGCGCAGGCCCGGTGGAGACAGCAACTGGAAAAGCGTGTTCGTCGTATTGAATTGGATGATCGTACAGGCTCCCATCATGGCCAGTAATGGATAGGCGACGACCGGCAAGTGAACAAACGCAAGCGATGTCGTGCAAAGAGCCATCAGTAACATGCTGATACGAACCATGAACGTTTTGTAAGGTTTCTGACTGAGCGAAGCAGTCGTAATCAGGCCAGCCAGGGCACCGATCCCTACGAAACTCGACGCCACACCCAATCCCATTTGTCCAAGGCCCAATTGTTTCGTCGTAATGGCAGGCAACACCGCCACATAGAACGAGGCGAAGACGGCAGTCGAAGCCTCCAGAAGGAACAAAGTGCGGATGGACCGGTTGCGGAAAGTGTAACGAAGGCCTTCCAGCACGAGATCCCGGACAGGCTCGACACGCTTGACCAAGGGCCTTAGGTCGGACTTGATCAGCAGAGCCGACGCAGCCAACGCAAAGAAACTCAGCCCGTTGGCGATGAAACAGACTGGCGCCCCGAACGATGCGGCCAGCGTGCTGCCAAGGACCGGCCCGATGACCCGGGCCATGTTGAACGTCGAAGCTTGGGCGGGAATTGCGGCCGCTAGATCCTCTTCTGAAACGACGCTCCTCACAATCGACTGGCGGGTAGGAACCTCGATACAAGTCACGAAGCCAGCGACGGCCGACACGACGAGAAAGTGCCAGTAGGCCAAGAAGTGCCCGTACGCAGCAACCCCTAGGAAACAGGGACCGATCGCAGAGATCACCATGCAGGCGATCAGGATCCACCTTTTGTCGTACATGTCTGAGATCACACCCAAGACTGGGCCAAAGATCGAGACAGGCAGCATCGCGACAAAGGTGACCATCGCCAGTTTGGCGCTGTCTCCGGTGATCTGAAAGACCAGGTAGCCCTGGACGACCGTCTGAACGGCTGATCCGGTGAAGGACAGGAATGCGCCGACCCACAGGAGCCGGAAGTCCCGATACCGAAGCGCACGGAACGCCGGCATGGCCGCCAGGCGGGCGGACAGTGTCGGTTCCGGTCGAGACATCAGTCAAGTATGACCCTCTCCAAACAGGCGCCCCTGGTACACTAGGAGGTCGACTTCCACTGCAGGATGGCTTCTTGACTCCGAGACCTCTCCGGATCCTCCAGGTCGTTTCCAGTTCGGCCACCTCAGGGGCCGAACACCACACGGTCGTGCTTTCCCGGATGCTCGCCCACCACGGGCACTCCGTTGAGGTCGTCTGCCCGCCAATTCCCTGGATGCTAGACGCGCTGGCCCAGTCCGGCATCCCGACACACGCGATGGACATGAAGGTGGCAATGGGCTTGCGGGGACAGTCCGAGATGCTGAAGATCGTCCGAAAGGGCCGGTTCGACCTCATTCATGCTCACCTCAGCCGCGCGACCTATCTCGGATACGTGGCCGGCACGTTGTGCCGTGTTCCCGTCGTTTCCACAGTTCATGTCGAGACTAGGGAGCCGATCTACAAACACTTGGCCCATGGCCGGAACCGCCTTGTGGCAGTCAGCAACTACATACATGGCGTCCTCAAGGGTCGGGGCGTCCGTGCGAACGCGATCGATGTCGTATACAACGGCACAGACTTCGCCGACGTCCAGGTTGAGTCCAATCTGGCGGTGCACCGGGAGTTCGACATCCCGGAGAGTCGGCACTTGGTCGGGCTTGTCGGCAGGGTCGCGCCAGAAAAGGGACACCACATCGCTCTGCAGGCCCTTCCCCGCGTGCTCGACCAGGAACCTGAGACACAGCTCTTTTTTGTCGGCAGGACAGACGGAGACTTTCACGAGCAGTTACGCGACGAAGCGGCCAGGCTCGGCGTTGAGGACCATGTCACCTTCACCGGTAATCGGGACGACGTGCCGCGACTCTTTGACGCCATGGCCTTCTCGATCTTGCCAAGCGTCATGGAATCGTTCGGCCTGGCGGTCATTGAGTGCATGGCCCGAGGGCGACCAGTCGTGGCCTCTAATGTGGGTGCCCTGGCCGAACTCGTCGTGCATGAGAAGACGGGTCTGCTCGTCGAGCAGACGCCAGAGGCTTTTGGGACAGCCATGCGCTTCCTCCTTGAAAACCCCGAAGCGCGAGAACAGATGGGCCGCAACGCCCGCATGGTGATCCAGGAGAAGTTCACCGTCGCCCAAATGGTAGAGCGGCTTGAGGCCGTCTACTACAAAGTCTTCGGTGAGGATCGGTGAGGCTGCTACTCTGCAAGCTTTGTGAGTACGCCACCCAGCAACAGAACGGTCGCCACTCCATGGTCGGGATTTTCGACAACATCATCGCCCCGTTCTTCCCGATCGATCACCCGCCCCTCTTCCTCTGTCTTCAGTTCGAGTTTGACGCTGCAGAAGGCGGAGACCCGATGGATGTCACCGTCAAGCTGGTGGATGACGACGCCCGCCCGTTGCTGGACTTCAACGCCAACGGAGAGGTGCCCCGCGATGCGAATGGAGGCCCAACTCGATTGTTCATGCAGTTCGCGATCCCCGTGATCCGTTTTGAGAGACCGGGTGACTACCGGATCGACGTGTCGTTCAACGGCGTGCATGTTGGCGAAGAGCGCATACCTGTGCTTCAGGTCAACAAGCCTGGAACGCCACCAAGCTAGGTCATGACGTCTTCGGGGACGTAGGCGTCGGTGACCGTCAGGTCACCCGTCGTTTCCGCTTTCAACACGGCCTTGAGCGAGGCGATCGCCACCTCGAGGTGCTTTTCACGCGGTTCAGCGGTCGTGATCAGTTGCGTCATCAGCCCAGGCTTAAGGATCACGTTGACCCACCGCTGGTCTTTGGCCTTCCCCGCCGCCCGAATGACCTCGTAGCTGACGCCCGCAAGGATCGGAAACACGACCAGTTGGAGTGGGATCCGGCTGAGTGCCAGTTTCCACCAAGGGGAAGTAGCCGGAACAAACAGGTCTCTCGGGATGAGCGGGAACACGATGAAGGCCAGCAGTGTGACGATGATCAGGAAGTTCGTCCCACACCGGGGATGCAGCCTTGTCTGGGCTCCACAATTCGCAACCGTCAGATCCAGCCGCGCCTCGATCGTGTTGATCGCCTTGTGCTCGGCACCATGATAGCGGAACACTTCGAGCATCGAGGGAAACCGGCTGATGATTGCCAGGAACGCGATGAACATCACGACCTTGACGATCTCGGCCAAAATGTTCGTGGCGAGGAGTTCTTTGTTGACCGTAGGCGAATGGGTCGCGGTCCGGATCACCTGTTCGGCGACAAACTCAGGGACTCCTCGAAAGATCACGAACTGGACGATCAGCCCGGCGGCTACGGCCAGGAAGATCAGGAAGTTCTCAACCGGCTTGCTCAGGTTGCTCGTAGTCTCGACCACGTTCCCTTCGTCGTCCTTTGCGGCGTACTTCCGTCGAGTCTGTATGTCAGCCGCCCAGTTCATGGCACGGTTTCCCAACGCCATTGTGTCCAGGAGCGCCAGCGTCCCACGGAGGAACGGCTTCTTGAGCCACTGCTGCTTGCCAAGCCAAGTCGCGGCCAAGGGCTCGGTCTTGACGACGATATTGCCGTTGGGGGCCCTGCAAGCGACGGCAAAGTGATGTGGGGACCGCATCATGACGCCTTCGACAACCGCTAGACCCCCGAATGTCAAGTACTCGCTGGCATTCGGATCCGCGGCATGGTCCCCAGTGGGCATAGAGGTGCGAGTGTACCGGGTCACAGGTCGCCGTAACCGGTCCGACACCACTAGGTTTCACCCTGTCGGAGATTCAGCAGCTGGAACTCCTGTTAACATGCCGTTATTGGTGCTGGTTCGCGGCCTGCAAACGTCCCGGCGACCGAACTTTAGTAGGCTCAAACCTGTCAGAACAGATAGACCCTGGAAACAGGGTTGATGGAGCAATAACTGATGGGAGAAAAAGATCGGTTGGAGCTCACCGAGGACGAAGCGTACGTACTGCTTTCGCTCTGTATGACGAGTGACCTGCAGTTGGACGAACAGTCTGAACAAGCCTTGTGGAAGCTGGCTGAATTCTGTAAACATCATCGTAACGCTGAAAGCAATCATAGGAAGCCAGTGATCGGTGGGCTTTGTGAGGCGGGCTAGTCCCGCCTCCGACCGTTTAAGACGGTCTCTTTCGGGGGGGGGTATGGTGCGGTCGTGGCAACCGTCAGTGATGTCTTGCGTGCCGTTGAAGCCCTGGCACCACCCCAATTCGCCTTTTCGTTTGACCACGTAGGGCTCCAAGCAGGAGATCCAGGTGCCGATGTCAATGGGATCGTATGCGCCCTGGACTGCACGCGATCGGCCCTGAACGCCGCTCGATCTCTCGGCGCGTCTGTCTTCGTCTCTCATCACCCCGTGATTTGGGAGCCTCTTGGGGCCGTGAGACCCGACGATGTGCGGGCAGCGATTGTCATCGATGCCCTGCGCTCCAACATCGCACTCATAGCGGCACACACGAACTGGGACTGCGCCCCCGGCGGCGTCAATGACATCCTCGCTTCCCGACTTGGATTGCAGAATGTCCGCCCCTTCGGGCCGTCTTCTGACGCCAAAGCCTACAAACTGACCGTGTTCACGCCTCGAAACACGGCCGAGAGCCTGATCGATGCCTTGGCAAGTGCTGGGGCTGGCAAGATCGGACTTTACGAGAGGTGCGCCTATTGGGGGGAAGGCATAGGGACGTTCCGCGGTCTCGAAGGGTCACAACCCACGGTTGGCACTGCGGGCGTGGTGGAACGGGTCGAGGAGGCTCGGGTCGAAACCGTGGTTCCTGCCGCATCGTTGGCTCGCGCCTTGGCTTCCGTCCGTTCGGTTCATCCTTATGAAGAACCCGCGATCGACGTCGTTCCGATGCAGAACGGAGCCGGATTCCCCTTGGGCAGAGTCGGAGAACTGCCCAAGGAACTCCCATGGGACGCCCTCGCTGGTCACGTCTCGCGCTGCCTCGGAGCATCCTGCCGAGTCTGGCCCGTTCCGGGGCGCAACGACGCTCGAGTAGTCGCCGTCATTGGCGGAGCTGGGGATGAGGATTACCGCGCTGCTTTGGGCGCGGGAGCAGACGTCTTGTTGACAGGCGAAGTCCGCCACCACATCTCGATCGATGCGCCTGCCACCGGCATCGCCATGATCGAAGCCGGCCACTTCGCGACTGAGCATCCGGCAATGGAACAGATGGCCGACCGACTTCGGATCCTGTTGCCCGGCGTCGCGGTCCATGTCCACACGCCCGACGACCCGATCCCAGGGCGAGCCTCGTGAAGGGGGCACGGAGAAGTTTGGTAGCCCGGACGGGACTCGAACCCGCGATTTCCTCCTTGAAAGGGAGGCGTCCTAACCGCTAGACCACCGGGCCGGAAAGCGCTTCAGTGTGTCCCAAGCGCGTCAGACAAAACAAGCCCGCACGGACGTGAGGCCCGTGCGGGCGACAAGGAGGTGGGTCTTTCAGCGACCCGGGCCTTCGGACTTTTGCTCGGACTTGGGCGACTCTTCGTGCTTCGGCTCGGTTGCTTTGGCTTTTTCAGCCGAACCTGAGGAGCCCTCCATGACGCGGCGAGCTCCGGCAAAGCGGTTAGCGTAGTAACCGTCGGTCAGCTCGCTCACTTTGACCTTGCCGCCGCCACTGCTCGCGTGGACGAACCTTCCATCGCCGAGGTAGATGCCGACGTGGCTGATCCGAGAACTCCGTGTCGTCCTGAAGAAGACGAGGTCGCCCTTCTTGAGCTCGCCCTTCGAGACGGACTTGCCTCGCGTGAATTGCTCAGCGGCCGTTCGGGGCAAGCGCACTCCGTGGCGGGAGTACGTGTAGCCGGTGAATCCGGAACAGTCGAACGCACCATTACCCGTCGCACCATAGCGATAGCGAGTACCGAGCTTGTCCAGCGCCGTCCCAATCACGCCGTCCCGGTCGCCGCTGTAGGCAACGACTCCGTCGCTGGATGGCGAGCTGTTCCGACCTGGCCTTGACGATGGTGCCTGCCGACGAGCCAATCGGGTCTGACTCTGCGACCGTTGACGAATGACATGCGGTTTGGACGGTTGCTCGTAGCTCGCCAACATGGCTGCGGTCACGGGAGCGAGCATGTCGCCCCGGACCCATCCGACCGTACCGCCGTCGAACTTGAGTTTGTACCAGTCGCCGATTCGGTCCGCCACAAGCGCGATCCGACCGACCTCAACCATCGTTACTCGGCTCGCGTCAGACTTGGCGCCGCTACGGACGATGACATTGTCACGGATGACCTTCGCTCGCTTTGTAGCGATGTAGGGAATCGTCGACGGGTTGCGGGCGGGAACTGTCAGTTTGGTACCGATCTGAAGTCGGTTCCAATTGACCGTGGGGTTCAAGACGTGCAGTTGGTGCAACGTGATGCCGTAGCCGCGGGCGACAATCCAATCGTTGTCGTTCGCTGTGACCGTGTGCTTGCCGTATGCCGGTGCTTTGGGAGTCTGCGCGATGGTGCGCAGGGAGTTCGAAGCCGGCTTGGAAGCCAGAGTAGAGGCTTGCGGAACGTTGAGCTTGGCGCCGATCTGAAGGGTCGACCACTTGATCGACGGGTTCAAGTCGTGAAGCTGGCTCGGCTTGATGTTGAACCGCCGGGCGATCGACCAGTCCGTGTCACCGTTCTGGACACAATAGGTTCCGGGCTTGTTTGAAGCCGGGCTCGCGCTCGCTTTGATTCGGGCTGGGATTGTAATCAGCGCGCCCGGTTGTAACTTCTCGGGCACGATGCCAGGGTTGGCGTCGATAAGAGTCTGGTAACCGGTCCCATACCGGCGCGAAATGGATGCGAACGACTCGTTTTTACCAACCCGGTGGACGTTTGGCGGCGTGTAGGCGCTACTGTTGAGCAAGGCGAACGCCCACAACGATCCGGAAACTAGCACTCCAATATCCTCCTCCGGTGGCGACTCCTCAGACAGAGCCCTCTGAGTCGCACTCGGCATCCTACCAGTCCCCGACCCGGTCTGTCAACTGAGATCGGTCATAACTGGGTCCGAAGCCATGAGTAGGTACGAGTTATCCAGCCAGAACGGTTCCCTCTCGGGTACGATTTTTCCCCATTGATGCTCAGCATCCTGATCGTGAACTGGAACACCCGCGACCTTTTGCGATCATGCCTGGCCTCTATTCTCAAGTTCCCACCGGACTGCCCCTTTGAAGTGATCGTCGTTGACAACGCGTCGTCCGATCAAAGCGCGGCGATGGTGAAGTCAGAGTTTCCCCAAGTAAAACTCCTTGAACCGGGTTCAAACACAGGCTATGCGCACGGGAACAACCTAGCATTTAGTGCTTCTCAAGGAGACTACCTCCTAACGCTTAACCCAGACACGGAATTCGAAGACTTGTCGATTAGTGTCTGCCGTAGCGAACTCGAGGCGAATCACCCCTATGGAGTCTTGGCCCTGCGTTTGGTCGGGCCCCATGGAGAGACTCAGAAATCAGTGCGCGGATTCCCTACACTCCTTGGAGTATTAGGCGCCTGGGCCAAACTTGACACAGTATTGCCTTATTCAGTTTTCGGGTCGTACTCGCTGCCCGGCTTCGACTATGGACACGCCGGTCCGGCCCCCCAGCCGATGGGGACGTTCCTCTTGTTCAGGCGAGCGGCGCTCGCCGCCGTGGGCGATCCTTCAAGACCGTTCGACGAGCAATTCCCGATCTTCTTCAACGAGGTCGACCTGCTGTACCGTCTGCACCGGGCCGGTCATCCTTGCTGGTACACGCCGAACGCACACATCCGTCATCAGCACGGAGCCAGCACGGGTCAGGTGCGTAAAAGTATGATCTGGGAGTCCCACCGGAGCCTGGTGCGTTACTTGAGGAAACACCTGAAAGGACCGCAGCGCACGCTGTTGCCGGTGGTCGCCTTGATTGCGTGGGTTGCTGCGTTCATCCGGGCGAAGGGCGTCTATGCCGGATTTCGACCTGAGCATCACGATCTGTAGTTGGAACACGTTGACCGATCTGCGAGCGTGCCTCGCGAGCTTGCGCCAGGTTGCCAACGAAGGCTCGTTTGAGGTCATCGTGATCGACAACGCTTCGGCCGATCGCTCTCCGGACATGGTTGAGGAAGAGTTCCCAGAGTTCACCCTGCTTCGGCAAGCCACGAATCTTGGGTTCACTGGAGGGCACAACGTAGGGATCGAACGACGACGCGGCCGCGATGTGGCGCTCCTCAACTCGGACACCATCGTCCATGCTGGCGCTGTCAGCAAGCTGATGAGCTTCATGGCCGATCACCCAGAAGTAGGCATCGTTGGCCCAAAGCTCCTCAATCCCGACGGCACACTTCAGTACTCCTGCCGGAAGTTTCCCAACCCAGTCGCAGCGGCGTTTCGCAACACGTTCCTCGGGCGACTTTTTCCCAGGAACCGCTATGTCCGCGACTACTTGATGCAGGACTTTGACCACACCCGGACGACCGAAGTGGACTGGGTCAGTGGAGCTGCCCTGTTCATTCGCGGAGAAGTCGTGGATCGGATTGGAAGCCTGGACCCGGAGTATTTCATGTACTGCGAGGACACGGACTACTGCAAGAGGGCGTGGGACGCCGGATACAAGGTCGTTTACCTGCCTGAGGCCGTGGTGACGCACGCTATTGGACGCAGCACAGACCGCGTGGCGAACAAGATGATCGTCCGGTTCCACCGGTCCATGTTCCGTTTCTACAAGAAGCACCTGATCGCCAAGTACTGGTGGCCTACACGCCCGTTCCTCCTCCTCTTCGCATGCCTGGCACTGTCGACCCGCGCCGGTATATTCTTGGCCAAGAACGCCTTCGATGCCGTCCGTCGGCGCCTCCGCACGCGATGAAGCGAATCCCCACTGATATGGTTCCGCTCCTCCTCGCGGCGTTTCTCGCGCCGTTGATCGGTGGCCAAGTCAGCCTTGAGGCATCCCCGTTCGATGGTTATCTGACCGGAGTCATGGGCGGATCTGAGCTCCCGTTCGGAGCCCGAGCGATCATCGGGACGCTGATAGGGGCTTCTCTCTTTCTGGCACTCGTCCGAAAGAGGGTCGTCCAGATTCCTGCCGTTCGCATCGGCGGCCTCTTGCTGGCCCTGGTCGGCTTGATTGGCCTCTCGATCCTCGTGTCGGCCTTCAAGTACGAAAGCTACTGCGCCTGGCTCTACTGGATCCTGTTCGCCATGGCCTTTTTCGCCGCTGTCGCCACGCTTGGCAGAAAGGCAGGCGTCAGGGCCGTCATCTGGGCCGCAGTGGCTGGCGGAGCCCTTGAATCGCTGAAGGCCATTCTCGAGTACGCCAGTGTCAGGGCGACCGAACCGTCACACCGTGTCTTTGGTGACTGGAACAACCCGAATGGCTTGGCTGGAATGCTCTGCCTCCTCGTCCCCCTTGCCTACGGGCTCTGTGCCACCTCAGAAAGGCTGGAGTCCTTTCTCTCGGTATTGGCCGGCGCCCTCATGGTCTTCGCTGTCGCTCTGACCCAGTCGAAGGGGGGCCTCCTCGTACTGGGTCTTGCGACCGTCACGTTCCTGGCGGCCGGACTCAGTTGGAAGGGCCGGGCGAAAGCGGTCGCGGGACTGATTCCCCTCGTCCTGGGCCTCGTTCTGGTCGCTGGCGTCATCGCGTCGAACAGAGCCAGTGCGAACGCCGGGAGCTTCGGTGAGCGGATCACTCAGGCGGGCACGACTCAAGACCAGTCGGCCGGATATCGCGAACTCCTTTGGAAGGGAGCGGTCAAGATGATTGCGCAGCGCCCGACGGGATATGGAATCGGCACGTACCGCTATGAGTCTGGCCGGCCTGGGCTAACCGAACAAACAGTCCACACCCACCAAACTTGGCTTCAACTGGCCGTGGAAGCGAGCCCGCTTGCCACCTTGTTGCTCCTAGCGTTTGCCGGTGGTTGGCTCGCCACATTTCTAGCTGGAGCCCGGAAGTGGCCGTGGAACCTGGCAGGTCTCAGAGCCGGGATCCTCGGCACCTGCGTCGCCGCCGCCACCGATGGCATGATCGAGAGCAACCTGATCTTCCTAGGCATTGGTGTGACGTTGTTCATCGTGCTCGGTGCTGGACTCCAGTCTTCGAGCGACGGCTCCATGCCAGAAATCGCTCCCAAAGGCGTGCGCTGGCCGCTGGCTGCCTTTGCGTGCGTCATTCCTGTCATCGCAATATGGCATTCAAGTGTTTCTGAGTTATACAAATCGTTAGGCGTGGCGGCTGTCGCTGAGGGCGACTTGGTGGGAGCCAAGGCGGACTTCGCTGCCGCTCGCACGGTGGCGCCGGGCGATGGAGAGGCCTTGTTCTGGAGTTCTCGACTGGAGGCGACGGACACCAGAAGTCGGGTCGAGTGGATGGCTCGGACTGTTGCAGCCTGCCCCAACACCCGGTATCTCCGGGCCTATGCGCGTGCGGCCCAGGACGACAAACAGCCGATCCTCGCCGCTACAGTGATTGAGGCTGCCCTGGCGCGTGACCCGAACAACCTCTCGACCTTGGAACTGAAGTACAAGCTACTGGTCGAGGACGGGAACGAACCGGCGGCGATCAAGACCGCACGGCGCTTGATCCAGGTCGAAGAGACCCCCTATTTCAAGGTCAGGGCGATTCCCGAGTTGGTTCCCCTCGAAACAGACGATGCGAGAGTGTTCCTTGCCGCCAACACATCGAGCCCCTCCGAACGCGCCCAACTCCTCAGGCCAGCGGTTGAAGGCTACCTTCGCTATTTCTCAGCGACCGTCCCCGTGATCAAACGCTTCGCGTCAGCGTCGCCAACCGGAGGGTTCCTCGGCCACGACATGCGGGAGGTCCACGACGTGGCGAACCGGGCGAGAAACGCAGCGCAGACTTTGAAGGCCGCTTATTCTCAGTTGGGAGATTCGGCCGGCGAGTCCTGGGTGGATGAAGCCGTGTCCAAGTTCGAAGTCGAGTGAACCTCGACCTGTGGCGTGCCGGGGTTCTTCGACTGCAACCACGCTCGCACCACTTGGGCCGCGATAGGTGCTGCAACTTCGCCACCATGGCCGGCGTTTTCGACCATTACACAGATAACAATCTTGGGATTGTCGATCGGTGCCATCCCAACAAACCAACTATGCGTCTCGTGGTCCTTGCGGTTCTCGGCGCTACCTGTCTTGCCGCCCCAAGACAGCCCGGGAATCTGCGCCGTACGGGCTGTGCCACTCTCGATCACGTGGCGCATCGCGGAGGTCAACGAGTCCCACTCGAAAGCAGTGGCGTCCACATGGCCGAGTGGTTCGGGCTTGGCGAAAACCGGCTGTGCTCCCTCCTCAGGGCCGACGGTTGCCCGCAAGAGGTGCGGCTTGTAGCTCGTACCCCGGTTGGCGACCAAAGCGACGAGGCACGCCATCTGAAGCGGAGTTACGGCTAGCTCGCCCTGTCCAATGCCAAAGTTGACGGTATCACCGATCGACCACGGACGGTCTCGATTCTGGGCCCACCATTCCGGAGTCGGTACGCGCCCCGCCGATTCCGACGGCAGGTCGATCCCGGTCGCCTTGCCGATGCCGGTCGCCTCGCAGGCCTTCAATAGCCCTTCCCGACCGATCAGCTCGGCCAGGTGCCCGAAATACGTGTTGCAGCTCTTCGAGAACGCCCGATCATAGGAGACGTCACCGTGCACTCCGAGGCACTTGGTCTTGTGGTTGCCGACCTGCAAATAGCCGGGACAGTTGAACGTGGCTGTCGTGGAAAACTCATTGGTGATCCATGAAGCGATCGTTGTCAGGACCTTGAACGTCGAGCCCGGAGGATACGCAGCACTGGTCGCCCGGAAGAAAAAGGGGCGACTGGGATCGTTTTGGAGGGCCGAATATTCGTCTCGACTGATCCCTTGGAGGAAGTCGGATGCGTCGTAGGTCGGGCTGCTCGCAAGTACCAGCACCTCCCCCGTGGTCGGATCGAGGGCGACGACCGATCCGCGCCGACCGCTCAGCAGGTTCTGAGCCACGGCTTGTAGTTTGAGGTCCAGGCTCAGAATCAGGGTCGAGCCCGCAACAGGCTCCTCGGTCCCGATCGACAGGGAGCGCAGCTTTCGTTGCCGGGCATCGATCGCAAACTTCTCATGCCCGGGGATTCCCATGAGCGACCGTTCGTACTCTCGCTCAATCCCTTGTATTCCCACGTATCCCGCCGGATCGATCCCTTGGGACTCGAGCCTCTTCTTGTCCACGTCCCGGGGAGTGCCCACATACCCGGTGATGTGACTGGTCAACAAAGGCTGCGCGTAGTAGCGCATGGCCTGCGTGTCGACACTGAATCCAGGAAGTTCGTCAGCAATCTCGGCGATCTTCGTGGCGACGACGACGTCGGCACCGACATAGACTGGAACCGCCAGATTGCCCTTGCCCCGAACCGCGTAGATCGCCTTCGTCAGGGCGCTCGCTGTAGATCCCAACATGCGGGCGACACGAGCCACGACGTCCGGGTGCTTGAGCGCCACGACGGGCCGAGCCAAGATCACAACGGTCGGTTTGACCCCTGCGATCAGCTGTCCCGTCCGATCAACAATCTTCCCGCGAGGAGCGAGGCGCTCGACGCTGTCGTTGTTGGTGACGCTGGCTCGCTCCTTCAGGTCGTCGTACTCGACGACCTGAAGGTACCAAAGTCGGCTCACGTACGCGAGCATGACCGCGATCAACAGTCCAGGTACCAGGAGGATCCGCGGTTGGAGCGGCCGTTCTTCAGGTACGTGGATTACCGACATCTCAGTGGAGATACCCTCAAATGGGGAGTCGTTTCGGCCTTAGGCCCAAGTGACGGACCCAGCGAGCCAGTCGCCTGACGCCTCGGGCCACCCAACGGACGGGCGGAGAGACCGTAGACTTCGACACGAACCTCGTGGACGCGGGTGGACCAGCTTGAGCCGAAGCGTGACCCGTCTGAATGTTGGCCAAGGCGAGGAAGCAACCTGCTAGGGCCACCATGACCGTTCCGAGGACGACGAACTGACGGACGCGGGTCGCCAGTGTCAGCCTCCTGGGCCCTTGTGAAGCTGACAGCGTTCTTTGGGCTCCGTTCCGGCTTTGAATGCCTTTCTGACTCGCTCTGGACAGTAGATCGTCGCCCTTTGTCCACTGTCGGCACAGATCTCGACCCAAACGATCTTCCCTTCCTCAGCAGTGCCACCGTCCTTCTTGGGCCCGCCCTTCGAAGGGGGGGCATCGTTACCGTCTCCTTGGACGACGGGCGGAATGTCGCCAGGCTGGTCGGGTGGGGCCTGGTCGCCCGGATTGTCAGGCTGAGGGCTCGTCTTCTCGTCGATGCCAGGATTGACCTCGTCAGCTGGCGCTGTCGCGTCGTCGGGTGTGATTGTGACCTGAGGCGCCTTGATGTGTCGAGCCTCTTCCCCATAGAGTTTCTGGGCTTGACCGACGATCTGGGCCCAGAGGGGAGCGACCATGTGTCCTCCCATCACGTAGTCGTCCATCGGCAGGTAGCGGACGCGGCCGTCAGCAGTCCGAGTCTCGTTAGCTATCCAGCCCACTCCGAGGAACTTGTCCGTGTATCCACAGAACCAGGCGTCCTTGTTCGAACTGGTCGTGCCGGTCTTGCCTCTGGCGTTGGTGACCGAGCCAGCGCGCGTGCCGGTTCCTCCGGTGACCACCGCGCGAAGGCAGGTGTCGATCCCTTCAGCCGACGACGGACTCAGTTGTCGTCGGTGGAATGTCGGCCCGTTCACTTGGACTGCTTGTCCATTTGGGCCGACGATCCTTACGACGCCGTAGGGTTCGAATCGGTCTCCCTTGTTTTGAAAAACGCTGTAGGCCGCGGCCATTTCCAACGGTGTCACTTCATCGGCGCCCAACGCGATCGTCTCCGCGGCGGGCAGATCGGACTTGATGCCAAACGCAGTGTGGGCCGTACTGATGACGTTCTCAAGGCCGACGTCTTTCATCGCCCACATCGCACAGGTGTTGATCGACTTGGCGATGGCCGTCCTGACGCTGACCGCCCCCCCCTTGCCCCCGCCTCGTATCAGCCTCTCGCCATGTCCGTTGTCTTTGGGGATGAAGTACGGCTCGTTGCTGACGGACCCGTTGGGATTGAGCTTGTCGAATTCAAAGGCCGTGGCGTATACCAGTGGCTTGAACGATGAGCCGGGCTGCCTATGGCCCTGCGTGATGACGTTGAACTGGTTCTTGTTGTAGTCGGGTCCACCCACCATGGCCAGGATCCGACCTTCGTTGTCCGTCAGCACAAATGCGGCCGTCGTGATCTTGAGGCGACGATTCTTGGCGACCATCTCCCGGATCTTCTTCTCTGCGAACTCTTGCAGCTTCGGGTCCAGAGTCGTTTCGATCCTGTACCCTCCGGTCGACAGGTCAATGTCAGGGCAGTTGTCCTGAACCCATTGCTTGACGTAGTCGCAGAAGTACGGGGCGGTGCGTGTGCCTCCGCCTTCCTCGCCACGCTTGCGCAAGTGCAGCGGCTCTTTGAGCGCCGAATTGTAGTCCGAGTCACCTATCCAGCCTTCGTCGTGCATGATGCCAAGAACAATGTCACGGTTCCGGAGGGCAACGCGCTTGTTCGAGAACGGGTTCTCGTCACTCGGACGACGGACGCACCGGGCCAAGGTCGCTGCTTCAGACCACGTCAACTGATCGAGCGACTTGCCAAAGTAGACTTGGGCGGCTGCCGAAACCCCGTAGGCACCCGAGCCATAAAAGACCTGGTTCAAGTAGAGCTCGAGAATCTGTTCCTTCGTCAGCTTGCGCTCGATCATCGTGGCGAGCGCCATATCCTCGATCTTGCGGTCCAGTGTCTTCGATGTGCTCGTGAAGACGCGCTTGGCCAGTTGCATCGTCAGTGTGCTGGCGCCCTCTGTCCTGTGACCCGTAAGAGTCGAAAAAGCCGCCCGGCCAACGGCCCAGAAGTCGACACCCTCGTGTTGGAAGAACCGCTTGTCCTCGGCAGCGAGAGTCGCTGAAATGACCTTTCCCGGGACGTCCTCGATCTTGACAGGCTGTCGAAACTCCGTCGAGATCGACTCCATCACTTCTCCATCGCGGGAAAGGATCACGCTTCGTTCGGCGGTGTACCGCTTCATCCGTTCGGGCAGGGACGGAACGAGCGACGCAGCTTTTTTGAGTTGCTGGTCGGCGTACCAGGTCGCTCCCATCACGACGATGCTCAAGAGGATGAAAGCAGTGGCGCAGCCGATTTTAAGCCGCTTCCACCCCTTCGACCGCTTTCCTACGGGCCGTGCGGACGTGTTAGCGATAGATCGAGACACGTGTCTGTGATTATGACGTGGCAGTACGGATAGTCGTTGCTACTCTGTGATGTGTGACGCTAATTGGCGTAGGTCCTGCTCGCTCGGGTCGCCGAGCAAGGCGAACCTCATGCCGTTGTTTTCCCACACGTAGCTGTTGACGTTCCTGCCCTCGATCCTCTTCAGCCGGTCTGCGTTCACAGGACCTTGGATCATGAAGAACGAAACGCGGGACCGCTGGTTGCCGTAAAGCTGCATCAAGACTTTGACCCCCTTGGGCTCGAGTTTCCGTACGCTGAGCAGCGTCCAACCTCGTGGCAACTGCATGGGCTTGAACCCCATTTCCGCGCTCAGGCGTTTCAGGTCGTCATAGGGCGTCACGAGACGAGCCCCAGGTTTGTCGATCCGAAATGTACTGGCGTTGATCGTGGGGTTGAATTGGACCGAGGTGAACTCGATCGAACCCACCAAGTCGCCTCTTGGGTCGAACGTCTGCAACTTGAGCAAGACGTTGTGTGCGGGGTCGATCCATGCTCGCGACACCACCCCCCCCTTGCTGTTGTCGACTTCTAGTTGACGAGTCGGGAATCCCGCTATCGACCCACCGTCCGTCTCCTTGACCTCCGACTTGGACTCACCCTTGGCGAAAATCCGGGCAAGACGGAACATGGCTTCTGACTCTCGAGCCGGCATTTCCCGGATCTCGTTCGTTGCTGGAGACCAGACCAGCCTCTTGTGGTCGTCTTCGACGGAGATCTGCCCCTTGACTTCACTGTCGTGAAGCACTTCAGTCCGGATCCGGACTCCGTCCCTGACGACGCTTTCCGTCATGAGACGACGGACGCCCCTTTCGATATGCTGCACAACCCTCACGCCCGAGAAGCGAACCTTTTGCTTCTGATCCATCAGTCGCTGGATCAGCGGATGGATGTCGGCTTGAACCGGTCCACCACCGTGCCTCGTACCGCGCTGGCAGAACGCCACTGCAGGCACGGCGGCAACGAGAAGGACGATGAACGATCGGTTCATAACGAGTCGGGCCTGCTCGAGTTGGGTTCAGGCGTCCACGAAACTCCCATCCCGGTTTCGAGGTCAGCCTCATGGTGCGCACTGACTAGGGATTCTTCGAGACTCGGTCCCGTCTGCTTGGCCAGCGGAGCCGTGCTGATCGCGGTGCGATCGACTTTCGGAGCGTGCGGCATGAAGACGAAGAGGGCGAGCACTGCCACGGCGGTCGCTGCAAATCCGGAGACCCAGAAGGTGACGCTGCGCCTCTTCGGCTTGACCGAGCATTTCAGCAACTCCTCGTTCAAGGCACTGCGCCAAGACAGGCTGGGCTCGGGATCGTGAAGGGCGCCCACGAGGGGAGCGCTCGTGACCTGAGCCTCGAGAAGTTCGTCGAGTTCAAGGCTCTCCGACGCCGTCATCGGTGTCTCCCGCACGATCTTCAAGATCAGTTCTTGATCCTTCATACGCCTCCTCTCGCCGAAGCCAAATAGTCTCCAACGTGCTTCTGCATGTGAGCTCGGGCAAGGAACAGCCGGCTCTTGACGGTCCCGACCGGCACGTTGACGGTCGAAGCTATCTCCTCGTACCCCATGTCTTCCTTATCGTGCAACAGGAGGACTGTCCTGAGTTTTTCCGACATGCTGCCGAGCGCCTCCTCGACCACGACCGAGAGTTCCTCGTTCATGACGAGCATTTCGGGATCCCAGCGGGTGTCGGCGAACTCCAGCGGCTCTTCGTCGTCGAACGACGAGTCCAAGCTGTTGAAGTCAGGACCACGGTCAACCCTCCGAGACCGGTCGATGCACAGGTTGTGAGCGATCCGAAACAGCCAGGTCCTCAGTGAACAGCGGCCGTCGAACCGCGCCAGCCCCTGGAAAGCCTTGATGAACACCTCCTGGGCGACGTCAAGGGCCTCTTCTTCGCTGCGGAGCATCCGGCGGACAAAGCCCAACACCCGGGCCTGATAGGCGTCAACGATCTTGCCGAACGCTTCAGCGTCCTGACGGCGGCTCTGCGCCACAAGCGCCTGCTCGGTCGCGGCGTCCATGTGTCGTCGGTTAGCCAAAGACTCGACTCCTACGAGGCCGTTCATCTGCTAATGAATTGACGGATGGACCTGCCCGTGGTTCACCAATTGTGCCCCATACCGGGTCCGCAAGGTTGCCAGTTCCTCAACTTCTGCCGAGAGTTGAAGGGCTGCGGATCCAAGGAACTCGAGCCATAGTTACGGGCGCACCAGGCTCCAAAGGGCCCAAGTGCGCGGAGAAGCTGGAACGAGGAAACTTGTACAGACCATCATTACAGGTAGGGACGCCGAAGTCCCGAAACCACCTTTATGAACAGCGACAGTCACCGTACCTGTCCTGCCCGAAGCGCGACACGCTCCTGAGCCTGGTCTCTGGGCCCGCGCGACCGGCAGGCGCGACCAGCCCATACGACCAAAACCCCCTCACGGAGCCAGAAGATGTCCCTTTTCTCCCAACCGTTCGATTCTCGGCGCGTGCGCGCCATCCTGTCCACCCGACCGGCCCCCGAAGCGCCGGAAACGACTCAGGCCCTGGAGGAGTTCGAGGAACGTGGAGCCACGTTTGGAGAGCGCCTCAGCGACCGGATCGCGGACTTCGGGGGCAGTTGGACGTTCATTCTCTCGTTCATCGCGTTTTGCGGCTTGTGGATGGGTTGGAACCTGACAGGACACAGATTCGACAACTATCCCTTCATCCTGTTGAACCTCGTGCTGAGCCTCGTCGCCGCCCTTCAGGCTCCGGTCATCATGATGAGCCAACGCCGACAAGAAGCCAAAGACCGGTCGCGGGCGGTCCTCGACTTTCAGCTCAGCCGACACGCTGAAGACGAAGTCCGCGCCCTCCGTGAGGAAGTGCGGGAGCTGGCCGAGCTCAACCGCGAGCTGCTCACCCGGATGGGCGAGTGAACCTGATCACTCGCAGGGATTCGTTAGACGCACAAAGAACAAGGACCCTTCAACGAGGGTCCCTGTTTTCAAGCGAGTGCAGGATTACTTCTTGCTCTTGGCGGTGTTGATCTCACCGTAGACTTGGTCTGGGCTGGCGTAGCCGACGTATTCGTGGAAGACGGCGCCGTCCCCATGCATGAACTTGACCGTGGGCATGGCCGTGATGCCGTACTTAGAAGCGATCTCTTTTTGAGCGTCCACGTCCACCTTGCAGAGGATGAAGTCCTTCGTCAGTTCTTTGAACTTGGCGGTGTGGAAAGCCTCGGCGTCCATGCGCTTGCAGGGGCCGCACCAGGTCGCCCAGAAATCCACCATGAGGACTTTGCCCGTGGCCTTGGACAAGGAGAGGGCTTTGTCAAAGTCGGTCATCCACACGCCAGAAGCGACGGCGTTCGCGTCGATCTCCTTGGCACCGGCCGGGGCCTTGAACGCGAACAGGTCCGGGCTGGCCGAAGTCGAGCATTGGCTGACCAAGAGGACGCTTGTCATCGGATCCTGTCCGGGGGCCGTGATCGTGATCTCCCCCTGCTTCAACATGTTGTTGCTCACGTCCGTGTAGAGCTTCATGTTCATGGCGCCCTTGGGGTCGAATTGGACGTCGATCGTGTTCAAGGTCATTCCAGCCCGGTTTTTCGTACCGGTGTCCTTACTGGCCGCGTATGTGTCGACGACGCCTGGGTTGAAGAACGCCCGCCAAACCGCCAGGTCAGAGTCACCGAAAAGCTCCATCAGGGCTTCGTTTGTCTGAGGCTTCTTGACATACGAATTCTCTGTCTTGTCGTAGACAGTCACGGTGGCCCCGTCGGCGACGGACACGGTCGTCGGAGTCTCGATCCGAGCCATGTTCGGCTTGCTGAAAGCCACGTTGTACTCAACAGCGGTGCCACCGAGGGGTTGGACGACGTACTTGGCGCTGAACGCCTGTGCGCTGCCCATGGTCGCGGCGAACGCCTTGAGCTTGGTCGAAGAACCACCCAAGGTGGCGGCCAGACAAATGGCCGCGGTCATTGCGAGCGAACCCGCCAACATCGTTCTCTTATTCATTCTTCCCACCTAGGATCCGGAGATTCCCGCACTATTTTAGCCACAATATCCTAAAAGCCAGTCGTTCTGAACGAAAAGGACGACAGGGGCCCGCTTTGCCAGGGATCTGCACCGTCGCGCCGATGTTTCGGACCGGGTGGTTCAAGATGGCCGAGGGCCGGTCGGATCCGTGCCGACCGGCCCTCGCAGCGCCTTTCAGAGCTTGCTTGCGGCCTTCTTCACTTCGTCAACGAAGGCGTCCAACGGCATGTAACCGGGAATCCGGTCGATTTCGTCGCCCTTGGAATTGAAGAAGATGATCGTGGGGAAACCAGTGCAACCATACTTTGAGAAGAGGTCTGTCCTGACTTCACCGTTCACACGGCACAGGACGAAGTTCTTCGCGGCCTCTTTGAATTTCGGGGAGCTGAAAACTTCAGACTCCAATTTGTGACAGTAGGTTCACCAGTCCGCATAGAAGTCAACGATCAGTCCCTTGTTGAACTGCTTCGCCGCGTTCTGCGCGTCCTCGAAGTTCGTCAGCCACTTTCCTGCGACCAGGTCGGACTGAGACAGCTCCTTGGCGCCGGCAGGAGCCTTGAACGCAAAGAGGTCAGGGCTGGCGGAAAGGGAGGTGGCAGTAACGAGCAAGACCCTTGTCTGCGGATCCTGGCCCGGAGCCGACATCGTGATCTCACCCTGCCTCAACATGTTGTCGGTCGAATCCGTGTAGAGCCGAAGAGTCATCTCTCCCTTCGGATCCACCTTGACGTCGATCGTGTTGAGCGTCTTGCCAGCACGGCTCTTAGTCCCTGCGTCCTTAGAGTACGTGTACTGGCTCGTCACATCTTTGAAGAAGGGCTTCCACACCGCGGTCTCCACATCGGAGAAGAGACCCATCAGTTCGGCCTCGGTCTGAGGCTTCCTATAGTAGGTCTTCTCCAACTTGTCGTAGATCGTGATGTTCTTTCCGTCGGCGATGGTCAAGCTGGTCGGCGTCTCAACCGAAGCCTTGTCCGGCTTGGCCAGCGCGACGCTGTACTCCGCCGGTGACCCGCCGAGTGGCTGGACTGTGTATTTGATGCTGATCGCCTGCGCGCCGCCTAGAGCCGACGCGAACGCCTTCAGCTTGGGCGAGGCGTCGCTGGCCATGGCAGCAGTGCACAGCACCGCCGCCACGGCCAAGACCCCTGTTCCAAATGTCTTGATGTTCATGGTTGCACTCTGGAAACTTTGTGGTTCCCCATGTGCATTCTATAACGAAACGGCCCCAAGGTAAAACTGGCCCATGCGGGATTGGGCGCCGGTCGCACTGGTGGCACTGGTCTTCGCGGTTCTTTGCCTCGCCTTCAACGTGTCCACACCCTACAGGAAGCCCGGCTTTCTTCGCCATCAAAAGGCGGACATGATCCAGGACATTGGGGCACCCGACGAGAGACAGCACGCCAACTACGTCGCGCGCCTCATGAGAGGCGAGGGCTTTCCAGTCCTGAGGCCCGGCGACCCCGACCTGTACGAGTCGTATCAAGCCCACCAGCCGCCTCTATACTATGTCGCCGCCGCTCTGTGGTGCAGGGTCGCGGGTCAAGATCCGACCGAACCGGCCAATGGCCTCTGGCTCCGGCTGCTGAGCACCGTGTTTGGTGTCGCAACCATATTCGGGCTCGCCGCCGGAGCCCAGTGGCTCACCAACGACCGCCGGTGCGGTTGGGCCGCCGCCACCTTGGGCCTCGTACCGATGCATGTCGCTCTGAGTTCGGCAGCGAGCAACGATCCCCTCCTGATCGCGCTCTGTACTTGGACCCTGGCTCTCCTCGCGCTTGGCTCTCGAAGGGGGTGGTCGGTCAAAACAGCGCTCTTGATTGGCCTCCTTTCCGGATTAGCCTTCTTGACCAAGACCACCGCCGTGGCGTTGATGCCGTGCGTCGCCGTCGGACTGGGATTTGCCTGGAAGGGGTTGCCGGGCCGAGACAGGTGGCTGGCGACGGCGTGTGCGTTGGCGCTGCCGGTCCTGATCGCCGCGCCTTGGTGGATCCGGAACCAACAGCTCTACGGTGACCCGTTGGCCATGAAGGCGTTCACGGCCGCATTCACCGGCAGCCCGCAAGCATCCGTGTTCATCAACGGTCTTGGCGCTGCGGGCTACTGGACATCGATGGTCGCTTGGTGGACGTTTCGAAGTCTGATCGGTGTCTTCGGCTACATGGATATATTCCTCTTCGAAGGACCGGGCATGGAAGCCAGCAACCGCATCTACATCGCGCTCGGTCTTCTGTTGTTCGTGCCCATCGCCTGGTCGGTGGCTTCGCTCGTCGCCAAAGATCCCGAGTCGCGCCCGGCACGAAAGGGAATCGTGGTTGGCGCGCTTTTCGCGGCTTTGGTGTCGCTGTTCTTCTTGCGCTTCAACATGCAGTACTTTCAAGGTCAGGGTCGCTACCTATATCCAGCGTTGGCGCCTGCGGCGTGGGCCTTCGGCACAGGCTCCGTCCTCATGGCAAAGGCCAGGGCGTCGTGGGCTTGGGTCGTGCCACTGTCAATCCTCGTGTTACTGGATGTCGTGTCACTCGTCCAACTGACGACTGCATTCACGACCCGTGTCGTTTGACGCAGTTTCTGTGCCTTCGCAACGGAGGGCACAGTCTATAGTGTTAGAAGGGATCAAATGTTCATCGCGACACTCGCGCTCGTCGTGGCCGGTTTTCAGAACTTGCCTGCCGACGAAAGGCTGGACGCCAAGCTGACGGCCCGCATCGACGCTTCGTCGCTGCAGCAAGTCGCCCACGTATTGGGCAAAAAGGCTGGCCTCAACTTGTCCGGTGACGACCGGCTCGCTTCGCAAGTCGCCATCGTGGATGTGCATGAAGCGCGGTTACGGGACGTTATGGACCGCCTCGCCACGGTGACGGACACAGAATGGGTCAAGAACGGCGACGGCTACCTCCTCAGGCAATCGGCACCGAAGCGCCAGGAAAGGGCACAAGCCGAATACGCGCTTCGGTTAAGTCAGATCCAAAAGGCCCTTGACAAGTACAGGGAGATCGCATCGCAGGGCTACCAGGCCACCAACCTCGCCAACTACATCCGCGAGCAAAACCGACAACAGCAGAACGGTGATCAAGGCATGGGGCGCTTTATGGAGGCCCCCACTGCGGATCCATCCAAAGAGTACGGCGCGTTCCTGCCTACGGGCCGCGCCCTGGCTCGAGCTCTTCTCAGTATTGACCCATCGGTTCCTGCCAGTTTGACTTCCGACCAAAGGATCGTCTTCTCGACGAATCCGACCAAGATGCAGCGGTCGTTGCCCATCGACGTCAAGAAGGAAGCCGCTTCTTTTGCTGCCGACTTGGCTGTCGCGAGGGAAGCCTACAAAACCGTGAGCAAGGACGCCCCAGCCGGGGAGAGGGGTGATGGCGAGGGCATGGATGAGGCGGCAGACCCCGGCGGCGACTTTGCACCGGCTCGTTTCCGGCTGGTCCTATCCCGGACTCCCCAGTTCTTTGGATCCGACACCATTACAGCCCTATGGTCAGCTTTAGAAAAGGATGGCAACGAGGTCTACCAGCAGCAATCGACTCTATGGACCGACTCATTCCTGAGCCAAAGCATGCTCGGTATCGATTTTGATCCGACTGAGGCGCCAGTCCAATTCGACGCCAGGCCAGACTCCATCTGGCACATAAAGGCCCTGATGGGGGTCATGCGGGACGAAAACTACAAAAAGGATCCTCGATTCAACACGATCATGCTCCACCCAGATGCGGTGGAGCCGTTGTCGCTCCTGACCAGTGACCTCCTTGCGGACGTTGCCAAGAAGGGCGGCTTGAACTTGATCGCCGAGCTCTCTGACGACGACATCATTGCTGGGATCGTCGGCATGACCCTGGACAAAGATCTGACCCGGGCTCGGGAGAAACTGGAGTCAACCCTGTTCGACGATCTTTCTCAGAACGATGGGTGGTTGATGATGAGGCCGAAGTTCGCTGCTTCACGGCGGTCAAGCCAAGTCAACCGTAAGGCCCTTGGCACCATGATTCGGTCGGTTGGGACACCGTCGTTGTCGGAATTGGCCCGCTATGCCTCTGACCGAGGTGTCGGCCCACAGATGAACCTGATCGAGCTCGCCTACCTCCTGGGCGTGCGGTCAGACAGCGCCGGTTCGTTCATGTCGGGCCTCGACACTTTGGACAGCCCCGCGCTCAAATTCATCGGCGGACTCGATAATGCCGGCATGAGCGCTTTCCTGGCCGGCGTTCCGCGCACATATTCCTCCATGACCCCAAGCCAAAAATCCCTAATGGACGAGTTCGTGTACGGCTGTGCCGGTCAAAACCTCCGTTCAAGCGACGCTCCCGGTGAAAACGAAGTCGACCCGGAGGTGTCCGAAGAGGTCACGGACCTCCTCCCCAATGGGATTCCCGCTGGCGGAACCGCAAGGATGATCCACCAGGACCGGCCAACGCTGTTCCAGCCTTCGCCTGACGGCAAGAGCTGGATGCCAGTGGACCAGTACAGCGTTGCGCTTCAAATCGCTGCCAAAACCAGACCAGAGCTGCTGAAAGACGCCCAACAGTTCAAGCCCGTGACACAGTTCCGGATCGGAGGTACCCGGGGCTACATCTTCCAGTTCTGGGTAACAGCCAAAACGTACTACAGTTGGTCGTTCGATCAGAGAGTGATGCCAGAGGGGTCGAGCACTTTGACATACGACCAAGTGCCGGCCGAGCTCAAGCGATCGATCGAAGACTTGGCCCGGCAGCTCGTGACCACTCCCTCAGGTGGCTACGAAGACGATGGCGGTTAGGTGCGCAAGGCTTTGTAACCTCGGTGCGGTGCCTGCCGTCCAATCTCAACGGTGGTGTCCAATCTGATCGACCAGGCGCATACTTTGGGAGTGGACGATGAGTCGCGTCTCGTTGATCGTGCCGTGGCCGGCGACGAGACAGCATTCCGCTCGCTCTATCAGCGCTACTACGCCAAGGTCTACTCGATCGCCAAAGGCATCTTGCTATCGGCCGAAGAAGCGGAGGACGCTTGTCAGGAAATATTTATGCTGGCTTATAAAAACTTGCATAAATTTGACAGGCGATCGCGATTCAGCACGTGGCTGTTCAGGATCGCCGTCAACCGAAGCATCCAAGAGTCGCGCAAATCGCCGGGCCGCAGGGGGATCGTGGATCTGGGTGAAGAAGCCGAGTCCATTCCCGACACCCGTCATGAGCCGGAGACCGACCCTATGGTCGAAGAAGCCCTTGAGCAGCTTCAACCCCTTGACCGCGCGGTTTTGACCCTGTTCTATTGGGACGACCTCAGCCTGCAAGAGATTGGCGAATCGATCGGGTGTTCGGCCAATGCAGCGAAAACTCGGTTGTTCCGTGCCCGAGAGCGATTCCGTGAAGTTTATGAGGGGGCCCGTCCGTGAAGATCCCGCAGGACATTGACCGACTGCTCTGGTCAGTCGCTGAGCAACACGATCCCCGAGCCTTTGACGAGTTCGCCGAGCGCTACCCCGCGTACAAGGACGAACTTGTCGCGCGGACAAAACTTGTCCGGTCGCTCCGCGGTGCGCGGCCCAACCGGGACGTTCCGGTGTTCAATTTGCCGCAGGCTCACCGCGCGCAAAGCCGTGCCCGGATGTTCCAAGTGTTCGCGCTGGGCGCTCTCGTCGTGGTGGCGGCCGCCAGTGTCGGTGTGACCGTGTTTCGGCACCAGGCGACTTCTTCGAGGCAAACGCCTCCAGTCAGCAGCCCTGCCAGTCAGCAGCATGGGTCAATGCTGCCTCATTCGAACCAACTGCCGCCGGAAACGGTCGGGCCAAAGAGAGTGGGCCAGTCCGCACCTGTCACGCCCCACCCAGTGCAACCGGCGCAGGCTCCGGATCCCTTTGGACGGCTGGTGACCGTGGACGAGGAAGGCGCCGCGCTCTCGCAGGTCCTCAGGGACATCGCTCATCAAGCTGGAATCCATCTCGAATTTGCGCCCGGCATGTCGGAAGAGACAGTGAACGTCCGGTACATGGCCCTTCCGGCGAAGCTCGCGTTTGAGGATCTTGGACAGAACTTCGGAATCTCCGTCGTCGTCCAGGAGGGTAGCCGGGCTCTTGTCATTCCTGCTATCGACTCCAGCAGGCCCGTCGTGACGCTGCCAGATGGATCGTATTCGGAGCCAGCCGAGCCGGCCACAGGCTCGAGCGACCAAGCAAGAACTCCGGGTTTGAACCACACTGACGGGCGCCATTAGAATCCTCCAATGAAGACAAAACAAGAGAGCTATAATAGATCTCTCTTATGTGCATCAAACCACACCGAGCGTTCACGCTCATTGAACTGCTGGTGGTGATCGCGATCATCGCGATACTAGCCGCCATTCTCTTCCCTGTGTTCTCGAAGGCCAAAGAGGCAGCCAAGGTCAGCGCCTGCCTCAGCCAGATGAAGGAACTGGGGCTCGCGATCGAGATGTACGACACCGATCACGACGATTACCTGCCTCCGGCCAGCATGCGGACGACAAATCCGAACGACACCCCGACGATATGGACAGAGCGCGTAATCACCTACGTCAAGAACACCCAGATCTTCGTCGCTGTGGGCTCGGAGGGTGGGTTCGCCACGAACTGGGCGACCCGCCGGGTGCAGTCCATCGGGTATTCCGACGCCACTGGTTACGATCCGTTGAGCACTGCCGTCGAAGGGAACGCGGCGCCCGGTACCGAGGGGTTCAAGAACGTGGCGAACGCTGGGCAGTTAGAGGAACCGGCAAGGGTTGGGCTGTTCGCCGTCACGCCGAACGGTCCCCAAGGCGACACGACAAGCAAGCACAGAGGTTACGTTTTCAACCCGTACAACGGCATGAACTCGCCTGACAACGACTACAAGAAGGGATTGCCCATGGTCAGCGACCGGGACCTGGTGATCGATGCAGGCGACAAGAACTACCCGAACAGCCCGAACCTCTCACCCGGCGAGCTAAAACCGATCTGGGCCCGATACGGCACAGACGGGAACGGTTCAGGAAGATGCCCCGTAATCTTCGGAGACACGCACGCAAAAGTGCTCTCCGCCAACTCAATGAATGCTTTTGGCACGGTTATTTGGCGATTCCGTTGATTTGAAGCCCTGAATCTTGCCTTGCCTGCGGACCGTCGCTATACTTGAAGTGGCGGTCTGCACTTATGTCGCACCTCGAACGTAGCTCGAACATTAAGGAAGTCTATGGACAACGGGCACTCGTATCGATCATTCCGGGCTTGATCGGTGTGGCAATTGGCGCCGCCTTCATCGCCTATCACAGCATTTTCATTGGCCTGGGGTACGTACTGGTCTTCGGTGGGATAGCAGCGATCGTCTACGGCTCGATCCAGCTGGGCCACATGCGGAAGATTCCGTCGTTTCCAGTCAAGTGTCCGTTCTGTGGGCACAAGAACGACTTCACAGAGCAGCCGTTCTCGGATGTGCGTTGCGACAGTTGTCAGCGCATGGTTCCGATCTCGGCCGGTCGCATCCTCAACATCTCGCAGGTTCGGTGTGGCTATTGCAACCACCTGAACTACTACAATGAGAAGAGCACCGGTCTCATCTGCGAGAACTGCAACCGGATCGTCCCGATCGCGGCCGAGGCCGGGGTCCAAGCGAAGGCGACTTTCGACCACTACACGGTCCACGACGACGACCGGCCCTACGACCTCGTCCTCTCCGACGTCGGTGGTGCCCACAACGAAGACCTTGTGACAGCGCTGCAACAGATGTTGGCCCTGAACCGGAACCAGGTCAAAGACATGTTCACGGAGCTCCCCGTCGTGCTCTTGACCGGTATCCCGAAGAAGAAAGCCGAGCTGCTCAAGGCGCAGATCGAGATCCATCACGGCAAGGCCGACATGCGTTTGAGCTAGCTCCGTCCCTCAACGCTCAGCCAGACTCGGGTATCCTCCGCGCCGACTTGCCCGGCAATCAGAGTCGTGCTTTGACGCAAGACCTGGGTGGATGCCGGGCACAAGAATGATTAGGAGAAGTCAGTGCTCAGGACGGCAATCATGAGTCTCATTCCCGACTACGCCCGACGAAGGTTGGGCGCATTTGCTTTGGCAGTGTTGTTCACGCTGTTCCCCGCCCTTTCTATGGCGGCTGGGGAGGACAGCGTCGTGCTCAAGTTCAGCCAGAACGACATGAACTACCTCTACATTTCTGGCGCGATCGGCCTCGTTGCGATCATCACGGCGTGGGTCATCCGCTCTAAGGTGCTCGCCCAGTCGCCAGGCGACGAAAAGATGCAGGAAGTGGGCAAGGCCATCAACGATGGCGCCTTGGCCTACTTGGCCCAACAAAGGAACACGATCTCCATCTTCGTCGTTTTGCTGGGCGCCGGTCTCTTCGCCTTGTACGGTCAGCAGTACGGCTACTTCCCGACCGGCGTCTTCATCGCCCTGGCCTTTGTCGGTGGTGTGGCGGCTTCTTACATTGCTGGCTATATGGGCATGACAATGGCCGTAGCCGCGAACATGCGGACCGCCCACGCGGCCCTTGAGAGATTCAGCAAATCGCTTGAGACAGCCTTTCGCAGCGGTGCGGTCGCTGGCCTCTTCACGGTCGGTATGGGACTCATTGGCGCGACTTTGATCTTCGCGCTCGGCGGCCCGAACGCCATGCGATACCTGATCGGCTTTGGCTTCGGCGGTTCGTTGGCTGCCCTCTTCATGAGGGTCGGTGGCGGCATCTACACGAAGGCCGCCGACGTTGGAGCCGACCTCGTAGGCAAGGTCGAGGCAGGCATTCCCGAAGACGATCCCCGCAACCCTGCGGTCATCGCCGACAACGTCGGTGACAACGTGGGCGATTGTGCCGGTATGGCCGCCGACGTTTTCGAGTCCTACGAAGTCACGCTCGTCGCCGCAATCGTCCTTGGCGCTGCGACGGCGACCATTTTTGACCAAAGCACTTGGATGAAGTTGATCCTGTTCGCCTTGATGGCGCGCGGTATCGGCATCATCGCTTCGATCTTCGGCGTCCTGTTCGTCAAAGGCAGCGACAACGTCAACGACGATCCTTTGAAGCCGATCAGCCGCGGATTCCTGTTCTCGGCTGGATTGGCTGCTGTCCTCACAATTGGGCTCGCCTACGTCATGATGGGCGGGACGGGTGGAGGCATCTCCACGAACAGCTTCGTCACACCGGAGCAGTACCAGTACGATCAGACCGTCAAGATCCTCGCTGTCCGCGACAAGCTCGCCAAGGCTGAGAAGAAGCAAGCTTACGAGATCAAGGCGGAAGACGTCGCCAAAGATCCGGACATCATCAAGATGCTGCCGACCGAGACGGAGCGCCAGAACTTGGTCTCAATGGCCCTGAGCACTCCGCCGGACCGCCTCAAGAAACCAGATCCGTTCAACGGCTACGTTCTGCTTGACGTCAACGACAAGAAGAACCCGTTGCTCAACTATGCGACGCAGTACACGGACATTCAGGCGCTGCTCGGTGCCGACCCGTCCAAGCCGCAGCCCAAGCCGGTCGTCACGACGCTCGGTGAGCGCTTGGCTGGCAAGAAGTACCAGGTCTTCACGATCGAGCTCACCATGCAGCCGTTCCAGCAGCCGGGTCAACCACCTCAGAAGGCGACGACCCAGTCGATCAACTTTGGCCCGATCACTCGGGAAGACGTTGACAAGCTGATCGAGAACGTTCAAAGCAAGAACAAGAACCAGAAGATCGAGATCAAGGCAGCGTACGACGTTGAGTTCTACGCCAACTCGGAGGGCAAGGTCATCGCCGGATTCAACGATCCCGATGGCAAGGTCAACCTCAGTAACCCGATCGGCAACGCTATCCCGCTCTCCTTCTACAAAGAGTCGGTGGACAAGATCAAGAGTCTGGGGGACAACCCACAGGCGGCCACGACGATGCCTCCGCAAGAGAGCATCATGAGTGTCGCAGTGCACCACAAGTCGGTGCCGTGGTGGACGTTCTTCCTCTGCATCCTCTTCGGCATCATCATGGCGTGGATCTTTGAGCGGCTCACTGACTACTACGTCAGCACCCACCGCAAGCCCGTCAAGGAAGTGGGAGAGGTCGCTTCGGCCGGCCCAGCCCCTATGATCATCCAGGGCTTCGCCCTCGGGTTGGAGTCCTCGTTCTTCAGCGTCATCGCCATCGTCGTGTGTCTGTTCGCGCCGATGATGATCTTCTTCGGGTACCCGATGATCCTGTCGTTCTACGGCATCGCTCTTGTCGGACTTGGACTCTTGACCACGACCGGGTACATCCTCGCGATGGACACCTTCGGGCCCATCAGCGATAACGCGCAGGGCGTCTTCGAGATGTCTGGCGCAGGACACGCGAACCCGGAATCGAGCAAGGGCATTCAGCGACTCGACGCCGCTGGCAACACGACCAAGGCCTTGACCAAGGGCTTTGCCATCGCGACCGCCGTCGTGGCGGCCACTGCCTTGTTCCACTCGTTCGTGGAGACGACAAGGCTAGAGGGCCTCGGCATCCGCGCCGACTTGCCCACGATCTTCCTCGGCCTCCTCATCGGTGCCGCGGCTCCGTACTTGTTCTCTGCCTTCTCGATCAATGCGGTCGGCCGTGCGGCCTTCCAGTTGATCAACGAAGTGCGGGCCCAGTTCAAGGCTGATCCCGGCATCATGGCTGGTACGTCCAAGCCCAACTACGCCAAGTGCGTCGCCATCGTGACCAGTGCGGCTCAACGCGAGTTGCTTGGCCCCGGCGTGCTGGCCATCGCTCTTCCCATTGCTGTCGCCTTCGGCTTCAGCATCGGACAAGAGAGGGTGTCGATCGGCGGGCAGATGTTCAACCTGTCTGGCGCCCAAGCATTGGGCGGGTTCCTCGCCGGCTGTATCCTCAGTGGACAGCTGATGGCCGTTCTGCTCGCCAACTCCGGCGGGATTTGGGACAACGCCAAGAAGCTCATTGAGGACGGCCTCCACGGTGGCAAAGGAACGGAAGCCCACAAGGCTGGCGTCGTTTGCGACACCGTCGGCGACCCGTTCAAGGACACGGCTGGACCAGCGCTTAACCCGCTGATCAAGGTTATGAACCTGATCGCGCTTCTGCTGGCACCGATCATCATCAAGCCGCTCGAGGATCCGGTTCTGATCGTCATCACGGTCGTAGCCATCGCCGCGCTTGCCTTCGCTGTCGGCTTCTCGAAACGCGCTTCGATCGGTAGCGAAATGGCCGCGGCTTCGGCCAAGGGTCAAGAGGCGATCGAGTCCAAGACACCGGCTCTTGACAAACCCGAGAACAAAGGCTGACATCAGCGCCCAGCAGGCGGTGAGAACGCGGCCCGGTCGCCAGCGACCGGGCCGCGCAGTCTTAAGACGAGCGTCAGTTCAATGCCACGGTCGTCGACCGACGGTTGCGGTACCTCTTCAAGAGCGTGTCGCCCAAGGCCTTGAAGGTCGAGACAGCCTTGGCCCGATCCTTCACTGGCAGCGGTACGACAGAACCAGTCGCGATCGCGCAGGGCAAGGCGTCCGCACCGGTGAACTTCTTCCCGTCAAAGTGCAAGCGAAACAGACAAGTGCTCCCTGGCATCGGCGAAACGAAGTTGCCGAGCGAATAGAAGATCGGGTGGCCCGCGTACACCTCTGCACCCTGCAAGACGTGCGGATGAGCACCGAGCACGCAATCGGCTCCTGCCTCGACAAAGGCTCTTCCCAATTGCACCTGGTACGGCTTGGGCAAGTTCTGCCTCTCTTCGCCCCAGTGCAGCCAGACCACGACCACATCGGCCTCTGAGCGCGCCTCTGCCACGATGGACTTGAGACGCCGCATTTGGGGCTGCTTGATCACGCCTCCGAGGGACAATCCGGCCACACCTGGAGAGTCAGCTGTCGCCATCGAACACTTCCACAGGGCCTGGTCTGTGACAAACGCTAAGTAGGAAACGAACGCCACCCGAACCCCGCCAGCCGTCTTGACGACCACCGCCCTATCGGCTTGTTCAGCGTTTGGACCGACGCCGCACCAGTGAACGCCGACCTTGTCGAGCGAAGCCGTCATTTGCCGCACGCCTGCCCAGCCGTGGTCCATCGCATGGTTGTTGGCCAGTCCGACGAGTGTCAAGCCCGCGTTAGCGATGAAGGACGCTTGCGCCGGGTTGGCGCTCAAGACGAACTGCTTCTTCGCCTTGAGTTCGTCCGTGCTCTTTCTGGGCGTCGTTTCCCGGACTGTCGTCAGGGGGATTTCAAGGTTCGCACTTGCTATGTCGGCCGACTTGAGCCAGGATTGGACTCCCCGGAACACGGATTCGCCTGGCTTGATGGAGTTCAACATGATGTCACCACCCACTGCCAATGACCACGACTGCGAAATGACCGCGAGGCTCAAGAACATGCTCTACTCAAGGACGGCGCAAGCGCACAAAACGCACAGGAATTGTCTGTCACCGACGAGTTGCCAGCGTCGCGAACTGTAGAAACTCCAAAAACCCGCAAGATTGCGGAGTCCATCTCCCGACACTGTTGTATAGGGGCCATGAAAGGGCCCCAGGAGCAAGACCTTGACAATCCGACCAACGTCAGTCCAGCCGTCTGCGGTTTCGCAGACCCAAAGTCCGTTCCAGAAGGGCCGTGAGGCCTTTGAAAGCCTGGAAAAGGCCATGCAAAGCGGCGACTTGGCTGCCGCTCAAAAGGCATACGCCACGCTCACGTCGCTGCCGAAACCTGCGAAGACGAGCGGCGGATCAAGCGGTGGCGATCCCGTGGCCGCGTCGATGGACAGCCTCGGCCAAGCCCTGCAATCCGGTGACATGAGTAAGGCCACCCAGGCGTTCAACTCCATCACGCAAGCCATCAAGTCGCATCACAAACCGCATCCGTGGCAGTCGGGCAGGCCCCGAACTCACAACGGGCAGGTTCCAAGCCCCACTTCGGGCTCAGGTTCCTTCCCGACGCCCAATCCCGCGTCCATCAGCGCGCCCAGTCGCACCTCGGGCTCGGGCTCAACCACCGGCCCGGATCCGGCTTCGATCACGACTCCGAGCCCGACTTCGGGCTCCGACGCGACTCTGAAGCCGCAACCAACATCAGGCTCTAACGGCATTCGAGTCAGCATCGAGGCGTAGCCCTCCAGAGCCGGTTGGTCTGACGCTATGCATCCGGCATGCTCAGGCAGCGAAGCGTCCGGCGGTAAAGCGCACCGGACCAACCGGCTCATCCTCTGGATTGGCTTCCCAACTACTCGAGCGTCTCGAAGCCCCGCATCTCGCCGTTGCCCGTTTTGAGCAGGTCGAACACGATGACGATGTTCTGCCCCGCCTTTAGCCACGTCGCCGGGCAATAGAGCCTGTGCTGCGGCCCGATCTCCCAGTACCTGCCGAGATTGTGTCCGTTGACCCAAACGACTCCCTTCTTGAACTGTGACATGTCGAGATAAGTGTCCGCTGGCGCTGCGAGCTCAAAACTCCCTCCGAAGCAGTGTCCGGGTTGTGCGGCCCGTGCGGGGATGTCACTCCCCACAGGCGGCCCGTCCATGGGCAGCGGATAGCACTCCCAATCCATGAGCGTCATGCCGTTCAGAGTCACACGGTCCGTGATGCCCTTGCGGTCGATCATGGTCGAAGCAAAGTTGATGCGCCCCATTCCTTCGACCAAGATGTCCAAGACCGGCTCCTTGGACTTTGACGCTGGCAAGTCGATGCTCATCTTGCCTTCGCGCCGGTCCATCGTTCCAACAAACTCGCCGTCCACATACACCGTCGCGAAGTCGTGCAACTCCTTGACGTCCAGGTGCCCGCTCTTGTGGCCGATGAGGCGTGTCCGGTAGAGCATGAAGCCATGGTCTTGTCCCAACGCCTCAAAGGGCTTGGGTTGCGGAGACATGATCGGCTTCGGGAGTTTCTCAAGAACCGAGGCCCATTGCTTCATCTCGAACGGCGGCACCGTCACGGCCGGGATGGGATCCGGGATCGCCGGCGGCGTCTGGCCCGTCTCGTGAGCGATCAGGTCGCGCAGGGCCATGTACTTCGGGGTCGCTCGACCTTGCTCGGTGATGGGTGCGTCGTAGTCGTAGCTCGTGACGTCGGGTTCATAGCCGTGCCCGCCTGAGTTGGCGCCCGCCCACCAGCCAAAGTTCGTTCCACCGTGGACCATGTAGAGGCTGAAGCCCTTCTTGTTCTCCAGCAGCCACTTGACCGCACCCACGATCCCGTCAGTACCGACTCTCGCCCACTTCTCGCCCCAGTGTGTCAGCCAGCCGGGGTATGTCTCACTGCTGAAGACGGGGACGCCCGGATTCATCTTCCTGGCGACCGCATAGGCGTCGTTGCTCTCTCCCGGATCGAGCCCGACCGCCGCGCCAGGCAGCGAACCCGCCTCCAACATGTACGTCGTGGCCCCGTCGCTGGTGGTGAAGGGCCCATCGATGCCGTTCTTGATCCACTGGTCGCGCACCCATTCCATGTAGGCGCGGTCGTTCCCATAGCTGCCGTATTCGTTCTCACACTGCACCATCAGGATCGGGCCCCCGTTGGCGACCATCTGCGGCTTGACGACCTTCGCTAGGGCAGCCAAGTACTTGCCTGCGGCAGCGGTGTAGCGGGGATCCATGCACCGGACCTTCAGGTCCGGATACTTCAGCAGGTAGCTGGGGATGCCACCGAAGTCCCATTCGCCACAGCAATAAGGCCCCGGCCGAAGGATGACCCACATCCCCTCTTCCTGGGCGATCCGGAAGAAGCGGGCCAGGTCGTGGTCGGGCGATTTGAAGTCGTACTTCCCTTCTTCGGGCTCATGAAAGTTCCAGAAGACGTAGCACGACAGCGTGTTCAGCCCCATGGCCTTTGCCATCTGGATGCGCTGACGCCAGTACTCCGGAGGAATGCGGGCCGGGTGCATCTCTCCCGCCATGATCGTGAAGGGCTTGCCGTCGAGGAGGAAGTCCTCGGTGCCCAGCTTAAAGGTGTGCTTGGCTTGCACCGAGGCAAGACCGAGGAGCAGCGGTACCAGGAGGGACGCCAGTTGCATGCGGCTAGGTTACCGGGGACCACTCCCGGCTTGCGGCGTGGCTGGAAAGCAGAGGACGTGTGACCCCCGCACCGCCAAGCCGGGCCATGGCTCTCCACTTCGGGCTCTTCAGTTCGCCGCCGGACTGTGGTGGCCTCGGACTAGCGCAAGGAAGGTCGCCGCCGCCGCGTACACGGTAGCGACCTTGGCAGTCCGGTGCCAGAACTCGGGCCAGGGGCTGTCGAAGATGTGCGGATAGGCTTCACGGAAGAGTTGGTCCATCCGGCGCTCGTCGTAGTCTAGCGAGCCGGGCAGGGTCGGCGCCGCGTGGTTCATCCAGTGGATGCCCCAGGCCTCCTTCACTCTGTCGTACACCTGGTCAGGCACGAACCACGCGTCTAGCAGGATCCAGATCGCGAAGGGTATCGCCAGCAGGAAGAATGGGCGGATCTTCGCCTTCACGGGAGAATTATACGGGGCCAGGCCCAGGAGCACCTTCTGTTGGGTGGCGTGGTTCTGGCCTTCGTGAGTTTCAGATCCTTGGGGTCTGGGCGGCCACAGCCATGTCCGAAGGACTCTAACGGGGAGATTGGAGGGCGAGCGTCCCCGCGATCCGTGTCCATGTCTCGGGATGCAGGCGCAGGGCGATCAACGGACACAGCCGCGCGGCGCGGGGACGGGGAGAAAACCGGGAAAGACAAGAAGGAAACCCGTACGGGCAAGAAGAAAATCCGCACGGACAAGAACAAAACCCATACGGCAAGGAAAAAAATCCGTACGGACAAGAACAAAACCCGTACGGACAAGAACAAAACCCGTACGACAAGGGACAAATCCCGCACGCTAAGGCGCACCTCTCGCCGGGCGGCATCGGAGCCGTGTGCTGGTCTGGCAAGGCGACTGGTGGCCTGGCTAAGAGTCACCTCCCGGTGGGGGGCATGCTTATGGCCCTCGTGAGTTTCAGATCCTTGGGGTCTGGGCGGCCCGTAGGCGCCGGGAGCGCCCGACAGACAGTCGGTGCGCCCCAAAAGGTTCGGCCGTTCGGGAATGGCGGGTGCACGGCAGACAGACCTGCCATAATGCAAGCAGCCCAGGGCCGAGTCTTGCGCCCGGGCTTCTTTTATGCCTTCCCCCAACAAACCCGTCGGGTTCAACCAGTTGAACCTCTCACCTGCCGTGCTGCGCCAAGTCGAGCGGTTAGGCTTCACCGTGCCCACACCCATCCAGCGTGAGGCCATCCCCGTCGCGGTCAGTGGCCGCGATCTTGTCGGCATCGCCCAGACCGGCACCGGCAAGACCATCGCCTTTTGCGCACCCATGGCGGCGCGCCTCCAGGGCGGCCAGTTCGGAATCGTCCTCGCTCCCACCCGCGAGCTAGCAATCCAGATCGATGAGACCCTCCACAAGCTTCAAGTCAAGACGGCCCTGCTGATCGGCGGCGCGCCGATGGCAAAGCAGGTCGGCCAACTCAGAGCGCGACCGACGGTCGTCGTGGCCACGCCCGGCAGGCTGATCGACCATATGCAGCAGAAGACCGTCGATCTCCGCCGGACTGCCATTGTGGTTCTGGACGAGGCCGACCGCATGCTCGACATGGGCTTTGCCGCGGCGATCAAGCGCATCCTCGACCAGACCCCGGAACAGCGCCAGACGATGCTCTTCTCCGCTACGATGCCCAAGGCCATCGCCGAAATGGCCGACCACTATCTACGCAAACCGGTACGTGTAGAAGTCGAGCGTCCTGGCACCGTCGTGACCGCGATCCAACAGGAGCTGGTGGTCGTCCCCAAGGATGAGAAGCCGGCCATGCTTCGCGAACTGCTGCAAGGCAACAAGGGCTCTGTGCTGGTCTTTGCGAGGACGCGCCACGGGGCGCGCAAGCTCGCGCGGGACGTGCGCATCCAGGGCCACACCGCGGCCGAGTTGCACTCCGACCGCACCCTGAACCAGCGCAAGGCCGCCCTCCACAGCTTCAAGACCGGCATGGCCCGCGTCCTCGTGGCGACCGACATCGCCGCCCGCGGAATCGACGTCAAGGAGATCTCGCTGGTTTTGAACTACGACGTGCCCGAGAACCCCGAAGACTATATCCACCGCATCGGCCGCACGGGCCGGGCGGGCGCCCCGGGCCGCGCAATCACGATCGCGACTCCAGAGCAGCACCAAGACGTGCGCGACATCGAACGGCTGCTCCAAGCTTCGATCCCGGTGACGCGGGTTGCCACGCCTGCCACCGCGGCCGAGCCGAGGGCCGAGCGTCCAGCCCGCCGTATGTGCCGTCGCCGGCGATAAGGGGCCGGGTTCTCGCGAGATTCCGTCTACTCACTCAGTGAGCCGCCGGTAAGCGATGGGCCCGTATGCGATCCCGGGATTGGGCACGCAAGCAACGATGGCCCGGACTGGTCCAATCCTGTCAGCGCCGACCAGTCAACCGCTTCATCGCGTCGCCCATCGCTTCACCGATCAACACATAGGTCTCGGCGTTTGTGTTCCAGTGGTAACCCTGGCCGGTCGGCGAGTCCTCGGCGGGCCGCCAGAATGCGCGAGTTCCGACAAATGCGACGTTCCCTTTGAACTCGGGCCGCGCAGCGACCGCCGCCTGGGCGTTCATGAGTTCCAGGGCTCTGGCGTCCTTTTCAGCTTGGCCCCCCATTCCAGTCTCGGCGATGACGAACGGGAGCTTCGGAGCACCGAGGTCTTTGCGCATGTCTCGGATGAAGCAGGCCATGTTGCTTTCATACTCGCGCGTGAAGTCCTCGTTGATGCGGTCGTTCCACCCCTGGTGCCACGCGAAACCGGACAGCACGTACTTCCCATCGGATCCGGGAACGAGGTCTTTGATGTCGGCGAGTGCCGCTTTGACCAATGCGACTGTGGCCCGGTAGTACTTTCCAACGATCGTTGGATCCTGCGCGATCGCGGCGTCGTTCTTCGCGCCCAAAGAGTAAGGCACCTTCCCTGCGCTTGGCGGACGAAAGTCGACAGCCAGGCTCTTACCGCCCCAAGCACACTTGATGAGCAGTACCGGTTCTTTGATCGCGTCACCCATGACCCAGCCAAAGCCGAGTTCGGGGCCGATCAAGTCACGGTTAGCGCCAAAGCCGGCGCTGAGCGGGCCCCTTCGATCCAGGTAAGAGATCCAAACGTCCTCTCGCTGGCGCCAGTTTCCTTTCGAGTCGACGAAGCGGGCAAAACGTTTCGCACTGGCCGGATCTTTGACGAGGAACTCGAGCGAGCCCTTCCCGCCATTGCGCTTGGGGTCTTCGGCGATGAACCCGTGTCCCTCCATGTTTGACTGGCCGGCCAAAACGAACACGCGGACGGGCCCGTTCGGAGAGGCGCCCAAACTCAGGACGGAAAGAAGCGACAGCGAGACAACCGCCCAAAACCGACGTGCGTATCCCATGCCGATATTCTGCACTCGGAACCCTGTGCCATGGCAACTTCGTGCTGAGAGCTGCCGTGCGACCGCAGCGCCGAATTCCCTATGCCAGCATTAGAATCGTCAGATGTCGGGGCGCCCTCTTGTGCCGACACCAGCGCCACTGGCTACGATGGCGGTGGCCCACCAAAGAGCTGGCGAGACACTCTGCCAAGCACCGTGTGGCCGGAACCAAACATGCGAAAAGTCATCAGTCTCGTCCTCGGGCTCTCCTTGTTGGGCGCCCTCAGTGTCTCGGCCGTCGCGCAAACGAGCAAGGCTCCCAAGCACGCGACCACGTCGACAGTCAAACCCAAAGTGGTGGTGGTCACCGCCCATAAGCTGTCGGGCTTCGTCAAGGGTGACGCCAAGGGAACTTCCTTTGTCTTGGGCGCCAAGGGTGGCCCTTACAACGTGGACGCCAAGGGTGCCAAATGCACGAACAAGGGCAAGTTCACCAGTGTAGGCAGCCTGAAAGGCGGAGACGGCGTCACCGTGACCGGCACCGTCAATGGCAAGAACGTCAAGGCGACTGAGGTCAAGGTCACGAGCCTCAAGAGCGCCAAGTCAAGCTCGGCCAAGGCCACATCGATCAAACCGACGACTCCGACGAAAAAGAAGTAGTCGGCGATTCCAAGGGTGGGCGGGAGTTTTCGTTCCCGTCCACCTGGGTTCAGACCTTACCGCGGTTCGAATCGAAAGGCTCGATCCACCCACCCCGCCGCCACGCCTTGTCACGGCTCTCGCGCCAAGTACTGAGCAAGTCCTGGGTCGGGAGCCCAAGGGTGACTTTGCCAAGTCAGAGGTGTGCGGCAAGCGGCAACATAGGTCACCCTTGCCAACCGACGTGGGTCACCGCGCGTTAGTCGTCTTTGTCATCGTTCGGGTACCAGTCGAGGTCCCAGAGCACGACGATCGGCAGGGTGCCGCACCCAAGGGCCCATCGCCTGACACGCACGGCCGACCTTCCTCCGGAACCGCGAACCGCATAGTACCAGGCTCACCGCCTGACGGTTTGTAGGATCATTCAGCGGCTTGGCCTGGTGCCCCGGTCTGGCCACAATTGGCCCGGCTCGGTGAATGGCCGGGGACAATGGGATGGGTTTTGCATCTCTCACCCCGGTTCGAAGAACATCTCAGCTCCCGTGGGCGTGTCCCGAGTCGTAGTGCGTCCGTCGCTGGCATGCCCCAATGCTCATTGGGCGGTGATACCACGCTGAGAGAGGGGCAGAGCCCAAAGAAGACCTTAACGTCATGTCTCTCTCGACACGGTTGCGGCCTTACCTACGTATAGGGAAGAGAGAATCATTCAATGCCATCGTGGCAAGTATTGCCCGCCAGAAAGCAGCACATCGATAAGTCCAACGTCTGCGTTCCGGTGGGTTACGCACCTCATGCAGAGGATCTATAGAAGACCATGACACGTGATTTCAACATATTCCGTATTTTGCATTTGTTCCGATTTGTCTGTATCGGTACAATTGCCTCTCTATTCATCACATCCGTGGCCCAAACAGTGTCAACCATTGGCCAAGGATCTGCGGTGACAAGGAGCGATCGCTTGGCGACATTTAGTACGATTACTCATAGCGGCATTTCACTTAGCGATTATACTGAAGACAGTATCTTCATTGGAGCAAATGCAGACAGTCTTATCGGCTATGAAGTATTCAATGGTGCCAACGGCTCCGATCCCTACTTCTATTGTCTAGACGGAGGCAGTATGGGCGGAGGTGCGGACGCTTGGGTGACAATTTACACGACAGACAGCAAGCCAATCTATGCCATTGAGTTCCTCTATGGCAACAGTTGGACTAACGGTCACGGGTGGGGCAACGACAATGCGTGGGTCGTGTGGCAGACTCTTCGCAACGGGACTGTCGTGTCAAGTGGTCAAGTCGGTCCGAACCCAATGCTCCCAGTCGGGACGATCATGGGATTCTACGATCCGAGCGGCTTCGACACAATTCAACTGAAGTGCAACGTACAAAACCAGTTCGATCCAAACGTCCAGGCTCTCGCCATGGATAATCTGCACCTGCAACTCTATGGAAACGTTTCTGAAACGCTTGCGCCTGTGGCGACGACTGTTCAGTTCGGAAAAGTCACAGGCGGAGACAATGCGAGCTTGTCTGCCGACGACGGCAACCCGCTGATCGTCCAGAAGTTCTTTGTACCAAGTTCTCAGGCACCGATAATTCGGTTTACGAGCTCGTTCGTTACCACGATTCAGACACCGGTCCAGATTGAGATCGATCTAAAGGCCAAAATGGTGAACGCTGGCTCGTTCAGAGTTCGTGCTCTAATGTTTGATTTTGCAGCGAACTCCTACGTTCAGGCTCTGGCCGACTCTACACTGGGGCTGAGCTACCAGACATACATCGCTAGCGTGCCCGGTATGGCCGTCGATTATGTGGGTCTTGGCAACTCGTTGCAGGCAAGAGTTGAAGTGCAACAAACGGGTCCAAGCACTGCAGTACAACCAGCGACATCACTCGAATTCCTTAATCTAACAGTTTTAGGGTAGGACCCTCGGAAGCGAGAAGCGTGTCGGCCGTGGATCCGATAAGTCTAGCCGACGATCTCGCGGACGACCTCTCCCGCCACGTCTGTGAGTCTGAAGTCTCGGCCTTGGTACTTGTAAGTCAGTCGCTTGTGATCGATACCGAGCTGATTGAGCAGCGTCGCCTGCATGTCGTGGACGCCGACGGGGTCTTTTGTGACGCTGTAGCAAAAGTCGTCCGTCTCGCCGAAGACTGTGCCGCCTTTGAAGCCGCCCCCTGCGATCCACAGACTGTAAGCGTCGCCGAAGTGGTCCCGTCCGTGACCGTTGGGCTTGTTGATGTCGCCTTGGACAAAGACGGTCCTTCCAAACTCGCCCGCCCAGAGCACGATCGTGTCGTCCAGCATTCCGCGCTGCTTGAGGTCCTTGACGAGCGCGGCAGAGGGCTGGTCGGTGTCCTGGCACTGGATGGCAAGCTGAGTGCTGAGGTTGAGGTGCTGGTCCCAACCTGCGTGCATGAGCTGGACGAACCTGACGCCTCGCTCGAGAAGGCGTCGGGCGATGAGACAGTTGTGGGCGTAGCTTCCCTTTCGCTGGACGTCGGGCCCATACATCTCGAGGATGTTCGCGGGCTCTTTGCTGATGTCGAGCAGCTCGGGGACGCTGGTCTGCATCTTAAACGCCATCTCGTACTGGGCGATCCGGGTCTCAATCTCGGGGTCGCCGAAGTCCTGGTAACGCTTTTGGTCGAGCTTGTCGATGTCGTTCAGCAGGCTGCGGCGTAGCTCGGGCGACATTCCCGGCGGATTGTCCAGGTAGAGCACAGGCTCGCCCTCGCTACGGAACCTCACGCCTTGGTACTTGCTCGGGATGAAACCGCTGCCCCAATAGTAGTCGTAGAAGAGCTGGCCGCAAGACTTCTGCCTGTCAGCGGAGGTCATGACGACGAAGGCGGGCAGGTCTCGGGTCAGGCTGCCGAGGCCGTAGACCGCCCACGCGCCGAAGCTGGGCCGGCCGGGGATCTGCGAGCCCGTGAGGAAGAACGTGACGCCAGGGGCGTGGTTGACCGCCTCGGTGTGCATCGACTTGACGAGGCAGATGTCGTCCGCGATGCTGCCGATGTGGGGGATCATCTCGCTAAGCCACATCTGGCTCTGGCCGTACTGTCTAAATGGGTTGATGGCACCGAGGATCGGGAACGACTTCTGGCCCGAGGTCATGGTGGAGAGGCGCTTGCCTTGCCGGACGGACTCGGGAAGTTCTTCCAGGTAGTGCTTAGCCAAGTCTGGCTTATAGTCGAAAAGGTCGATCTGGCTCGGCGCTCCGCCCTGCCACAGCACGACCACGCGCTTGGCTTTGGGAGCAAAGTGCGGGACACCCGGCAGGCCAGGCATTCCTTGGCTAGCCGTCTGGGCGTATCCCTCCTCGCTCAGCAGGGACATGAGGGCAAGCGCGCCGATGCCCTGGGCGGTCTTGCCAAAGAACTTGCGCCGCGAAAGGCGAAGGTCGCGCTCGAAGAAGAGGTTCATTCTCTTGTCATCGCCTCGTCGAGGTTGTAAATGGCCAGACAGACGCTAGCATAGGCGGCATACTCAGCTGGATCGAGGTTTGCGTCGCGGGGGCTGTCGCCGACGGAGAGGTAGGCGAGGGCTTGATCAGGATGGGCCTTATAGGTTTGGTAAGACCTCGTGAACGCTTCCACAAGGATTTTCAGTTCGTCCGCACCTGGGCGACGGGCACAGACGCGGCGAAAGGCCTCGGCCAAGCGCCTTTCCGGTGTCGGGCCAGCGTCTTTCATGACGTGTTGGGCCAAGACGCGGCCAGCTTCCACCCAGGTGACATCGTTGAGTGTCGTCAGAGCATGCATCGGCGTAGATGTCGTGACCGGCCGAACGGTGCAGACTTGGCGACTCGCGGCATCGAACATGTTCCCCGGCGCGACGGTCCGCCTCCAAAAAGTGTAAAGACTCCTGCGGTAAAGATCGGCTCCCTTGCTTTGCGGGTAACTGAAGTCGCGTTCCTCGGTGATCGAGAGACTGTCCCAGATGTCCTTGGGCTGGTACGGATAAACCGGTTTGCCACCGACCTTCGTGTTCAGGAGGCCACTGGAAGCGAGCGCGACATCGCGGATGAAGAACGAGGAGAGGCGAAACCGCGCTCCTCTCGCCAACAGCCGGTTCTCAGGGTCTCGCTCGCGGAGTTCCGGAGTGCATTGAGAGCTCTGTCTGTAGGTCGAGCTCATAACGATCATCTTGACCAGGCGCTTGACGTCCCATCCCTTTTCGCGGAAATCGACAGCGAGCCAGTCGAGAAGTTCAGGATGGCTGGGCGGCTCGCCTTGGACGCCGAAGTTCTCGGAGGTCTTGACGAGTCCCGTGCCGAAGAGCATCTGCCAGACGCGGTTGACTTCGACACGCGCTGTCAGTGGGTTGTCGGGGCTGACGATCCACTGAGCAAGGCCCAGGCGATTGGCTGGAACACCTTTGGGCTCAGGCGGAAGTACCGTCGGCGTGCGCGGGTGAACCTCGTCGAGAGGCGCCTCGTAGTTACCGCGCGACAGCACGTGGGTCGTGCGTGGTTGGCCGTCGGACATGACCATGGCACGGGGCAGGAGTGCCTCAAACTTCTTCACCGCGTCCGTGGCCGCCTCAGCCTGTGCTTTGGCCTCCCGCCATCCAGACGGAGGCGAATCGTCGAGGAAGGCGTTGCGCAGACGCTCGAGTTCTTCCGGGCTCAGGCTCGACTTGGAGACGAGAGCCAAGACCGAGTCTTGAAACCTCGATCCGTTCGCTCGGAAGTACCATCCTCCGATGCCTCCTCCGTTGACGACTTTGATCAACAACCGGTTCGTTCCAGGATGGAGTTCGACTGTTGCCAGTTCCTCGTCCGGGGCCGCGCCGCGAGTCACCTTGTGGCTGACGATGAGTTCGCCATTGAACCAAACCTTGATTCCGTCGTCACTACCGAACGAGAACAAGAGTCGACAGGTTTTGTCCGAATCGACCGTCCGACCGAAGTAGAAGGCAGTGTTGTCCCCAGTCAGTTCGTGGACTTGTCCATCGGTCAGTTTGGGCCGCACCACGCCCGTCGGCTCTTTCTCCGTCTCGGGTGCAAACGAGTCTTTGAAAGCGGCATCGAAGCTGGCTCCCCTGAACTCTTTGGAAACTTTCCACGGCGAATAAACCAGCTTGGCTCGTTTCGCTTCTTGTGCGCTTTCCTCCACCTCAGTCTTCCAGGCTCTCAAGGCCGATTCGAAGGGAGCGCTCTGTCTCAAGCGGTCGAGCCGGGACGATGTTGATGCTGCCACCGCTTTCAAGGCTTTGAGGCGCGTCATCTGCTCCGATGAGCCAGCATAGATCCAGGGATCGGCGATCCGATACTGCCCATCCCCGCTCGGCACACCCGACTCAGGGACGTTGTTGAAGAAGGCCATGAGCGAGTAGTAGTCCTTCTGGGTGAAGGGGTCGTACTTGTGGTCGTGACAACGACAGCAAGCCATCGTGAGCCCGAGTAACGTGGTGGATGTCACGTCCACACGGTCAAAGCAGATCACGTTCCGTTGCTCTTCAGGTATCGCGCCACCTTCGCCGTTTAACATATGGTTACGGTTGAACCCCGTTGCGACAAGCTCGTCGAGGGTCGGGTTGGGAAGCAAGTCCCCCGCTAGCTGGTCAACGACAAACTGGTCATAGGGAAGATCGCCGTTGAAGGCCTTGACCACCCAATCGCGCCACACCCATTGGTTGTTGTCGCCGTCCTGTTGGAAGCCGTTGCTGTCCGCATATCGGGCTGCATCGAGCCAAGGGAGGGCCATCCTCTCGCCGAAGTGTGGGCTTGCGAGCAGTCTGTCCACGACCTTTCCGTAGGCGTTGGGCGAGCGGTCAGCCCAGAAAGCGTCGACTTCAGCAGGACTTGGTGGAAGGCCGGTCAAGTCGAGGCTGAGGCGCCGAATGAGTGTGGTCCGGTCGGCTTCAGGCGCCGGAGACAGCTTCTCGGACCGTAGCTTTGACAGCACGAAGGCGTCGACGGGGGTTTTGATCCACGAGGAGTTCAACACGGGGACGGGCGGTTTCGTCGGCTTGATGTAAGCCCAATGGGTTTCTGAGCCGGCACCGGGGGCTGAACCGTGCGCGCCCTGGTCGATCCAGTCGCGGATCGTCCGAATCTGAGCATCAGTCAGTGGGGCGAACCCCAGCGGCATGCGCTCTTGGCCGCCTTGGCCCAGGATTCGGGCCACAAGCAGACTCTGGCTGCTTTTGCCTGGAATGACCACAGGCCCGTGCCGACCACCCTGCATGACCGACTTGTAGGAGGCCAAGACGAGCTTGCCGTTCGCCTCGTCTGCCGAATGGCACGGCAAACAATGTGCCTTGAACAGGGGTTGGACATCGCGGGCGAAGTCGACTTGCGGCTCGGCCCCACCGTCTCCCCGCACGAAGATGCCAAGGGCCATGAGACCCAGACTCAGGGAGCACACCAGGGGGGATCGGAGCCTCATGCCCAGCACCACCTGACCCGACACCATACCTCGCCGCTTCCACCCAAAAAGTCAATTTCTGATACGAGGTCAGGTTTGCGGACTCAAATATGTACAGAGTCTCGCGAGGTTTCAGTTCGTTGCCTACGATGCGAGGGGTTCATTCCGACAGAAAAAGGTGGGCCCAAGCCCTCGAAAATCCACTGGGGCTGACCAATGATACACACGGGCCCCATAAGGCCTTCCCCCCAGGGACGGGGAGGAGAATGCGAACGGAGGCGCGGAAGGAGAACAACCGACCGTGCAGATTCTCGACAGGCTCTTTGGGCCGCAGACCAGGAACTACGAGAAGGCGTTGGACCGCACGACCATGCGGAACAGCCTGCTCAGCGAAAACCTGGCGAACGTCAACGTCCCCGGCTACAAGCGGAAAGACGTCGACTTTGGCATCGAACTCGAGAAAGCTGAGGGCGTGCAGACGTCCCAGTTCGACAACCTCCGAAACCAGTTCGGTTCCAAGCCGTTCTCCAGCCAAGGCTCTGTGCGTATCGACGGGAACAGCGTCGACATGGAGCAGGAGGTTGTGAGCATGGGTGAGACCGAACTTCGCTACGAGATGCTGAGCCAGATGACGTCCAACTACTTCACCAATCTGAAGAGTGTCATCAAGGAAGGTAGATGATGAATCTGAACACGGCGATGAAGATCAGCGCCAGCGGCATGAGCGCTGAGCGGTTCCGGATGGATGTGATCGCTTCCAACATTGCCAATGCGAACAGCACCAAGACGAACGGCCAAGACCCCTACCGGCGGCGGGTCGTCGAGTTGACGACCTCCGAAGATGGGGTCGAAGTCAGCAAGATCCAGGAGGACCAGTCGGACTTTCGGCAGGTCTATGAACCAGGAAACCCCAATGCCGACCCGACGACCGGCGAAGTGACCTACAGCAATGTGGACCCGCTCAAAGAGATGGTGGACATGCTGTCGGCGTCGCGGGCCTATGAGGCCAACATCCAAGCTTTCAACAACGCCAAAGGCATGATCCGGTCGGCGCTGAACATTGGCAAGGTCTAAGGCACCACCTGAAAGCAGTTTGACCAGAAGATGAGAATCGACAACGCAGCAAGCGCGATCAAGAACCTGGCGAGCCCACCGCAAAGCCAACCCCAAGACTCCAGCCCTGGGTTTGGCGACATGTTGATGGACGCCATCAAGGAGTTGAACCAGACTGAACAAAAGTCAGTTGGGCTTCAAAACGATTTGATGGCGGGTCGACCGGTGGAGTACCACACCTTGATGATCGCCATGGAGCGCGCCAGCACAGCGATGTCCCTCACGATGCAAGTGAGGAACAAGTTGCTCGACGCCTACCAGGAGATCAGCAGAATGAACGTGTGACGGCCTGCCGAGGCACAGGACTGGAGACAGCGAAAGGGCATTGCGCCACGCTCTCCACTTGCTGCGCCTGGCACCCGTAGACTCGACCAGTCGGCGACCAATGGATTGCCATGACTGCGTTGATGAACAGAATCAAGGACTGGTGGCAGGGTGCCGACCGCACACAGAGACTAGTCAGCGTCTTTGGAACGTTGTTCCTCATGGTGCTGCTCGGTTTCACCGTGCTTTACGCGACCAAGCCCAAGATGCAGCCGCTCTACGCTGGCTTAACGCCGGCCGACCAAGGAATGGTCGTTGAAGAGCTGCGCAAGCACAGCATTCCCGTCGAGCTAGGAGCCCAAGGCGCGATCCTTGTCCCAAGCGACAAGGTCAATGAAGCTCCCATGGTCTTGGCTATGGCGAACAAGCTGCCCAACCCTGGCCCGAAAGGCAACGACCTGATTGGAAGCATCAACAGCTTCGGAACCAAGGGACAGGAAGACGCGGTGCTCAAAGCGGCCAAAGAGGGCGAACTGGCCCGCTCGATCGCGACATTGGACGGAGTTGCCAGCGCCTTGGTCCACATCAGTGGGGGCAAGGACTCCCCTTTTGCTGAGGAATCCATCCCGCCCAGTGCCGTCGTCAACATCAAAGAGGCAGCTGGCACGACCCTGAGGCCCGAGCAAGGCAAAGCCATTGCCAGGCTTGTCCAGAACGCAGTGAGCGGCCTCAAGTCAGAGAACGTCAGCGTCATCGACTCAGCTGGGAGGCTCGTCTACGACGGACAGGAGGAGAACTCCGAAGACGGCATCGCCAGTCGAAAGCTCGAGACCGAGATCGAAGAGAGCAAGCGCCGTGAAAACGATCTGCAGCGCCGATTGGATGTGGCTTTCGGGCCGGGAAACACCGTCGCGATGGTGCAGGTCGAGCTCAACATGGACGCCGTCAACAAGGACGAGACCGTCAAGGAGTACGGTGACAAGAAGGTCACCGGCGAAGCCACTGAGTCTCTGTCCGATGGCAACGCTGGCGCCGCGTCAGGTCTTTCTGGGATCGACTCCAACACCCCCGCATCACCCCCACCGGGCACACCCAGTACGGGCAAGGTGAACTACGTCAGCTCTCAGAAGAGCATCGACTATCCGACGACGGAAACTCGGACGTCGACCCAAAAGGCTGCTGGCGACACGACAAGCATGACAATCACCGTCATTGCCAACAGCAGCGCGATCAAAGACACCGGCCCAATCCAGTCGATCCTCGACGACTACCTCGGCACGCGCAAAGGACAGCCTGGCTTCAGCGCTGCCGTGCAGAGCGTGGCGTTCGACTCGTCGACTCAGGAGGCGGCCAAGAAGGCAGGCGACGCCGCAGCCCGACAAGGCCAGATGCAGCAGATGATCTCGATGCTCCCGATCGTTGCGCTCTTGATCGTTGGCTTCATGGTCGCTAAGGCCATCACTAAAATTCCAGGACGCACGCTGACGATGGCCCTTCCCAACGGCGGTACCGTCGCTGTCGGCGGTGAGGGTCTGGACAGCCGTGACCACTTGGCGTTACAAGGTGGCAGCATGGCGGCGACGAAGAGCCTGACGAGCGTCCAGACACTGGCCGAGACCGAACCCGAGTTGGCCGAGGCCCTTAGCGCTCTGGGCATCGAACACATCGACGACTCGGTCGATGTCGAGTCGATCCGCCAAAAGATCGACTTGCCTCTCGAGCAGATCAAGAAGATGGCTAAGCAGAAGCCTCAAGCCGTCGCCATGTTGATGAAGAGCTGGCTGCTGGAGGAGCGTCGGTGAGAAGGCCCGTAGCCGCAGACTTGTCCAGCCGCCAAAAGGCGGCGATCATCCTCGCCGTGTTGGGCCCCGAAGTCGCCGCGGAAGTGCTCAAGCACCTGACCGAAGAGCAAGTTGAAGCGCTGTCGCTCGAGGTCGCGCGATTGGAGAAGGTCTCTCCTGACGTGCGCTCTCAGGTGGTCAAGGAGTTCCACGAGATGGCCCAAGCGCAGGACTTCATCGCCGAAGGCGGTGTTGAGAACGCCCGCAAAGTACTGGAGAAGGCGTTCGGATCCGAGGCTGCCGACCTGATGATCCGCAAGGTCGTGAACGCGATGCAGATCGTGCCCTTTGAGTTCCTCAAGCGCGCCGATCCCCAGCAGCTTTTGTCGTTCATTCAAGACGAGCACCCCCAGACCATTGCTCTGATCCTCGCCTATATGCCCGTCAACCATGCCGGCTTGATCCTGACGAAGCTGCCCCAGCAACTGCGCGGCGAAGTCGCCGAGAGGATTGCCGTCATGGACCAGACTCCGCCCGAGGTGATCCGCAAGGTCGAGGCGGTCCTTGAGAAGAAGATGTCGAACGTGATCAGCCAGGAGATGTCCAAGGCGGGCGGCCCCAAAGCACTCGTGGATCTGCTCAACAGGGTTGACCGTCAAACCGAGCGTCTCATCCTCGAGTCTCTCTCGGACAACAACCCAGAGATGGCCGAGACGGTCAAGAACATGATGTTCGTCTTCGAGGACATCGTCCAGCTCGACGATCGCGCCGTCCAAGCGATCCTCAAGGAGATCGACGCCAAAGAACTCGCAACGGCCCTGAAAGGTGTGAATCAGGAGGTTCAGGACAAGATCTTTGGCAACATGTCGGAACGCGCCATGAACATGCTGAAGGAAGACATGGAGTTCATGGGTCCGGTCAAGTTGAGGTCGGTGGAAGAAGCGCAACAGAAGATCGTCGCCACGATCAGGCGACTTGAGGAATCCGGAGAGATCAGCATCGGCCGTGGCGAGGAGGAAGTGCTTGTCTAAGCAGATTCTGCGCGGCGATGTGGTCACTTCAGGCTTTGAAGAGACCCTCGGAACCGTCGCGAGCGAAGCGATCGCCAGCCACCGGCGCTCAGCCTCAGCCAAAGTTCAGGCTGGCCTGACCACGATCTACGACAAGGCCATGGCTGAGGGCCACGCGGAGGGATTCGAGGCCGGTCGCGCTGAAGGAGCAGCCTTGGGCCTAGCCGAGGCGAAAGCCGCCTTTGAAGAGGAGCACGCAGGGGCGATCCAGGAATTTCGGGCCGCCCTTGAAGGTGTCGTGGCTCGGGTCGAGGGCGCGATCGAAGAGTGGTACAAGAAAACGGAAGAGAGCATCTCAGACTTGGCCATCGAGGTCGCTCGACGTGCGTTGTGTCGAGAGATGGAGACGTCACGAGAGTGCGTGCTGGACATCACCCGTGCTGCGTTGACCGAGGTCCGGCACGGGACTGAGGTGAGGATCCGCGTCAACCCCTTCGACGTTGGACTCGTGGACGCGCGGCGCGACGAGATCCTGGCGGCTGTGTCAGGAATCCGCAAACTCGAAGTGGTCGGCGACGCCAAGATCCTCTCGGGATGTGAGATCGAGACCGATGGGGGAGTTATTGACGCCCGGATCGAGAACTACATGGCACGATTGGCTCAGGAGGCAGCCTAAATGGCCGTCTTTGCCCGGTTACGGAACGCCGTCGAAACGACGTCGCGGTTCGAGACGCTCGGCAAGGTCGTCCAAGTGGTCGGGCTCGTGCTCGAGTCGGACGGTCCGAACGCCCGAGTGGGAGACCTGTGCCTGGTTGATCCCGAACTGGACGGTCAGCCCGTTCCGTGCGAGGTAGTCGGCTTTCGAGGGGAGCGTGTTCTGCTCATGCCCTTGGGGGAGATGACTGGCGTCAGGGCAGGCAGCCTCGTCCGGTCGACCGGCGAATGCCTTCGCGTTCCGGTCGGAACCGAGCTCCTCGGTCGTGCAATCGATGGCCTGGGCAACCCGATCGATGGACTGGGACCGCTTCGGACACTGGAAACCTACCCGAACATTGCGACTCCTCCCAACGCCCTTGAGCGCCAGATGATCTGTCAGCCGTTTGTGACGGGTATCCGTGCGATCGATGGTCTCCTGACGATGGGCGTCGGACAGCGTGTTGGCATCTTCGCCGGGTCTGGCGTCGGAAAGAGCACCCTCCTTGGTATGGTCGCACGACACGGCAACGCGGACGTCAACGTCATCGCGCTCATAGGTGAGCGAGGTCGAGAAGTGCGGGAGTTCATGGCCAACGATCTCGGCGAACAAGGGCTCCGCAAGAGCGTCGTCGTTTGTGCCACCAGCGACGAACCAGCGCTGGTTCGGATCAAAGCTAGCCTGACGGCCACGGCGATTGCCGAGTACTTCCGTGACCGCGGTCTGAACGTGCTCCTCATGATGGACTCGGTGACACGGTTTGCAATGGCGCAACGAGAAGTCGGACTGGCCGTCGGAGAGCCGCCGAGTTCCAAAGGCTATACGCCCAGCGTCTTTGCTTTGCTGCCTCGACTCATGGAGAGGGCCGGTTGTGGCCGCCGCGGAGCGATCACAGCCATCTATACCGTCTTGGTCGACGGTGACGACACGAACGAACCGATCTCGGACGCGTCGCGCTCAATCCTCGACGGCCATATAGTCTTGGACCGAAAGCTCACGAGCAAGGGCCACTACCCCCCGATCAACGTCATGAACAGCCTCAGCAGGGTCATGCCCATGGTCACGACCCCCGAGCACACCGACCAAGCCAACAAATTCCGCGAACTGGTCGCTGCGTATTTTGATGTTGAGGATCTTGTAAGCGTCGGTGCTTACAAGCCGGGAAGCCAGCCCCTTGCGGATACTGCCATTGAACGATGGCCGCAGGTCAACGCCTTTCTTCGACAGACGCGGGACGACCGCACCGACTACTCAGACACACTCGCAACGCTTGAAGGAATAGCCAATGGCTAAGTTTAAGTTCAGACTCGAAAAGCTACTCGAATATCGCAGACTACAGGAAAAGTGGGCCAAGGAGGCCTACCTCGAAGCGCTGGCGAGGCGCGTGGAGACAGAGCATGAGGTTGAGCAAGCCAAACGACACCGCGCGTACGTGCTCCAGGCCAAGCCTTGCGGACTTGACGAGCGGGTCTCCCTCGACGCTTACGTCACGCGACTCGAGGACGAGCTCCGGGCTGCGGAATCGGCGCTAGCCGTCTTGGCCAACGAAACAGAATCTGCCCTCCAAGAGTGGCACCGGGCACGGTCTGACTCTGAAGCCATGGAGAAGCTGCGCCAGCGCGAGCTGGAATTTTGGACTCAAGAACAGAACCGCCGAGAGCAGACTGAGTTGGACGAATGGGCGGTGCTACGGAGGGCGGCTTGAACGTCACGCTGCGCGGTTATGACGGTGCCATGCAGCGCGTGAGCGAAATCATGGCGCGTGCTCGAGCAATCGGGCTCAAGTCGCATGAACCAGAACCGTCGCCATCTCCGAGCCCTCTCAGCGGGCAGATCGGGAACTTTAGGCCGATGGATCCATTCAGCCAGCGAATGTCTGTCGCCCCGGACCAGATCCGGTCACTGATCCAAGGCGCAGCCTCAAAAGCAGGCATCGACCCGCTCCTCTTTGAAGCCCTTGTGTCGAACGAGAGCAGCTTCAATCCTGAAGCTCGATCCTCCAAGGGCGCGATGGGTCTGACTCAGTTGATGCCGGGAACGGCCCGCGCTCTTGGCGTCTCCGACCCATTCGACCCTGCCCAGAACCTGGACGGCGGAGCCCGTTACTTGTCCCAATTGTTGCGACAGTACAACGGTGACGAGCGGCTGGCGCTTGCGGCTTACAATGCGGGCCCGGGCGCGGTCGACCGAGCGGGCGGAGTGCCCGTCTTCAGCGAGACTCAAGCCTATGTGCGGCGAGTCTTGGCCCAGCGTGACGCTTTGCGAGGCGGACAGTGAAGAAGATCCTCATCTTCGTGTTTCCGGTCGTCGCTATCGGCGGGTTCGTCGGCCTGGCCCTCGCGGGAATCATCAAAGTTCCGGGCCTGACTCCGAAGAAGCACAGCCCGGGCTCTCTTTACGGCGAACAGGCGGCGGCTCAGTACGGCGAACCGAAGGACAAGGGTCTTGACAAGCCCAAGGTGGAAACCAAACCGCCCACTTCGAAAGTGGCGGGAGCCAAGCCTCCGATAGCGGTCAGTACCAACGATGAAACGTCAGATCCGGCACTCGGAGCCAAGAAACTGGCCCAGTTATGGAACGGCCTGCCGACCGAGCGCTTGGTTGAACTCTGCAAATCGTTCACGGACAAGGATCTCGCCCCTGTGCTGATCAAGATGGATCCGGAGAAGGTCTCTGACCTCCTGACTGCGCTTGACGCTTCCCGTTCGGCAAAGCTCAGCAAGGAGCTTCAGAAGCAGGCATCGATCGTTACGAAGACGGCGAGTTGACATCTAGTGTCGTCCACTTCGCGGGATTGGTCACACGATGTATCGTCCCACGGATCTGTGACTACCGGAGCGAGAGGCCCGTTTGCGTGTCCGCTTGGGAAGTAGGCCGATCCCGGCCCTCCGGGTACCATGGTCATCCAAACCCGGGCGTAGCTCAGTGGATAGAGCACCAGTCTTCGGAACTGGGTGTCGGGGGTTCGAATCCCTTCGCCCGGGCCACCTCACTGCCCGTACTCGTGTTCAGCACGTTCTCGTAGGACACGCGCAGACCGGTCGTTTCCTTCATCTTCTTCGAACTTGGCCAAGGCCAGGGCCGCCCGCCTTGCGGCAACTTGAGCCTCGGACCGCGCGGCAAGCGCCCAGGGATGAGCGACGTCGACGAGCAAAGGCGCCCGGTGGATTGTGATGGCTTCCCGGAGTTCCTCAGGGGTCGTTCCTTGGCACAGTCGTTTGAACCGAACGTACTCGTTGGCATCACCCAGGTCCAGAGCTGTCAGAGTCTTGGTCTTGACTTGGATCAGGCTGTCCATGTCGAGGCCGCTCGCTTGCAGCGCCCTCTTGGTCATGCTCAAAGTGACACTCAGGCGGTTGCGGCACTGGTCCACCGGGATTGCCGGCCATACGTTCTGGATGAGCCACGTACGGGGAACGGGTTCGGTAGGACGAAGCAAGAGATACCCCAGCACTTCCCTGCACCGAGCTGTCGGCCAAGTCTCGTGGACGGTCGAACCGGCTCGCAGGACCAGTTCTCCAAAGAGCCCGATGTTCGTCCACGCTTCCACGTTGGGGAGTCATACCCTAGACCGGTTGCGGCCGACGTCCCCGGTTCCATCGTCATTCAGAGAGGGTAGGGCCCAACAAAGGAAACCTTTATGGCTCCTGGACCGTGTATGGTTGCGTGGGTCTCATCACCTACAAGCAGAGGACAACACCATGAACGCCTTCAAGCGCACTGCATTGATCGCCTTGGTCGCCCTGGCCGCAGTCGCCATGGCGCAAGACAAAGCCACACTCCGGCTCAATGTCAAACCGGGAATGACGCTGGCACAGACGACAGTCTCGGACGGAACGTTCTCCATCTCGGGCCCCACCGACCAGGAGATGAAGAACAAGACCACGATGGTTCAGACCTTCAAGTTCGAAGAGGGCACGGAGGGTTGGGTCAAATTCGGCGTCGAAACGACGGACTTCAAAATGGAAGGAGATTCCATGGATATGGGAGGCGGGACCGATCCGGACCAAATCGCCGCGATGGCCAAGAAAGTCAAATTGACAGGCGAGGTCAACGACCGTGGAGCAACGCGCAACGTCGCGATCTCGGGAGCCGACGACTTGGACATGACGTCAAAGCAAATGATGACTTCGGTCGCCGACAGGATGAGCCAGATCGGGTTCATGGAGATGTTCTTCCCCGATGAGGCGATCTCGGTCGGATCTACGTGGAAGCGCGAACTCGACCTGGCCAAGACGTTGAGCAGCATCCCGTTCTTCCAGAACGTCAAAGGCACGGCGCCCGTCGAGTTCACCGTGGAAGCGTTCGAGAAAGTCGGTGACAAGGACACAGTCAAGATCAAAGTCTTCACGGATGGCAAGGTGACATTCGAGCTGTCGATGGGTGGAGGAGGCGACGGAAACATGTCGTTGACGAGCAACGGCGAAGTCTGGGTCGACCTTGCCACCGGGTTGCCGATCAAGTCCACAGGCAAGATGGCGAACGACATCGACTTCGGAATGGGGCACATGCAACAGCAGATGACGATCACGTCCAAGATCGACTTCAAGAGCTAGACCCTCCACGGACCGCTTGCAGAGCCGCCCGGGCTTCATTGCTCCGGGCGGCAGTTTTTTTGAGCGATCCTGGCTCCACGCCATACCGAGGCAACTCGACCGGTCCGTTGCGCGTAGAATCGTCTGATGAAGTGTCCGGGATGTAGCGGCAGACTCCACGCTGTCCGTGTGCAAGACATGTCTCTCGACGTCTGCGGTCGGTGCGCTGGCATTTGGTTCGACGAGAGTGAATTGGGGCGATTGATCCGAGCGTCAGCCCTCAATCTTGAAACGCTCGACAGGAAGTTTGAGCCAACCGGGGAAGTTGAAAAGGTCCCCGAGGCTGATCGCGAGTGTCCCAAGTGCGGTGGCGGACTTGAGACGTACAAGTACCTCTACGATTCCCCTGTCATCCTAGACTCGTGCCACAATTGCGGTGGCATCTTCGTCGAGGATGGGGAGCTGAGCGCGATTGCGGCGGTCAGGACCGAGAACGATGACCCGGCCGAATCCAAGGCTGCCGCGATCATTCTCGCCGGGCACCTGGAGCAGATGGTCCGGCAAGACAAGTCGAGGGCCGTTTTCCTCTCGCGCGTCGCGTTCTACAACCGGGCGCGCGGGGCTGCACAGTTTTCACCTGAAGCCACCTCCTAGGGCCGGACAAGCCTGGCCCTAGGAGGTATTAGCTCACCATGTCGTCTCGATCGTGTAGACCACCTTTTTGACTTCGTCGGGCTTGAGTTCCACCACGAAGTCCATCGTGTCACTGTCGAGTTTTGTGAACGGCATGTTCTTCTCCGTCACCTTCCAATCGCCCCAGTGTCGCTCGTATACGTGGACGGTCTCGGTCGTCTGTTTGTGGTTCCTGAGTTCAATCTCGAACGATTCCGAACAGCCGCGCTGGCTGGTGCCAAGCCAGTGGAACGCCGTCCGCTTCCGTTCGCACACGATGTCGAACGCGCGTCCGACCGGTAAGGACAGCGTCTCGTTCTTCGGCGTGTGTTGAATTGCGGCCTCGCCCAGCATCTGAAGCGATCCACTCTTGTCCCGTTGGAAGACCTTCACAGTGCCCATCGGCAGCGGCATGCCCAAATGACTCGCTTCGTCGTTCTTGAACTCGACCAGGACGAGGGGTTTGAGTGCGCCCGTTCCCACTTGTCCTTCGCTGGGCGTGAAGTACCCGAAACCTCGCAGGGCATCGATCACGAGCTTCTTGGTAACGGGCACCTCGGATCCTTCAAGGAGCGACAACTGCTTGATTTCGTTGTTCCGCACGTTCGCCGGGCGCTGCATCGTGTACAGGTGGTAGTCAGCGAATTGCTCCTCCGCAAAACCGGAGTCCTTCGCCATCTCCATCCTGGCTCCGCCAGCCCGGCCCATCGGGGCGTTCTGAGCCCGATAAACGTCACCCGCCAGCAGTTTGAGTGACGCTCCTGCGAACGATGCACCGCTGTTGTTGGTCAGCGTCACCCAGCCTTTGAAGTCTCCGAGCTTTCCTGCCCCATCCAGGGCAAGCACGTAGTCGCACTTCCAGGACATGCCTTGCGTCAGGTAGCTCAGTTCGACCTTGTTCGCGCCAGCCTTTTGGGAGTCCACTTCCCACATCAAGGTGGGCTTTGAGATCAGTCCCTCTGGGATCGAGGAAACCTCGAGTTCACCCGAAGGATTCAGGAGGATCCTCCCGTCTTTTGTCCGGACGACCATTCCGTTCCAGGTCGAGTTCTGCCCTCCGTTCGCGTCGCTGACGATGGCAGTCGGTGCCGACAAAAGTGTGCCCTCGACGCGCTCTTTCTTCCCGTCGGGCAAGACGCGGTTGAAGACAATCGTCTGACCGACCGCTTTGTTGAGGATCGCTTGGACACTGATCAGGTCGTATTGGTAGTTCTGTTCCAAGACAGTGAACGAGCCAGGATCGCTGACGCTCCGGATGCCAACGCTGTTGGCTTCGATCTGTTGGGCCACGTCTTCGACGGCAACTGTCTGCACCCCCTGCTTCAGGTTGAGTTCGCGCTGCTCTTTGATCAGGGCGAAACCCTGGTTGTACACGGTCAACTCCGTGCTTTGAGCTGGTCCGGCATTCAACACCGCACCAAGAGCCAATGTCATTAACGTCATCTCCTATCTCCGTCCCATTAGGACGCATGAAAGGTGCTGCCGATTCCCTTTTTGGGGACTCAGGGCCCGGCTTCGATGAACTTTTGCAGCCAGTCGAGTGCACGACTCAGCTCGTTTTCCGAAAACGCTTCAATGGGCCGGGAGGAAGTGAATGCTCCAGCCAACGCCATGGCGGTAGCGTCCCGCTCCGGTCCGACGATCGCCATACAGGCGACTCGTGGCATGGTCTCGTACACCCATACCGTCTTGGCCCAATTTCCCTGTACGCTATAGCCGTGGAAGTCTCGAAGGACTAGCAGAATCCTGAGAGACTCGTGCTCACTGGCTGCACGCTGGCAAATCGGGTTGATGAACTCGAAATCCTCGTGGGTCAGCAACCCCGAGAGTTCCAAAGCCAACAGATCACCACTCGTCTCTTCGCGGAGTTTGATCATTCTCTGGCTCCACTCAATTCAGCGCAAACCGCCTGTCTAGCTCACGGCAGCGACAGCCCGTCCCGCAGACTCGAGAACGGGCCTCAAACCGTTCTTCTGTTCCTCCGTTAGCGTCACGAGGGGAAGTCGGACCGATTCGCAGTCAAAGCCCTTGAGGGACAAGGCGTACTTCACTGGAACGGGGCTGGGCGCGGAAAACAGTGCTTTGATCACAGGCAGTAGCCTCGCCGAGAGCTTTCCAGCTTGGGCCGGGTTTGTCCAGAACGTGTCGATCATGGTCTTGAGTTCGGCACCGATGACGTGAGCCGCGACACTGACAAGCCCATGACCTCCCACGCTCAAGACAGGAAGGGTGATCCCGTCGTCGCCACTGTAGACTCGGAACGAGTCTGGTGCCTGAGAGCAGACCTCGGCGATCTGTCCCATGCTTCCACTCGCTTCCTTGACCGCCACGATGTTCGGGACGTCTCGTATCAATCGCATCAGGGTCGGAGTCTCCAGGTTGATCGCGGAGCGAGGCTGGATGTTGTACAGCATCACGGGAAGTCCTGTGGACTTGGCGACGGTCGAGAAGTGGGCGTAGAGCCCTTCCTGACCGGGCCGACTGTAATAGGGATTGACGACCATGATCCCGTGCGCACCGACTTTCTCGGCCTTCCGGGTCATTTCCACGGACTCGGCCGTGTTGTACGTCCCAGATCCAAAGACGACGGCTGCCCGGTCACCGACAGCTTCCAACGTGACACGGAGAAGATCCAGCTTCTCGCCTTCTGAGAGGGTCGGCGACTCTCCGGTCGTTCCACTCACGACGATCCCGTCGTTCTTCTGAACGTCAACCAGGTACCGAGCGATCTTGGCTACTTCGTCGAAATTGACGGAACCGTCCTTGCTGAACGGGGTCAGCATGGCTGTGAGAAGGCGGCCCCAATCGCGGACTCCGGCGAATGATCCCATACACCAAGAATACCTATCGGGCTGAATCGGGTCGTTCCCCTAAGTGCCGCAAGATCGTTTCGACGACTTCGGACGGATCGACGCCGTACGTCTCCACGATCACCGCGTCCTCTGCCAGAGCAAGCGGGCTGTCCGGTCGTGAGTAGTCGCGGTGGTCTCGCTCCACGACGTCGACCACGACTTCTTGAAGCTGCACCATCTCGCCCTTGGCCTTCAGTTCAAGCCAGCGCCTTCGTGCCCTCTCCTCGATGCTTGCCGTGAGGAAGACCTTAAGGTCTGCGCCTGGCGCCACGACTGTCGTGGTGTCTCGGCCCTCGAGGACGAACCCGCCCGGTTGTATGATCTCCTGTTGACGACGGACAAGCCAGTGACGGACGCCGGGGTGGACACTTACGGCGCTAGCCATTTGTCCCATTTCGAGGGTCCGAATGGCGCCTGAAACATCCTCTCCGTCGAGAAGGACCCGGTCAGGCGAGTCAGGCTCAAATCCGATCATTGCCCGCGACGCCAGGTGTTCCAGATCCGCCGCCGAGTCACTGGCCACACCTGCGCGGACGGCAGCCAAAGCAAGGGCTCGGTACATGGCGCCCGTATCGAGCATCGTTATTCCAAGCCGTGCTGCCAGCAGTCTGGCCACAGTGGACTTTCCCGCTCCGGCGGGCCCGTCGATGGCGATCACGGGTCGCGACATTGAGAGCCATCTTACCGGCGAAGTCCGGTCACCGGCGACGTGGCTCTGCGTCAGCCTTTCTTAGTGTAGTCACCGACCAACAAGGTCGTCCAATCGGAGCCTTGCTGCAACTCGACCTTCAGTTTAGCGTGCTTGTCACTGACCTTGGTCCAAGTCGTTCGGACGATCACGTCAGAACCTTCCATCTTCGTGGGCTTGCTGGTGAGGACCGTGTCGGTGCCATTGGACGTCCCTGTGGACTGCATCGCTTCTGATGTCGTGGAGTCGTACCACCAACTCACCCATCCCTTGGCATCGGCATCATAGGTAAGGAGCAACATGCCGGAGAGCTCGCCCATTCCTTCGACGGTGTAGCTGTGCATCTGACGGACGAAGCGGCCACTAAGGATCTTGTCGCACACAATCGTGGACTTCGAAGGCTTGTCCTGCCCCATGCCGGTCATCGTTATCGTCCCTTCCCAAGTTCCGACCATATAGTCCGTGGACTTCATCTCTTCGGGAGCGACAGACGTCAGGCCCTGCCCAGAGGACAGGGCGGCCACGAAGGACATGCAGACAAGGAGGGGTAAGCGGATTCTCATAAGTGCCTCCAAATGTGCACTATGACACAGCTTCGCTCCGATGAGGCTTCTGATTGGGCGCTCAGGCAGCCTTCGCGAGGTGGGCGAAGGTCTCCTTATCGACCGACCTCATCGCGCATTCGTCATAGGAAACGTACCCAAGTCTAAACAGATCAGCCAAATGCGAGTCCATCGTTTGCATGCCGATCTGTCGGTTTGTCTCGATGACTGAATACATCTGGTGCGTCTTGGCCTCGCGGATGAGGTTCTTGATCGCCGGGATGCCGATCATGATCTCGAGCGATGCGACTCGCCCACCTCCCAGCTTCGGCAGCAGTTGCTGCGAGATGACGCCTTCCAACGTGTTCGACAGCAAGACACGGATCTGCTCTTGCTGGTCGGCTGGGAAGACGTCCACGATTCGGTCGATGGTCGACGGAGCGTTTCGTGTGTGAAGTGTTCCAAAGACAAGGTGGCCCGTCTCGGCCAACGTCAGTGCTGCCTCGATGGTCTCGAGGTCGCGCAGCTCGCCGACCAGGATGATGTCGGGATCCTCGCGGAGGACGGCGCGCAGCGCGTTATGGAAGGAATACGTGTCACTGTGCAACTCTCTCTGGTTGACCATGCACTTTTTGTGACTGTGGAGGTACTCGATAGGATCTTCGATCGTGAGTACGTGTGCTGATCGCGTCGCATTGATGTCGTCGATCATCGCAGCGATCGTCGTCGACTTGCCGGAGCCTGTAGGGCCCGTGACAAGGATGAGCCCGCTCGTCCTTTTGGCGATTTCCCGGATGACCGGAGGCAGCCTCAGGTCTTCGTAGGTCGGAATGCGGTTTGGGATCATTCTGAGGGCCCCGGCGACTGCGTGCCGCTGGACGTACATGTTCACGCGGAACCGGGCGAGCCCCTTGGCCGTGTAGGCAAAGTCGAGTTCGTGGGTGCTCTCGAACTTCTGGATGTTCTCGTCGGTGAGAATCTCGTACAGGATGCGCTTGGTCTGTTCAGGCACTAAGAGTTCGTAGTTGAGAGGGGCGATCTCGCCGTCCAACCTGGCCATGGGCGGCAGTCCGGCCGTGAAGTGGACGTCACTGGCCTTTCTTTCTAGAGCCTCGCGCAGAATGTCGTCGATGTGGACGTCCTTGAGCGGTTTGGCATCCACGATTTGGGTGCCGTCTCGCGGCGTCTGCAAGTCGCCTCCCACCTGACGGCTGTCGTAGTTGGACTTGGGCTCCTTGAGGCTGCCCTTCTCGCCCTTGATGGGCAACGGGTTGCCCATGGCATCCTCCTTCAAATAATCCGGGCGAAAGTCAGCGTCAAATGATGGGTTCGTCTTTTCAGGTTCCACGAGCTCGCGTGGAACCGGAATGACCGTGTACGGGTCGATGGGTTCCCCTGACTCGACGACCTGAAGGTCGGGAACACCACCGGGAGCTGAGACGTCCACGGGCTGCCCCGACTCGTCGAGTGCCTTGTCATTGATCGCCTCGAGGATCTCCTGGAGTTCCTTTTGGCTGTCCTGTCCTGGCTCGTCGCCCTCCTGGCCCTTTAGAACCTTGTCCCAACTGAATTCGTTCGCCATTGGTGATCCTCGTTTAGAGACCCATCATCGATGCTGATTCAAGCGAGTCTGCGACCGACTTAGCGACGGCCTTGACTTTAATGTCGGTTACTTCGAGCACGTCCAATATCCAACCCGGCAGAAGTTCGCTCCCTATTTCCTCGGCAGGCTTGTTCGCCCGGATGAGGCGTGTCAGCCTCGATCCCAGCGCCGTGCAGGCCCGGAGAGCATTCTCGGCCGTTGGTTCATGGACCGGTGTGAAGTAGTTGAGACCGTTGACCAGGATTTCCGGGAAGCCCCACTTCCTGGCAACCCCCAATGCGACTTCGATATGGTCGCACTGGAAGACAGCCCGTTCAGCCAAGACATCCGGCGCGCCCTGGTCGACGACGTTCTGTACCCGTTCGTATTGAGCCGCGTCATACCTGTCGAGCAAGGTCTTGCCAATGAGGTGAAGGAGCCCGCATGTGTACGCTTCGTCAGCGGCGACCAGCGGTAGGAACTCCGCCAGGGTGCGGCATGCGAGCGCCGAGTCGAGCGAGTGCCTCCACCAGCTACGACGGCGCAGTGAATCACGGTCCGTTTTGCCGAGGAACAGGTCGAACACGCCGACGGTCATCGCCAACTGTCGGACTCCGCGGAATCCGAGGAACATCACGGCTTCCCGAATGCTCGTGACCTTCCTGGGCAGTGCGTAGTAGGCTGAGTTCGCCTGAGCCAATATCCGAGTGGACAGTCCGGGATCGATCAAGATCGTCCGCTCGAGCGCGATGACCGAGGCGTCCTCGTTCTCAGTGGCCTGTACGACTTGGCACACGACTTGCGGAAGCGCAGCGACGTCGCCGACCCGCTCCAAGATCTTGTTGATCTGGCTCGGGCATTCAAAGGTGGGATCGCCTTGCTCGAGAACGAGTTCGGGCTTCTCGTTTCCGTGGACCTTTGGGGTCTGGCTTTCGTCGATCGGCTCCATACCGCTTCGCTCCCTGCTCGTCACGCGTAGATGACGCGCAGAACCTCTTCCACCGTCGTCACGCCCCGCAGGATTTTCGCCGTGGCATCCATCTGCAGCGTTCTCATGCCAGATTTGACCGCTAGGTTGCGGATGATGTGAGCCGGGTTCCGCTTGAGCACCTCGTCACGGATCTCGTCGTTCATTTCCATGAGCTCGTGGACGCCCGTGCGTCCTTTGAACCCTGTTCCTTTGCAGGTGTCGCAGCCGTTGCCGATCCAGAGTGGCACCTTGCCACCGGTTTCCTCCCCGAGGCCCTCCGGTAGCGGCAGACCGGCACGCCTGAGTTCGTCCACTGTCCCCTCGATCTCTGTCTTGCAGTTCGGACATATCTGTCGCACGAGCCTCTGGGCCAAGACGCCGACGATCGACGAGGAGATGAGGAACGGCTCGACCTCCATGTCGATCAAGCGTGTCGGGGCCGAGGGCGCGTCGTTGGTGTGGAGCGTCGAGAAGACCAAGTGGCCCGTGAGGGCGGCCTCCATGGCGATCGTCGCAGTCTCTTTGTCCCGCATCTCACCGACCATGATCACGTCTGGATCTTGCCGGAGCATGGCGCGAAGGCCAGCCGAAAACGTCATTCCTGCCCGGACGTTCACATTGCACTGGTTGATCGACTCGAGCTCGTACTCGACCGGGTCTTCGATCGTGATGATGTTCTTGAGCCCGTCGTTTGTGCAGTTGAGGAGCGAGTAGAGAGTCGTGGACTTGCCTGAGCCCGTCGGGCCCGTGACAAGCACAATCCCATAACTCTTGGACGCCATGTCCTTGAGCATCTCCAGGTTGTGCTCCAAGAAGCCCAGCTTCTCTAAGCCCACGTTGATGCCGCCCTTGTCGAGGACGCGCATGACGATCTTTTCGCCGTAGACGACAGGCAGCGTACTGACTCGGAAGTCGAAGGGTTTGCCTCCGATCACCGCCGAAATCCGGTTGTCCTGGGGGGCCCGCTTCTCGGCGATGTCCATGTTGGCGACGATCTTAAAGCGGCTTGTCAACGGTGCGACGACCTTGCGAGGGAGTCGCATGACCTCGTTCATGACACCGTCAATCCGGTACCGGACAACCATCTCCTCCTTTCTCGGCTCCATATGGATGTCGCTGGCCCTGTCGGCGACAGCCTGGTGGATGATGAGGTTGGCGAGCCGGATGATCGGGGCATCCTCACTCGCTTCGATCGCCGATCGTTCGTCCTCGGCCTCCTCATCTTGGCCGAAGTCCTTCATCACGCCGATCAGCTCGTCGCTGGCGGCGGCCCCACCATAGAAGTTCCCGATGGCGGTCGCAACATCGGCCTCGACGGCGATCAGCGGCTCGATCTCATAGCCCGTGTGAAGGCGGAGTTCGTCGATGACGAACACGTCCAGCGGATTGGCCATCGCGACCAAGAGCCGGCTGCCTTTGGCGTCCAGTGGCAGCGACATGAACCGCGCTGCCAGCTTGGGACTGAGGAGACTGAGAATCTCCTCTTGGGGCCGAAAGTCTGTGACGTCGACGAACGGGATACCCCAGACCTTGCCCAGACATTTGACTCGGTCACGCTCGGAGATGAGCCCCATCTCGACCAAGACCTTGGCGATGGACTCGTTTCCACCGAGCTCGAGTTGTCGGGCAACGGCTTCTTGGAGCTGGTCAGGCGTAACCAGCCCCTCGTCGATGAAGACTTCGCCCGTCAGCATCCCAGGGATTCCTTCCACGTTGGCGTGAGGCTCAAATCGGTGGGTTTACTGGGCAAGGTGACAAGGGTTCGACCAACAGGGTCCAGATCACAGAGTCTCTCCAAACAAACCAAGGTCATTGGCATGGGTTTGCGCGCGTCCCTTTAGGATGATTGGTTCGAAGGATGACGGAGACCAGGCATCCCGGCCCTTGGCGTCTGGTGCAAGCCTGACGCTCTCTTGGGGCAATGGCAGCACCCTGAGTCCGACTCGGACCCATGGGCCTCCGGGCAGTCTAGAGTGCGGTGCCTCTCAGGTATTATTCGACGCCCCTGTGCCCAGGTGGCGGAATTGGTAGACGCGCTAGTTTCAGGTACTAGTGATCGCAAGGTCGTGAAGGTTCGAGTCCTTTCCTGGGCACCAAACTGGATGTCCTCTGTGAGCGAACGGGACAAGTCCGCATCCTGACGCGAACGCTCTGCGAATCCGCTGCCACCTATGATCCCAATGAGCCTGTCTGGCCGGCTCGGCAAACCTCGTTCGATCGAAGCCGATGGCCCGGCTGGCAACGCTTGACTCCCGATATCTCCAGACAGGGACCGATAGGCCTATAATATGACTGATTGATTCATGTAATATCGAGTCATCTTATGAGGCTGAACGCTCAGACTGACTTCTCGCTCCGGATGCTGATGTACCTCGCGGTCAAGAGCGGTGGCCCGGCCACGATCCAGGAAGTCTCCACCCGAATGGGGCTCTCGCAGACTCACATGATGCGGGTCGCGGCGAAGCTTGCGGCCAAAGGCCTGGTGGTGTCCAGCCGGGGTCGTCAAGGTGGAGTGTCCCTTGCCAGGGAGGCGAGCGAGATCACGGTCGAGGAGGTCGTCAAGGCCATGGAGCCGGACTTCGCCCTCGTGCAGTGCTTCGACGATTCCAAGTCAGAGTGCACCATCGAACCAGCCTGCAACCTGAAGCACGTCCTGACCGACGCCCTAGAGGCGTTCTTTGCCGCGATGCGGGCCGTGACTCTCGCCCAACTCACTGAGTCGAACCATGCGCAGTTGGTCCGGCTTCTCGATCTCGAGGAGTATGCCGTTGCCAAGGGCGGGCTCCGGCTCAGTCAGTCCCCCGTCGGAGGCGCCTGAGTTGCCCTACGTCATCACTGAACCGTGTTGCGGTGTCAAGGACAAAGGGTGCGTCCGAGTCTGCCCCGTGGACTGCATCTACGAAGACAACGACATGCTCTACATCAATCCGGACGAGTGCATCGATTGCGGACTTTGTCTGCCCGAGTGCCCCGTCAGCGCGATTTTCGTCGAGTGCGACGTGCCCGACAAATGGCACGAATACATCGAACTGAATTCGACCCACGGTCGGCGTCTCGCCGCCAAACCCACCCCCCAATAGGAAACCACCAAATGAATCAACAGCTCTTAGACCAGACAGTCGGCCAACTTGTCGCGGAAAAGCCCTCCCGCTCGCGCGTGTTCGAACGTTGGGGCATCGATTACTGCTGCGGAGGCAAGAGGGCGCTTGCAGAAGCCTGTCAGTCGAGGAAGATCGACACCGAGGCTCTGCTGAACGAGTTGTTGGAGTCAGACTCCAAGCCCGAATCGCCCTGTGTGGATTGGACGACTCAGCCGCTCGGAGAGCTCTGCGACCACATCGTGACAGTCCACCATGATTATCTTAGGGCGGCTCTGCCTCGTCTCTCCGCATTGACGGAGAAGGTGGGCGAACGCCATGGCCCCAAAGATCCCAGACTTGTCGAGCTATCCAACCTCTTTGCCGAATTCCGGTCGGAGCTCGAGTCGCACATGCATAAAGAGGAAGTCATCCTGTTCCCCGCCATCAAGCGGCTTGACAGCCCCACGGCGCCCTTTTCCATCGATGGCCCGATCCGAGTGATGCTCATGGAGCATGACAGCGCTGGATTTGACCTGGCAAAGATGAGGAGCCTGACTGACGGCTTCGCGATCAGGGATGGGTGCTGTAACACGCACCGGGCCATGCTGGACGGCCTCTCCGAACTCGAGCTCGACATGCACGAGCATATTCACAAGGAGAACAACATTCTGTTCCCGCGTGCCCTGGCCAGTGAATCCGCCGGCCACTAGCACCGCCGAAAATCGGACTGCCATGGAACAACGGGAACTCTTACGCGGACAATCGGCGCCAAGAACCAGCCTCCCTGGACCGGCAACGACCGAAGTCTACAGGTCCTTCTTCATCGCAGGGATCGTCTGCGTCCTCACCGCCGGCTGCACCCTTGGAGCGATCGCCATGCTCGGGATCGCGCTCAAGGGTAGCTATATCGCCGACGTTTGGACTCCCTACGTCCTGGCCCATGCCAACTCGCAGCTTTATGGCTGGGTCGGGTTCTTCGTCATCGGGTTTGGCCTGCAGCAGCACGCTCCGCGCATTGACCGACTCCGAGCCTTCCATGTGTTGGCCCGTTGGTCGTTGGTGCTCATGGCTATCGGGATCGCCCTCCGGTTCGCTGCTGAACCACTCGTGAAGTCCGAGCCAGCCGTGTGGATGCCTGCGGGTGTGCTTTCCTGCATCCTTCAGTTCGTTGCTGTTGTGCTGTTCGTCACGAACACCCAGGTCACACGTCACCGGACTGGCGCACCCCTGGGATGGGAGGGCCGATTTGTGCTCGCTTCGCTTGGCTGGATGCTGGTGGTGGCAGCGGCAGAGCCCTTCTTCTTCGCCCTCGCCCACCAGCCCGACCCAACGAAGGGCATCATGTTCGTTGCCGAGTACTTCGGACCGTATCGCGACGCCCAGTTCCTAGGTTTTGTGGCACTGATGATCTTTGGAGTGTCGCTGACCAAGATGCGAGAGCTCTTCGGCGCCAGGCCCGCCTACAAGGATCTGGCCATCACTTCGCTCGTCGTCTGGAACTTGGGCTTGATTGGCCGCATGATCGGATGGGTGTCGTACTTTCAAAACGGCATGATCGCCGATGCCGACCGTCTGTATCGGACGGGCGGCATGCTCCTGGCAGCAGCCGGGCTCCTTTTCGTCCTGGCCTTGAGGATCTTCGAGCCAGTGACAGAGGTTCAAGCGTCCACGAAGTTCGTCCGGGCGGCCTTCGCTTGGTTGTTGGCAGTAGGAGCCCTTCTCATCCTAGAACCTCTCCATTTGCGGCTGACCGGACAACCGTTTTCGCACCCCTATACGGGTGGCATCCGCCACGCGCTGACTGTCGGTTTCATCTCACAGATGATCCTCGGAGTGGGAATGCGCTTCGTTCACAGGTTCCATGGCCTGCCGGAAAAAGCCCATGGCCTGGTGTGGGCCGCGTTCCTGCTTGTCAACCTGGGCAACGCCGTGAGGGTCGCCCTTGAGATAGCGACTGACTACTCTTCTGCTGCCTTCCTGCCTATGGGCGTCACCGGATTCATCGAACTGACCGGCCTGGGGCTCTGGGCTTGGGTCGTTGCCAAGCCGTTGCTTTCACGAAGGCGAGACGATCGCCAATCTGCACTGGTTTATCAAGAAACCGTGGCATGATGGGATGAGGCAAGATGTCTGACAAACACTTTTACATCGATCCAAGCCGGTGCATCGGCTGCAACGCCTGTGTCGCGGCCTGTGCCGAATGCGACACCCATGCGGGCGTCTCGATGATCCACTTGGAGACGATCGACCGAGGCGAGACGGTACAGACGACGCCCGTCATCTGTATGCATTGCGACGAGCCCGCCTGCGCAGCCGTATGCCCTGCCGACGCCATTAAACGGACGGCAGACGGCGTGGTGCAAAGCTCCCTCAAGCCGCGTTGCATCGGCTGCACGAACTGCGTCTTTGCCTGCCCGTTCGGCGTACCGAAATACGACGCTGGCATCGACCAGATGATGAAGTGCGACATGTGCTATGACCGCATGTCGATTGGACTGAAACCGATGTGCGCAACGGTGTGTCCTTCAGGCGCCTTGTTCTTCGGAACGCCCGAAGAGATCGCGCAGCAGCGGAATGCCGTTCCCGTCAACGAGTTCGTGTTCGGCAAGCGGACTATCAAGACCAAGGTCTCGCTGATGATGCCCCGCGGCTCTACCAGCCTTCAAGTCAAACCAGACGCCGTCATTCGAAAGGCGGACCTTCTCGAAACCTCACGAAGATGATCGAAAACGGAGCTCAGCAAGCAGATGGATGACCGACTCAGTCAAGACTTTCCCGTCGATTGGGAAGAAGACCACTATGTGTCGAGACGAGAGTTCTTCAAGTTCATGACTCTCGCCAGCGGTGGCCTCGCCGCAGGTTCAGTCGCTCTCGCAGCGTGGTCAAGACTGCCCCGCGAAAGGCGGAGCTTCGAGCGTGCCCTGATCGCGGAGACTCAAGACATCGCGGTTGGCGGTTCACTGCAGTTCTCCTACCCACGTCCCGGTGACCTCTGTATTCTCATGCAGCCCGCTGAAGGCAACTTTGTGGCGTACTCTCGCCGGTGCACTCACTTGAGTTGTCCTGTGGAGTACCAGCCTGACCAACACCGCTTGTACTGCCCTTGTCATAACGGTGCCTTCGCGGTATCCGACGGCCACGTCTTACAAGGCCCGCCCCAACGACCGTTGCCGAGGGTCGAGATCGAAGTTGCCGACGGCAAGATCTTCGCTACCGGAGTAGCAGCCTCATGAAGTCTCCGGCGTACTTTCGAAAACGCCAACGTTCGGCCGTCTTCGTCGGCTTACTCTTGTTTGAGCTTGTTCTGATCCTATTGCAGCTTTGGATGTTCGTGTCTGCGCTCGAGGGGATCGAAGCCGGGAAGACCACGATGGTATTGCCGGGCGCTGTCGTCAGCCTTTTGTGCCTTGGCTTGAACACATGGATGCTCATCGGCGTGGAGAAGACCGACCATGAACGCTAAGCTCCGTGACGCCGCACGAACGCTCTTCCCAGGCTACTTCGCCTTCGTGATGGCGACCGGGATCGTCGCAGCGGCCCTGAACGGTTTTGGCCATGCAGTCCCAGCCAAAGCCCTCTTCTTCATTGGGTGCTTGGGTTATGTTGTCCTTTGGGTTTTCTCCCTTTGGCGTGCGGTAAGGTTCCCAAGCCAACTTTGGGCGGACTTCACTTCGTTCGCCAAGGGCCCGGGCTTCTTCACCACCATTGCTGGGACAGAGGTTCTTGGGGCGGTATCCGGCCGGCTCTTCCATACGACCGGTTTGTCGTTGGGGCTCTTCTGCTTCGGCGCAGCACTCTGGGTCGTGCTCAACTACGCCTTTGCGACCGTCGTCATTGTTTCAGCCGAGAAGCCGACAGCCGATCGAGCCGTCAATGGTGGCTGGCTCGTGATCGTCGTTGCGATCCAGTCCCTTGCCATCCTCGCCGCCCTCTTGAGCGACCAAATCCCTTTGTTCGTGCCGGCGGGGCTCTTCATGATGGGCTCGGTCACCTACCTCATGCTGATTTCTCTGATCGTGTCCCGTCTCTTACTGACCAAAGTCGAGGCCGCTGACCTGGCCCCGCCCTATTGGATCATGATGGGCGGCGCTGCCATTTCCTGCCTGGCCGGAGTCGAATTGAACAAGCATTCAGGGGCCTGGGGCTTCAACGTCAACGCCTTTCCAGTCCTCCAGGCCTTCACGCTCATGTTCTGGATGGTGGCCACAGCATGGATCCCGCTTCTCGTCATCCTTGGCGTTTGGCGGCACGGCATCAAGCGCGTTCCCCTTCGGTACGAGCCCCAGCAATGGAGCATGGTCTTCCCTCTCGGGATGTACACGTTTGCCACCCACTCGGCCGCCGTCCAATTCAAGCTGCCCTTCATCGAACCCGTCGCCAGCACGTTCCTCCCCATCGCCGTCATCGCCTGGGCCCTGGTCTTCATTGGTATGGTCGGAACCGGGATCCAGGCGCTCCGGTCCAACGGCGCCAGTGTTGCTGACGACCCCGGTACGACATGTGCTCCCTCTCCGGTGAATCCATGACGACACGTTCACAAGCAGTCTCGCTGTCCGTTGGGTCTTTGGCCGCGATCCTTGTGTTCGCGGGAATCTACTTCGGTTCGGGCCGACTTTCCCGCTTTGACACTCCACTCTCGGCCTATGCTGCTGCCACTGTGTTTGCCGCTTTTGCCATGGCATACCGGTACGCAATGTGGGTTCAGCGGCCTCCAACCTGGAGGTACTTCAAATCGACTTGGAAGCTCTTTCTTCGGCCCAAAAGCCTTGTCTTCAACCTCCTCAAACTCGCCGTCCTTCTTTGGAACAACATCGTCATCCAGAAGTTCATTGAGAAGCGTAGCCCCACTCGTTGGATGGCGCATATGTGCCTTGCTTGGGGTTGCATCGTCGCCTTTCTCATCACCATCCCGCTGAGTTGGGGCTGGGTGCAGTTCGGCATGGATGGCGACTCCTATGCCGTCGAAGTCATGGGGCAACGGCAATTCTTATTCCCACCGCACAGCCCGTTCGGTTTCCTGATCTTCAACGGTCTCAACATCAGTGCGGTCGTCGTGTTGGCCGGCGTCGGATTGGCGATGCACCGCCGGCTGTTCGAGCGCGGTGCCCTGTCCGTCCAGACCCTCGCTGCCGACCTCGTCCCTCTCTTCCTGCTCTTCTCGGTCGCCGTTTCCGGGCTGATGCTGACAGCCTGCTACCGCCTGATGGGTGGCCAGAGCTTCACGTTCCTTTCCCTGCTCCACGCCTTCACCGTCGTCGTGTTGCTGCTTTACATGCCGTTCGGCAAGCTGTTCCACGTCATTCAGCGTCCTGCGCAACTGGGGGTGGCGTACTACAAGGAAGCGGGCGCAGTAGGAGCCCAAACCCTGTGCGCTCGTTCAGGCGAGCCCTACCAGTCGAAGCTCCACCACGACGACCTCCGTGACGTCATGATGGAGCTGGGGTTCGATTTCGGAGACCACCAAAACCTTTCGCCGCAAGAGAAACGCAAGCTGGTCGCCCTCAACCAGGCAATGGCACTCGGAGAACAACCCTACGCTGGATAACCATGGCAAAGCTTCCCGCATCGATCGAAAAACTGACCGAGGGCTTCGGCCCCCATCTGAACTATGAGCCGCCAGGCGGCTGGCGTGGCAGAGGCGAGCCCGAGAAACTTGTCAAGACCCACTGCTGCTTCTGTGGTCAGCAGTGCGGCATCCAACTCAAGGTTCGTGACAACCGTGTCATCGGGTTTGAACCGTGGGAGGACTTCCCGTTCAACCGGGGAAAGTTGTGCCCGAAAGGCGTGAAGCGCTACATGCAGGACAACCATCCCGACCGCCTGCTGAGTCCGCTGCGGCGTGTGGAGGGCCAAGGCTTTGTGTCGATCGGATGGGAAGAAGCCTTCAGCACGACCGTCAAGGAAATCCAGAGGGTGCAGCAGAAGTACGGCAGGGACGCTGTTGCCATGCTCTCTGGAGTTTCGCTCACGAACGAAAAGAGCTACCTCGTTGGCAAGTTCGCGAGGCTGGCCCTGCAGACCAGTGAACTCGACTACAACGGTCGACTCTGCATGGTCAGCGCGGGGGCCGGAAACAAGAAGGCGTTTGGACTCGACCGTGCCGCCAACTCATGGGCCGATATTCTGGAAGCAGACGTCATCCTCTGTGCTGGAACCAATGTCGCCGAGTGCTCTCCAATCACGACCGACTACATTTGGCGGGCCCGTGACCGGGGCGCCCAGCTCATCATGGTCGATCCGCGCATCACTCCCCTTGCCCGCACGTGCGACCTTCATCTTCCGGTGCGCCCGGGAGCCGACTCAGCCCTGTTTGTCGCGATGCTTCGGGTGCTTATCGAGGAGGGAATGGTCGACGAAGCCTTCGTGGGACGCCACACGAGTGGGTGGGAGGAGACCCGGGCGAAGGCCCTGGAAACGTCCCTGGAAGAAGCATCGAGGATTTCCGGCGTCGAAGTCGAGGCGATCGTGAAGGCCGCCCGGATGTGGGGCCAAGCCAAAACCAGTTTTCTCCTCCACGCTCGCGGGATCGAGCACCACACGAAGGGAGTCGACAATGTCTTGTCGTGCATCAATCTTGTTCTAGCAACGGGCAGGATTGGGCGGCCAGGGTGTGGGTACGGCACCATCACGGGACAGGGAAACGGCCAAGGCGGCCGCGAGCACGGTCACAAGTGCGACCAGCTTCCTGGTAACCGGGATATTGAAAACCCGGAACACCGCCAGTACATCGCCGACGTTTGGGGCATCTCCGAGGTGGAACTGCCCCATAAGGGACATACCGCCCAAGAGATCATGAACATGATCCACGACGGGCAAATCAAGGCCCTGCTCTCGATTTGCTTCAATCCCGTCGTTTCACTGCCCGATTCGAACTTCACCCATTCCGCCCTAGACAAGCTCGAGCATTACACGGCTATCGACTTCTTCCTCAGCGAGACGGCGCATCATGCGGACATCGTGCTGGCAGGTTCGCTTCACGAAGAGGAGGAAGGGACGTCCACGAGCGCTGAAGGACGGGTCATCAAGATCAACAAAGCTGTGGACCCACCCGGCGAAGCGCGAACCGACACCGCTATCCTCCTCGAGTTGGCGCACCGACTCGGTCGGGACAAGTACTTCGCTCACTTCAAGTGCAGCGAGGACATATTCAATGAACTACGCATAGCTTCCAAAGGTGGGACTGCCGATTACTACGGAATCACGTACAAACGCATTGAGGACGAACTGGGCGTATTCTGGCCCTGCCCCGAGATCGGACACCCAGGCACGCCCAGACTGTTTGAAGACCTCACGTTCCCGACAAACGACGGCAAAGCCCATTTCAATCCTGTCGCCTATCGCCCCAGCGCCGAAGAGCCAGATGAGGATTACCCCGTCATCCTGACAACGGGGCGTGTCGTCACGCAATACCTGAGCGGGACCCAAACCCGCCGCATCGGGGGCTTGATCGACCTTTGCCCTGAACCCTACGTGGAAATCCACCCCGACCTGGCCGCCAAGCACGGGATCGAAGACGGCAAGCCGATGAAGGTCGAGAGTCGCCGCGGAGAGGTCGTCCTCAAGGCCAAAGTCGTGACCACGATCCGGCCAGACACGATCTTCATCCCCTACCACTGGGCGGGAAAGATGAGCGCCAACCTCCTGACGAACCGAGCCCTCGATCCCGTAAGCAAGATCCCGGAGTTCAAGAAATCGGTCGTCCGGATCAGTTGCTTGAAGGGCTGACGTCGATGGTGTGTTCCTGCCAGGCACGCCGCTAATCCGTTGATATAGATAACTTTGCAGCAAATATATGCACTAATCGATCGAACGCTATCGATCCTGCGGTGAACCGACTTTCCCTGTTTGATCGCCGGCGGACCCGATTCTGCCACAGTCAGTAGTGGATGGTTGATGGTCGAACCACTTGGTTGGGATTCGTCTTGACGGTCCGGCTAACCGGATGACGATCCCGAGCCCTTCGAAGGCAACACCTGCTCTTTCAATGTCACAGTGCTCTTCAGGAGCCACTGCCCCTCTCGGTATTCCCATGCATCGATGTAATCGTGTTGATAGCTGACGATCTTGTCTCGGTGCGTTTTGGGATCGGGAGTGCGGTTCGTCGTGGTCTCGCGGGAATAGACAGCCGCAATATTCTCGTGCAGGTTGATGCGCTGAATCTCGGTCTTATAGACCGTGGTGTCGTCGTGCTTTTTCCTCTGCACCTCTAACATGGCTTTGTACTCGCCCGCTGTAAGCACCGTCCCATTGGCTGTTTTGAGCGTGTAGTCCGGGCTGAGGATCGCCAGCAAGGTGGGCACGTCGTGGGCCATGTAAGCTTTGGTCCACCGGTCGTATTGAGCTTGGATCGACACTTTGGCTTCAGGCAGCGTCGGTGGTTGAACTGACGCCACGAACCCACGCGCCGACGGGTTCATCTGCGCCTTCAGGTTCGCGACCTCGGCCTCGGTCGGGATCTTGATCGGCTCGCTGTCTTCCGTCGGCTCGACAGGAACTGTAACCGGCTCGCAATACGGACGCTCGGTGGTGAGGATGACGGTTCCAAGGATCCTTGGAAAACGCATGGAAAACCGGTTGACGACCGGCGCTAAGTGGAACCGCCCTTTCACGAGCATCATCACCGGAAGCCTGGGCGGCGGCGCATTGGCGATCTCATGGTGGATGTCGGCTGCAGTCGGAAATGAGAGGCTCTCCATTTTGCCACCCACGACTTCGAGCCCGGACAGGAACCTCTTTTTCGCCTCTGCGAGAGAAGCGTCAAGAACCGTGTCTGGGCCGTCAAGCAGCTTGTTCATGGGATCATCGAGCACGGTCATCGGATCCTCCTCGAGGATGAATGCGAGGATGTCGAAGCGCATCTCGAGGTCGATCGTGCCGTCTGTCTGAACCTGGGCGCGAGCGACCGGAATCGTCGCCGGATGGACGAACGCCAGGGCACCCAGTGCGCACGCACAAACGGCCAGCACCCCGATGGCCCGCCATACGGAAGGCTTCGGCGCACAAATCATGACTAGACTTTACATTGTAATCTGCAGACCCCTGGGGCTCGGACTCCGTGCCCTGCCTGAACATGACTAAATGCCAGAATCAAGCAAGGGCGCGGGACACACACTACCGAAGGCAGGCCACAAGTCAGATGCACATACCCGACGGGTACCTCGGTCCACAAACCTATCTGACCACGTATGCGGTGTCGATACCGCTGTGGGCCGTTGCTTCTGCCGTCGTCAAGCGGCGCATGCCCCTGAGTCGGGTGCCTCTGCTCGCCCTCAGTGCGGCCTTCTGTTTTGTCATCATGATGTTTAATGTGCCGATCCCTGGCGGCACATCCGGACATGCCGTGGGGAGTGTCCTGGTCGCGATCCTTCTCGGACCCTGGGAAGCCGTGATTGCAGTCACGCTGACGTTGGTCGTTCAAGCCATGCTCTTCGGTGACGGCGGGATCACGTGCATTGGCGCCAACAGCTTGACGATGGCGGTGCTCATGCCTCTCGCAGGTTGGAGCGTGTATCGATTCATGATCAGCAAGGGAACTCCCTCCCTTCGCCGGCAGATGGTTGCCGGAGTGCTTGCCGGCTATGTTGGTGTCAACGTCGCCGCACTTGCGACTGCCGTCCTCCTAGGCATCCAGCCCGTCTTGTGTCATGACGCTTTCGGGCGGCCAATCTACTGCCCCTATGGCGTGTCGGTGACGGTCCCTGCGATGATGATCGGGCATTTGGCGTTGATCGGCATTGTCGAGGCTACCGTGACCGGCTTTGTCCTCTCCTACCTCTACCGGACGGATCCCAACTTGCTGGGCTGGACGAGCGGCACCACCTCTGGGCCCGTACCGCCCGGACGGTGGCAACGACTCGCCATAGGCTTGGTCGTGCTCGTCTTACTGACGCCCATCGGTCTTTACCTCCCCATTGCGTTTCATTCCGGAGCTTCGTGGGGCGAGTGGGGGTCTCAGGAACTCGAGGCCCGAGTCGGGTTTGTCCCGAAGGGTCTTGGGCGCCTGGAGACAACATGGCGTGCACCTCTTCCGGACTATTCCTTGGAAGGTGACAAACCAAGTACCTTGTTCAGGCGAGCCCTGACTTACACGGGAGCCGGCCTCCTGGGAGTCTTGGTCGTCGGCAGTGTGACGCTGTTGCTCCGCAGGCAGATAGCCGGGAGGGATCCCTCCCGTTGAGCCTTCCGAAGTGGCTCGCAGATCCCGGAGGCAACCCATCCGCCCCGGCCTCCCACCCTGTGCGAGGGAACGCGGCTACCGTGGCGAGAAAGGGTCTGAGTGAGATCGCCAAGGCGCTCTCCGATTCCAAAGGACGAGGACGTGTCACCTCCGATGATGGCTTCTACCAACGGGTCGACCCCCGAACAAAGGTCGTGCTCACCACTCTCTTCGTCGTGGCATCAACGATCGTGCACTCTTGGTTGGCTCTGGCTCTCTGCTACGCCCTAGCCGTGTTTATCTGTCTGGTCTCAAACCTCTCTGGCGAACGCCTCTGGCGTGTTTGGCTGACCGTGCCGCTCTTCACACTAGTCCTCATGCTTCCAGCCACCCTGAATCTGTTCAACCCGGGCGCCGTTCTGATCCGTCTCTCAGGGCCCGTATCCGTTGGTGCCTGGACGATTCCGAATGGACTCTCGGTGACCCTTCCCGGAGCTTTGGCAGCTGCGCGAATGTGTCTTCGCACAGCGTGCTGTGTCACCTTCGTGCTGGCGCTCGCTTTCTCGACGCCCAATACGCGGCTGTTCAAGGGCCTTCGTAGTCTGGGCGTTCCCGGCCTGTTCGTCACCGTGCTGGACATCATGAACCGATATCTGCAGGCAGTGAGCCAGACTGCACAAGAGATCCATCTCGCGAAGATCAGCAGAACACTGGAGCGATCAGGGCTTCGGACAGAACATGAATGGGTTGCTGCAGGAGTGGGTTCGCTCTACCGCCGAACGCTGGCCCTGTCGCAGAATGTCCAATGGGCCATGGTTTCCCGAGGCTACACCGGCGAAGTCCGCACCCATTCGCCGATGCGAATGGACACAACGGATTGGCTCTTGTTGATCGTTTCTCTCCTGGTCTTTGGACTCGTCGTCGGTCTGGGATGAACCATGAACGTGTTTGACGTCGTGGGGCTCAGCTTTGCACATCCCGGATCGGGACCCGCGCTTCAGGATGTTTCCTTCAAAGTCGAGTCGGGGGAACGGATCGTGCTCCTCGGTGCCAACGGCAGTGGCAAGTCAACACTCCTGCACCTCCTCAACGGTCTTTACTTCGCTTCAGAGGGCCATGTGACCGCACTGGGAACGGTCCTCACAGAGAAGCAACTGGATCGTACGACTTTTAATGACGGGTTTCGGCGGCAAGTCGGATTCCTGTTCCAAGACTCCGATTCACAGCTGTTTTGTCCCAGCGTGCGCGATGAGCTCGCATATGGGCCCCTGCAGTTGGGGTTGACAGGCACCGAAATCGAGAACCGGGTGTCGGACGTGCTGACACTGCTGGAAATCGAACCGTTTGGAGACCGGAGTCCGCAAGCGCTGAGCGCAGGTCAGAAGCGGTTGGTGGCACTGGGATCATTACTGACACTGGCGCCGAGCGTTCTCTTGTTGGACGAACCGACTGCAGGGCTGGACGCCAAGAGCCAGTGCCGACTCCTGGATCTCCTCGATGGCCTGAGCGATGCCGGCGCCACCCTCGTGACGGCGACCCACGATTTATGGCTCGCTTCCGAAGTCGCGGACCGGGCGCTCGTGCTCGACGACGACCATCGAATCGCCTTCAACGGCCCGCTCGACGCCGTCCTGAAAGACGCTGACCTCCTCAGCAAGGTAAACCTCCTCTGTCCTCGAATGATGGCGGCTCAGAGGCGCATTGAACCCGCATAGCGAATCCTCAGAACATTCGCCACCAACCGAACTGAATGATCCTGTGACCACGGCAGCTTCAGAGCCCAAGTCTAGGTTCTGTTGCGTCCACCACGAGCCGATTTGACGCCTAAGCCCGCCCCTGGCGGTACCGTCGGATCAGCGCGTTCGTAGAGCTGTCGTGTGTGAGCGCGGGCTCAGTCGCCGATTCCAACTCGGGAACGATCCGTTGAGCCAGGATCTTGCCAAGCTCCACGCCCCACTGGTCAAACGAGTCGATGTGCCAGATGCAACCTTGCGCGAAGACGATGTGCTCGTAAAGTGCCACGAGTTGTCCCAACGCCCCAGGTGTCAGTGTCTCCATCAAGAGGGTGTTCGATGGCCTGTTGCCTTCGAACACACGGTGCGGAACGAGCCACTCGGGTGTGCCTTCGGCTCGGACTTGATCCGCAGTCTTTCCGAATGCAAGAGCTTCTGCCTGGGCGAACACGTTGGCGACCAAGAGGTCGTGATGCCGGCCCAACGGATTGAGCGGCTTCGTGAACGCGATAAAGTCGCACGGCACTAGCCGTGTCCCTTGGTGGATGAGTTGATAGAACGAGTGCTGGCCGTTGGTGCCGGGCTCTCCCCAATAGACCGGACCTGTCGCAGCATGAACCCTGGAACCGTCGAGTCTCACGTGTTTTCCATTGCTTTCCATCGTCAACTGCTGGAGGTAGGCGGGAAAGCGCTTCAGGTATTGATCGTAAGGCAGGACAGCCACCGTCTCAGCGCCGAGGAAATCGTTGTTCCAAATACCGAGCAGCGCCATCAGCACCGGGATGTTGCGCTCAAACGGTGTCGACCGGAAGTGTCGGTCCATTTGGTGTGAGCCATCCAAGAGCAGGCGAAAGTTCTCCGGCCCGATGGCTATCATCGTCGACAGCCCGATCGCGGACTCCATCGAATATCGTCCGCCGACCCAGTCCCAAAAGCCGAAGACGTTGGTCGGCTCGATTCCAAAGGCAGCGACCGCCTTCAGGTTCGTCGATACGGCGACAAAGTGCTTGCCGACGGCCTTTTCGTCACCCAGTCGGTCCACAAGCCACGCACGAGCGGTGTGCGCGTTCGTCATCGTCTCAAGGGTTGTGAAGGTTTTCGAGGAGACGATGAACAAGGTCTCGTCGGCCTCAAGATCCTGTGTGGCCTCCGCAAAGTCGGTTCCGTCCACGTTCGAAATGAACCGAAAAACCAAGTCTCTTTGGCAGTACCTCCTGAGCGCTTCGTAGGCCATCACCGGACCAAGATCGGAGCCCCCAATGCCGATGTTGACGACGCTTCGGATCCGCTTGCCGGTGTGGCCCTTCCAGTCGCCACGGCGCACCTTATCGGAAAACACTGACATGCGGTCTAGAACTTCGTGGACACCTGCAACGACGTCTTGGCCGTCCACGAGGATCCTTACGCCCTGGGGCGCTCTGAGGGCCGTGTGGAGGACGGCGCGGTTCTCGGTGACGTTGATCTTCTCGCCCGAGAACATCGCCTCGATCTTGCCGGCAAGGCCCGACTCGACGGCGAGCCGCAACAACAGCCCCATGGTTTCGTCGGTCACGCGGTTCTTCGAATAGTCGAGATAAATGCCGTCGGCTTCGACTTTCAACCGCTCGCCCCGTTGGGGATCCGCAGCGAACAAGTCTCTCAGCTGCAGGTCACCCGTACGGCTGGCATGGCTCTTCAGCGCTTCCCAGGCGGTGCCCTCGGTCCGGTTCCCGTTGTTGTCTGTCATCACTCTGCTCATCTTCGTGCCGATCGCTCAAGCCACGGACTCAAAACACCCGCAGCAGGTGGTGTGCCCGCGACACACCGCACCTATTCTCTCACACACAAGCGGCCTCAAGCCGTGGGGACTTCGGTGCGCGGGAGGGCGATCTCCAGGATGTTCGACTCTCCGAAAGGACTGAAGACGAATGGGCCCACTTCGGCTGGCACGAGGTATGTGTCTCCGGTCTTGACCCCATAGCGCTGCTCTCGCGACTCGATCTCACCGTGTCCTTCGAGGCAGACGATGACTCTCGCCGAACCAGGTTGGCCCAGAAACATGGGAGAGGATCCGCGATGGCGCCAGACCCGAAAGTACTGACAATCAAAAAGTCTTTCGCGTGAATTGGAGCCAACGATGTCACGGACGGTCTGAACAGCCTTGACGTCGGACTGGGGAAAGCTGACACTGGCCAATGCGGGCCCAACTTGCAGCTCACGCGTCCGACCCGTCTTCGCATCGATCCGGTTCCAGTCGAACAGACGGAAGGTGACGTCACTGTTCTGTTGGACCTCGAAGACCACGACGCCGCCTCCCAGTGCGTGGACCGTCCCCGCCTCTATAAAGACGCCGTCCCCGGGTTTTGGAGCGAAGCTTGCAAGGCAAGACTCCACGGTGCCTGCCTGTACCGCCGATTCAAGCGACTCGGCCGTCGTCCCTGGCTTCAATCCCGCATAGATCCGGCATCCCGGCTCGGACCGCAGGACCACCCAAGCCTCGGTCTTTCCGTTTTCGCCCGGAGGCAGCAGTTCGGTTTGCTCGTCTGACGGGTGGACTTGAACACTTAGCATCTCCCGGGCATCAAGGAACTTGAGCAGAAGCGGAAAGCGCTGGTATTGACCGCACTCGGCACCGAGCATCCCTTCCCCATCCTGCTGGATCAATTCGCGGATCGTTTGGCCGGCCAGCGCCCCATCGGCAACCACACTTGTATGATCGTCCCGATCACTCAGGATCCAAGCCTCACCAATGGGATCGGTGCCTGGCAGTGGCGTGCGCGAGAGCTCTTGAAGCCGCCTGCCGCCCCACAAACGGTACTGGTAGAGAGGTTCAAACCTCAACGGGTAGAGGGTCAGACCATTCATCAGCACATATCCGAGACGGCTCGAAGACCGTCCGAGTCGTTCGCCCTATTGTGGATCGCCCAGCGGCTGCGAAAGGTGCTGTTTGTGTTTCGACTGCTGTTTTCTAGTCGCTTGGTTGGGCCAAACCTTTCTGAAACTGGAAGCTGGGCTCAAAGGTAATCTCGCGGCTTCGTCAAGTGGAGGAACCCTCCTCCGTCGAGGTCCCGATCATGAACCGTCCCCCCAAAGCTCTTTTCACTGACATCGGAGGCGTGCTCCTCACGAATGGATGGGACCGGCACGTTCGCGCGAGCGCTTACAGCCGGTTCGGCCTCGACGCTGAGGAAACAGATGAGCGCCACCACCTCGTGTTCGAGGTCTTCGAACATGGCGAGATGTCCCTGGACCAGTACCTGGACCGGGTGGTCTTCTACACGGCCCGGTCTTTCACCAAAGAGGAGTTCCAGCAGTTCATGTTCGACCAGTCAAAGCCCTTTGCCGAGACAATTGAGTTGATACGACAGGTGAAGAGGAGGCACGGCATCCCCGTCGTCGTTGTCAGCAACGAAGGGCGCGAACTCCAAAAGCATCGTATCCGTGCGTTCGGCCTGTCCGAGTTCGTTGACGCGTTCGTGGTCTCATCCTTTGTCCAAGTCCGCAAGCCGGATCCGCGCATTTTCCAGATCGCGCTCGACATCGCCGACCTGCAACCGAGTGACGCGGTCTACCTTGACGACCGCGACGTATTTGTCGAAGTAGCGTCGTCACTGGGCATCACGGCGGCTCGTCATGAAACGGCAGAAGGCACACGTGAAGTCCTCAGGCAATGGGGTCTTGATCCCGGAACGTGACGACTAACTCAACTCAGCGGCCGCGGGCAGGTCAAGGAACCACGTCACGGATCCACGGACTGGCCGGACACCCGCCGCAGGGCAGTCGCTCACTCTCGTGTCCGAATCCAAGGCTGCCTTGACGGCGTCTGCCTTGTCAGCGCCGCACACCAGGAAAAGGACGTGTTTGGCCGCATTCAGGACGGGAAGGGTCAGTGTGACTCGGTCTACGGGCGGGGGAAGCTGACCTGGCGGGCTCGCGACAACCCACTTCCGCTCTTCCTCGAGGGATGAGGCTCCTGGGAAGAGCGAAGCTGTGTGTCCATCTTTGCCCATGCCGAGAAGAACGAGGTCGAAACTCGGGAATCCGTCCGGATCCCTCGCTTCAAACCATGCTCTGAGTTCAGCTTCGTAGGCCTTGGCGGCATCGTCTGACGAAGGCAAATGGGTCGGGACCGGGTGGACGCCTCCCAGAGGGAGAGAGATCTGCTCGAGCAGGTTTTCTCGAACCATGCGGTAGTTGCTGACTGGGTCATCGAGAGGCACGAACCGCTCGTCGCCAAAAAAGAGTGAGGCGCGACTCCAATCTGACAACAAGGGGTTGGCTCCGCTCACGAGCTTGCGGTATGTCGCACCCGGAGTTGTGCCCCCAGCGAGTGCGATGCTCGCTTGGCCCTTGGCTGCGATCGCTTCGACGACAATCGCAACCACCTTCCTGGCAGCCGCGGACGCGAGCGAGTCGGTGGTCTCAGATACAACGATTGTTTGGGCCATGGAATTCGACTTTCCGGAGTCCGTTGGTCAGAGCTGGGTTCCCTTCTCCTTGATGCACGCGAGCAACTCGTTCCAAGAGTCCACAAACGAACGGGCGCCCTCGACCTGGAGCCGTGCGGCCAAATCATCGACGTTGATCCCAGCCGAAGCGAACTCGGCCAAGGTCTCGTTGCAGTCGCCACCGTCCGATAAGACGGACGAGGTCGACGATGCATGGTCCGCGGTCGCGAGAAGAGTCGCTTCCGGCATCGTGTTGACAGTGAGCGGTGCGGCTAGCGACTCGACGTAAAGGACGTCTGACGCTTCGGGATCCTTTGTGCCGGTGCTGGCCCAGAGGAGCCGCTGCGGTCGCCCGCCTTCGTTTTGGATGCGTCGGAATCTCTCAGAAGCAAGGACCTCGAGATATGCACGATGAGTGTGACAGGCGATGGCGACACCTAAACGATTGCGGAGCCCCGGGGGCGCCGAATCGTGAACAGCGACGTCCCAACGGCTGACGAACAGGGACGCAACCGACGCCACAGCCGGATCCAGTCCCGCGGCGATACGCCGCTCGATTCCACGCATATACGCGCCCGCTGCTGCCAGGTACTGCTCACGCGAGAACAACAGCGTGACATTGACTGGAATGCCCGAGAACACGGACTCCTCGATGGCGGGCAGCCCCTCGGCCGTTCCTGGGATCTTGATGAATACGTTGGGCCTGTCCGTTTGGGCGTGAAGTTCGACCGCTGACCGGATACTCGCTTGCGTGTCACGAGCCAGCAACGGCGAAAGTTCGAGGGACACCCATCCGTCGACTCCGCACGTCCTTTCATGAACCGTCCGGAAGAGATCAGCAGCTTGACGAAGATCGTCAATCGCCAAGTGGAAGAACAAGTCTTCACCGCAGATCCCGTCCCGTATGAGAGCCCTGATCTGGTCGTCGTATTGAGCACTCTTCCTCACCGCATGGTCGAAGATCGTCGGGTTGGACGTGAGGCCCCTGACGGAGAGATCGTCAATGTACCGTTTGAGCGTTCCTGTGCTCAACAACTCGCGCGTGATGTTGTCGAGCCAGAGGCTTTGGCCCAGATTCGACAGTCGTTCAGTCGGCTTCATGCGTTTTGACCTCCAATTGGGCTCCTATGGTTTGACTCTCTTTGGACACGACCTGATTCCCACAAGCAATCGTTGCTTCGTTGGCCAGCCTCAGACTTTGGGGTTGTGCCATCGATCGTTGTCCGCCAAGAGCGAGTCCGCCTCTTTCGGCCCCCAAGTGCCCCGCTCGTAAGGCAGCGCCTTGGGATGGTTCTCGAGGATGTCGTCGACGGCTACCCACGCGGCCTCTACAGCATCTTCACGGGTGAACAAGGCGCCGTCGCCAGCCATAGCGTCAGTCAAGAGGCGCTCATAGGGAGCCTCTTCACCAGGTTCTTCTTCAAGCATGTAAAGCTCGCCTTGGTCGCCAACGAACTCTCGTCCTTTCCTCTTGACTCGCGCCGCCAACGCAACTGCGGACGCGGGGGACAACCGGAAGCGTACGTAGTTCGAACGGTCCAGCGTTGACACGGAGTCGTCGAACAGTGGCTGAGGCGGTGGCTGCAACTCGACCAACACCTCGGCCGCTGTCTCTGGCATGCACTTGCCGGACCGCAGGTACCAGGGCACTCCCGACCACCGCCACGAATCGATGTACATCCTCAGCGCGCAGAAAGTCTCGACGTCGGAATCCGGCGCCACGCCCGGTTCCTCTCGGTAGCCGACGTACTGTCCTCGAACGATGTCCTCGGGCCGGACACATTTCATAGCCTGGAACACCTTTGCTTTCTCGGTATGGACAGCCGAGTACCCCTGATAGGCAGGGGGCTCCATGGCCAGCAGAGCGACGATCTGAAAAACGTGGTTTTGAATGACGTCGCGAAGGCAGCCGGCGGACTCGTAAAAGGCGCCACGCTTCTCAACACCAAACTTTTCGGCCAACGTAATCTGCACACTGGCCACGTAGTTTCGGTTCCAAATCGGTTCCAGGAAAGAGTTGGCGAATCGAAAATAGAGGATGTTCATGATCGCCTCCTTTCCGAGGTAATGGTCGATTCGAAAGATCGAATCCTCGGGAAAAACGGACCGGGCGATCCCGTTCAACTCACGAGACGATGCAAGATCTCTTCCAAACGGCTTCTCGACGATTACACGCGCGTTCTCGGCAAGTCCTTCACGGCCGATGCTCTGGATGACAGTGCCGAACAGAGGCGGTGGGATCGCCAAGTAGTGAGCGGGACGAGAGGCCCCGTTCAAGGCCGCCTTGATCGAGGCAAAAGTCGCTGGGTCTTCATAATCCCCGCTCACGTACCTTAGGAGCGACAAGAGAGATTGATAGGCCTGGTGATCGTCGATCCCGCCGGCCCTCTCTAGACTGTCCGAGACCCGGCTGCGCAGTTCCTCCAGAGTCCAAGCAGGCTTCGCGACTCCAATGACCGGCACGGACAGGTGGCCGTGTTTGACCATGTTGTAGAGCGCCGGAAAAATCATCTTGTGGGCCAGATCCCCGGTCACTCCAAAGAGAACGAGCGCGTCTGAATGCTGTTGTCTCACTGGCTGCCCCGCCCCTGTCCGGAAGTCTCCTGGTGACCGCCG
>JAKOXK010000057.1 GCA_029781035.1 Armatimonadota bacterium
GCCGAAATCAAGGACAACATAGGTGGCCCAGCCAGTGTTGCCCAGGCGGTCACGGTCGCGACCATTCTGGGTTTCGACAAGGTCGTCCTTGTAGCTGCGATGCTCAGCATCTCGCTCGGGGTAATGAACCTACTACCGATCGTGCCCCTTGATGGCGGCCAAATGCTCGTCGCCTTCGCCGAACTCCTCAGAGGTGGCCGACGACTCAGCCTCCAAGTTCAAGGAACACTCAGCACCGTCGGAGCCCTTTTGGTCTTCATGCTCGTGCTGGGTGTCGTGACGCTCGACATCGGCCATATCGCTGGTCGGTAGTGTGTCGACCGAACAGCTTAGGTTCTTGCCCGCTCCATTTCGGCCACGAACTGCAGGAAGTACTTGCGGCTGTCCCACGGTCCAGGAGCAGCCTCAGGGTGGTATTGGATGCTCGTCGCGCCCGCGGTCTTAATTCGGATGCCCTCGACAGTCCCGTCGTTCAAGTTCACCTGTGTGACCGTGGCACCGGTTCCTCTGAGAGTGTCGGGATCTACAGCATAGCCGTGGTTCTGGCTCGTGATTGTGACGCTGCCGTCTTCCAGATCCTTCACCGGGTGGTTCGCGCCACGGTGCCCAAACTTCAGTTTAAAGGTCTTGCCACCCACCGCCTGGCAGAGCACTTGATTTCCAAGGCAAATCCCGAACACGGGAAGGCGCCCCAGAAGTTGCTGTGCGGTTTCGACCACGTTGCCCAACCGGGCCGGATCGCCGGGACCGGGTGAGAACAACACTCCATCAGGTTTCCAGCCCAAAACCTCTTCGGCCGAAGTCGTCGCAGGCAGCACAATCGTCCGGACTCCCAGGGCTGCGAACCGTCTGAGAATATTGAACTTGAGTCCACAGTCAATGGCGACCATCCGGAGCTTCATGTCGCCAGCCGGTTCACCAATCGCTTCCCTTCCCTCAAATCCCCATGCATAGGGCGCCTTTGTCGTGACCTTGTAGACGAAGTCGATGTCGTTGTAGCTGACGGCTGAACGGGCGGCATCCAAGGCGGATCCGGCACCCTCAGTACTCACCGCACCCATGACGACGCCTGCCTCACGGATGTGCTTTGTCAGGGCCCGAGTGTCGATGTCACGAATTCCGATGAGCCCTCTTTCGTTCAGGAACGCGTCGAGCGAACTCTTCGACCGCCAGTTGCTCGGCGTTTCGCACGCCTCCTTGACGATGATGGCGCTCGGTTGGAGCCGGTCGGACTCAAAGTCGTCGTCGTTGATCCCGTAGTTCCCGATCAAAGGGTAGGTGAATACGACGGCTTGCCCGGCGTAGCTAGGGTCGCTGAGAACCTCTTGGTATCCGGTCATCCCGGTGTTGAAGACGACTTCTGCAACGGCCGTGCCCTCGGCGCCAAGGCGGCGGCCTTCGAAGACGGTGCCGTCACTGAGGGCAAGATGAGCGGTCAATCTAGACAGGCAGGTTACCTTGCCGGCCACGACAAATGCGTGACCAGAATAGGCTGTGATCCCTACCCTCGCGTGGGCCGTTCAGACAGCACTCCTGCGATCAGACCTCCATCGGATTGGCCTAGCTGCCACCGAGGCCGAGATGAGGCCCGCTTGGTCGAAGCTGGCGGCAGACCTCGGCCCAGTGTGCCGGACCGAAGTGTCGGCGGCGGAAGCTAACAAGGCGGTCGAGGCGGCGGACGCCCGCCAAGGATCCACTTTCTTTGCAAGTCCGGAACCGATCCAGGGCATGGACTCCTCCCGACTCTGGTGGGCTCAAGTCGACGGTTCGAACGGCTCCCCTGGGTCGGCGTGCCTCTTGATCGCGCGTCGCAGGCTGGGGACATTCAGTTTGACGGTGTTGGCCGTGACGGATTGGAGAGAGGGACGGGGTCTGCCCGTGGACTTCTCCGCCACCTTCGCAGAGCACAGGCTGGTGGTCCATGGGGGCTTTGGAGTGAGCGGGAACTTCCGCTACGCCGGCGTCGAATCCTGGATCAAGCAGAAGGACGGCACCTGGAAGCAGGGCCGTGCGGCAATCAGCGACGGCCTCTACTCTGGCCACATGCAGACCGTGCGCCATGGCTTCGCAAGCAACACCCGCTATGACCCGCACAACATACCGGTCCTTCAGCGGGATCCTCACTTGTTGCACCGGACGGTTTGGCTTTGGGACGGGTCACAGTATGCGATCAAGGAAGTACCCCTGGACACTCCCTTACGACATCTCGATGAGCTTTGCGGCCTTATCAAGCGCGCCGATTGGCGAGCCGTGAGGAACCAGATGCCGCACAGGCAAGGGGTACGGGCCGTGCGAGTGCTGAAGCCGTTCCTGCCCCGAGACGTGATGTTGGACGCTCTAGACCGAGGTGACGGCGACACTTCGCGGCGGTTCCTCCTCCGGAGCCAAGGACAGACCTGGTACTTCACCTACACCCGGAGCGGAGGTTCTTGGCGCCTCGCGTCATTCCGCTACGACGACCTACCATAATCGGTTCGTGATCTTCCCCGTGGCGCCCGTCCAACAAACGTCCGATGTTGAGGCGCTGCGCGCAGCGGTGGCCAACCTGGAACGGGCCATCCAACCCGATGGCGACGGCTCCCAAGAGGGCTGGCAGCGAGTCGCCGACGTCGTTGCCAAGATGACCCCTGCGGGGACGGGCGACCTCCACCTCGATAAAGTAGTGGCCAAGGCCTACCCGAGTACCGGCAGCCCAGACACCGAACCCGAGTTCAGGTTCGCCGAGCAGAGACCGCCCCACGTTCGGGGCCGGAAGCACGCTGAACTGTGGATCGCGTCCTGTGGACACACGCGCAGCCTCTGGTTGGTGGACTCAGGCGGCTCGCGAACCTACATCGCCGTACTCTATTACGGCAACGACGACAGTCGCTACCCCCGTCAAGTCGACGCCTATGCCACAGGCAGCAAGCTCTGGATCGTCGGCGTTTTCGACGACATCATCAACTCGCCCTTCAATGGGCTCTCCCTCTATGAAGACCATGGTGCGATCGGTTGGCAGACCATCCAGAACATCCTGACTGAGGGCGAGGCAAAGGAACGGCCCCGAATCCACTACACAAACGGAAGGCCGGACCTCAAGGCGTTCTCATCGGTATCGAGGCCCTACCCGAACGCCCTCAGCGCCTGTCACGCCTGCCCTCATGTGCTGCAACGCGACGTGTGGACATGGGACGACGGTCAGTACCTCATCCGCCAGGAGTTCATCGACACTCCCCTGCTTGCCCTCGACCGTGTGTTCACCTCCATCGAAATCGGCGACTGGCAAGGCGCACTTAAATTCCTGGCGCGGCCACAATTGCTCGAGCCGCTAAAACGTGCGTGGGGCGAGCGTGGCGAGTATGGGCTGCGCGCCTTGGGAATCGACAGCACGGCGGACTACGACTACTCGCGGGTCTACTACGTGGTTCAAGAAGATGCCGACGCTGGTCTTCGGTGCACTTTCGCCAAGTCAGGGGGCCATTGGAAGGTTTCAGGCGTCACTTACGGAACCTGGGACACCGGTTCGCAGAAGTTCACGCCGGCCGGCAAACGGTGACGAAATCCGCAAAAGTGCAGTATAAAGTCGCTATGAGGTTGCGATCAGTCCTCTTGACCCTCGCCCTGCTGGGCTGTGCGTCCTTTGCCTTTGCTGAAACGCCGTCCGCTGATTCGGTCATGTCTGGCGCCTTCGCCAAAGCCAAAGCTGAGCACAAGACCGTCTTCCTGTCCTTTCACGCCTCTTGGTGCGGCTGGTGCCACAAGTTCGAAGACTTTCTGAAACGGCCCGAGATCGCCAAGATTTGGGACAAGCGGTTTGTCATGGTGTGGCTGACGGTCATGGAAAATGGCGACAAGAAATCCGACGAGAACCCTGGTGGCATGGACTGGCTGAAGAAGACCGGTGGCGAGAACGGTGGTATCCCGTTCATGGCGCTCTACAGTGCCGACGGCAACATGAAGATCACGTCCAACCGCCCCGGGACCAAAGGAAACGGCAACATTGGCTACCCGGCTGCAACCGAGGAGATCAGCTGGTTCATGACAATGCTGGAGAAAGGAGCTCCAAACATGACGGCCTCAGAACGGGCGACGGTCAAGAAGTCGCTTGAGGAAGTCGCCAAGACCATCAAGCACTAGTCCGCCGTCTGGGCGCCTTCGATGTCGACGGGATCCAGCTGAATGCGAGCCGGATCCCTAGACTTTGACTTTCGCCGTAACGGTCTTGGCCAGGTAGGCCGTGACGGGAGTACCGATTTTGGCGTGGATGTTACTGCCCTTCAGCATTCCGCGCAAGCTCTTGTCCAAACCGGAACCTAGGTCAACGATTTCGCTGGCAGCCCGCGCAACCAAGAGCACGTCCACGCCGGTCAGCCCCTTGAGATCCCCTTTCTGCACTGACTGGAGCAGAGACGATACGTCCTTCGGAGGGTGCGAGGCGTCTTGCGGACCATTCAAGAGTTCCTGGGTGCTCTTCAACCCGTAACGTTGGGACAGTTCTTTGAGTTGCTTTTCGGCCTTGGCCTTTTCCTCGGGCGGCGCCTGCTCGCCTAGGGCAATCTGGCGAGCGAGGCTGACAACATAGTCTCTGGCCTCGGGATCGGTGACGGCATCCACGGCGTTCGAGTTGCCTTCGAGCCTGGTGTTCGCCTGAGTGAAGTCGTAATCTTCACCGGCCTTCTGGCACGCAAGGGCGACTTGACCCGCCAAGCTCTCTACCTTGTCAAAAATGACAGCAAGTCGAGCCGGTTGATTCGCAAGGGCGCCCCCAATGCTGCCGGCCCGAGATTGACTGACTTTGCCCGTCGCCAAGGCACCTTGCTTGATCACAACCGCGCCTTCTGGACTCCTGACGTCCTCGTTGACCACGAACTTGACCTCCTTACCCTCCTTCACACCACCGGAATCCAGAGGGGTCAGCAGGATCATGTTTACGGGAGTACCCGCCGCAAGCGTTGCCGTGACCGACTTCCCCGTGCTTGGTTCGGCCGATGCGAGCTTGCCTTTAAGCGCCCACACACCATAGAGAAACCCGGCGACGACGACGAGGCCAGCCAGTGCTTTGAGCCACTTCATGCTTTCATATCCTTCAACGTCTAACGGCCCAGTTGGGATACGGCAAGACCTATGCTGTCACGGTTTCACCGTATGTGCGACCGCCCGCACGAGAGGAACGGGGTCTTTCACCAACCCTTCAAACACCTCCTTGTACTGCGGCGGACAGCGCTTGTCGAGCTGCCTCAGCGCCTCAATCCGCACGCCGGGGCGAGGATCGAGCAGCAACGCCCCGACTTGACGGATACCGTCTTCGGTCCCCAGCTTGCCGAATATCTGCATGCCGAGTCGGGCTGTGAATTCGTCCGTGTCTGAGATCATCGTTGCGGCCAACGCCGATGCTTGCTCAGGAAAGGCCTCGACGACATCAAGTGCGGCTTCCCGTGTGGGCAAGTCGTTCGAGCGCAGCAGCGTCTGCGCAGTACCGAATGTTGTCGGATCCTTGATCAGAGCGAGGGAGACGATCGCAGCCCGTACGAGCAAGCGGTCGTCGCTGAGGCAGAGCTTCGTCAGTTGCGGGACGCACGCGGCCGCCTTGAGCGCGCCGGCCGCTTTCGCAGCCGCCATGCGCAGGTCAGGGCTCTCTAGCATCGGCCCAAGTAAGGATCCAAAGTCGGTCGCGTTGGCGTCAAGGGCGATCGAAATGAGGTTCCTTTTCTCATCGATGGTGGCCTTGAACGACTTGCGGGCTAACGCGGCCGAGCCGTCGGTCCCAAACGCCGAGACCAGAGCGGCAAACGCGCGCTGCTGAAGCCGGTCTGCGGTCGCCAGATGTTTGTCGAGCATCCAGTCCAAGGCCGGAACACCGATCGCGATCAGAACGTCCGTGTTGTCGGCGACTTCCTGTTGAGCGCTCCCAACCCCCCATTGAGTGGCCTTCTTGTACACCGCCTCCATTTCGGGCTCGCTGAGCATCGGTTTCGAGCCTGGCTTAGGGTGAGTCTGCATCGGAGCTTGGCCAGCTCCCGTGTCCACCGAAGGGGTCGTCTCCATGTCGTACGCGGTGCCCCACGTGGTTGAACTCGTCGCTTGGCCGTCAGCCAGGCCCGTGCGGTACTTGTCCGGGCCGCCCAGATCCACAAACACTCCCAATGATCCCGTGCTGCGAGCTGGATTGCCGATCCCAGGAGGGCCGTCGTAACGGTCTGTTCCACCCGAATCGACAAAGATGCCGAGTCCGTTGGCGTTTCCGGTTCCGGGTGAGCTGTCTCGGGCAATGTACAGATCGTCGCCGGCGCGATCCAGGAAGAAGGACACACCGTAATCGTGGCCAATGGAGAGGCTGGCTCCGTACTTCGTCACGTAAGCGTCATCGCCAGCCAGGTCGAACAAGTAGGCGCCGCACAGGTGCATGGCGCTCGCTTGGCAATAGTGGTACCCCGTGTATGTGTCATTCCCCGCAGCGTCGTATAGCGAGCCGATCGAGATCCAGTAGCTCGCTGCCTGCATATAGGTCTCGCCCAGGTAGCTGTCCCAGCCGTCAAAGTCAGTGATCAGCCCAAATCCGCCGCTGATCCCGCCCGTGTCTTCCCGATAGCCGCTGGCGCAACCTTGGGCGAACGAGTACGACACCCCCGTGAACAAGGGTTCATTCATCGACAGGCCGCCCGCTTTGTAGACGTCGTTGCCCTTTCGATCCACGAGCCAACCCACACCCTGTGTCCGTGCCGCCCCTTGACCCCACAGCTTCAAATCGTAGTGGTCGTCGCCGCCCGTGTCGAGACACAGCCCGATTCCAAACTCGCCGAAACCTTCTGCCAGCGCGGTCGCCTCATAAGCGTCGTCGCCTCCGTCCTTCATGAAGATGCCGACGCCGGCCAATCCGCACCCAAAGCACAAAGACTTTCCTCGGAAGTAGTCGTTCCCTCCCCCGTCGTAGGCGATGCCCACGCCCAAAATCGCCGCCCCGACACTCAAGTCCTTCACTTCGTAGTGGTCGTTGCCGCCCAGATCAATCAAGACAGAGGAGTACCCGACCCCAGCCCCGTGGCGGCCCGTGTAGTCGTCGTCGCCACCCAAGTCGATCGTCAGTCTCGCGTCAGTCTCAGAGTGCAGGTCGTTCTCTCGTCCACCGATGACCACTGGCATCCCGCCTACGTTCAGCCGCGTCAGTTCGGAAACGTCGAATTTCCCGGCCTTGAGCGATGCGACCGCCGACTCAACTGCCCTCGAAAGGGTTAGCGCCGCTGACCGGATCCGCGCTAGATCCACAGCCGAGAGAAGTTCCAACAGCCGTTTCTGGTCGACTGGCTTTCCTTTGACGAAGTCAAAAACGACCTTCGGCTCTTCCGCCGCCCAGACCGGCAAACCCTCGATGATCTCTCGCTGCTCTTGAGCGCTGAGCTTGGAGGTTGCTTGATGGATTTCGGAATCGCAGAGGAGCATTTGTGCGACTAACGTCGCGACGATCGGACGCATGCCCTCTGGGAGCTTCTCAAGACCTCCTTGCGCCGGTGCTGGAGTCATCCCGCGCGGCAAGGGCGGGTCGCCAAAGCCGTTCCTAATGGCTGTAGCCAACAACGAAGAAGCGGGTCCCGACGAGGCTGAACTGTGCCAGGCCATCAGAAAGTCGGCACCGTAAAGTGGGTCATCGATGCATAGATCGACCGATTTCATCCGATAGGGATCCTTGAACGGTCTGCGGTCGAACTTCAGATCCTCGAGCCGGAAGTTCCCGACCGAAAGCGAGTCCTCGATTCCCTTCTTCTCAGCGTCCGTAAGCTGGGCTATAGCCGAGCAACCAGCCAGCAAATAGAGACAGAACACTGCCACCCGAACGGGTCTCATGTCTGGATTATGCTCAGGGCCGCGCGTCCTCCGCGCGCAACTGAGGATCAATTGGGGATTCCTAGGAGAGCACGCTGGCGACCAACTCCCACGCGTGGTGAACAGGAATGGTCCTATCGTCGAGGATCCGTTCGTCGAAGGGCTTCGCACCGACCAACGGTGCTTCCGAGTCCCAGGTCAGTGCTAGACCGCGACCGGCAGCCTGCGGCGCCAACAAGACCAGTTGGAACGGCCGCATTCGCGATGCAGGCAGGAGCCATTGATCTGCCATCTCCTCGAGCATTTGGACCGCTTCGTCAATGCGGCCCTTTGTGACGGCTTCGCCGAGGTGCTGGAGCAGAACAACTAAGACTGGATATCGGGCCGTAAGGTCAGCCAAGCGTGCCAAGTCGGGCGCCAAGGGGCGTCCAAACTCACGGCGGTCACCGTGGCGGTAGCCGAAGAGCCGCACGAGCCCTGACAACCGCAAGTCACGGCTCTCGTACTGAACAGGTTCTCCGCGCCGAAACGCCAGGTTGGGAAGATGTTCACGGATTCCGGCTCCCCAAGGCCAAAGCAGATTCAGCGGCTCGAGTCCTTCGTCTAGTCGACGTTTGTTGAAGTCCATGGCTTCCAGGATGTTCACGCTGTCATCGACAAACCGTCTCAGAATAACCTCCCCGTCACCTTCGGGAAGACAGGAAACGAACGGTCTGCCGATGGCCTCCTCGAAGGGGACGAGTGCGGTGTCCAGAGAGCCTTCTTCCCAGACGAGCCCCAGGTTGCGGTCATCGCAAGGCAGAAGTGTCAGTGTCCTTGTGTCCAACTTCTTGCACGCCACAAGCGCCCTCGACCAGTCTTCAGTGTCCGTACGCGTGAGTCTTTGAATCGCCCCTTCTCTGTCCAAAGATCCCACCGATACGTGAAAGTGCACACTTCGTTCGGGTGGATCAAATCCGAGCGCCGATACCGTCAACGGCCCTTGGGCGATCCGGAACCGGGATGGATCAAGCCCAAGCAAGGACAGTTCTGGCACGTCGTAGGGTGGTTCGGGCTCCACAATGGACACTTGCCCCGTATCCACCAGCTTCCAAAGGGGGCCACTAAACTCGCGCAACAGGGATTCCTGACCCTCAGCGGTGATGAGACCCGGCATCGAAACCACGAGTCGCTTCGGCCTCATCGTGATCGTCCCTTGAAGGCTGACACCATCTGCGGAGCCAGGAACACCGTCATGCCGACAAAATCGAGCCCAACGTCCCACGCACTGCCCGTACGCCCGGGGATGCCCCGTTGGTTGACTTCGTCATAAACTGCGTGCGCCAAAGCCCACAGGTACCCGGCGGCCACTGTGCGCCATCCGTTGGCGCCTTGAGTCCTGGCGACGCCACTGGCCGCAAGAGCCAGACCTCCATAAGCGGTCAAGTGGACGCTCTTTCGGGCAAGGAAGTTGACTGTTTCTGCAGTCGCTTGGGGCAAGTGCAGAACCTGGAGCAGGAACGCCATGAACCTTCCGGCTCCGCCGGCTGGGCTCGAGAAAACGGCGATGCCGATGCCGATACCGAGTAGGGCAGCAATCAAAACAGCCGTCTTTGCTCCAATGTCGTGACGCGACTCGTGCCAGAGGAGCCCGAACGCGGCGACAGACGCAAGGATGAGAGCCGCGATCCCGAGGGGATAAGCCAAACGAAAGGAGCCATTCTGGCCCGAAGTTGCGGCAACCTCGAATACTGTGACATAGAGCAGCCAGAAGCTCATGCCTTTGACCGGTGACCGACTGAACGAGGGGAAAAGGAATACCAGTGCCGCCGTGAACAACGGTACTAGAGAGCTCGGCGCTTCAGCGGTGCCGTTCAAGACAGGGATCAGCAGGACTGAGAACAACAGGGCCGCAAGTAGCAGAACCAGGGCGGTGTACAGCGCTCGGAGCATCCCTCGTCAAAGTTTAGCCCGGACAGGTCAGAATGGCGGAGTGACAGTCACTTTCGAAGACGTCGCTGCCGCCGCCGTCCGGATCGAGGGCGTTGCCCGAAGGACTCCAATCCACACATCGTCCACGCTCGATGACCGACTCGGGGCCAAACAGGTCTTTCTGAAGTGCGAGAACTTTCAGCGGGCCGGCGCCTTCAAGTTCCGGGGTGCGTACAACACCCTGGCGCAACTGTCCGACGAAGAGCGCACGCAGGGCGTATTGACGTACTCGAGCGGCAACCACGCTCAAGCCCTGTCACTGGCGGGCCGCATTCTAGGAGTCGAAGTCACCGTTGTCATGCCGAGCGACGCTCCCACGGTCAAGCGTGAAGCGACCGAGGGGTATGGCGGGAAGATCGTGCTTTACGAGCGCGATGAGACCAGCCGGGAGGCCCTCGGAGCCGAAATCGCCAAGGAGAAGGGCTTGACGATCGTCCCACCGTATGACGATCCGCGGATTGTGGCTGGACAGGGCACGACAGCGTGGGAACTCGTACAAGAGGCCGGATTCCTCGACCTGCTACTGGTGCCTTGTGGCGGGGGCGGCCTCTTGAGCGGGTGTGGCGTCGTGATGAAGAACCTCCAACCTGGATGCCGAGTCATCGGGATCGAGCCAGACAAAGCGGACGACGCCGCGCGCAGTTTCGAGTCTGGCCGGCTCCAGACCGTGACAAACCCCGACACCATCGCAGACGGGGCTCGGACTCCCTCCCTGGGTCGTGTGACGTTTCCTTTAGTCAGGAAGTACGTGGACAGCTTTGCAACGGTCACTGATGACGAGATCCTTGATGCCACTTGGTTCCTCTGGGAACGGACGAAGCTCGTTGTCGAGCCTACGGGGGCGCTCGGGGTCGCAGCCTTGCTGGCGGGCAAAGTCGATGTTGCTGGACGCCGGGTGGGAGTTGTGCTCAGTGGCGGGAACGCCGACTTTCCTGCTCTTCTTCGTGCTTGGGAAGCTCGCAAGCCGGTGCGGCATTAGCGTCGCCACCTGTTAGGAATTCGGCTCCGCTCACGGCGGAGACCACTTCGCAGGTGATTCACCCCGAAAAAGCGGGCCCACCTTTAACTCCTCGATTCGCGTTGACGGCGATCTCGATCCATCGCTCGAGCATCAAAACCGCAAGGAGGGCGATCGCCGCACGGCCTGCCCACGCCGTCGGAACACTGAGCAGCCCGGCCGCTCCCGCAAGGTAGGCAGCGGCAGAAGCAAAGAACGCAGATCGAAGCAGGATGCGGATGATACGGAGCACTGTCGCAAGAGAGGGTACGGGACCGTGCCGAGGTTCGCAAAACAGAGAAAGGCCCAGTCGAGTTGACTGGACCCTAAACTGATGGGTGCGGGGGGTGGATTTGAACCACCGACCTCCGGGTTATGAGCCCGACGAGCTACCGGACTGCTCCACCCCGCGCAAGCAGTTTAGCACTCTCTGGCGAGGGCGCTTTCAGGCCCCATTGGGACGTTTCCTTGCAGATTCGGAAAATATTGTCATCAATTCATATAAAGGTGTCATATACTGAGGGGAGGGCGAATCAAGGCTGGCTTGGGCTTTTGATCGACGGCTATTACCGCCAGTGGAGCGCAAACAACAGGTTCCATTCAATCAGGAAAGCAGTGGCGCGCGATCCCGGAAACGGGGCGCGCGCTCTTTTTTCACTTCCGACGTCCGGCGGCTGCGCGCCTGACCTTGACAAAAGCGCCGTAAATCATCAAAACGGGGGTCAAGTACTCAAGGAAGGTGAGGGCCCGCCCCGCCGAATCGTCAACCATCCGAACGATGCCCGTCGTCCGGGCGCCGACCTCGGTCGTGACTGACTTCACCTGATCGGCGATCGTTTGCACTTTGTCAGTCAGTGCTTCCACTTTGGATGAAAGGTTCTTGACCTGCTTGGCGACATCGGCCAGAACGAAAAGCAGGTAGCAGGAGACGACGATCAGGACAACAAAGAAGACGCTCCCCAAGACGGCGTAGATGCCGACTGCGCTCGACACCCAACCAGGGACTCCGTTCACGGTAGAACCTTACCCTTGACCGTCACTGACTTTCCTGCTGGGAGCGTGATCGTGCAAACGGCCGTCCCGTCCGTGGAATGCACCTCGCTTCCTGCGACCTCCAGCCGTGAACCCCAAAGACCTGTGACCGTGAGTCGCGCCGACACGTCTTTATCAGCTGGATTCTCGATGTCAGCTTCAAACCAACGCTTACGGGCATCGAGTCGCAGCTCCTTGAAGCGACCGAACGCGAGCTCGAACTCGGCACCGATTTGACGCATGACGATCCGCCGGCCGACACCGTCCCAGGGCCGTACTGTGAAGGCTTCCTCACCGGCTTCAAAGTGGCACCCAAACGTGAACGTGCCGGTCGTCCGGTTTGGCAGGACATAGGCTCCTGCTCCACGCAGATAGTGGTAGTAGCCCAAGCCAGAGGCGCCCGTGAACAAACTGTAACCCGCTTGCTTGGAACTAAGGTCAGGGCAATAGCACATCGAGGCCGCACCATCGCGACGAACCAGCGCCCAGGGACCCATCATGCCGCCAAACGCCCTGCGCATGTAAGCGTCCGGTAAGGCCAGATAGTCCCGGTCCATGAGACCGAAGAAGATCAAGGAGTTCGGGATTGTCGTGTGGGCGAGACAGGCTTCTCCGCGGTCGACGAGAGCGCGCAACGGCGTGCTGTCTGCCCCGTCCCAACTCCGTTTGTCGCTGCCGTACCACCACCAACTCGGGGCAAGGCTCCGCGTCGCGAACGCACAGCGCACCGTCCGTTCCAGGTGTTCGTCGTCAGCCTTCTCTCGTGCAGCTGCGAAGACCTCCTCAAACCCGCTCGTGTCCATGACCGATTCGCCCGCGTACGGGTAGCTGAGTTTCGTGAGTTCCGTAGCCTTGAAATCCACACACTCCTTGAGCATCTTCACCTCGGCTGTCATCCCTTCTCTCCCCATGTCCTGAAGTAGGTCGTATATACGGGCGTAGCCGAGCACGCCGACAGTTCGCACGTAAAGCCGCCAACCTTGCTGGAACATCGCGACGGCCGTCTTGCACGCCATCTGCAGGTACTCGACAGGTCTGTGCTTCGTGCCCCCATAGTGTGAGGCAACCCGGTACATGGAGTGGTAGAGGTTGAAAGCGTGTGGATAGCCCAAAGGCCTGCCAAAGTGGGACGCCGTCCCTGTCGGCTCTTCAAACACGCTGCCGAGTGCAAAATTGGCCGGATTCTGGACGTCGTCCTGCAAGAAGCTATCGATGTACGCGTCTAGGATAGCAATCTCCATTGCCACCGGGAACACCGCGTTCTTCTCGGCCAGGAAAAGGGCGTCGGCCAGGCTGCACTCGATGCCCGAGGACTCCGAGTACTCCTCTGGGTCGGTGACCGGTTTGTTGTCCGCGATATTCGTCAAGACTATCGCTGACTCGAGCCTGGACTCGGAGTTCCGAACGACCTGGTGGTCAACGATGTACGCCGCCCGCTTCTTGATCAGCGTAGCCACCGGCTCCGTGAACATGAGGTGGGCGTGGCAGAGCATGCCGGCATTGTCTTGGAACGTCACGCGCAACGGTCCCGTGTCCGTCGGCTTGACGAAACAAAACGCACCATCTTCGTCGAAGTCCGTTTCCAGGTTCGCGTCACGACTGAGCCAGAACTGCTTCGGCGAACAACCACTCACCTCAAGCGCGATGCCAACGTCCACGGGCGCGACCGCACTCGGTAGCACTCTGATCGCCGGCTTTCCGCACGCCACCAGGGTGTGGTAGAGCCCTTCCTGCTTATCGCTTTCGGCTGGCACGAAACGCATTTGGAACTGTCGACTGTCGCCTGGCTCGAGGATCAGAGATGTGTGCTCGTTCGCCCAACTCGGCCACTGTTCGCGTTCGATGGTCGCCTTGCTGTGCGCGTAGACAATGGGGATTCCTTCCCACTGGAAGGGAGTGTTCAGGCTGGCAGGCACATGGGCGAAGAACTCCCAACTCGTGGTGTCACCAGGAAAGGCAAGGAGACCGGGTGTCTCGGCGGTCATTCGCTGGGCAAAGACCCAACTGGCCGCCCCACCAATGAACTTGTGGACGTAGAGGCGGCTGTTCCAAAGCTTTCGGAGTTGATCGTCGCTCCATCCAAACCCGTCGTAGAAATTGTTGAAGGCGAGCGGAAAGCCCAATTCTCCGATCTCGATGCTGATCCGCCCCTTGTTTTTGATCTCCAACTCCCACACGATCTGCGGGTAGTTGCCGACGATCACCTCGTACCATCGCCCGCGACCCTCGATGTCGTCCAGAAACGGGAACTCGTAATCGAAAGCCACGACGTTCGGATCCATGTCCTGTTCGTCGATGGGATAAAGGTGTCGGGCCGTGGCGTTTCGTGACACCACCCAGGGTTGGTCCGGACCCGTGCGGGCACCGATCAAAATGGTTCCGGGGAGATAGTCGTCGGAGTTCTCTTCTCCGAAAGCGACTGGGGGGAGCACGAACTGGAACTCCTCACCTTCTTCGGGCAGGGCCGGATCGCTCGCCCATAGCTGAGTCACCCTGCCTCCCGCACCAAACTCAAGCGATACCAGACTACCGGTAAGTTCGGATCGCTCGTCTTCGTATCGGTCCATCGGGCCGCCAGCCAGGATACCTGCGGATAAACTCTGTGCGTGCGCGAGAGGGTCGTAGCCGTGATCGGTGCTGGAAACATGCGGTGTGCCCCCGGCGTGATGTCGGTGCTCGCTGCATGGAAACCTGACGACCTCGTCGAGGTCCACTTGTTCGACGCCAACGAGGAGCGCCTAGACCTTGTCGACCGCTTCCTCCGCGCTGCCATGGAGCGTGCCGACACCGAGCACACCGTCAAGGCGACGACAGACCTGGAGGAAGCGCTGGAGCGGGCTTCAGACGTGGTCATCACCCTGCACGAGGACTGCGCCCGACGTATGCAAGGGATGACGCCCCCCCGGCTTTACGTGCCTGAGGACCCGACCACATTGGAGGACCAGGTTCGAGGAGACCCGAACAAGCCCACACACCCCGATCGATTGAGCCAGCTCACTCACACAATCCTGTCGCTACCGTCCGAACAGAAAGGAACCCGTGAAGAGGCGATCGCCGCCGTCCTCCCTAGCCTCATGTCGGCCATCCCAGACTCCGCGCGGGTCTTGAGCCTTCTGCGCAACGTGCCGGTGCCAAGTGACCCTCGGGTACTGGAATTGGCGTGGCCCGATGAAGTGCCGGACCAACAGAGGCCGATCGTTCCCCACCAGATACTGCGGTGGATCGACGGTGAATCCTCTCTCCAGTACCTGCTCGACGCAGCGCCGTTCTCTCCGTTTTTCCACTGGCTGGGACAAGCCGGTTGATCCCGCTGTACACTCCTTGACATGAAGCCTATCTGCTGTACGATGGCTCTTCTTGCCTTGTCCGTCGCCTATGCACAAGACCAACCCGACCTGAAGAAGTTGGCTGAACTGGGCCAACCCGGGCCCATGCACAAGGTCTTGGACAAGGAAGCCGGGGACTGGACCGTCGACGTGATCTACAAGTTCGGGGACAGCCCCGAGCAGAAGGGCACCGCCGCTTGCCACGCGGAGTGGATCTTTGACGGCCACTATCTGCGCAAGACATACACGAGCCGGATGGGCGGACAGCCGTTCACGGTCGAACAGACCCTGGGTTACGACAACTTCCGCAAGGAGTTCTTCGAATTCCAGATCGAATCCGACAACACGGAGCGTCTCGAGACGGCAGGTGAACTGACCGAGGACGGCAAGACGATCAACTGCGCTGGCCTCGGCGTCGATCCGGTCTCCTTGAAGCCGTGCCAAATCCGCACCGTCACGACCTTAATCGATGCGGACACCTACACGGTCGAGTGGTTCATGAAGATCGGTGACAAGCCGCAGACGAAGCAGGTGACGCTTCTCCACAAGCGCAAGAAGTGACGCCAACCCCGCATGGGGGCCAAAGCGTCAAATGCCGCGGTTGCGACGCTGCCTGTCCCGACGCCATGGCCCCGCCTGTTCGGCCCTTCACCAGAGGTCAGACAACCTTTGGGCCCTCAAGAGTTCCCAACTCAACCTGTCGTCAGGCAGCCTTCTGAGGGCTCCGATTGAGTTTTGGAAGAAGCCAGAATCCCCCCAATCCTACAGCACCCAACAACAGTACCCAGAGACCCGTATGCGTGGGACTGAGAGCTGCAGCAGGCAGCAGCACCACGGGCAAGACCACCGGCAATAGCCGCACCCGGGTGACGCCGAGCACAAGAACGAGCGCGACCCCTGACCCTGCAATGACCGCCACGCCTGAAGAAGCGTAGTTCGCGAGCACGACCATGACGGTCGCACCAAAGGCGAATCCGGTCAGTCCCATGGCGATCTGCCCGGGAGAAAGAGGCGAACCTTGCCTCCAACCTGCCAGGATCATGGCTCCGGCGAGGAGCACGAGCGTTGCCGGCAACAAGGAGATGGCTTGGAGATACGCGTCCCTGGCAGCCACACTCGGAGGAAAACTGAGCGCCAGCTTTTGAGAAGTGACGACATCGGTCAGGTGCCATACGGTCTTTCCACCGCTTCGAGAAGACGGTAGGATGCCGCCTTTCTCAAACTCCACGGGGCCGTCCACGGTCGCCTCGAGGTTGAAGGATCGGACACGACGGCGGTTCGAGCCGAGGTCATAGCTCCAGGTGGACTTGCCGATCGACTTGTACTCGACCACGGCTTGCTTTGTTTCGGACGGTGCGAGGTCACCCTGCCAGGTGTAGTAGCCCCTATCGTCGGGCTCGGTGATCGTCTGTTGCCCCACGGTTATCTTCAGGCCCTGCACGGTGCCACCGCCTTGCGGCAGATCGACAAGAAAGCGCGCGTGGATCTTCTCCGACGTCGGATTTGAGAACACGTAGATGCCCTTGAAGTCAGCGTCGTAGGCTTGTTCCTGCAAGCGGTGGATCGAAACTTTGATGTCAGAACTGTCGAAGGACATGGGTTGCTCGTCCAACCTGGTCAGTTCCCGGGTGAACAGAACGTCTTCTCCACTCCTCTTGAACGAGTCGACAAGCCTCGACACGTTTTGGGCAGTCGGATCCGTGAGGTAGGGCGCCAAGGCAGCAACGCTGTCAGATCCGATCCGCTGGAGAAAGTCCGGAGGCAGGGTGAGTGAACGGGTGTATGTGTGCTCGACCATCCTCGCGAAGACCGGGCCGAACTGATCGATTGGCGGCGCCTCTGGCGCAGGATTCGCAGTTGCCTCCGCCGAGTCTTTCCACGCGATCGCGTCCCTGGCAAGTGGCTGAGCCTCCCGGAGACCTGACCAGAGGCAAAGCATGAGCAGGCCGAGACCCACTGCACTGAAGACTCTGGTGGCGATGGCCCTGACAGCCTCCCCGTCTGTCTTCTGCCCATTCACTTTGACCGCCAAGACAGCAGCGATCAGGCCCAGGCCAAGCAGGATTCCCAAGGGCAAGGCCAGCCTGACAAGCAGTTCAAGCGCTCCGATCAACCCTTGGCGCACGGCCTCAAAGTAGCTTTCAGCCATGGGATCAGTGTAGCCGGTCTGTCGCCGTACGAAAAAGCACTCAGACTGGCTTCAACCACTTTGGGACCGTCGCTTCCCTTGCCGCCCGTAGCAACGAGAGCTCATGCGGAGATTCCGAGTGACACTCGTGTGACGTCCGATCCTAGGCCGCTGATTTGCGCGCGAGCACGGCGAATGAACCAGGACGAGTTTGCCCAGACTACGATCGTGTCCGGCCAGAGTTCCACATCGACAGCAACCCATGGTCGGTCCAGTCCAGGCTAACAGGTGTGACGGCAACATAGCCGTTCGTCACCGCCCATACGTCCGTGCCTTCGGACTCAGGAGTCATCACAACCACGCCGCCCTGCCAGTAGTACTCACGCCCCCAGGGGTCTTCCCTGCGCTCGACACGGTCTTGGTAGATCCGCCGGCCCATGCCCACGAATTTGTGTCCATTGAGTTCCGGCAAGGCGATGGCCGGCACGTTGACGTTCAGGAAGCACAGGTCGTGCAGGGGCAGATCGACGAGCATCTCCCAGTTGTGCATGAGCCAGGAGGAACCGGTCTCATAGTGATACGGTGCCCCGTCTGCGAACACACTCATGCTGACGGCGATCGACTTGATGCCGTTGATGCATCCCTCCATCGCCCCAGCCACCGTGCCGCTGTAAGTCACGTCAAAACCGAGGTTCGGACCGTTGTTGATGCCACTCAAGACCAAGTCGCAACCATCGGGGAACGCAACCGTCAGGCCGACGTTCACGCAGTCCACTGGCAAACCGTTGACCTCGTAGGCTTCGATTCCGCTGACAGTGGTCCGCTTAACACGCAAGGGATCGCGCATAGTCATGGCGTGGCCGCAAGCGCTGCGTTCACGGTCCGGGGCTACGATCTTGACTTCGCCAAACTCGCTGGCCACTTCGGCGAGGTGCCGGATTCCCTCAGCCCGGACGCCGTCGTCGTTCGTCACCAGGATGCGCATCGTGCCGGAGAGTACCTGTCCGGCGGGTGCCGCGACAGCCCCGAGGGCACGGTGTGAACTCCCGATTAAGAAGGACGCCCGAGCCTCAGTCTGGCGGCTCCGCGGGTGAAGCGGCAGACTAGAATGGGACTCTATGCGTAAGCTCGCCCTGGCTGTTCTGGCGCTTGCAGCCTGTCACTCGTTCGGTCAGTCCGTGACAACGGGCTCGCCCCGGTTGACCGTCGTCATCAGCATCGACCAGTTCCGCTATGACTATGTCGAGCGGTTCCAGAAGTACTACCTTCCAGCGAAGTCGGGGCTCGGTGTCGGGGGGTTCCAATTCCTTGCACAAAACGGCGCGACTACCTGGACGCGCACCACGACCACGTCCCCACCGCCACTGGACCCGGCCACGCGACCCTGCTGACCGGCAGCGAGCCCGGATTGGACGGCATCGTTGGCAACGAGTGGTACGACCCCGCCACGATCGACTGGGCGAGCGGAAAGCGACCTGAGGAGGTCTATTGCGTCTCCGATCCGGAGACGACCGAGATCAACAGCGGCGGCAAGATGAGCGCCAGGAACCTGCAGGTGACCACGCTTGGAGACGAACTCAAACTCGCCACTGCAGGCAAAGGCAAGGTGGTCGGAGTAGCGTTCAAGGACCGCGCAGCCATCCTCATGGCGGGCCACGGCGCCGACGCCGTCGTCTGGACCAACGGCAAAGGCGGCTGGTCGAGTACCTCCTACTTCTGCCCCAGCGGCGCCTTGCCCGTCTGGGTGGACAAGCTGAACGCGGACAAGACCTTTGACATGCACATCGGCCAGGCCTGGGAGCCGCTCTTGCCCGCCGACGCCTATTCCCTCACCAAGAAAGCCCCCGCCGAGAAGGCACCGACCGCCGGTCAAGTCTTCAGCCACGACCTGGGCAGCGAAGGGGACAAGTCGTTCTACAGCAACCTCGCCACCAGCGGCTTCGGCAACGACGTCGTCGAGATCGCTGTCGAACGGGCCGTCGCTGGCGAAGCGCTCGGCCAGGACGACGTGCCTGACCTGCTCGTGGTCAACCTCTCCTCCAACGACTACGTCGGCCACCGCTACGGCCCCGACAGCCCGGAAGTGATGGACACGGCCGTGCGCACCGACCGCATGCTGAGCCGACTTTTCAACTTCCTGGACCGCGCAGTCCCCGGTGGGCTAGCGGAAGTGACGATTGTGGTGACCGCCGACCACGGCGTCTTGCCCATCCCCGAAGAGTCGGCCAAGGACGTCCGCACTGGCGTGCGCCGTGTCAGTGAGGCGGCGATCGAGGCCAACGTGGACAAAGCCCTGAGTGCCAAGTACGGCGAGGCGAAATGGTGCTGGCTCGCGACGCCCAACCTTTACCTCAACCGCCCCATGATCGAGTCCAAGAAGCTCGATCCAGCCGAAGTGCAACGCGTGGCGGCTGCGGCGGCGATGACGACGCCCGGCGTCTACGCGGCCCTGACTCAGTCGGACGTCTGGGCGGGGCGCGTGCCAAAGACCCACTGGGCCGAGATGGCTTCGAACTCGCTGAACCCCAAACTGAGCGGCGACGTCTTGGTCTTCGAAGCGGCTGGCGACTACATGGGCGGAGGAACGGGCACGGGCCATGGTTCGCCCTGGATCTACGACAGCCATGTGCCAATCCTCGTCTGCGGCAAAGGCATCGCCAAGGGTCGGCACTCCGAGCGGGTCTACACCAACGGCATCGCCGCCACCCTCGCCCACCTGCTGCACGTCGAGTACCCCAGCGGCTGCATCGGCCACATCCTCCCGGGCGCGCTCAAAGACTAGCGTCGAATACACCCGTCCCAAGACCGGATGCTCGTTCCGGTCTAGGGATGGGGTTCTTGCCTGCCAGCTGACCCGACCTGGTCGCACGTGATCTTCGCGTTCCTCTCCAAACAGGCAGACCGGTCGTCCTTCTCATAGGGCGGGGCCCCCGGGTGCCCCATGGGACGCGGTCCACGAGGCGACGGGTGGAACAACCGAGCCATTCTCCACTGGTACATTGTTGACCGTGAAGAAGACCCTGAGTACGGCGGTGGCAGTCGCTGTCTGCGAGGCGATAGGGATCTACCTGTCCATCGCCTGGCCGCTCGGTGTCGACCAAGCGAGGCGGCTCGGGGATGCGTCCAGCGAGGTGCTTGGGTGGGTCTTGGCCGGCGCAGGGCCCTATGTTCTTCTGGGCACCGTGGTGGGCACCGTCATCGGAGTGATCGTTCTCTCCAGGACGAAGCCGAGCGAGGATTGACACACGGCGTGCCCCCCAAGACGGTGGCTCGTGCGCCTACATCCGACGGGCGACGTTCACCAATTGAAACGAGGGCCGCTCCAACTTCCAGGTCCTTCGGCTCACAGGCTGTACCGCTCTCTCGGGATGTCGCGCGTGGGCTAGGGGTTTTACTTGACCCCTTGTGCTGGTCGGTCACCACGCGCACCCGCCCGTCATCCCGACCGGCTTCGAGCCCTGGCGGGCGAAAGGAGCGGAGGGACTTTCAAGTACCAGCGGTCAACCTGGCCCCTCGACGTGAAACCCCCTCCCCGGTTCAACTCGCGGCGCTTGTCTCACCCGTTCGGCTTCACTCAGAGTCTCTCTTCCTGAAAGGGCGAGGGAGTGCCGGAGGGTTTTCGTGGGTGACGGCGATCCCCATCACCGGCAACCCGCACGGTATCCCGGGCGTATACTCAAGAGCAACTATGGGGCTCTTTGACAAGATCCGCGGCGAGTTCATCGACATCATCGAGTGGCTCGACGACTCGACCGACACGATGGTCTACCGCTTTGAGCGGCACAACAACGAGATCAAATACGGCGCGAAGCTGACCGTGCGCGAGTCGCAGGTCGCTGTCTTTGTGGACGAGGGGCGCATCGCCGACGTCTACCAGCCGGGCATGTACACGCTCGAAACCGAGAACATGCCGATCCTGAGCACGCTCAAGGGCTGGAAGTACGGGTTCAACTCGCCGTTCAAGGCCGAGGTCTACTTTGTGAACATGAAGCGGTTCACGGACCAGAAGTGGGGGACGATGAACCCGATCATGATGCGCGACCAGGACTTCGGCATGGTGCGCGTGCGGGCCTTCGGCACCTATACGATGCGGGTGAAGGACGCGGCGACCTTCCTGAAGGAGGTCGTAGGCACGAACTGGGAGTTCACGGTCGACGACATCAACAACCAGCTTCGCAACTTCATCGTCAGCGACTTCGCCGAGGCTTTGGCCGACGCCAAGATCCCGGTGCTCGACCTCTACAGCAAGTACGACGACATGGGCGGGTTCCTCACTGAGCGGATCCAGCCGAAGTTCGCCGAGCACGGGCTGGAGCTGATCAACCTGCTCATCGAGAACGTCTCCGTGCCG
>JAKOXK010000082.1 GCA_029781035.1 Armatimonadota bacterium
GCTTGTCCTTGGTCAGGCCAGGTCGCCAATCGCTTCGCTTCTTGAGCATGACAAACGAGTCTGTAAGGCTGAGCGGCATCGGGTCGCTGGCCACCTCAGGCGTCCCACTTCGGGAGAACATGGTGATGACCTCGGGAATCTCTCTGACTTTCTTTTCCGCCGCAGTAACGAGCCGAACGGTTTCTTCCGCATTGACCGTGCGCGCCCGAATCGGCTGCACGACAAGGTCACCCTCATCAAGGGTCGGAATGAACTCAGAGCCGAGCTTTGTGAACATCCAACCGCCACCGACAACCAAGAACAGGGAGAGGCCAGCCACGATCCCTCGTCGCCTGAGAGCGAACTCCAGGCTCGGGCGATAGATCTTGCGGGCAATGTCCATCAAGAGGTTCCGCTTCTCGGTTGTGTTTCGGGACAGCCATAGGGAAGCCGCCGCTGGAATAAAGGTCAAGGTGAGCGCAAGTGCCGCGACAAGGCAAAAGACCACGGTGAAGGCCATAGGCTTGAACATCTTGCCCTCGGTACCTTCCAGCGCGATGATCGGCAGGTAGACGACTGTGATGATCGTGATGGCAAATAACACGGGCCTTGAGACTTCGCGTGAAGCCTCAGAAACCACTTGTCTCAAGTGATCACGACTTAGTGGTTTGCCGTCGTGCTCACGAGCTTCGGCTACTCTCCGGACGATGTTCTCCATCATGAAGACAGCACCATCCACAATAAGCCCGAAGTCAATCGCACCCAGACTCATCAGGTTTCCAGAGATTCCGAACTTCGTCATAGCGATGGTCGCCACGAGCATCGAGAGTGGGATCAGCACCGACACAATGAGTGCGGCTCTCCAATTCCCCAGGAAGACGAGAAGAACGGCGATCGTCAGCAGTGCGCCCTCGATGAGGTTTTTGAACACGGTGTGTACCGTTTCATTCACCACCACCGAGCGGTCATATACCGTGGTGAGCGTCACGTCCTTGGGAAGTTGCTTCTTGATCTCCTGGATCTTCGCGTCGACTGCTTGGGAGACCGTGCGCCCGTTTGACCCTTTTAGCATCATCGCGATGGCGACGATGGCTTCCTTTCCGTCTTTGGTGCTAAGTCCAGTAAGCACCGGAACACCAGTGCGAACTTCCGCGAGGTCCCTCACCAAGACGGGGGTGCCCTCTTCGTTCGCTACTACGATCCTCGAAATGCCGTCCTCGCTGGTGGCCATGCCAACACTTCGGATGAGGACCCGCTCGCCGTTCTGGTCCATCACGCCACCGCCGGCGTTTTGGTTGTTCTTCTGCAGCGCATCAACCAAATCACCGATGCCTAGACCGTGGGCGGCCAAGCGATAGGGGTCTACGACAACCTGGTACTGCTTGACGCTCCCATCGGCGACGTTGATTTCGGCTACGCCCTTCACGGAGCGAAGCTGCGGGGCGATCTGCCAATCCATGATCGTGCGCAGGTCCGTAGCCTTTCGGTTCGGGCTTTCGATGGCGAACATATAGATGTCGCCAAGCCCCGTTGAGACTGGCCCCATCTGGGGCGAGGCCACTGTTTGGGGGATCTCTTCACGCACCCTACCCAGTCGTTCGTTCACCAACTGGCGCGCAAAGAAGATGTCGACGCTATCCTCGAACGTGACCGTAACTTGAGACAGACCGTATTGGCTGAGCGACCTGGTGTCCTGAACTCCGGGGAGTCCGGCCATTGCCGTTTCGATCGGGAAGGTGACGAGCCGCTCGACCTCTTGCGGTCCGAGTCCACCGGTCTCGGTGTTGATCTGAACCTGATTGGTGGTGATGTCTGGAACCGCGTCGAGCGTGAGGTTCTGCCAGGACTGCACTCCCCACAGACCGAGTCCTACTGTTATGGCGATGACGAGGAGCCTTTGGGCAAGGCTGAAGTGAAGCAATCGGTTTAGCATTAGTCTTCATGCCCCTTGAGCTCGTCCTTCTTAGCCTGGCTGCTTAGAACGAAAACTCCCTTAGCGACGACCTTCGCCCCTGGCTCGATACCGCTAACGATCTCGACCCGGCTGCCTTGCTCACGACCGAGCTGGATTTGGTGCTTTGAGTAGATTCCGCTGCCTTCGGCAACATACACATAGGACTTATCGCCTTCGGTGAAGATCGAAGACTTGGCCACCGTTATCGTTGTCGAACGGGTGCCCGTTCCAAGATTCACCTGGGCGAACATGTCCGGTCGCAAGAGCCCGCCTGGGTTCTGCACCAGGCACTGGACTGGCATGGTTCTGCTGTGAGGGTCCAAGCGCGTCCCTACGACCTGGACCACTCCCGTGAAGGTGCGCCCTTTGTATCCCGTTGTGGCCAGAGAGACTTGTGCGCCCAAACGAACCTGGGAAACCTGACGCTCTGGAACATTGGCCGTCACCCAAACGGCTTGGAGATTATCGATCTGAAATAGCTCGGTGGTGCGCTCCAGCGCTTGCCCGGTATTGACCTTCCTTTCTGCGATGACCCCAGAGATTGGGGCCACAAGGGTGAGTGTGCTGCCGCTTGCCGTGTTCCCACGACCTGCGATGGCCGCATACCGGGCCCTGGCGCCCGCCGTTCCGCGTGCCGCCCCGGCCAGCGCATCCCGCGCTCCCTGAAGCGCAATCTTGCCCTTCTCAATCTCCAGGTTGGCCGACCGAACATCGGCCTCAGCGGATTGAATTTCCTTGGCCGTGAGGATTCCCCGTTGAGCGATCAGCTTCTCACGCTCAAACGTGCTCTTCGCAATGGCAATCTGGCGCTTCGCCTTTTCCTGTCGGATGGTGTCGTTCTCAAGCTCAAGACGAGCCTGCTCCAACTCGGTCTTGGAAATCAGTTCAATCTTGAAGAGTCGCTCTGCCCGCTCAAGTTGGGTCCGATGAACTGCCTCTTCCCTCTGCGCACTCTCAAGTTCCGACTCCGCCTCGTTCAGGTCTTTTTCTGCCTGTTGGACACTCGGCTGGCTAAACGCACCTGCTTTGGCCAGTTCCTGTTGGCGCTGAAGGAATGTCTTTGCCGTTCGCAATCGGCCCTGACTCAAGGACAACTCAGACTGGGCTTGCTTGACTTCTGATTCGGCGGCTTTGAATGAACGTTCAGCATCTGTTATGCCAGACATCGCTTCCGCCAAATCCGCAGACTCGATGACCGCCAGCGGCTGTCCTTGCCGAACGCTGTCGCCGACCGTTGCAAGGAGTCTGATGACTTTGCCTTCAACCGGCGGAGTCACGAGCGCCTTGCCTTGCGCGGTCTGGGTGATCACCCCAGGCACTTTGAGTTCGCTCTGAAGTGATTCCTGCCTAGCCGGCTCGACCTCGATTCCAGCGATTTTCGCCGCCTCGTCGGACAAGACAACGTCGGCATGGGATTCACTGGCATGCTTATCAGGCGAGCTGTGCTCGGCCTCTGCCGCAGGGCTTGGCTCTTTCGACCCGCATCCCGAAAGAACTAGGGCAAGGATAACAAGTGGTACGCATGGGTTTTTCACTGGACAACCTCCAAGAGTTGGCCGCTTGCCTTCAAATAGGCAGCTTGGGACTTGGCGAGACGGAGACGCGCTTCGGCCATGCCTTCCTCGACTTCTCGCAGGGCGCGAGTCGCTTCCAGCAAGTCAATGAGGGTGATCGCCTTCTCCGTGAAGCCTATTTGTGCTCGCTCGACTAGCGTGTGGGTGGCCTTGTCAATCTCCTGGAATCGGACGATCTGCTCATTGGCCGCATCCAACTCCACTTGCGCTGCTTCGAGTTCGGTCTCAGCGACCTTCCTCGCATCGGCGATGGCCTTATCGAGAGCCTCGACGCCCTTGAGCGCCGCGCTTCGCTCGGCTCTCGCCTTTCCAAAGTCGAAAATTGGAATGGAGAGTTGGACCCGGATGCCGTATCGCCGCTCGGGTTCTTGCCATGCCGTTCGACGCCCTTGGATCTCAAGCTCCGGCAAGCTCGACAAGCCAGCAATACGCGCGTCGACTTCGGCGCTGCGCTTTTCGGCCAGCAGCATCAGGATGTCTGGACGCTTTGCGAGAAGGTCCTTAACGCTTCTGGAAACGTCGATGGAGCCGAACTCTCCGATCTGACCTTCCGATACGGCGATGCCGATGAGCCCGGATAGCCGTTTGACTGCCGCTAGCAATTCGGCTGCTCTCTGAGCTTTGGTCAGTTTGGCTCGCTCTAGCTCGATTTCGACGCGCTGTCGCTGGACACCGGGGAGCTTGCCCTCTTCGACTAGTGTGCTGATCGCATCCTTGAGTCGAAGGGCAACCGCTTCCGACTGCTTGGCACTTTCAAGGAGTGCCTTGGCTGTGGTTGCTTCCGCGAACTGGTTCAAAACATCGAACTGCAAGTCAGAGATGACGCCTCGATACTCTGCCTCTGCTTTGGTAACAAGCGCGTCGCCAGAGGCTCGGCCTGCAGACGATCTACCGAAGAGATCGAGCGGTTGGCTCAGCAGAAGGTCATCGTCGGTGCCTCCCACTTCCAAGGGATCGGAATACCCGAGGGAAAGCCGTGTGGAGGGAAAGGCTCCCAGAGCGCGTCGAGTGAGCTTTGCGCTTTCTACTCGCTTGAGAGCGCCGGCGACGGTTGGGCGATTAGCCCGGGCGTGGGCAAGTGCTTGTAATAGTGTTAGTGGCTGATCCTGTGCACTGCCGATTATTGGCGCAAGGATCAGCGGTATTAGAACTGCTGGTTTCAACTGAGACTCCTAACTGAACTGTCAAAGGCCCTTAATTACGGGCGAGCGACTAGATCAGCTGAGGAGGCGGGCCACGAGAGAGATGGTGGCTTGGCGGCCCGGTTGGTGGAGCCGCGAGCTCGAATTCGAATCTGTCTGTCAAGGCGTCAACTAAGGCGACGACTGGCACCTGTGCAGGTTCGGGAAGGACAGCGAGCACAACCCCGATCGGGCAGTTTGCCGACACGGCCGGAAAGCCATGTCCGGTGCTGCGAATCGTAACGTAGCAGCAATCATGACAGTCGCCGTGAGGTCCTGAAACTCCCAGTTGTCCGGAGTTAGAGGCCCCAGACGGTCTTGACGCGCAAGCGATCACTGGGCAGGTGCGGCAAACCGAGCCGTCCGGCAAAACGTAGTCGGGCCGGACTAGCTGAACCTGGCCCACCAACAGGGCCACAATCCAGATTAGGATCGAGATCTTCCGCACTAAGCCGACATTATAGCTTTTTGAGCAGGTTGATATCGGTCCTACGGCTAATGATTGCTCGAATCAGGTCGCTGTGGTTTAGGAACCATTCTTAGGAACCTTACTCTTCAAATTCAGGTTCATTTGAACTTGGTGGGCGGTACAGGACTTGAACCTGTGACCCCTACAGTGTCATTGTAGTGCTCTACCACTGAGCTAACCGCCCACAGGGGAATCTATTATGCCTTGGCAGGGGGGTGGGTTTCAACCTGGCCTAATGCGACGGTCCCTGGATCGGGACGTTCAACACGTCAGTCGGACGCGACTCCCTGAAGACAAGATCGCCTTTGGGGGCAGGTTCCAAGTCGATAGCCTGGGCCCACTCGCCGGTCGGGCTCACCGGAATCAGGGCCAGGGTCTTTCCCTGGTAGGTCACTTCGACCGAAGCGCCAGGCAGGCCAGTTCCCCGGACGGTGAGGGTTCCGGCCACCATGGAGTCTCCGGGCATTGGATTCAAGACTTTGAACACGATCAGGGGCTTGGGCTCTTCCTTGACTTCCGGCACGGCTATCGCTGTCTCCGGCAAGCTGATGGCTGGGGCTGGCGCGCTGTGCTCAGTCGGCTTGGCCAACCACACCGTGGTTCCCAGCGCGGCCAGGACGATCGCCTTGACACCATCTGCGGCCTGCCAGAAGCCCGCCACGTTCAAGCTCCCCTTGCGATGTGATTAGCCTGTCGGATCCAGCGTTCCGCGTCGATCGTTTGCCATGAGGCCGGTTGGATGATCTCGTACAACTGTCTGGGTGTTGCCGCAGCCAGGTCGGAGAGGCTGACGATTCCGGCTGCCTTGAGCCTTTCGGCATGCTCGGGCGCGAGCCCTTCGATCAGCGTCAGTCCACTGCTGACGACCAGGACCGCGGCCGTGTCTTGGCGGTCATCCGGGATGTCGATCGCGGCAGGATCAGGTGCCTGTGCCTCGGAATTGTTGGAGCCATGACGAGCGGTCCAGGTTCCTTCCTCGAGCTCCTGGAACTTGCTTTGGATCTGTCCAAACATATGTTCGAGCCGCTCGGACCTCTTCGTGCTTTGATCCCGAAGAGAAGCGACCTCAGCTTGAAGGGCCACGAGCCCTTTGATCACGTTGGCGTCGTCAGGCTTTGGCTTTCTGCCGAGGCGGGCCAAGAGGTCGATCGCCCAACTGAGGGCGAAGCCTGCTACGGTGCCAACGAGCGCCCACCAGACTGACGGTTCCACATCGTTTCAGACGGATCAGGCGGGCTCTTTAGGGGCTTCTGCCGGAGCTTTTGGCGTCCTTTTGGCCGCGGGCTTGCGCGCCCTAGGTTTGGCTGGCTTCTTTGCCGCAGGGGCGGCTTTGGCCTGAGTTTTGGCTTTCTCGTCTTTGCTTTCTGGGGCTTTGGGTTCTTCCGCAGCTGACTCTTGCTCGGTGGCCTCGATCAGCTTCTCACCGGCCGTCTTCAAGCCCTCACCTATCTTCTTGGCAAGCGGCTTGGCCGACCTGACGATAATGGGAACGGCCATGGCGGCGAGGAGCAGCCAGCCAGCACCGGGCATCGGATTGCGTCTCATGAAGGCTGTTACGTTGGGTTCTCGGGCAGCGTTGCAGGGTCTTGTTCCCGAGGAGTCGGCTTGTTCAGCATCTCTCGTAGCGCGCCAAGTACGAAGAGTGTGCCTGCTAAAGTAATGCAGACGTCAGCGACGTTGAAGACCGGGAAGTTGATCAGTCGGATCCAGAAGAGGTCCGTGACCCTGCCATGGCTGAGCCGGTCAATGAGATTGCCCAGTGCACCGGACGCCAACAGCCCAGCGGTCACGTGCGAGACAGTCGGATCCTCAGGGTGCTTCCAGCTGTACCACGCCGAGACCGCCACGATGCCGACGGCTACTGGTGTCAACAGCATGGCCATTCCTTGCATCAGGCCGAATGCCACACCCTCGTTGTAGACAAGTTTGAGCTCAAAGACTCCGGGCCACAGGGGCGCGATCGTCCTTCCCGCCACACCTTGAGCCGCCATTCTGGCCCAGATCTTGACGAACTGGTCAAGGGCGAAAAGGGCTGGAACGATCAAGAGGAAAACTCGAAAGCCGTTCTTCACAGGCTGAGTGCCCTCCTGTCGCGATCAGTCAAGAACACCTCTTCGCCGGAGAATCGTGTTTTCGCGACGTCAGGGCGCCTTAGGCGGCTCCTTTCACACTTGTCCCAAGTCGCGGCTCTGAACTCGACACTCCTGCTTCCGACCGTGACTTCGACACCAGCCATCTTGAAGAGGAGTGCTAGGTCACCGCCAAAGCTGAGAAGCGCTGGCGCTTCGTCTTGAGATACAGCAAGCTGGCAGACAACGTCCTGTGAATCGCGGACTTGTGAACTCGATTTCCAGGTCTCGAATTCCGAAAACACCCATGACCTGACCTCCAACATCTTCTCTACTTGCCGATGAAGGTGACTGTCCATCACGCACTCGACTGGCCCGAGAGATTCAAGGAGGACGGTAGCCTCCTTGGTTCCAGGCATCCGTGAATAGACCTCTTCCGCTGTGTGTGGCAAGATCGGGCAGATGAGGAGGGTCAGAGTCCGCAAAACGGACCAGCAAGCGCGCTGGGCTGATCGGCGGCTGGGCCAATCCGCACCGTCGCAGTACATACGGTCCTTGATTGCGTCGAGATAGAAGGCTGACACCTCGTTCACGCAGAAGTTGTGGACGGCAGTCAGCGCCTCCTTGAACCGGTAGTCACGGTAGTGTTCCAGGCACACCTCGGCCAGGCAGTCGGCCTTCTCGACAATCCACTGGTCGATGCCGGCCACTTCGACCTTGTCGTTGGGGTCAAAGTCGTAAAGGTTGCCCAGCAGGAACCGCAGTGAATTGCGGATCCGCCTGTACCCTTCGCCAGCTACTTGGAGTAGATGGTCGCCACATGGCACGTCGTCCTCGTAGTCGACGCTGGCCGCCCAGTAGCGCAAGATGTCGGCACCGTACTTCGAGCAGACCTCGACCGGGTCCACCACGTTGCCGAGCCTCTTCGACATCTTCTGGCCCTTCTCATCGTTGACGAATCCGTGTGTGACGACCGCCCCGTAGGGTGCATCGCCGTGGATCGCCATCCCCAGGATCATGGACACATTGAACCAGCCACGATGCTGGTCGCTCCCTTCAAGGTAGGTGTCGGCGGGCCAATGCTCTTTCCACTCGGGCTCAACATTGCCCTCCAAGACGCACAGGGACGTAGATCCACTGTCAAACCATACGTCGAACACGTCAGTCTCCTTGACGAACGATGTCTCTCCAGTCTGTGGATGGGCATAGCCCTTGGGTAGGATGTCGCCAGGCTCACGCTCATACCAAGCGTCTGAGCCTTCTTGTTCGACGAGTCGCGCGACCGCTTCGATCGCGACAGGATCCAAGTTGGGGACTCGGGAGTCGGCACCATAGAAGACGGGAATGCCGACGCCCCAAGGCCTTTGGCGACTGATACACCAGTCGGGCCTGCCAGAGATCATGGATCGGAACCGCCCCTCTGCCGACTTCGGATGCCATTGCACCTTTTGGTCAATCATCTCCAACATCCGTTCTCGAAGGTTGTTGTGGTCAATGTGGATGAACCATTGCTCGGTCGCCCGGAAGATGACGGGCTGATTGTCCCGCTCTGCATGGGGGTAACTGTGCGGATAGTCTTCGGAAAAGACGAGATGCCCTAATTCAGCCAAACGGTCAACAACAATCGAGTCGCACTTCTTGTAGTAGACACCTACGAACTCACCTGCCTCGGCAGTCAGATACCCTCTTTCATCCACAGGACAGAGCACCGGCAGTCCGTACTTCAGTCCCGTATAGAAGTCATCTCGACCATGTCCTGGCGCCGTGTGGACGACGCCCGTCCCGTCTTCGGTCGTGACATAGTCGGCCAAGACGCCGACCGAGTCTCGGTCGAAGATCGGATGTCGGAACGTCAGGCCCTCAGCCTCGACTCCTTTGAAGGAGCCCACAGTCTCGTAGTGTGACCAGCCGACCCGTTGGGCGACCGAATCAACCAATTGGTGCACAAGGATGTAGTGGTCATCGCCTACTTTGACCACATCGTAGTCGTTGTCAGGATGAAAGGCGAGCGCTAAGTTGGCGGGAATGGTCCAGGGGGTCGTCGTCCAGATCAGGGCGTATACGTTCTGGAGACGTGAGAGCAGTGGCACTCCCTTGGCGTCTCTTAGGGCGAACCTGACAGTGATCGCCTTGCTCGTGACGTCTTGGTACACGATCTCCGTGTCAGCAAGCGCAGTTTGAGCGGTCGGGGACCACAAAGTCGGCCGCAAGCCTCGATACACATATCCGAGTTCGACGAGCCGCTTGAACACTCGAATGATCTCCGCTTCGAAGCGAAAGTCCATCGTCGTGTAGGGTTTGTCCCACAGCCCAAAGATCCCGAGCCGGCGAAACTGCTCTGTCTGGAGATCCACGTACACCTTGGCGTGCTCTCGGCACGCCTTGCGCAGCTGCACTGTCGTCGGTGTGATTTTCTGGTCGCTGAACTTCTTCATGACCGCCTGCTCGATCGGCAGTCCGTGGTTGTCGTAACCGGGCACGTAAGGCACTCGATGACCCATAAGCAACCGCGACTTCAACACGAAGTCCTTGAGGATCTTGTTGAAGCCCGTTCCCATGTGGATGGGCCCGTTGGTGTAGGGCGGGCCATCGTGGAGGACGAAGGAAGAAGCATCCTTCCGTCTTTCAAGCAGCAACCCGTAAATGCCGATCTCGTCCCACCGCGTCTGAATTCCAGGTTCGCGTTGAGACAGGTCCGCCTTCATCGGGATGGTGAAGTCGGGATCGGGCAGATTGAGTGTAGGCTTGAAGTCCATCTTGGGGAACGAGGAGTTTACCGGTCTGTCAGCCAATGGCCCAGCCGTATTGTTCGGGCAGCGGCACCCTGACTCCGAGTTCGCGTGCAGCTCGGTAGGGCCAGTGGGGATCCCTGAGCAACTCCTTGGCCAACAGCACCAGGTCGGCTTGACCAGATTCGACGATTTGGGCCGCCTGAGCAGGAGCGGTGATCAGTCCCACCGCTGCTGTCGGCATCCGAGCGTCCCTCCTGATCTGCTCTGCAAATCTGACCTGATATCCGGGGCCCGTCGGGATGGACACTCCAGGCCAGTTGCCGCCGCTCGAACAGTCGACCAGGTCAACGCCGAGTTCCTTCAGTCTACTCGCCAGCCTAACCGAGTCTTCGATGGTCCAGCCACCATCCATCCAGTCTGTTGACGAGAGTCTGACGAAGAGAGGCTTCCTGGTGGGCCACACCCGGCGGACGGCAACAACGGTTTCCATGAGCAACCGCGTCCTTCCATCGAAGGTGCCACCGTACGCATCCTCTCGCTTGTTGGTGAGCGGAGAGTAGAACTGGTGGAGGAGGTAACCGTGTGCGGCGTGGATTTCGACGACATCGAATCCGACGGAATCGGCTCGGGCAGCGGCGTCTGCAAACGCTTGGACCGCAGCCGCGATCCCTTGGGCGTCCAGAGCCCTTGAAGCCGGGCCGTCAGGGTTGAACGGCAGTGGACCGGTGCTCACTCGTTCGAACGGCCAGTCGTCGCCCGAAAGGTAAGCGCGCTCTCCACCCCAAGGGCGACGAGTGCCCGCCTTTCTCCCCGCATGGGCTAACTGGATTCCACAGGCCGCACCCTGTCTTCTGACGAACTGAACGATAGGAGCCAGGCGCTGGGCGTGCTCGTCAGACCACAGCCCCAGGTCATGAGGGCTGATCCGCCCCTCAGGTGTGACTGCGGTGGCCTCGACAAGTACCAGTCCACAGCCTCCCGCTGCTCTACTGCCGAGGTGCACCAAGTGCCACGGAGTCGCCAGGCCGTCCTGCTCTTCACAGGAGTACATGCACATCGGGGACATCCCGATCCGATTCCTCAGCCTCAGGTCTCGGAGCGCAAGTGGTTCGAAGAGTCCGCTCACTATCCCTTGATGCGGCCGCTCGCGCTCAGTTTGAGCGGAGAGTGCGTCTTGACGTAGTCCAGCAACGCGTCGACGTCGAGAAGGCCGGTGTCGTACCGATGCCCTTTGGCGTTCTTCAGAACGTCAAGCCCGTCCCCTCCCTTTGCCGTGAAAGAGTTGAAGGTGCAACGGTAAGTCTTCTTGGCGTCCACCGGCTGTCCCGCGACGATGACACTGGAGACCGTGTTCCCCTTTCCCAAGCTAAAGGAGGAGCCTTTGGACACGAACAAGACGCCCGATGCCAACGCGGTCTTGAGCTCTGCGCCAGTCAGATCCAGTACGACAAGGGTGTTGTTGAACGGTTGGACAGCGATGGCGTCGCCATACGTGATCTTCCCCGCGTTTAAGGCCGATCGGACACCTCCCGCATTCATGAGGGCGATGACCGAACCCTGACTTCGGGTGGCGTCGAGCATCGCGTCGCAGATCATGTCGGCCATGGGCCCCTGTATCCCCGGTCCATTGCGTGGAATCTCAGAGATGGTCGAACCAACCTCCTTGTTCATCAATGCCTCAATCGGCTTCTTGAAGGCCGCGATCATCGCATTGACCGCAGGGTCGGGAGAGACATCGGGCCCGACTTCGATCGGCTGGTCCTTCGACCACTCTTCGACCTTGCCCTCGTCGTCGAACTTGACTTCTAGTTTGCCGAGCACCTTTCCCCACTCCCACGATTGAACAATGAGGGCCGTCTCACCGTCCGCGTTCTTCACGACGGTCGGGTAGGGGCCCGCGCTGGTCGGATCGCCCGGAAGCTTAGTGTCGCCCAAGAGTGTGTGGCTGTGACCCCCAACGATGACGTCCACTCCGTGAAGCGCTTTGGCAAGCTTGAGGTCTTCGTCGTACCCACAGTGGCTGAGCAAGATGATGATCTTGACCTTCTTGAGCCGCAGGTCGTCGATTGCTCGCTGGACACTCGGCACCAGTGGCTTCATCTTGATCGTGTCCCCTGGGCTTGAGATGGACGGCAGGTCAGGTGTGACGGCACCGACGAGACCTACACGTACTTCGTTTTCTTCTTGCTCCCCCTCGCCTCCAGCTTCCTTGGCTTTCTCGGCATCGGGGTCTTTCTCCGCCTCGTCCTTGTGCATCGCCAAGATCTGACCGGGCCTGATGTACTGCTGAAGTTCCGGTTCAGCCGATAGGTCGAGGTTGGAACTGATGATGGGGAAGCTGGCCAACCGGGCAAAGTCGAGCAGAGCCTTCGGCCCCAAGTCGAACTCGTGATTGCCGACCGTCATCGCCTGGTAGCCAATCGAATTCATGAACGCCAGGTCCGCCAATCCGTGGTAGACGTTGAAGAAAAGCGTTCCTTGGAACGTGTCGCCTGCATTGACGAGCAAGGTGTTCTTGCTCTCCTGTCTTATCGCTTTGATCAGCGTAGCTTGTCTGGCATAGCCGCCCAGCTCGACACCCCCGACCTTGACCGGCTCCATATGGGCGTGAAGGTCGTTTGTGTGGATCAGCGTCAGGGTGAAGTCGGCCTGCGCCAACGGCAGCAGAGCCAAGAAGAGAACTGAAGTAAAGGCTCGCCGAACCATGGTTCGGGTTTACCCAACTGGGAGTCACTTAGCCAGGGCTGCGACTGAGCACAAATTGGTCGCGCATCCGGCCAGTCAGATTAAGCGTGCGGTTGCCGTCACGTACGTACACTTCCTCCAGGGTCCGCCCGTCAGGGCCTTTGCGCAGAATGTATGTCACCCCTGGCCGTGGCTCGACGGCGACCCGGCAAACCGTCTTGCCCGAGATGTTTGGGAAGTCTATGTGGACCGCGTTCAACGGAACCGGATCCAAGTGGTTCTTCAGGAACTCGCGAAGGCGGTTCTCGAACACGTCTATGGGGTAGGGGTCGTCCAACAGAGCGAGGTCGTCGTCGATGCCGATCGGAGTGCCGCCGTCGGCAACTCCTATGAACAGCGTGCCACCGTCCGCATTCATGAAGCCGGCAATCGTCCTCAGCGTGCCGAGGCGTAGCTCCCCTGACCGCTCCTTCTTGCGAGAGTTCCACTCGAAAGTCGCCTTAAGCTCCACACGAGCCCCTTCTTCGAGCTTGTTCGACGATCGTCCCAAGGGGCGACCCTGACGAATGACATCACGGAGGTCAGGAAGTGGCAGCGGCTTCGTGCAGCCCTGAAGCAGGAAGGCTCTGATGGCGATCCTGAACCTGGCTTCCTGGGCCAGAGTTGGATCGCCCTCGAGCCCTGAAACGCATTTCTCAAGAACTCGCGGGACAAGCCCGGCAACCCGATCGGGCTCGTCTGAGGCGTCCACGTCTGATACTTGGGCGACCAGTTCTCCAAGCATCGCGGCCAGGTAGTTGCCGCCTTGACACGCGGGGTCGTGGACGTGCATTTCCCACACACGCTCGTGGGCCGGCCGATCGGAGGGCTCGGACGTCAGGAAGTCTCGGATTTCGCGGCGGCACCGGTTCACGACGGAACCTTCCAACAGTCGCTCGGAAAGGGCACACGCGAGGTCAATTCCACCTCGCTCAAAGAACCAGGTGTGCAACTCCTCGGGCACAACCGCGAAGCCGTCGCTGCTGTCGAACTCCTGCTCAAGGCGCTCTCTTTGGAACAAGCCCGTTCCCAGGAACGGAACCTCGCCAACGTGTTCGCGTACAAGCTCTCGGGCTCTCTGCGAGGGCTGGCTGACGGCGCTGAAGAACAACATGCCCAGACGTTGGTCAAAGCGGTAGGCGCCTTCTCCGGTGTGCCACGCTTGATGGAAGGCTTGAAGGTAATCCTTGCGCCCTCTAAATCGGAACCATCCAGACTTCTGCAGCGCAGCGATGAGCCCAAGGCGCAAGAGGTGCCTATGGAGAAAGTCACGCTTGGCCCGAAGCGTCTCGGACTCGCTCTGACGCTCTTTTGCAGCACCGACAAGCCTGACCTTTGGCGCCAAGTCGTGAGACGCCGATCGAGCGGAGTTCCACCACTCTTGACCGGCAGACCTCATGGTTTGTCCTGCCTGCGCTCCCTCAATATCCCTGCCACCCGGTTAATCAGAGCCTCCTGTTCTCGTCTAAGTTCGCACTCCCAAAAGGTCAACACGGCGTAGCCCTTCGAAAGTAAGGCACTCTCATGAGCGGCATGCCGCTCCTGGTTCAAGCGGATCTTCTCAGCCCAGAAGGCGCGGTTCTGGGTTGGAACACGGGCTCGGCCACACTCATGGCCGTGCCAGAAGCAGCCGTGCACAAAGATGGCCAGTTTGGCTCTTCCAAAGACTACGTCGGGTGTTCCCGGTAGTTTGCGGACGTTTTTTCGATATCCTCGCAGACCCGCGCTCCAGAGTCCTTTCCTCAAGGCGATTTCCGGTTTCGTGTCCCGGCTCTTGTTCCCTTTCATCGACCGCCGAGTCGATTCGGCAACGACCAGTGTCTCCCTCAACCGGTTGATGCCGTACAACTTCGCCTCACCAGGCACTCTTTTGATGATACTGAAGAAGGAGCACTGAGTTGAATAACGGTCGGCGGTAGCGGTGCTTGTAATACTGAATTAGATCAAAAGTACAATAAAAGTGATGGATCCCTCCGATGGAACCTCAGTGCGGACGTCAGGGCAACGTCCCCCCTTTCTACCTGCCCCCCTTCCACCCGTGCCCCAGCTAGAGTTCAGCCCCGATCTCGCAGGTGAGTTGGGTCGGGCGGAGAGGGCACTTGGAAGACTGGAGGGCGTGACCCATGATCTACCCAACCCGGAGCTCTTCGTCTTCATGTACGTGCGAAAGGAGGCTGTTTTGTCGAGCCAGATCGAAGGGACACAGTCGAGTTTGGCCGACCTCCTAGCGGCTGAAGCGGCCATCCGAAGACCGGACGCGCCGTCCGACGTGGACGAGGTCAGCGGTTATGTCGAGGCACTGAACTATGGAGTCCGGGAACTGGGACATGGAACGGTCTCCTCGAGTCTCACCCTAGCCTTGCACAAGCGGCTGTTGAGGCACAGGCCGGACGCGGGACAGCTCCGCGACGTCCAAAACTGGGTGGGACGCCCCGGGTCGACGATGGAGAACGCGGTCTATATCCCTCCTCCTCCGGACCAGATCGGATCTTGCCTGGACTCTCTCTTCGACTTTCTCGACCGCCGTTCCGATCTGCCTGACCTTGTTCGAGTCTGCCTCGCACACGCACAGTTCGAGTCGATCCATCCCTTCGTGGACGGAAACGGGCGCGTAGGGCGACTGCTCGTGACGTTGTTGCTCAAGCAATACGGCGTGCTGAGCTTTCCGGTGCTCTACCTGTCCGGGTTTCTGCGCGACAATCGGTCAGAGTATTACGCTCGACTCCAGGCCACCCGCGATGAAGCGGCCTGGGACGCCTGGTGCCGGTTTCTTCTGCGGGGAATGCGGACCGTCGCGTCCGATGCGGCTCTGACGGCACAGCGCGTGACTGAGATGAGAGAGGAGCATCGGGAGCAAGTCCGAGCGAGGACGGGCAAGGGCGTTAGTTCGGCCCTCGTCCTTCTGGACACGCTTTACTATCGGCCTTATGTGAGCGTTCGGGCCGTGTCCGAGATCGTCGGGCAGACTTTTGCTGGTGCCAGCAGGCTGGTGGACAGGTTCGTCGAGATCGGTCTTCTCGAGCCGGATTCGGACAAGGCACGGAATCGCGTGTTCGCCTACCGTCCGTACCTTGAGCTGTTCTCCTCCAGCTGAACACACCGCACTTTGCGGCAAGTGGGCTCGAGGTCGCCTGGTACACTCTGTGACCTGCGGCCGCCATTCTCTCACGCCAGAGAGTGACGGGTGTCTCAGCGGACTTCGGTGATCGCCGGAGAACCGAAAACGGGGTCAGAAGTTTGCGGATTGCTTATGTCGGTGAAGGAAAGGGTACGTCCCTTCACAGGGCTAATGCCCTCAGCAGGTTGGGCCACTCGGTGGACCTCTTCGATCCCGTTGCGAAGCTTGGACTGTCTGGTTTTCGACGCCGGTTCCATTGGGAGACTGGAGCGCTTTTCGTTGGTGACCGGGCCGATAGTGAAGTCCTGGCCGAGATCGGCGACAGGCAGTACGACGTTGTCTGGGTGGATCACGGCCGTTACACTGGTCCCAAGCTCGTTCGAGCAGTGCGGGACAAGGGGATGAAGACCGTTGTCCTCAACGTAGACGATCCTTTTGGGTATCGAGACAGGCTCTCGTGGCTCCTCTACCGAAAGACCGTGAAGGAGTACGACCTGGTTGTCGTTGTGCGAGAGCCCAACGTGGCCGAAGCGAAACGCTATGGCGCCAAGGACGTCCTCAAGGTCTGGCGCGCTGGAGATGAGGTGGCTCACCGTGCGCGAGATCTTTCACGTGAGGAGATCGAGCGCTACCAGAGCGACGTGCTCTTCCTGGGAACATGGATGGTGGGCCGAGGGGCATTCCTCAAGAGACTGATCGACCTCGGTGTGAACGTGACCATCATCGGCGATCGTTGGAACCGCGCCCCCGAGTGGCCTGCGCTCCAGTCGCATTGGAAGGCGCCCGGAGTGTATGAGGACGCTGATTACGCCGGCTACATCCAGTGCGCCAAGGTGTGTATCGGCCTCTTGTCGGACCAAAACCGTGACCTCCATACGACCCGCACAGCGGAAATCCCCTTGATCGGATCCCTGTTCTGTGCCCAGCGGACTACCGAGCACTTGGAGCTCTACCAGGATGGTGTCGAGGCCGTGTTCTGGGACGACGCGGACGAATGCGCTCGTCTATGTAAGGAGTTGTTGGCAGATCCCGCCCGACTTGAGTCGATTGCTCGCGCTGGCCACGAACGGTGCCTTGCAAACGGGACCCTGAACGAGCGGGTCGCCCAAATCGTCCTTGAACGGCTCTGCAAAAAATAGGGCGACCGAAAGCAAGGTCGCCCAGAACGCAGTGGCTATGCAATGGTCCGAAACGGTTCAGTCCTCTCCAATGTGACGTCCGAATCCGTCCGCAGCCAGGCTCTCACCTGGCAAACCAAGTTTTGTCTCAAGGCTCTTGGCCCGCTTGCGCTGGCGCAAGAGCCCTGCCGATTGTCAGAGTCCCTCTCTTGGTGGCGTGTCCGTACCTCCCGGCCACGACCACCGACCTGCTGGACAACTGCCGGCTCTCTGTGAGCAACGCGCCTGTGTCCTCGACTTTGAGACTGAACGTACTGTATCAGTTCCTCAGGGCCTTCAGAGTGATACTAATCTGCCTCTAGTGATATGAATCACGCATTCAGGTTCAAACGATAGTGCTTTTGCGTACAGTAATCTGGTGTAATCGGGGGCGAGATGGCCCAGTACTTTCGACTTAGCCTCAACAAGCCGCCTGACGTACTCGGCATTGGCAGCTACGACACGCGAGAAACTGTTCAGGAATGGCACCAGTCATCGGACCAATGGCAGTTCATTGCCGCTGCTCACGGCGGCATCGTGACGTGCAACAGCTTCGAAGTTAGGTTTGAGCCACGTTCACTCCTCGTGTTCCCTCCGAGGGCCAGGTGTAAGATTCGCCGCGAAGGGGCTCTGCCGTACCATCAGGCCTACTGCTGGTTCAGGCCGACGCAGACGAAAGAAGACGAGGTCGCCGTGCCCCAATGCGTGGCGATCCACGACCGATGGGATTCCCTCAACTACGAGTTCCGACGAGCTATCGATCGGCTCCCGTTCAGCCGCACCAGTCGCGTGGCCCTCGCCTGGCAGGTTCTTTGGAGCATTGCCCAGGGCCCACAAAACGTCCGCAGAAGCGTTTACGTCGAGCAAGCTGAGGAACTCATCCACACGAATTTGTCTGAACGGCTCAGGGTCGAGGACTTGGCGAGCACGCTCCAAATCAGCCCGAGCCAGCTGGTTCGGCTCTTTCGCCAAGAGCACGGCACGACAGTTCAGGAGTACATTCGCCTAGCGAGGGTCAACTTGGCCTGTCGGCTCCTGACTTCGACCACTGAACCGATCAAGTCCATCGCCGTAAGGTGTGGCGTGCCGGAACTCTCGAATTTCGGCAAGTTGATCCGCGATTCGCTGGGTTCCTCGCCCCGGCAGATTCGGAGCGAAAGAAAAGTCCCGACCGTCTTCGTCGACCTGGGCCGTGAGAGCGATTAATTCACGACAGCCACCGACGCCACCACTTCGTGATCTCACTGAGTCGGTGGATACGGAGGTCAGGAGGGCCGCCACGCGAAAGGCCGTGTGAGGTCGAAACGGGGTACCGCACATACCGACATTCGACACCCAGGCACTTGAGCACGTAGAAGACCTGGTCTCCCTGTTCGACGTTGCAGCGAAGGTCGCCTTCTGAATGGATGATCAACATCGGAGTCTTCACGCTCTCAAAGTGCGAAATGGGGGACTGCTGCCACAACTTGGCGATTTTGGCGTGGTCGCCCCAGGGCTGGCCACCGAAATAACCGTCCTTGTTCAGCGGGAAGTCGCTGTTGCCTCCTGCCGACATCCAGTTGAAGACGCACCGGTCCGTAATAGCACCCACAAAGTCCTGGTTGTGGGAAACGACCCAGTTGGTCATGTAACCGCCGTATGAACCGCCCATAACCCCCATCTTCGACTTGTCTATCCAAGACTGCTTTTTCATCCATCCGATGACGGAAGCGACATCGTCCCAGTCCTTGTTGCCCCAGTCGCCACGAATCGCTGCACAAAAGGCTTCACCGTAGCCCTTGGATCCCCTGGGGTTGCAGAAGACAACCCCATAGCCTTGAGCGCAAAGGACTTGGAACTCGTGAAAGAACGACCACCCATATTGGGCGTGTGGCCCCCCATGGATCTCCAGAACGGCTGGCGTCTTCGATTTGGATCCCTTGGTCTTTGTCGGTCGCATGAACCAGGTGTGAACCTTGATTCCGTCGGTGGACGGGATCCAAACCTCCTCGGCGGGGCTAAGTTCGACCTCGCTCAACCACTCCTTGTTGCACGAGGTCAAGATCGTGGGTTTGAGGCCCTTGCCCGAAGCCTTGGCTTCGAGGTCAAGGTAGCCAGCTTCCATCAGGTGAGTGGGGTCTCCCCAGGTACAGGCCATTCGTTTCCCATCCTTGGAAAGGTTGGATCCCAACAAGACGTGCTGGCCATCGGTCAGGAGCTTGACTCCGCTCTTGCGAATGTCCACGAGTCCGACGTCCACGGCGCCGTGACGTCCGATCCCTACGTAGATCCCCTTGCCGTCCGGCGTCCAACTCATCAGTCCACTGCCGCCACCGTCACCTGTATGGCCCAGAAGCGTGTCACTCAGTGTGAGAACCTCCATGCAGTAGTCGTCCGACTCCGTTAGGCAGCGCGGTTCGCCACCGGACAAAGGAACTGTCCAAAGCTGCGTGTTGTAGACGCCCCAGGCGTCGTCTTCGTGGTCGAAGCCGAGATAGGCGACGGTCTGGCCGTCTGGCGAGACCCTCGGTGAGGACTTGGGGCCCTTGCGAGGGTTCTTGATCTGCTTGGGTTTCCCGTGAAGGGGCACCACGAATATCTGGTCATTGGGCTTGTCCAATAGCGGGTCTTTCGCTATGCTGTGTGCCACGACGAGGCCGTTCGAGTCCTTCAGCCAGTCGAAGGACCCGAATCCCAGCGGATCACCGTCGTAGACGAGCCTGTGTTTGCCCGTCTCGACATCGCAAACGTAAAGTCGAAACCTCTGTTCGCCGAAGTACCCGTCGCCGTCCATCCTGTAGAAGAGTGATTCGATCTCCCAAGGAGGAGTGCTCAGTCCCTTTTCCTCGCGCTCCTTCTTTGCCTTCTCCGTACGGTCGGGATGAGACTCCCGGAAAGAAAACGCGATCTTTGACCTGTCCGGCGACCAGAGGAGGGCGCCGACGCTCCCTTCAGGGAGTGACGTCAGCTTGCGGGCCTCGCCCCCGTCCGATTCGATCAGATAGATTTGCGATCCTGGCTTGTCCCTACCACCGACAAAGGCGATCTTCGATCCGTCAGGAGACCAGCGCCCCAGACCAGCGCCTCCCTCGCCTTGCGTCCACTGCTTCAGATTCCTTTGAGTCCCTTTGCCGTCGACATC
>JAKOXK010000013.1 GCA_029781035.1 Armatimonadota bacterium
CCCAAAGAGCGGTGTGATCAAGAGGCCATGGGGCCGCCGAACCGATTCCATGCCCGCTAAGTATCCCAGTGCCGCACCCGCAAAGACATCCTGGACATAGTGCTCGTTCGAGGAAACGCGCCAGATACCTACCGCTGTGGCTCCGAGATACCAAGCGTCAGCGTGGGCTGGATCGTATTGGGCTTGGACAGTCGCAATCGCAAATGCTGCGGTCGTGTGCTCGCTTGGGAAACTCCGAGAGTCGTTGTGGTTCGGCCTCTCCTCGCGGACAATGCTCTTAAGCCCTTCCGCGACAAGGAAGCTCGTGACAAAGGCATCCGCCGTCCGTATGATCCGTTGGTGAGACGGCGGCACGGCGTGAAAGGGCAGACTGAGGATCACGGGAAACACGGTGCAGCAGTATGCCTCTTGGCGCCACTCGTTTGCTGATGGGCGCCACTTGAGGCAGGCGCTCAGATCCCAGCCGCCAAGTCACCGATAGTTGCAGCTCGTCAGAAACGAAGCCCACTCTCGCTCTTCGCGGTAGTCCTTGAGCTGGACCAAAGCACCGCCCGTGAACCCGCCACTGGAAGACCTCTCCACGTGCTTGACGATTGCTTTGAATTTGATGCTCCGCCGGAAGTACGGGAACTTGAACTCGTGCACAGCTCCGATCGACAGATTGCAGGGGATTCGAAATCCGATACCCTTCGACGAGACGCTGGTCAGGTTGGTGACTTGGTCCATGTGATGGACGCTGCAGAGCGCATCGACGCCATGCACGCCGACCCGCTTGTCGCGGCGGCGAGAATCAAGAATATGATGGTCGTTCATGAAAGGTCACCCGCCTTTGTCAATCGCACAAAGGACGTCATCTACCGATGGCTGCTGGGTGAGGCGCCTCGGGAAGGAACCGTCCCAACTGCGCTCGTCCTCTCCCGAGCGGACCGTCGGTAAGAGACTTGTACGCAAGAGCTGGGCCAATGCCCGCCGACGGCTGAGAAAGGCCCAAGTCCGGTTCAGTTGTCGACGTCTCGTCGGGCCTGTCTACTCCGAGAACACGTCCATTTCGGCTTGGTGGCTGCAGTCAGGGCACAGGACCTCACAGTTGTCCAAGGTTTCAATCCCCCGCATTGCGTGGTCCTTCTTGTGGTGGAATTCGGCCGAGGTCATCGAGACTCTGGCCGGGCAACGAGTCAGGTAGTGCGACGTGCAGTTGGGTCTCCTGCACTCGCATTGTCCATGGCTCCGCTCAAAAGCAAGTTTCTTCGTATCATCGGTGAACGCCATAAGAGGGTTCAGTAGGTGTTCCACCCACAACCGTTCGGCACGGTCCACCTTGTCATGACAGCGGAGGCCGCTGCCAGTCTCACTGTACCGTCAGATCCGGGGCAGACGGCGTCTTCCGGTCGATCCAGGACGAAAGAACGGGTCCCCTTTGCTGGGTCCAAGTGAAGGCGCGACCGTATTCGGCGCCTACCGGTCGATTGGAAAATCGGGTCTGGTGCCACACCGATCCGGTTCACCACGTCGGTGCTGAACCCTATTGCACGCGGCCAACGTACTTGGATTGGAGTAAGGAAGTGTTTATTGCCGGATTAGGCTTCGTTATCATCGTCCTGTCCTTCGTGCTCAAAGGGCTCAACAACCAGACGCCCGAGCACATCAATCTCAATGCAGCGGCATGGACGGCGCGCGTCGTCGGTGCCCTCATGGTCTTGGGAGGCATTCTCGCGGCCTCGATAGTCATCGTCCCCGCCGGCAATAAGGCAGTGCTGCTCCGGTTTGGAGCTGCGATCGGCAGCTTGGACGAAGGCATCCACCTGATCACGCCGGGTGTCGACTCGACGCTCCTCATGGAGATCCGCACTCGTAAGGAGGAAAGCAAGGCGACCGCAGCTTCTCGAGACTTGCAGACCGTGACGACGTCTCTCGCCCTCAACTTCCACGTCGATCCGGTCAAGGTCGCCAAGATCTACCGCAACGTCGGCACCGAGTACACCAGTCGGATCATTGATCCCGCCGTCCAGGAGTCGGTGAAGACCGTGACGGCCAAATACACGGCTGAGGAACTGATCAAGAACCGGTCACAAGTCAAGGCTGAGGTCGAGCAGGACATCACCAGCCGCCTCAAGGCCTACGACATCCTCGTCGAACCGTCTGGACTGTCGATCACCAACTTCGATTTCTCGCCTGAGTTCAACAAAGCGATCGAGCAAAAGCAGGTCGCTCAACAGGAAGCCGAGAAGCAGAAGTACGTGCTCCAGCAAGCCGAGCTGCAAAAGCAGACGGAAGTGACGAAGGCCGAAGGAACGGCCCAAGCCGCCAAGCTGAACGCCGAGTCCCTTCGGGCTCAGGGATCCTCCCTCGTGATCGCAAGGGAGTGGATCGAGAAATGGGACGGCCATCTGCCGAGCGTCTACGGTTCCGGCGGCGGAGGAATGATCTTCGACCTGAGCAGCTTGATGAAAGAAGGTGGGGTTCAAGCGGGCTCATCGGGGCGCTGAGGGACTCTGTCCCACGTGGTGTCTCACATACCGGCGGAGTGACCGACGGCGGCAAACAGACCTCAATGGCTGACCCTTCTTCCGCATCCTCCCCGGGGTCTCGGTAGTCCGCGCACGCCTTTGATGTGTCGCCAAGGCTGGACCTGAGTCCTTAGCCATCCTGGGGCGCAGGATCGAATCTCCCCCCTGTAGTAGAATTTGTCCTGAACGCAACGGAGCGTCTGAGAAACATGGCCGTTACCACCCCCACGATGACCAAGCTGGAATATCTGCGCCTCATGCTCGTGAGCCGCGAAAGTGACAAGCGAGAGGCGATCCTTCTCAGGCAAAGCAAGGGGTGGTTCCACGTCGGTGGGACAGGTCACGAGACCATCGGCGTGTTCGCGATGCACCTCCGCGAGGACGACTTCATCTTCCCGTACTACCGGGACCGCGCCCTGATGCTCGCCCGCGGACAGTCCAACTACACCCTCGCGCTCGCGTTCTTCGCCAAGAAAGGATCCAGCAGTGGCGGTCGCCAGATGCCGAGCCATTACAGCTTCCGGGATGGGAACATGGCCAGCGTCGCCACACCGACCGGAACCAACCTCCTGCCGGCAGCCGGGACGGCTTGGGGGATGAAACTGCATGGGAAGGACACGGTCGTGCTGGCCACGATCGGAGACGCCGCTATGCGGGGCGGTGAGTTCTACGAAGCATGGGCGTTCGCCGTTCAGGAAAAGCTTCCTATGATCCTCATGATCGAGGACAACAAGTACGGCATCTCGACTCCGACCAGCCACATGATGGCGCTCAACCTGAAGGGAGTCCTTTCGGAGGATCTCCTCGTCAAGGTGGACGCCCGCCACTACGACAACGTCGACGCAGTCGCCAAGCAAGTCATCACCAAAGCTCGGACCGGAGGCGGGCCCAGCCTCGTTTGGGCCGACCTTGACCGTCTCTCGTCACACACGAGTTCCGACGACCATCGCGTCTACCGCTCGCAAGAAGACATCGAAGCGATGATGCAGCGCGACCCGATCAAGCTACTGTCGGACCAACTCATCGCTGCAGGAGAGCTCACGACCAGCCAGTTCGAGGCCATGCAGGAGGAGATCGCGGTCGAAGTGAGGGACGAGTACGACCGGGCCGAACACGACCAGGATCCAGAGCCTGACGACCTCTTCAAGCATTGCTGGGGAGCACCCGACAAGCCTGAGAAACCTCCGATCGAGCCTGGGCAGATGACAATGGTCGAGGCCATCAACAAGACCTTCGGCAAGGCGCTCGAAAACGACCCGAACATCATGTTCTTCGGAGAGGACGTCGAAGACCCGAAAGGCGGCGTCTTCGGCATGACCAAGGGTCTGAGCTCCAAGTTCCCCAAGCAAGTGTTCAACTCGCCCCTGGCCGAGGCGTCGATCATCGGAATTGGCGTCGGACTTGCCCTCTACGGCATGAAGCCTGTCTTTGAATTGCAGTTCGTCGACTTCATCTGTCCCGCGTGGAACCAGATTGTGACGAACCTCTCAACCATGCGTTGGCGTACGTTTGGCGAGTGGAGCACGCCGATGGTCGTCTATGCGCCCTACGGAGCTTACTTTGGCGGAGGCTCGCTCTGGCATTCACAAGCCAACGAAGGCTGGCTCGCTCATGTCCCAGGCATCAAAGTCGCCGTTCCAAGCACACCCCAGGACGCGGCTGGCCTCTTGTGGACCGCAATCCACTCCGAGGATCCCTGCTTTGTCCTTGTGCCCAAGCACATCTTCCGCAAACGCGTGGACGTCAACAACACCGAACCCGTTCCGTTTGGCAAGGCAACCACTGTTCGCCCAGGTTCAGACTGCACCGTCGTGGGCTGGGGCAACACAGTCCATATAGCTGAACAGGCCGCCGACCGGCTCGCGGGCAAGGTGAGTGTCGAAGTGATCGACCTGCGCTCTATCGTCCCTTGTGACTACGAAGCCGTAGCCAAGTCCGTCGCCAAGACCGGCAGGCTCGTCGTTGTCCAAGAAGACACCCGAACCTGTGGTTTTGGACAAGCCCTGATCGCTGAGATAACCGGCAAGCCTGAGTGGTTCGCCACGTTCTTGTCCTCGCCTCAGCTCTGCAGTCGGCCAGACGTCCACATCGGTTACAGTCCGGTCTACGAGTTCACCGCCTTGGCAAGCATCGACGATGTCGTTGCGGCCATCCAGACGACGATGGAGTGACCTGGACAAGCCATCTGCGCAGCGGCAGTGTCACAATTCCACCGTGACCATCGAAGGCGTGATCGTTCGGGAACTCCGTCGCTACACCGACACCCGGGGTTGGTTGATGGAGCTGTTCCGGGACGACGAACTTCCTGACGGATTCAACCCGGCCATGGCCTACATTAGCATGACCCACCCCGGAGTGGCGCGGGGTCCTCACGAGCATGTCCATCAGACGGATGGGTTTGCCTTTGTCGACGGCGACTACGAGGTGTACCTGTGGGAGAACCGCCCCAACCGCGGTGACGCGAGCGTTGTGATCCGGGCCGGGAACCAGAACCCAATGGTCGTGTTCGTACCCCCAGGAGTCGTCCACGCTTACCGCAACGTTGGCGATCGTGACGCTTACGTCATCAATTTTCCTGACAAGCTCTACGCCGGTCGGGGAAAGGCAGAACCGGTTGACGAAGTCCGGCACGAGGACGACGGAGGGACTCGCTTCCAACTGCCATGAAGCTCCTTGTGACCGGTGCAGCCGGATTCATCGGTTCGAATTTCGTCCGGCTCGTTCTCGATACGGATCCGACGGTGCAGGTGACCGTCTTGGATGCCCTCCGGTATTCCGGGAACCTCAGCACAATGGCCGACTTCCTGCCAAGGATCCGGTTCGTTCGCGGTGAGATCCAGGACCGAGGCCTCGTGGACCAAGTGCTGCGCGAATACCACGTGACTCATTTGGTTAACTTTGCCGCTGAAAGTCATAACGATCGGTCCCTATTGGATAACTCGAGCTTTGTCCAGACCAACACACTCGGCGTCCAAGTCCTGTTAGAAGCAGCGCGCAAGCACGGACTGGAGCGGATCCTCCACGTCAGTACGGACGAAGTCTACGGATCGATCGCGGACGGCGAGTTCACCGAGGAGAGCCCGCTTAAGCCCAACACGCCGTATAGCGCCTCGAAAGCCGGAGGAGACCTCCTATGCCGCTCTCACTGGGTCTCGTTCCAAACTCCGGTGATCGTGACACGGGGTGGCAATACTTACGGTCCGTATCACTATCCCGAAAAGCTGATTCCGTTCTTCATGGTCCGCCTCCTGAGCGGCAAGCGAGTGCCACTCTACGGTGAGGGGCTCCAGGTGCGGGAATGGATCCATGTGAAAGACCATGCGTCCGGCATTTGGACGGCGCTCAATAAGGGGGAGCCTGGGCAGGTCTACAACGTGGGAGACGTTAACGAGCGTCAGAACCGAGAAGTCGTTGACTTTCTCTTGTCGCAACTCGGGCTGGACAGCACTTACGTCAAGAAGATCCCGGACCCTCGACAAGGAGCCCATGATGCGCGGTATTCGATGAATGCCTCCAAGCTACAGGCCTTGGGTTGGCGGCCCTCGACCGGATTCGAAGACGGGCTCGAGGACACCGTGAAATGGTATTGCGATAACGAAGAGTGGTGGCGGCCGATTGTTCAAAACGAGTCGTACAAGGCGTTTGTCCGAGCGTTCTACGGCCGCAGCTTGGGAGACGACCTGTGATTTCGGCGAGTCGGAATCGAAGCCAAGATGACGGAGGCGCCAATTGAAGGGAATCGTCCTTGCGGGCGGAACAGGGTCGAGGCTGTTCCCTCTGACTTACGCGGCGAGCAAACAACTCCTGCCGGTCTACAGCAAACCAATGGTGTATTACCCGCTGAGCGTTCTCATGCTCGCAGGAGTCCGCGACATTTTGCTCATCACCACGCCCCACGACCAAGCGGCATTCGAAAGACTGCTCGGAGACGGATCCCGGTTCGGAGTGAGGATCTCGTACGCAGCCCAATCTGAACCAGGCGGGCTTGCCCAAGCGTTCCTCATTGGCGAATCCTACTTGGAGGGTGGCCCCGCAGCGCTGGTGCTGGGAGATAACATCTTTTACGGCGGCAACCTCACCGCTCTCGTCTCCGAAGCCGCCCACCGCAAAAGGGGCGCGACCGTTTTCGCCTATCAAGTCGAGAACCCGCAAGAGTACGGAGTCGTCAGCTTTGACGATCAAGGCAGGGCAGTCCAACTGGAGGAGAAACCCACACAGCCCGTCTCTAACTTCGCTGTCACGGGTCTGTACTTCTATGACGACTCGGTGGTGGCCAAGGCCAAATCACTAAAGCCGTCAAGTCGGGGTGAGTTGGAAATCACGGATCTGAACAGCTTGTACCTACAAGAAGGGACGCTCCATGTGACCCGGCTCAGTCGCGGATACGCGTGGCTCGACACAGGAACCTACGATTCGCTCATTCAAGCCGCGAACTTTGTTGCTGCCGTCGAGCAACGCCAGGGCTTGATGATCGCATGCCTTGAGGAGATTGGCTATCGCCACGGGTGGATCGGGCGTGACGAACTTGTCCAATCCGCCCAAGCGATGAGAGGAACTCCCTACGGAGCCTATCTGAACCGAATCGCCGACGAGTCGTAAGCGTTGCTGGCTGGGGCCAGTGACGACGACGATCGTGCCTCGACAGGGGCTTCCTGTTGCTGGAAGACGGGATTGATGAACCCGTAAAGCGCCCCCACACCGAGAACCGTCAGAAGCACAAACGCCACCGCAGAAACCTTGGCCATCGCTTCCTGGGACGCTTCACTGATCGTGATCCCCCACCGGATACAGAAATTCCAGATGCCATAGGCCAGGTGGTAAGAGCACGCTGCCATGCCCAAGGCATAGATCGCGAAGAACACGTAACCGTTGTGCGTGAGCAACGAGTGCCACGCATCGTATTCGATCACTAGGTGTCCACGAGCCTTGGCAAACCCGGTCGTGGACGTCACATGGAAGCAAAGAAAGAAGAACGCCAGCACGCCCGACCATCGTTGCCACCTGTAGTACCGGTTCTCACGGTACTTGTAGGCCGACTTCGAGTAGTTGTCGCCGTTGCGGGCCACGATGAAAAGCCCGTACACGGCATGGAAAGCCAGCGGGATCCAAATCGCGACCAACTCCAACAGGAGCAAGACGTGTTGCGGCATGTTCGAGAAAAAGCCAATGACTCCGTTGAACTTCGAAGGTCCTGCCAGGCTGAAGCTGTTGAGCAACAGGTGCTGGGCCATGTAGAAGCCGACGGGAATGATGCCGGACAACGAGTGCAACTTGTGCAGGACGTAGTTCTCGCGCATGCCGGTGCTGAGTGTACACCGGTGGGCAACAGGGCCCGATGACGCTCCTAGACGGCGACGCGCCTGCGACCCGTGATCCAGGTTCGGGGACTCCATCGGCGGGGCAAGAGAACCTCGAACTCGTTGTTTGGAATCGGCCGGCTGAAGAAGTATCCCTGGGCACGCTGGCATCCAAGGTCGCCCAGGAACCTGAGTTGGGCTGGGTTTTCGACCCCTTCGGCCACGATCCTCAGGTTCAGACTGTGCCCCATAGCGATAATCGCCTTCGCGATGGCGGCTGAATCCGGATCGTGAGGCAGGTCTCGGACAAACGAGCGGTCGATCTTGATACAGTCGATCGGGTACTTCTTGAGGTACGCGAGCGACGAATAGCCTGTGCCGAAGTCGTCGATGGCGATCGTGACGCCCAACTCCTTCATGTGATTCAGGACAGTGACGGCTTGGTCAGGGTTCGCCACCACCGCACTTTCAGTGATCTCCAACTGCAGCCACGAAGGATCGAGACCGCTCGAATGGATCGCGTCGGAGATCAACTGCAACAGGCCGTCTTCTCCAAACTGCCGCGTCGAGAGGTTGATCGACATCGTCAAGGGTTTCTTAGCCACCCTGTTCCATCGTCCCAAGGTCGCACACGCGTCGTGGAGCACCCAGGCGCCGATCGGAACGATGAGGTTGGTTTCCTCGGCAACTTCGATGAACTCGTTCGGACTGAGGAGCCCGAGCTCGGGATGGCGCCATCTCAAAAGAGCTTCGGCCGAGACAATGCTTCCTGTCGTCAAGTCTACGATCGGCTGATAGAAGACTTCGAAGTCTTTGTGTTCCACGGCTTGCCGGAGTGAAGACTCGATGACGAGACGCCTGGAAGAGCGGGCACTGAGGACCTCAGCGTAAAACTCGTATCGGTTCTTGCCATTCTCCTTGGCGCTGTACATCGCCAGGTCGGCGCAGCTTTGCAGCACCCGGGAATCGAACGCGTCGTCCGGATAAGAGCTGATGCCGATGCTCCCCGTCAAGTGATACTCGCCTTCAGGCAATCGGAAGGGTCGAGACAGCGAATCCAGAACCGTTCGGGCCATGTGTCGGAGAGAGTCCCCACGGCCGTCCCAGTCGTCGATCAGAACAGCGAATTCATCACCGCCGAGCCTTGCCACCGTGTGGTTCGCTCCGACACATCCCTTTATTCGGGCTGAGACCTCACGGAGGATTCTATCGCCCACGTGGTGACCTAGGGCGTCGTTAAAGTGCTTGAATCCGTCCACGTCCAGCAGGAGGAGCCCCAAGCGACACTCTCGGGCATGGGCGTCTGCGACAGCCGCCGAAAGGGCATGATGGAAGCTCGTTCGGTTTGGTAGCCCGGTTAGGTCGTCATAGTTGGCGAGGATCCTGATCTTCTCCTCAGCCTCCATTCGTGCTGAAACATCCTGAACAGTCGCCAAAACAAAGGAACCACGGGATGTCCGAATGGGCGTCAGTCCCACTTCAATGGGGATCAAAGTTCCGTCCTTGCGGTGGCCCTGTAACTGGGTTCCAATCATAGGACGCGCCAAAGGGTGGGCCTGGTAGTCGTTACGGTCGTGCCGGTGCTGGTCTTTGAGGCCATCGGGAACAAGTATTTCCAACTTTTGACCTACAAGTTCCTCGCGATCGTATCCGAAAGCCCGCTCCAGCTCCCTATTGACCATTACGATCGCACCGCTTTCGTCAACGATGATCACGCCGTTCGGAGATGATTCGACAACCGTCCTCAACTCCTCTTCGCTTTCACGTATCGCTACCTCGGCGATGTTTCTCTCGGTCACGTCCCGGCAGACGCAGAAGACGAACGGCTGGCCACCCCAGTCGATGTAGCTTGCGCTCACTTCGACGTCGAGCTTCTGTCCGTTGCGGTTTCGGAACGAGGTCTCGATCATCGCGCTGTCGCTCTTGCGCGCTGTCATGTCTTTGAGGATCGATTGCTTGGACATCTTCGTGTCCCAGTCCCAAACGTAAAGGCCAATGACCTGTTCGACCGTACACCCGAGCAGCGCGGCAAAGCTCTCGTTCGCCTCAATGGCGCAACCCTCCAAATTGAGCAACACGAGCCCGTCGCGCGAACTTTGGAACATCACGCGCCTTCTCATCGCTTCCTCCCTGGCAGCGATCTCGGCCGTCTTGCGGGCGGTGATGTCTTGCGCCGTGCCCACCATCCGGACTGGTTCCCCAGTCGAATCAAAATGGATCAGCGCGTGGTTGCTGAGCCAAACGAGACGACCGTCTGGCCGGATGATCCGGAACTCCTGGACGAACCACTTCCCGTGGTGAAGCGAGTCCCCCATGGCAGAAATCACTCCTGGCACATCGTCGGGATGGATCATCTCCCTGAAACCGTCAAACGAGTTGCTCAACGAGTCGACACCTGCGATGCGGAAACACTCCGGTGACCAAAAGACTTCGTTTGTCGCAATATCCCATTCCCAAACTCCCATCTGCGACGCCTCGAGCGCTAACTTGAGCCGCTCTTCACTGCTTTGCACTGAGCGTTTGAGATTGAGTTGCTCGGTCACATCGGTCGAAATCCCGGAAAGCGCGTAGATCGTGCCGTCCGATCGTCGCAACGGCAACTTGATCGAGATGAACTCGCGTTCTTCGTCGCGGCCTTTAGGGATGAGTTGGGAACTGGAAACGACTTCCTCGCCCTGTAACACCCTCGCGTCGATGAGGCGGATCCGCGACGCTGTCTCGTCGTCGAAAAGGTCATTGTCCGTCTTGCCAATGATCTCGGACGGATCAAGTCCCAACTGCTCGCAAAAGTGGCGATTGACGAACGAGTATCGATGGTCGAGGTCTTTGATTAAGATGCTGGCGCCAACTCCGTCGAGGATTGTGCTGAGCTTGGCCTCGTTTTCACGGACAGCCTCCTCGATCAGTTTCCTGGTCGTGATGTCGCGACTGATGCCGACCACGCCACCGATCTTTCCGTCGCGCGAGACGAGTGGCGTCAGGACCGTTTCGACGACGACGAGCCGGCGGTGACCCGAAGCTGGTTCGAGCCATTCCTCAATGGTGGCGTTCTCTCCCGTCGCCAACACGTGGTCGACGGCCTTCTTGCGGTCGGTAGCGAACCTGTCCGGTAGCAGCTCGAGAACGATCTGGGTCGAAACGTCTTCGCCCGAAATACTGAAGAACTGCCTAAACGACTGATTGCACTTGACGCACCGTCCCTCCGTGTCCTCGAGCCACACGAGATCCGGCATGGACTGGATCAACGACTCGAGCTTGGCTTCGTGCGATACGAGCTTCCGCGTGTGGTGCCGGATGAGAAGCCACAAGAGTACGGCGGTGACCCCGACGTAGGCCCACCCCTTGAGCATGCTCAGTTCGACGACGGCTTCCTTGTCCCGAATCGTGAACGCCAGCACTTTGTCCGATACTGCGATCCACAGGGAAGCAAAGACTGCATACAGTGCGACGATCTTCCCCCCGCTGGCCTGTGGCGAGTCCCACCGCGACGCTCGTGTCTTTTCTGTAGTCAGTCGCCGCCGGTGTTCCTCTCGTTTGCCGAACATGGCCCTCTTCCACCCTTTCGTACAGGGCTTTGCCTGCACCCTATTATTGGCAGTATTCCTCTTAAGGATGAGGAAAGTCCCGAATTTTCTAATGTTCGTGAAGTGCTCGCGCTTCTTCTTGACTAAACATTACGGTAGGGCCTCACAAGACGGTAGAAATGAGACCGAACGGTCCTGAGGGTGCGGCACACTTTGAACCGTTTCCAGTCCCAAAATCCTGTCTCGACCGCCATGCCGGGAAACGAAGAGAAGGCTGTATTGCGTCGCTACCCAGTCAGCGACGAGTGACAGTATGAACGATACACTTATCACAGGAGACTTTGAGGAACGGCGTGGTCCCCCGACGACGCCTCGTGTCGGAACTGAGCCTGGTCGGGCACGCGACCAGTGGATGACCGCCTGGGAAGCGGGGTCGGCTGTCCTTCATAATCGGACCCGTGTTGCCGCGCGTGCGCCTCTGCTGCCTGCCCACTCCGTGCCACAGGCTCGACCACCTATCCGAACGCCTCGGCATCGAGCTCTGGATCAAACGCGACGACTTGACTGGCTTTGCCGGAGGGGGAAACAAGGGTCGCAAGCTCGAGTACATCGTCGCGGAAGCCCTTGAGTCGGGCGTCGACAGGCTCGTGACCTGTGGATCGAGACAGTCGAACTTTGTGCGACAGCTCGGAGCTGCCTGTGCCGTCCATAATCTCAAATGCTCGGCGGCAGTCATGGTTCTGCCCTATGACAATGCCTACGGCAAACCCGAGGGAACCGCGCTTGCCGACGGTGGAAACGTCATCCTTGACGACTGGTTCGGCGTGGAACTGCGGGAGTTTCCTGATGGCGACTGGCTTGATCTCTATGCTCATGCAGACGCGATTGCCGATGAATACCGGGCCCGAGGCGAAAGGGTTCAAGTGGTTCCTGTTGGCGGCAGTTCGCCAATGGGTGCCTACGCGTTCGCACAGGCTGCGGTTGAAGTGGGTGAAGGTTGGGACGCGGTAGTCTGCCCGACAAGCAGCGGAAGCACCCACGCCGGCTTAGCATGGGCCTACCTTCAGTCGAGGACCCGCGTCGTGGGTGTGTCGTGCGACCCAGAGGAGGACTTGGCCGACGACTTGAAGCGGCTGTCCGATGGCATTGATGTCCTCTCTGGAGTGGCCAAGGGCATGGTGAAATCCGATTTTGAGTTCCGGCGCGAGTGGGTCGGGGCGGGTTACAATATCCCCAGTGACGCCGGACAAGCAGCGATCGAGACTCTCGCCAAGTCTGAAGGCATCCTGCTTGACCCCGTCTACAGTGGAAAGGCCTTTGCAGGACTTCTGGACATGGTTGGGTCAGGCGAACTCAAGGGCCGAGTCCTGTTCTGGCACACGGGAGGCATGCCTACTCTCTTCGCCATCGGACGTCCCAACCGTTAGTTGGGCCGCATCGTGCCTGGGCCGGTCATGTGCCCAGAGGTCGTCACGTTGTGGCTGAGTCCTGCAAACTCCGGCCCTGACGGCCACCAGGCCACTGGGTACACGGTTGTGGCGAAGCGGTACACGCCAAAAAGAAGGAATCCGGCGAGTGTGCAGGACAAGCCGAGGCTGTAGACTCGCTGCTCGGACCTAACGCGCTTTCCTTTCCACCACCCGTAGCCCGAGATGAGTGCGGTTACGGAGAAGATCAAGTAGAGGAACGGGCCAAGGGGATGGGCGGTGAAAGCGGCCGCCAAGTCTCCATGGATCGTCGCGGTAAAGCTGGTCGTCAGCCCGCAACCTGGGCACGGCCGGTGGAACAGCAGGGCGCAGGGGCAGGGAGGAAGTCCAAGCTCCATGTGGGTGCCATGGTGGTGCGGATCCGGATGCAGGAAAGCACCCACTGAAGTGACTCCCAGCCACATGAGGAACAGATAAAGCTGATTCGACAGGCGTGACCGGGGCCAGCCGCTTTCAAAGAGCACCGTGAAGCACCTCAGAAGGAAGGACGCACTGCGGGTGCAACAGGTTTCCTTCGATTCTTGCAACACTGACCACTTGGCCCGAAAGGTCGAGCAAAGCCGCATGGTCGCCTGCCACAGCCTCTGCAGCCCGGATCCATTGGCCGTTGCGGATCCTCTCAAGCTGACCGAGGTTGAGTTGCACCATGGGCATGGGCAAGAGGGCCTGAGACAGCGGGATCAGCGACTCGGGAGACACTTCGGCCAACTCGATCGACTCATCGATGTCGAATCTCCCGACCCGGGTTCTCTGGAGTTCGTTCACATGGGCGCCGCACCCGATCGCTTCGCCTACGTCGTTCGCCAAGCTCCGGACATAGGTGCCACCCGAACACACGATGTGGAACTCTGCCTCGTATTCACGGCACGTTAGCATCTCGAACGCCTCAATGAAGACCTTGCGTGACTCGACCTCCACGTCTTCGCCCTTTCGCGCGTAAGCGTACAGCGGCTTGCCTGCTTTCTTGACCGCGCTGTAGAGTGGTGGCGTCTGCTGGATCATGCCCGTAAGCCGCGGCAAGACGGAAGCGATCTCACCGGCCAAGTCCTGGGGAACGGGTCGTTCCAATCGGCACTCGCCCTCCGAGTCGTAGGTGTTCGTGGATTGGCCGAACCGGAACGTACAGTCGTACTCCTTGGGTTCGAGTGGGAGGTACTGAAGAAAGCGCGTCGCTGGCCCGACCGCCAGGACCAAGAGACCGGTGGCGATGGGATCCAGTGTGCCCGCGTGACCGACCCGCCGCGTTCCGAGTTTGCGACGTACCTGCTGCACAACATCGTGTGAGGTGACGCCGTCTGGTTTGTTCACCAGCAATACGCCTAGCACCGGATCGCCTCCCTCAATGCCCGGACGACGATGGCTTCGGCCTCTTCCAGAGATCCCTCAATGGTCACGCCGGCCGCGTTCTTGTGACCTCCTCCGCCAATCTCTTGGGCAACCTTGGCGACGTCGAGCCCACCTTTGCTCCGCAGGCTTCCTTTGACCTTTCCGTGCTTGCCAGCCCTCAACACGAAGGCGCTCTGGACTGTCCTGATGCTGAGGATCTCGTTAACGATTCCTTCCGTGTGCTCTTCCTTCGCACCCAACTCTTCATAGAGCTCCGGAGGCAGTACGACCCAGGCGATCCGTCCTTCGCAGTCGGTCTTCATCCGATGGATCGCTTCACCCAGTAGTCGGACGCTCTGCTCATCGCGGTTGAGATAGACCTCGTCCGAAACGCGGGCGATGTCCGCCCCGTGTTCCAGGAGCCAAGCCGCTTGGTGCAGCGCGTGGGCGGTCGTGTTGGGGAACCGGAAACTCCCCGTGTCAGTGACCAGTCCGACCCAGAGACAATCGGCCATGTCCGGAGTCACGCTCTTGCTTGGCCGACCCTGAAGTCCTCGTTGCGGAGCAACAGGGAGCAGGTTGGGCGTGAATTCAGTGGCGTCAGCCGTCACAAACAGATCGACCAAGAGGCTGGCCGTCGCTGGGCTCGCCGGGTCAACGATCCTGAGGTCCCCCGGCATTTCGTGAGGTTGATGGTGGTCGATGAGCACAAGTTGGGGGACAGCCTCGAAGTACGGCCTGCATGCGCCAAGGCGGTCAAGAGCGTCCAGATCCACAACAATGCCTAAGTCGTGACCCTTCCGCTCAGGGGCGAGCCGCACCCTCTCCGCACCGGGAAGGAATTCGAGATAACCAGGAGGTGGGTTGTGGCAAATAACTTCATTGGGAACGCCCAAACCGTCGAGCCAGAGACTGACGGCCAGTGCTGAACCGATGGCGTCGCCGTCCGGGTTCAAGTGCGTGCCGATCAACACGTCCCTGGCACTGAGGACGAGTTCGAGGAGCTTTGCAAGGGCCTCGGTGAGAGGAGGTTTGGACTCAGTCTTCACCTAAACGAGAGGATACCTTCTCCAACTAACCTTGGCCCGAACCCTGCTGGCATTTGGGACGGGTCTGCGACTTCCAAATCTGGCCCCCGAGACCTTCCTGATATACTCTGGCCCGGTGGGCGAGCGACCTCGGGCAGCAATGCCGTCGCAGTTCCTGAGCATGAGCGAGGGCGATGGCAGAATCACTTTTGGCTACACGGCGTCCAAAACGACACTGCAGCTGGGCCTCGCTGTGGTGTCCTCAGCTGCGATAGCCATTCTCATCCGGCTGTCGGGGAGCGCGCAGATTCTGCCGAGCAACCTCTCAACAGGACTCACCTGGTTCTTCGGCCTTTGTGCCCTTCTGACTTTCGGCACGTTTCTGACTCTCGTGTTGGTCGGTTACGTCTACGTCGTCGAATTAGACACCAAAGGTCGGACTTGGTGCTTAAGAACGGGGACTCGAAGGAAGCCAACCACCCGGTCTGGCTCGCTAGACGAGGGTGCGAGGGTCGTCACCGAATACGGCGAGATTCATGTGAACTTCAAGCACCTCCAGCATGCTTCCGTGATCCTCGAAGTCGGGGAACCTCCCATGCGACTTGAACTCGCCCGGTTTCCCAAATTCGCGCCGAACCCTGCACAGATCAAGCCGGAGGACGTCGAAACAGCCATCCGTATCAGCCAACAGTGGTCCCAGAAGCTCGGCGTCGAGCTCAAGACCGGCATCTGACCGCCATGTGAGTCAGCTAACTACCGATGGTGAAGTACTCGAACCCCGCCCGGTCCGCGTTGGCCTTCGTGTAGCACCGCCGACCGTCGAAGAGCACCTTCTGCTTCATGCAAGCACCGAGGCGGTTGAGGTCGAGCGACTTGAACTCGTTCCACTCGGTTACGAGCACAAGCGCATCGGCGCCATCGGTCACGTCGTAGATGTGGTCCTTGTAGTCCACTTGTGGCCAGACCGCGCGGACATTGTCCGTCGCCACGGGGTCGAACGCCTGCACCTTCGCTCCTGCGGCCAGCAGCTTCTCGATCATCACCAGCGACTTGGCATCGCGAATGTCGTCAGTGTTCGGCTTGAACGCGAGTCCAAGCAGCGCCACCGTTTTGCCGGAGAACCCGCCCAGACGCTTCTCCATGCGTCGCAGAAAGTGGTGCGTCTGGTCGTTGTTGATCTCGTCGGCCGCTTTGAGAAGCGCAAAATCGTAACCCGACTGCTCGGCGATCTTGATGAGCCCCGCGACATCCTTGGGGAGACACGAGCCACCCCAGCCAAGTCCCGCCTGCAGGAACTTGTTGCCAATACGCGTGTCGCTGCCCACGCCCTTCGCGACGTCTTGTACGTTGGCACCGTATTCTTCACAGATCCGGCTGATGGCATTGATGAAACTGATCTTGATGGCCAAGAAGCTGTTGCTGGCGTACTTGATGAGCTCCGCCGAGTACGGATCCGTGAGGATCGTGGGCTTTTCCAGTGGGGAATAGAGTTCCTGAAGCTTGGAGGCAGCCTGCGGACTTCGGGATCCGATGACGATCCGGTCGGGGTTCTTCGTGTCCCAGACCGCCGTGCCCTCACGCAGGAACTCGGGATTGCTGACCACGTCGAACATGTCTTGGGGGCACCCTTGCTCTAAGATGATCTTCGTGACCATGTCCACTGTCCCGACAGGCACCGTCGACTTGTTCACAACGACCGTATAGTGGTCGATGTTCCGGCCAATCTCCTTCGCCACGGCCTTGACTGCGGTTACATCGGGAGTACCGTCAGGACCGGGCGGCGTGCCCACCGCGATGAAGACAATGTCAGCGTGCTTCGTGCCGTCTCCAATACTGTCGCTGACCCTGAAGAACCCGTCCGCGATCGTAGAACGCAGCAGCTCGTCGACGCCGAGCTCAAAGATCGGTGAGACTCCGTTGCGGAGCTTGTCGAGCTTCTCGGGATCGTTGTCCACACACACGACGTCGTTGCCCATGTCCGCGAGCACGACGCCCGTCACCAAACCGACATACCCCGTTCCAACGACCGTGACTTTCATGGTTCCTTCCTTTTATTGCCACCGGTTCACCGGTGCCTGTGAACCCAGTTTGCCCTAGCCTCAATCACTGCCTTGGGCACGTTCTGGATTATCGGCACGTACTGCGGAAGCCCTGATCCTGTCGACGACCGCATCCGACAGACTAGTCCGACCGTCGGCGCTCGGTATCCTGATCCCATGCTGGCAGCCTGTTCGGTCGCCGCCGCGATCCTCATGTCACCCCTCGAACCGCCCAACAGTCCCGGAGTCCTGAGCTTCAAGGGTGGAGCGCTCAGCCTGACCTACGATGGCGCCGAGATCCTGCGCGGGACTTTGGCCGGTGGCTCGGTCAGGTCGGTCCGGACTCCTGTGGTCAAGGGCAGCCACGGAGAAGTTGACCAGGTCTTTGCGGTGACGGTCGACGGTGAGGCGACCCTCGAAGGCACGGTCGTAGCCGTTGGTACGTCGTTCGCCTGCGCCAGCGAACGCCCAGACGGCGACCAGCCGCCCATCGTCAGGAACTCGTATGGAGGTGCCTCGAGCGCCGCCGACCGGGCTGTCTACTGCCGGGACCGCGACTGGCTGGTGTCCTTTGACCCGCACTCGAGCGTCAAAATCGACCCTGAGCACGACGGCCGCTACCGCTTCACAGCCAAGGGCTCGGAGATCATCCTCCGGTTCCGCCCCCGATACTACGCCTTTCACCGGGGCCTCATGTACTTCCAACCGTGGCTGCACGCCGTCTGGCAGAAGCCTGTCGTCGGTTGGTGCTCGTGGTTCGCCTACTTCCAAGACATCACCGAAAGCAAAGTGAAGGAAGTCGCCAACGTCCTTGCCGATAAGCTCAAGCCCTTCGGACTTCAGTACCTCCAGATTGACGACGGATACCAACGAGACCCCGTGGGCTTTTCCGACACTTGGCTCAAGCCGAACGACAAGTTTCCGAGCGGGCTCGCCGATCTGGCTGCGTATATCAAGGGCAAGGGGCTCGAGCCGGGAATCTGGTCGTACACCAGCTTCCACAAACAGGACGATGTAGACGCCCATCCGGACCTCTTTGTCCGCGACGAAAAAGGCCAACCCGCCTACGGACGCTGGGTCGGCTACTCTCCCGACGGCTCGAACCCCCGAGCCATCGACCAGATCATCAAACCGCTCTATTCTGGCTATGTCAAGCAAGGATGGGACTACTACAAAGTCGATTCCTTGCGCCACCTCCGATACGAGGGCTACAACAGCCATCCGGACTACTTCGCCAAGAAGGGAGTGGACAGGGTCGAGGCGTATCGGAACGTTGTGAAGGCTATCCGAGCCGAGATAGGCGACCGGTTCCTCCTCGCGTGCTGGGGCATCCGGCCAGAGTTGGTCGGACTGGTGGACGGTTGCCGGATTGGCGGAGACGGGTACTCGTTCGTCGGCCTGCCTCAGTTCAACTCGTTCAACAACGTCGTCTGGCGCAACGACCCAGACCACATCGTCCTGTCTTCCGAGGAAGCGTATCGCTCTTGCCTCGCGACGACTCTCAGCGGTGCCCTGTTCATGGTCACCGACAAGCCCGAGCGCTACGAGAACGGCGACTTGGAGGCCGTCAAGCGGTGCATCCCCGTCCTCTTCACCCAACCGGGCCAGGTGTACGACGTCGACCCCTCAAAATCCTCGCTCCTCGATGAAGTGGACAGCCAAGTGAGCGGCGACGGGCCCCGACCGTTCGACGCTGCCGGGCGGACAACGTGCGAACTGTTCCAGCTTGATATCGCCAAGCCTTTCGGGAGTTGGACTGTCCTCGGACGCATCCCTTACGACCGCAATGCTGGCAAGGAAACGGTCCACTTTGCCGACCTCGGACTCGACCCGGCAGCGAAGTACCACGTGTACGAGTTCTGGTCCAACAGTTACCTGGGTGCGTTCACCGGTTCGTTCCAGGCTCCAGCAATCGATCCGAAGTTCGGCTGTCAGTGCTTCTGCATTCGGAAGGCGACGGGCGGCCCGCAACTCATCGCCACGAGCCGCCATGTCACGTGCGGAGCCGTCGATCTTGTCGACGTACAGTTCAGGAACCAAACAATGGATGGGACGAGCACCCTCGTTCCGGGTGACCCGTACACCGTCTCCGTCTTCACCCCTGGCCCGATCCACCCATCCGTCCGTGCTGAAGGTGCGACCGTGGTCAAACAGCGTCAGAACGGCGACCTGTTCGAGTTCACCCTTACTTCTGAAAAGGGAGGCGAGGCCCACTGGACACTGGACTTCCACGAGGGCCGCTGAGCTTGTGATACGCTTGGGGCCCTATGGCGCCCTTTAACGGCCTCGGACTCCACCTCGGCAACCTCTCACGTCTCTCGGGGGCCAAGACGCGCTCGATCAGTCCGGAGAACCCAACCGGCGAAAAGGGCAAGGGTGGAATGTCCGTGGACGGCCCCGCCGCGAACGCAGCCCGCGACCTAGGTCAAGGCTGGAAGGTCTCGCCGTTCGTCAAGATCGGGCCCGGCGAAGAACATGTCGTCGCCGACATCGAGGGCCCAGGAGCGATCCAGCAGATCTGGATGACCCCCACCGGCCACTGGCGCTTCGCCATCCTCCGCATCTATTGGGACGGCCAGGAGCACCCTTCGGTCGAGTGCCCCGTCGGCGACTTCTTTGCCTGCGGCTGGGGCGAATACGCCCAAGTGTCCTCGCTCGCCGTCTGCGTCAACCCCGGAAGCGCCTTCAACTGCTACTGGGAGATGCCGTTCCGCAAGCGCTGCCGCATCACCCTCACGAACATCGCCGCCGAGCCGATGGTGCTCTATTACCAAGTCAACTACACGCTGACCGACGTGCCCGACGACGCTGCTTACTTCCACGCTCAGTTCCGACGCACCAACCCGCTGCCTTACAAGGACGTCTACACCATCCTCGAAGGCGTCCAGGGCCAGGGCCACTACGTCGGCACCTATATGGCCTGGGGCGTGAACAACAACGGTTGGTGGGGAGAAGGCGAGATCAAGTTCCTCATGGACGGCGACAAGGAGTTCCCGACCATCTGCGGCACCGGCACTGAGGACTACTTCTGCGGCAGCTACAACTTCGACGTTGGGGCCGAGAAGGGCGGCTACCGCGAATTCTCGACCCCCTACGCCGGCCTCGCTCAGGTCATCCGCCCCGACGGGCTCTACCGCGCCAACACCCGGTTCGGGCTCTATCGCTGGCACATCATGGATCCTGTCCGGTTCGAGCAAGACCTGCGCGTCACAATACAGGCCCTCGGTTGGCGGAGCGGCGGTCGCTACCTGCCCCTCCAAGACGACATCGCCAGTGTCGCCTATTGGTACCAAACGCTTCCGACCGCCCCGTTCCCAGCTTTGCCGGACAAGGATTGCCTCGAGGTGGTCTAGTGGCAGGAAACGCCTCACGGATCGGACCGTCCTATTCGTGATGCTCGCCGCTTTCGCCTTCGTCGCCAGTCTGCAATCGGCGCCCGCACCTGTTCGGCTTCGTGCTGTGATCCTCACTGACAAGGCCCACCACGCGACCGGTGTGGCGATCACGAACACGACCAAGCGCACCGTCCAACTGATCCAACCCGGCGATGGCAGCCTGGATGGCTGGCGGTCGCCGTTGGTCGCTTGGTCGATGATCCCGTTTGGCGACAAGTCTAAGCACCCCGATTGGCCAAAGCCACTCCATTTGGGCCGGTGCGGGAACACGAACCCGCTCCAACTCAGTGAAATCGTCACACTCGATCCCGGCCAGACCTGGACTCTGGGTATGAACTGGATTTGGGCGCTCGGTGCCGGGCCAGGGAAGTACCGGGCCGTCTTCTACTACAGGAACAATCCGGCTCTGGAGACTTGGCGCTATCGGTCCGGAGACGGTCAGGACGAAGTGCTTGCACAGCTGCGACAAACGACGCCTGCTTTAGCTGTCTCGAAAGAAGCGATCTTGGTCATTGGAAGTTAGTCTCCGGGCGGCGGTTGGACGTCTGTACCTGTGTGCTCACCGTCGCTGCCGCCCTCGTCCTCGCCCAAGCCAACCCGCTTTTCAGGACCGGTGTCTTCCCAATCGCCGTCTGGCTGCAAGAGCCGGCGATGGCGGCCAAGTACAAGGCGGCAGGCTTCAACCTTTACGTCGGGCTGTGGCAAGGGCCGACCGAGCAGCAACTCAAGGACCTCAAAGCCGCCGGAATGCCCGTGGTTTGCGACCAGAATGCAGTCGGGATCAAGCACATCAAGGATCCGACCATTGTCGGATGGATGCACGGGGACGAACCTGACAACGCTCAGCCACTCAAGGATCCCGCTACGGGAAAGGACACGTGGGGCCCTTGTGTCCCGCCACAGAAGATCGTGGACGAGTACCGCGCTCTCAAGAAGGCTGATCCGAGCCGTCCGGTCATGCTGAACCTTGGCCAAGGCGTGGCGAACGACGCCTGGTACGGCCGCGGCAACGGCGCCAAACTGAGCGACTACGAGACGTACGTCAAGGGCTGCGACATTGTCTCGTTCGACGTCTATCCCATCGCTGGGCTGCAAAAGCCCGACCAGATCGGCCTCGTGTCAAAAGGGGTGGACAGACTGGTCAAGTGGACCGGCGGCAACAAGCGCGTCTGGAACTGCCTGGAGTGCACAGACATTGACGGCAAGGGCAAACCGACCCCAGAACAGGTGAAGGCCGAGGCCTGGTCCGCGATCATCCACGGTTCGCGCGGGCTCATCTACTTCGTCCACCAGTTCCAGCCCAAGTTCGACGAGCACGCCCTGCTCGACGATCCCGTGATGCTCAAAGCCGTCACTGACCTCAACGCCCAGATCCAGCGTTATGCCTTGCGCTTCAGCGAAATGGAGGTCAACAGCGGCTTCGGGCCTCAGGTTGAAAGCTTCGCCACCGCCCACGGCAAGACCATAACCGTCTTTGCCGTCTCGCTCCAGGATCACTCGGTGAAAGCGGAACTCCACGCGTCGGGCAGAGTGGAAGAGGTCGAAGAGCACCGCACTGTCTCGGTTCAAGACGGCCAAGCGACCGAAACGTTCGCTCCCTGCCAAGTCCACATTTATCGGATCCAGGATTGACGGGCCAGCTTCGAGCTGTACCTTCGGAACCGGGATGCAAGCCGGCACGACCATCCGCTTTCACCCCGGCCACGGCGCCGGTCAAGGAAGACGTGATGGTGGGGATTGTATCACGGAACCCAGCTTGTAGCGGAAAGGAGTAGCTTGTCGATCGGACGCCTCCGCGCTGCCAAGCCGGGCCACGGCTCCCGCGTGCTTGGATCTTGCGGGTGAAGAGCCTCCAGACTAGGTCAGGGGACGGCCACACACAGTTGCAGGCGGAGTCTGGAGGCAGCGACAAGGATCGCGGCGCTTAGTGCATTTGTCGCGCTGACGCAGACAAGGGCCTCTTTGTTGCCAGGACTGGAAGACTCCTCCCTCACTGTAGCATCTCCTCAATCGACATAATGCTCAAAAATGCTATCAAGAACAACGTATGCACGCCTACTGAAGCAAGCAGGTGGGCACCAGGCACGGCTGCCTACCATGGGATCCAGTGCGGGCAGCAACTTCATGAATTACTTCTTAGCACTGTCTCGAGGGGGGAGCTTCCCGAGTAGCCTTATGGCGATGGCCAGAACAGCCGAAGAGACGACGAAGGCAACGTCTGCGGCAATCGGCGCATCAAAGAACCACCACGGTACTACAGCAATGGCAAAGAGAGTAGCATACCAGGCAGATCCCTCGGGCGACCGCGGAATATGCGACAGCCTGGTGCTGACCAGAACTACAAACTCTACAAGATAGATTGAAATCAGAATCCATTTAATGTGAAACATGTGTTCAATCCTGAATCATTAGCGAACCTATCTCGATCATGATGGCGCAACTGTACAGGAACGTTGCCCATACGGCTGGAGCCGCCTCGGTCTTCGCGCCCGCAATGAGCCCGGCTGTTTCTGTTTGAACGAATCTATTAAGCAGGATGCCGAGGCCGGCCGCAGCGGCACTGTTGCGCCATTTCGAAGTGCATGCGACCGCATAAGATAGCGTGAGGTACAGTAGGCCTCTTGAGATCATTTCTGCTGACAAGCCGATCTCGAGGGCATCCATCCCGTCCGAATAATACAGACCGACGCATCCTTCTGCCAGGCATGCCGCACCAACGGCTCCCAACAAGATTGTGAGCATTCGCTGCAGATTCCTGTCAAAGTTCGAGGACTTGCCCGACTGGTCGCATTCATTGACGGGATCAGAGTTGGCATAGTCGAACCAATTGATGCCATCCCTCGCCGGATCCTCGCTGACGAACCTACCCGTGGTCGGCTCGTAGTAGCGCGCCCGCATGTACACCAGCCCGTCGCCGTCGGGGCTGCCGTCGGTGTACGTCCCCGTCTCGTCGTCCTGCCGGTGGCCGAAGTTCGCGCAATAGCGCTGCTCGCTGTCGGCACTGCCTTTCACGAGGCCCCAAGCGTCCGGATGCCCCCTCGCCTTGCGCGATGATCGTGCGCGGAGGGGGAATTGGTCCGAGGCGAGGGTTCTGGCCAAAGTCACTGCGTTCCTGGGGATTCTATCACGGGCCGAACTCGGACTGTTCTTCGAACCGGGGTGCAAGCCGGCACAACCATCCGCCTTCACCCCTGCCACGGCCCCCCACGCTTGCGACAGCGGTCAGTCTAAGGGGGACCTGCCAAACATCGCCCCGGCCACGGCCCGTCCCTCGTCGGCCCCCTATCTGTTCGGAGTGTACATTAGTGCAAGCGCAAAGGCGACAACAACTCCAAACGGAACTCCTCGCTGTCCGTGCTTGCTCCGGTTCCAGTCGACCAGTACCAAAGCAACCAATGAAAGCAGGAGCACGATTGCTGATTGGTACAGCTCCGGGTTTTTTCGAGCCAGTAGTTCGGCGACGCGAACCGACATTGCCGCCGTTACGAATACCCAGAAGCATAGAGTGTCGTATTGATTCTGTCGTACACACAGCCTGCCAATAGCGAAGCAACCCCCGAGTGGCACTATCCAAAGCAGCGGAATATCTCGGTAAAACAGAATTGAAATGAGTGCTACCGTGACAGTGATCAGCGCGAGCACTCCCCCTAGGTCGCTCGAGGTAATCCGGGCAAAGTGCCTACCTGGTGCCATTCTCTGTCGCCTCCTCCGCCTCGCTGACTTCAAGGAACAGCAATATCCCAAGTACGTGAGCTTTGATCGCAGAGACGCAATGGCCCGCAATCGAATTCGCCTCACAGGTTGTTTCCATCTCCACAGCGGCCATCGGAAGGCCGTAAAGCAAAGTCAACGAAACGGCGAGGAGGGATCCAGCTCCTAATCCCTTCATCATGTTCCCACCATTTATCTCGGTGCCGTCGCAAATCCACGCCACTGCCAATAACACGTAACCCACCCCAGCCATGTACGCCATTGGCGATTCGCCCATTACTTCAATCAAATGGTACGACGTCCAGAGTGCGGCAGCTATGCCCAGGGCAGCAAGAATCGAGTCGCTAAGGGTGTCCTTGCCTGTCGCGTCGACGAGAGAGACGGGATCATCATGGCAGTAGACGAACCAGTTCAAGCCTGAAGCAGTTGGATCCTCGCTGATGAACCGCCCCGTCCCCGGTTCGTAGTAGCGCGCCCGCATGTACACCAGCCCGTCGCCGTCGGGGCTGCCGCCGGTGTAGGTCCCCGTCTCGTCGTCCTGCCTGTGCCCGAGGTTGGCGCAGTACCGCTGCTGGCTGTCCGCGCTGCCGTGCGCCAGGCCCCAGGCGTCGTAGACGCGCTCGCCGCCCAGGCTGTACGAGCCAGACCCCGACCGCGAGACCGAGCCACAGCCTGCCCTGAGCGAAGCCGAAGGGTTGTTGCCGTGGCAGTCGTAGAACGGGTACTGCGTGCTCTGCAGCACGTAGGGCAGGCCCGTCCAATTGTCCACGCAGTCGATCCCGCGCGGGCCGGGGACGTAGGCGGTGCGGTCGATGTGGATCACGTTGCCGACGGCGTAGGTGTGGTCGTCGGCCACCGGCGTTTGGCCGTCGTAGAAGAAGCGCCAGGTCGGCTTGTTGCTGGCCCAGACGTCGTCGTAGCCCGAGACCTCGTTGTTGTTGTCGAGGTTGGCGTTGATCGTGATGCCCTCGACCTTCTGGCAGCGCATGCCGTCGGCGCGGTACCGGTAGGTGGCGCCGGTCGTCGTCTGC
>JAKOXK010000022.1 GCA_029781035.1 Armatimonadota bacterium
CTCGGGCTGATGTTGGCCTCGTCGAAAGCGCCCCACTTGCCGAAGACGACCGGGCTGTGTTCCGACACGGGCACGAGGTTCCAGCTTCCGCCATAGTCGAAGTCGACCGTCGTGCTAGCGTCGGCCGACTGGGTCTGGCCTTGGAAGTCCGAGAAGCCCAGGACGTTGTTCCGCGCGCCGGTCTGGACCCAAGGCGTGTCTTGCCAGGCGTTGCGAAGGGACTGGGTCCGCACGACGGGCGCGCCCGTGGGTTCGGGTTCCATGGCGAGCCGCTGGCTCAGCGGCAACCCGTCCCTTTGGCAGTTCGCGCATCCCGGCGAGATTGACTGCGACACGGGACACGGCCCGAGTGCGCGACTCTCCATGCTGATCGTCCGGTTTCAGGCTTAGCCCTAGTCCGACTTGACGGCGAGCCTGAAACCTGTCAAAATCCTCCCTTGCGCATGGCGTTCCCTATGGGCGCGCCTGCCAGCGTTCGAATCCGGCCTTGGCTCTATGTGACCTTGGTGGCTCTGCCTCGTGCGGAAAAAACCGGAAGAGAGAAAAACAGGAAAACATCAAATGGCACGAGCTAAATTCGAAAGGAAGAAGCCGCACGTCAACATCGGGACGATCGGCCACGTCGACCATGGCAAGACGACCCTGACCGCCGCCATCACTGGCGTCCTACAGGAAAAGGGACTCGCAAAAGCCACCAAGTACGACGAGATCGACTCGGCACCGGAAGAGAAAGCACGCGGCATCACCATCAACATCTCCCACCAGGAGTACGAGACTGAGAAGCGGCACTACGCGCACGTCGACTGCCCTGGCCACGCCGACTTCATCAAGAACATGATCACCGGCGCCGCCCAGATGGATGGTGCCATCTTGGTCGTGGCTGGAACCGACGGCCCGATGCAGCAGACGCGAGAGCACATCCTGCTCGCCCGACAGGTCGGCGTCCCTTACATCGTCGTCTACATCAACAAGACTGACCAGGTAGACGACGCTGAGTTGATCGAGCTGGTCGAGATGGAAGTCCGCGAGCTCTTGAGTGCGTACGGATTCGACGGCGACAAGACCCCGATCATCAAGGGTTCCGCCCGCAAGGCCCTCGACCTCGTCGAGGCCGGCAAGGTCGATTTTGGAGACCAGCACGTCCAGTCCATCATGAACCTGATGGACGCCGTGGACAACTACATCCCGACCCCTGAGCGAGACGTTGACAAGCCGTTCCTGATGGCCGTCGAGGACGTCTTCACGATCACGGGCCGCGGCACGGTCGCGACCGGGCGTGTCGAGCGCGGCACGTTGAACATCAACACCGAAGTCGAGATCGTCGGTATCAAGGACACCCGCAAGACGGTGTGCACCGGCGTCGAGATGTTCCGGAAGCTGCTGGACAGCGCACAAGCTGGCGACAACGTCGGATTGCTGCTCCGCGGCATTGACCGCAAGGACATTGAGCGCGGCATGGTCATCTGCAAGCCAGGTTCGATCAAGCCGCACACGAAGTTCGACTCCGAGGTCTACGTCCTGTCGAAGGAAGAGGGCGGGCGTCACACCCCGTTCACCACGGGCTATCGACCGCAGTTCTACTTCCGCACGACCGACGTCACCGGTACGCTCCACCTTCCTGATGGCGTGGCGATGGTGATGCCCGGCGAGAACATCAAGATGACCGTCGAGCTGATCGCACCGATCGCCATGGAGCAGGGCTCCAAGTTCGCGATCCGCGAAGGCGGCCGGACGGTCGGAGCAGGCACCATTTCGAAGGTGTACGAATAAGAAAGGAAAGCAGCCCCCGGTGACCCCACCGGGGGCTCTTCTTGTGAAACAAGCCTATGGCAGGAGCACCCACCATCCGAATCAGGGTCCGGGCCTACGACCACCGGATCCTTGACCAGAGCACCGAGAAGATCGCCGATTCGGCGAAACGCACGGGCGCCCGCATCAGCGGGCCGATTCCGCTTCCGACGAAGATACGGAAGTTCTGCGTGATCCGCGGTGCGCACATCGACAAAGAGTCGATGGAGCACTTCGAGCTCCGCGTCCACAACCGGCTCATCGACATCAAAGAGCCCACCAACAAGACGATCGATGCCCTGATGCGACTGGACCTGCCCAGTGGCGTCGACATCGAGATCAAGACGGTCTGAAGGATTCACGGCCCCGTGGCGTTGCCTCGGGGCCGCATTGTGTCTGGACCTCTTGAAGCTCTGTCGAGAACGTCCCATTTCATTGTCCCGGTGGCCAGATTCCCAGGTGTCTCGAATGTGACGGGTCGAAAACGTGAGAAGAGACGCAAGATTCACCGTACTTTTCACAGGTTCTGTCGTACACTTCCTGTAGTCTTTGCTGGGTGCGTGTCTCAGCAGGCTTTGGATCACCATGAGAATAGAGGAAACACCCGTTATTGCGGCCGTTGGCCCGCACTCAGTTGACACTCCGGACTACGGAACCGTCACCTTGGCAGCTTCACTCTACGAACGATGGAACACCGACGGCAAGGGAACCGTCGGATGGCCCGTCGCCGATTCCTTCACTTTGGCCGGAGGTGGAAACGCCGTCTATTGTGAGCGAGGCATGATCGTGGATCCGCCTCGGGGCGCGACCTTCATTGTTCAGGGCCGCATCTACGTCAAGTATCGCGCCCTCGGCGACGTTACAGGTTGGGTCGGGTTACCGACGTCAGACGAACAGGCTGCCCCCGGCAACGGCAGGGTCTCCCACTTTCAGAACGCCGACATCTATTGGCGGTCAGACACGGGTGCCTACGAAGTGCATGGAGCGATCCGCGATCAGTTCCAGGCACAAGGGGGAACCGGAGGGTTCCTTGGATACCCACTGACGGACGAGAGCCCCGTCCTGCAAGGAGCCAGTGAGATTGGACGATTCAACCGGTTCCAGGGTGGCGTCATATATTGGAGCGGCCCGACAGGAGCATTTGAAGTCCACGGCGCCATTCGAGACCGTTGGGAGAACACCCACAAGGGGGCGACGGGCGATCTAGGACTCCCGTTGTCGAACGAACTGCGGACTCCGACCGACAGCTATCGTTATAGCAATTTCGAGCACGGCGTCATCGTGTTCCGCACTTCAGACGGTGCCTTGTTCACGCTGACGCAGCTTGAGCTGTACCTCGCCAGGTTCGACAGCAAGGGCGACGACGGCTTTCTTCGGGGTTCCCAAGACGTGTACGTCCACGTGGACGTGACCGCGAGCAGCGGCGAGGGCTATCACCAGAGGATGCCCTCCAGCGGCGACTACGGATCCGACGAGAACATCGAGCAAGTCATCATGACGATCGGTCGCATGCAGGGCGAAACCAGTGTCCACGTCAAGATGGACGGATGGGACTCGGACTGGCCCGATTCTGACGATCGCCTCGGCACAGTCGACCAAAACTACACCATCGAAAATCTGTGGGGCCTCGACGAGGACGCCACCCACTGGGTAGGCGACTTTATGGCCTCCTACAAGTTCAGGCAGATCGTCAACTACGATCCTACAAAGTTCAGGGAAAACCTGTATTGGCACTTCCACAATTTCGACACGGCAGAACTGTCGTGGCAGCAGTACGCGGCCACATTCAGCGACGTCAGCAACGACGAAAGCGTCGTGTGGCACCCGTTCGACCACGCTTATTACTCCTTGGTCTACAAAGGTGTGGCCAGTAGCGGCAACTGCTTCGGCATGTGCTGGGAATCGATCTTCGCCCAAGTCGGAAGGTCCATCTACCGTGAGCCGATCGCACTCGTGGCTCCGACGAACGGCAGCCGACCGGACCCGAACACCAACCACGAGGTCATCAACGAAGTCAATGTTAAGCACGGCTACCAAGTCAGCGGTGAGATGATCGACTGGTTCCTGGGGAAGTTCGTCCTCGGCCAGACTCACGACCCCGTCCGGGCGTTCAACGAGAGCCAGGCCCAGTTCGCGCAAGGTGACTACCCAGTCCTGGCCTTGACGAGCAAGAGCCTCTCCGTCGCCGGACATGTCGTCCGGCCTTATCGGTGGGACGATCTCGGCAACACGTTACGGATCTACATCGCCGATCCGAACAATCCGCTGACGGCCGCGACAGACGATCTGTCGTCGTTCATCGACATTGACAAGGCAAGCAACACGTTTACCTATCAGCACGGCGCCAACGATGTCTGGACGGGTGGCACGTGGTCAGGCGGGCGTATGTACTCGATCCCGTTTCACGTAGTCTGCCATCAGCCGAGAACGCCCTTCTGGGAAGTCCTCGGCCTGCTCGTGGCAGGAACAGTGATCATCCTGGGAGGTGACGCAGACACAGTACAGATTCGGGATTCCAATGGCAAAACCTACTACGATCCGAACTTGACGGCTCCGCCGACGCTCCATGAACAAACGGCTAAAGACGAACAACGGATCCCCAACATGGCTCGGATCCATCTGACAGACGACGTGTCCGCGTTTCGGCGGCTCGTGACAAACCCGGGGCGGCTCTTCGTCACGCAAAAGAAGGCCCCTGAGGTGTACTACATGGCCCACACCCAGTCAAAACTCCACCTCGGGACTGAGCACACCCGTGAAACGCTGGGTTCGCGCGAGGTCATCGCGTCACTTGGTACAGAGGTCACCCCATCACCGTCTCAACCAACGAACACGGAACACCTCCATTTCGAGCGCCCAGGCGGGAATCTGTCCGCCGCGAGCCGCTTTGCCGAGATCGCTGCGGTCCATCCTGGCAGTCCCCTGCCGACTGGAGCCTTGGAACACACGGTTCAGCAAGGAAGTGGGGCGTACACGTGGGGCGTGCGCAGCGCGCTGGGAGGAACGGTCGTCGAGGCACCTTGTATACAAGGCACTGCGGACCGGATCGTCGTGGAGAACGTTGGGACAGCCCAGCAGGCTTTGACACTCGATCCCGAGGGAGCCAAGACGGTCGCAATCCACGTCGCGGGCCGGTCAGACGTTCCGACAAGGGAGCGCTCGTTCACCGTGAGCGAAATGGCACTGAAGGCTGGACAGAAGATCCGGACGATGATCGACGACGAAAGCGGCGCTCTTGTGATTGAGAACCCGGGCGATGCGACGCAAATGAACGTCGAGATTCGGTCGGGCGGACTCAACACGCAGCCGGCAGTCAGGACTGCCGTGCCCTTGGACGCCGCGAGCGTGACCAGGATCGCGCCGACCGCTTGGAGCCCGGCCACGATGGCGACGGTCAAGGTCAAGCTTGAGAAGCTTGACCGGATTGGCGGCGCACCCGTCAGCACCAGTGAGATCTGAAGCCCTGGCTGGAAGCAAGGCCCCCGCCGCAAAGGCGGCGGGGGCCTTGTGCGTATGTCGGGCCTTGGTCGAACCGAGTCCCTGATTCGATTTTGAGAAGCAAAACTAAGATCCTCACCTTTTCGGCGAACACTCAAGGCTTTGTGCGAGTCGTTGATTTGTTGGCCAGGCATGGCCCTGGCCGTAAAAGGTGGATGAGCGTGAGAAGGGGAATGACGGGGCATCCAAGTCCGGTGCCAGCCACGCATGACAGGACGGCTCGGCCTTGTTCGAGACGTGCACTTGTGGGCCCGCGCGCTGCCACTGAGACACGTCTTAGCCTCTCGCTTACCAAGGGGCGACGTCAGCTCGTCCATTTCTCCTGCGGTGTCCCCGCCTGTTTGGGGCCCCTCTTCTTCCAGGCGATTGGGGGAGATACTCGTGAACTGGTATGGGCCGTAGGTGCGACAGGAGCATACAGAAAGCCTGGGCCCGGTGACCGTCCCATCGAGTTCTGGTATAGTCTCAGCGCTCGGACAACGAGCCTGAAGTCACGGCTTCAAGTGCCATCGCGCGGTAACCCAATTCGGGGCTCTGCCAAGGGTGCGGTCGGTACGCGGGAAGCTGGCGACAGGACAAGCCTGAGACAATTCGGTCGTCGGCCGGAGTGCCTGCCGCAGTGCGGGTTCTCTGACCGGCGTCTCAAACCCCTGGGAGACCAGGGCAGATCCAGTACGGAGGAAAGATTGCTACCAGGGATCCTAGGTACGAAAGTTGGGATGACCCACGTCTTTGACGACGAGGGACGGTTCATTCCTGTCACGGTCATAGAGGCCGGTCCGGTCTACGTCACACAGGTCAAGACACCGGAGAAGGACGGCTATAGTGCCGTGCAAGTGGGTTTTGGCGATCAGAGCGACAAGCACCTGACCTTTCCCAAGTTCGGACATTTGAAGAAGGCCGGGCTGACGAAGAACGTCCGGCACTTGCGCGAGTTCCGAGTGGACGCTGTGGACGGGTTCGAGCCGGGCCAGGCGATCACAGCCGAAATCTTCAGCGCAGGCGAAGAGATCTCGGTGACAGGGACGAGCAAGGGTCGCGGCTTCGCGGGCGGCGTGAAGCGCCACCACTTCAAGGGCCAGCACATGACCCACGGTTACATGACCCACCGCAGGCCGTTGTCGAGCGGTGCCACGGGACCTCAGCGCGTGTTCAAAGGCACGAAGAAGCCCGGCCATATGGGCGACGAGAAGGTGACTCAGAAGGGTCTCAAGGTCGTCGCTGTGGATGCGGAGCGCAATCTGGTCTTGGTCAGCGGAAGCGTTCCCGGAGCGAACGGTTGCCTCGTGACGATCAACAAGGAGGCCAAATAAGAGATGTCGAAGTTCCTAGACACCCTGAAAGAGCTGCAGGTCAGCCCAAACCTCTTGCACCGGGTGATCGTCTCGGAAGAGGCGAACGCCAGGCAGGGTACGCAAAGCGCCAAGACCCGTAGTGAAGTCCGCGGTGGAGGCAAGAAGCCGTACCGGCAAAAGAAAACGGGCAACGCCCGACAAGGCACGATCCGAGCCCCACACTATGCCCACGGTGGCATGGCACTGGCGGTAAAGCCACGCGGCTATGCCAAGAAGGTGAACCGCAAGGAGCGGCGCTTGGCCCTCCTCGGCGCCCTGGCCGACAAGGCGACTTCAGGTTCGCTCATTGTCGTGGACAAGATTGTGTTCTCGGCGCCCAAGACCAAGGATGCCGTCAGCTTCCTGGAGAAGAACGGTGTGGCCGATGTCAAGCGCGTCTTGATCGTGGTCGCCGAGCATGACGAAGCGACGGTCAAGAGCTTCCGAAACCTTCCCAACGTTGAGATCCGGACAGCGCCCCGCCGAGACGGCAAGGGTGAAGCGTTCAGTACACGAGACCTGCTGGTCGCCCACAAGGTCGTTATCAGCAAGGATGCTCTGGCCAACGTTGAGGCCGCTTACAGCGGGTCCGAGGCGAAGTCCGAGGCCGCCACCGAGCCAAAGAAGCCGGCGGCCAGGAAGACGGCCGTAAAAGCCAAGAAGGAGGTTGAAGCGTGAAAGACCCCCATACCATCATCATCCAGCCCCACATCACAGAAAAGTCGGTGGCCCTGAGCTACGGAGATCCACGCGTCAAGGACGACGGTCAGCTTCAGCGGAAGTACACGTTTCTCGTCGCCAACGATGCGAACAAGTTCGAGATCAAGATGGCTCTTGAGAGCATCTACAACGCAGGGAAGCGTGGAAAGGATGAGAAGATCAAGGTCGAAAGCGTCCGCACTGTAAAGGTGTACGGCAAGACCAAGCGGCGCGGAATGCGGTCGAGTGGCCGGACGCCGGATCGCAAGAAGGCGATCGTAACGCTCGCCAAGGGCCAGATCCTGGAGGACTACGGAGTCTAAAGCCATGCCAGTCAAGAAGATGAAACCCACCTCGCCAGGTCGAAGGCACATGATTGCCTCGACTTACAGCGAGGTCACCAAGAAGAAGCCAGAGAAGTCGCTGACGGCCTCTCTGAACAAGTCTGGCGGGCGCAATCACACCGGCCGCATCACCTCGCACCAGCGTGGTGGAGGCAACAAACGGCGCTACCGCATCATCGACTTCAAACGGGACAAGGACGGCGTCGAGGCCACGGTCATGGCGATCGAGTACGACCCGAACCGGACCTGTCGCATTGCTCTAATCCAGTACGAAACGGGCGACAAGGCGTATATCCTGGCCCCTAAGGGTCTTGCTATCGGGGCCAAGGTCAGCAGCGGGCCGGGATCGGACATCCTGCCCGGCAACTGCCTCCCGTTGAAGAACATCCCGCTCGGTACGATGGTCCACAACATCGAGCTGCAGCCGAACCGGGGTGGACAGATGGTCCGCAGCGCTGGTGGCGGGGCTCAGGTCATGGCCAAGGAGGGCAGCTACGTGACCCTTCGCTTGCCCAGTGGCGAGATGCGCATGGTTCATATGGACTGCCGCGCGACTGTTGGCGAAGTCGGCAACGCTGAGCACGAGAACGAGCAACTCGGCAAAGCGGGCAAGAACCGCGGACGGGGCCGCAAGCCGCACGTCCGTGGCGTGGTCAAGAGTCCACGCGACCACCCGCACGGCGGTGGCGAGGCCAAGTCGCCGGTGGGCCGCAAGAAAGGCCCTGTCGACCGGTGGGGCAACAAGGCTCTCGGTCGCCGGACGCGCAAGAACAAACGCACCGACAAATTCATCGTGCGCAGGAGGCACGAAGCGAAGAAGTAAAAACGGGTCGGGCTCCTGCCCGACCCACACAAGGAACCACCTATGGCGAGAAGTCTCAAAAAGGGTTACTTCATCGACGAGCACCTTGCAGAGAAGGTGCAGTCCATGAATGCGACTGGCGAGAAGAAGCTGATCAAGACGTGGTCGAGGCGGTCGACCGTCACTCCCGACATGATCGGCCACACGATCGCGGTCCACGACGGACGCAAGCACATCCCTGTCTTCGTGACCGAGAACATGATCGGCCACAAGCTCGGCGAATTTGCCCCGACACGGACATACAGGGGCCACGACGGATCGATCCCAGAGCGAGGGGTGCGGGTCAAGTAAGTCCCGAAAATGGCTGCTTGGCATTCGGTACAATCCGATGCCTTGCAAGCTGACCAGCAAGGCGCCTTGAGTCGCGTCTGACGGTCGGTTCGGGCAAGATCCCCGCAGAGTTAGGAACAGTCTGAGTAAAGGACGAAATGGAAGTACGAGCAGTCGCAAAGTATGTGAAGGTGCAACCGAGGAAGGTGCGCATCGTCGCCGACGAGGTCCGGGGTGTTCCGGCCCAAAAGGCGGCCGACGTCCTCCGGTTCCACTCTAGCAAGGGAGCGTTCCACCTGAGAAAGGTGATCGTGAGCGCGATCGCCAACGCCCAGGAAAACCATGGCGTTTCGCCTGAGAGCTTGAAGATCGCGACGGTCATGGTTGACGAAGGCCCGCGGATGAAGCGGATCACGGCCCGCTCGATGGGCCGAGCCAACCGGATCCTCAAGAAGACGAGCCACATCACGGTCGTCGTTGAGGAGTTCGAGCCGGCTGGTAGCGTGAAACCTCACGGTACTAAGCCCAAGGCAAGGCCGAAGTTCGAGGCGCCGAAACCGAAGAAGGCCAAGAAGGAAGCCAAGGTCGAAGAAGTTGTGACCGAAGAAATCGCGGCAGAGGAGACCCCGGTCGTGACCGCAGAGACGGTCGAACCCGCAGCAGCCGCACCTGAGACGGCGGATGAAGCCACTGCGGAAGCGCCAGCGGGCGAGGGCGCTGTCGAGGAGGAGTCGAACTAATGGGTCAAAAAATCCATCCCGTCGGTTTTCGCTTGGGCGTCATCCGAGGACACGATAGTCATTGGATCGCGCCGAAGCGCCAGTACCGCGAGCTCTTGGCGAGCGATCAGCGCGTCAGGCTTTACCTGAGGGAGAAACTGGGGAAAGGCATTGTGAGCCGCGTCGAGATTGAGCGGGCTGCCCAACGCGTCAAAGTCACGATCTTTACAAGCCGCCCTGGCGCGGTCATCGGACGAGGCGGCAAGGGCATCGACGAGATCAGCAACGAGCTGAACCGCCGAATCCGGCGCGAAGACCCCACGAGTCAAGTGCAGGTCAATGTGGCCGAGGTTCGACAGCCCGAATTGGACGCCCAGTTGGTCGCAGAGAACATCGCAATCCAGTTGGAAAAGCGTATTAGCCACCGACGTGCGATGAGGCAGGCTATGACCCGGGCCGCCCGCATGAACGCGCGCGGCATGAAGGTGATCGTGAGCGGCCGACTCAACGGCGCCGAGATCGCCAGGGTGGAGCAAGAGAAGTTTGGAAAGGTCCCGCTCCACACGTTGCGGGCCGACATCGACTACGGCTACTCCATCGCGTACACGATCTACGGCACTGTGGGAGTCCGGGTCTGGATCTACAAGGGCGAAGTCCTTCCGGAGAAGCAACTGATGGCCGCCATAGCGGCAGAAGCTGCCACGGAAATGCGCCGACCCCGCCGACAGCGTGAAGACCGGGGTGAGCGGACCGAACGACGGTCTGACGAAACGACAGGACCGGAGGTGAAAGACCATGTTGATGCCTAAGCGGACCAAGTACCGCAAACAGATGCGTGGCCGCATGTGCGGCAAAGCCAAGGGTGGCGACCAAATCAGCTTCGGCACGTACGCGTTGGTGGCCGAAGACTGCGGTTGGATAACGGCACGGCAGATCGAAGCCAGTCGTATTGCCATGACCCGCCACATCAAGCGCGGTGGCCAAGTCTGGATCAGGGTTTTCCCGGACAAGCCTTTCACCAAAAAACCGCTTGAGCAGAGGATGGGCAAAGGAAAGGCCGGTGTCGAGGGCTGGGTTGCCGTCGTCAAGCCCGGCCGGGTGATGTTCGAGATGGCGGGCCCTTCGCCCGAGGTCGCCAAAGAGGCCATGCGATTAGCCCAGCACAAGTTGCCCATCAAGACGAAGTTCGTCATCAAGGAAGGGTTTGTCTGGACTCCTCCGGCCAAGGCCGTGAGGGAGACCGGGGCAGCCCCGGCATCCACAGGGGCCGTGGAGGCGGCAGCGACCGAGGAGTGAATCAGCCATGAAAGCATTGAAAGCAGCCGATCTTCGCGACAAGTCTGTCCCCGAACTGGAGGATCTAGTCAGCCAGGAAAGGGCGGCCCTCTACAAAGCCCGGAGGGAACTCGTGTTCCGACAAATCACGGACACGGCGAGCCTCAAGGTTCGGCGCCACAACATCGCGCGCCTTCTCACGATTATCGAAGAGAAGAAGCGCGGGGGTGACAAGTGAGCGCCACACGCAGTTTCCGTAAGGTTCGTAGGGGCGTGGTCTCCTCGAACAAGATGGAGAAGACCGTGGTCGTACGGCTTGACCGTGCGTACCAGCACCCGATCTACGGCAAGACCGTGCGCGAGTCCAACAAGGTCAAGGCGCACGACGAGGTCGGTTGCGACATAGGAGACACTGTCGAGATCATGGAGACGAAGCCGATCAGCCGAGAGAAGCGGTGGCGGGTCGTCCGGATCATCGAAAAGGTCAAGTAACCAGCGGACCGAGGGGCGCTCTCAAGGGCGTCAGCGGTCGGGTACAGGTCAAGGCTAGGCTCGCAGGAGGCGGGCCGTGCCCTCTGACAGAAGAGTTGATGGAGTGAGACTATGGTTCAGCAGTTCACTAGGCTGAAGGTTGCGGACAACAGCGGCGCACGCGAGGTCATGTGCATTCGCGTGCTCAAAGGTTCGCAACCGAAATATGGAGGTGTTGGCGACGTCATCGTGGCGAGCGTCAAGAGCGCTACGCCAAACATGCCGGTCAAGAAGGGCGACGTCATCCGCGCTGTCATCGTGCGGACTAAGCGCCACATCCGACGGGCCGATGGAAGCACGTTGCGCTTCGACGACAACGCTTGCGTCGTGATCAACCCACAGAACATGGAGCCGAGGGGCACCCGCATTTTTGGCCCCGTGGCCCGCGAACTGCGTGACGGGAACTTCATGAAGATCGTCTCGCTCGCACCGGAGGTCATCTGACATGACGAAAGCCGAGATCAAAGCGAAGAAACAGCACGTCAAGCCGCGCGTGCGGACCGGCGACAAGGTCGTCATCATCGCGGGCAAGGACAAGGGCCAGACTGGCTTTGTCGCTGCCGTCAGCGCTGAGAAAATGAAGGCGATCGTTCTCCAAGAGAACGAAGAGAACGCCGAGCAGCCCCTACCGCTGAACGCGGCCGTCAAGCACTTCAAGGCCAAGATGCAGGGCCAGAAATCAGCGAGGATCAGGATTCCCGTACCGATCCATATCAGCAACCTGATGGTTCTGGATCCCGAGACGAACGAAGCCACCCGGATCGGCAGGCGCAAAGAGGACGGCAAGATCGTCCGCTACTCCAAGAAGAGCGGCAAGACGATCAAAGACGAGCCGAACATCGAAAAGAAAGACTGACGCATTGACCCAGCACGCGAACTGGGAACCTGAAAGGACGAAAGCACACGAGAACGAAAATGGCGAAGGAAAAGAAGACAGAGACAGGCACGCAAGGGGCGCTCCCGCCCGCCCGGTTGCGGAAGATCTATCGGGAGCAGGTCATCCCGAGCATGATGGACCAGTTCAAGTTCTCAAGCGTCATGGAGGCGCCGCGACTCGTCAAGGTCGTCGTCAACATGGGATTCAAGTCCGATGCCGGCAAAGAGAACACCAAGGAACTCGAGTCGTGCATCCGGGACATGCAGACGGTCACTGGCCAGAAGCCGGTCGCGACGAAGGCACGGAAGTCCGTGTCCAACTTCAAGATCAGGGACGGGATGATCGTGGGCTGCCGGGTGACCCTCCGTGGTGACCGTGCCTACCACTTCCTCGACAAACTATGCACCGTCGCGCTTCCTCGCATCCGGGACTTCCAAGGGCTTTCACCGAAGTCGTTCGACGGGCGCGGAAACTACTCGCTCGGTTTGAAGGAGCAGTTGGTCTTCCCTGAGATCGATTACGATTCGTTCGACAAGATTCGGGGTATGGACATAACCATCTGTACCACGGCGAGGAACGACGAGGAAGGGAGAGCCTTCCTCAAGGCGATGGGTCTGCCGCTTCGCGAGAAGTAAGCGACATCGTCCCCGTCAGTTCTGGTCGGCCCATGACGATGGGCCGATTTCCTTTTGCCTCGCCTGTTTTCACGGCTGAGCAGGAATCAGTACAATCGCGGCATGGTAACGGGACCACACACGACGTGGTGTCAAGTCGGCGATATGGACCGGGCGGTCCGCTTTTATCGGGACACGCTTGGACTTGTGCCTTCCTACGAAAGCCCGTGGTGGACGCAGTTCTCTATCGGGTCCCTTCAACTCGGGCTGCATGGCCCTTTGGAGGGATCGAGGCCTCCCTATGGCATCAAGGGGAAGGGTTGGATTCTGGGTCTAGCATCGGACGACCTGAATCGCGTGAAATCGGCCGTGGAACAGTCAGAAGGTTCTGTGACCGAAGGCTACCACGAGGTTCCGAATGGAGTCGTACTGACGATCGCTGACCCCGACGGCAATCCGATCCAACTCATTCAAGAAGGCGCTTCCCTGTCCGACTTCGACTGATCCCGATTGACAGACGCGCCTCCCGCCACCCTTCTGACGCTGGGTCCGCGAGATCCAGCGGGAAGGAGAAGGTGAGCACCAAGCCAGACAATGTCTCTTGGCTGACGGAGGCGGAATACGAGTCGATGCCTGATTGGGAGAGAGCGCTCGTGTGGGCTGCGTCCCAAGTCGGTGTCGAAGAGGAGCCGCGAGGATCGAACCGCGGCCCTCAAGTCGAAGCCTATCTGGCGAGCTGCGGGCTGGAGCCAGGTAACCCCTGGTGTGACGCCTTCGTCAAATGGTGTCTGCTCAAGGCCGTTGCCGAACCGGACCGGCTGACTGGCGTGACCGGCAGCGTGCGGCGTACGTTCGAACATGCACAACGGCTGGGTGCCCTCCGCCACCGGCCCTTACGCGGGTTTCTGGGTGGACACCTGAATCCCGATGGTACCGGCCACATTTACTTCATCACGGGGGTGAACAGTGACGGGACTTGGCAGACGATCGAAGGCAACACGAACACTGGAGGCAGCCGTGAAGGCTACGGTGTGTTCCGCCGGCGGCGAAGCATGACTCCCTCCACCTTCTTCGTCAGCGTGGACGCCCTCCTGAATCCGTAGCCTGTTTCTTGTTGAGCTTGAGTCTGAAGCACTGAATCTCGAACTTGTGGAGCGCGAGCGGGATGCTGTCAGACACAGGCTTGGCGTCACCGAGCTTGTCCTCGATGAAGTTCACGCTGGAGGCGCCCGCGACGGGAACGTTCACGTGAAGCGAACCCTTCGCTCCCTGCCCTCCGGCATCATAGAGGTGGACGATCAGATCGTCGCTACCTTCCGCTCTCTTGACGCCAGTCACAAGGACGTTGAGGTCGCTGACTCCGAGCAGCGACCACTGGCGAGGGGCATTTCCGTGCCCGTCGAAGGGAACCGTGGCCGTCATGAGCGGCGCTTGGAATTCATCACCAAGTCGAGGGAGGGAAGCGGTCCGGTAGTCTCCCTTGTGCGGCACAATCGCGTATCGCCAGTGGAAGTGGCCAGGGTTGGGGTCAGGATCCGGACCGGTGCTGGAGCGGATCATGCTGAGACGCAAGACGTTGCCTTGGCACGAGTAACCGCTCTTCGAGTCGTTCAGCACGGCGATTCCGTTGTTCCCGTCACTGACGTCGGCCCAGTTAAGGGCCGCGCACTCCTGGCCGTCCGTTGGCCGGGTCAGAGCCCCAAAGGGGACTTCGTAGGTGGCCGTCGGATTCCTCAGGCCGGTGTCAAAGGCGACACGGAGCAGAGGCGCGCCGTACTCGCTGGTCCCGACAGCCTGCCAGTTGCAGTCCACGTCCACGATGATCTCGCGGCCCTCGAGGTGGAAGGTCTGTTTGAGGGTGCTCTCCCCAGTCTTTGTGCCGCCCCACGGAATGGAGTGCGTGAAGGAGACCCAGCCCGGACCCGATCCATGGCTCACGACCGGACAGTTTTGGACGTTCTGAACCTTTCCCAGCACCCACGCGCTCATGCCGTCGTCGTGCTCGGTGTTGAGCTCAGGAAGGCCAAAGGTGCCGACAAAGTCCATGGTTCGAGTACCGGCACTGACCTCTCGAATCCTCGTGACCGCACCTGTTTCTTTGTTGAAGGCGATGCCGAGCCTGTCGTTCACAAGGTCGAGGCCGCTCTCGAAGCTGGGATCGTCCGACGGATCGTGGGGGATCGCTTGGATATGCGACGGCAGGCTTCTGCCTTGTTGCGGACCATTGTGAATGTGGAAGACCTTCCATCCAAAGGCAGGCACGTCCGTCGCTTCGAACTCTGCCAAGTGACTGATTGGGTCGAGCTCCTTGACGGGTACAGACTTACCAGTCGGATCGTCAGCGACGCAGTTCTTCGTGTCGAGTCCACGTCCAGACCAGCCGCTGGTCACCAGCCATGTCCGGACCATTCCTGACCGTGCCCAGCCGCTCGGGTTGAAGACCATCAGACTGATCCCGTCGGCGTATGGCGTTTGCCGGATCGACAGCGTCTCAAGAGCGCGCGTCTCGATATCCCTGTCGTCGGCGAGAACGCGGCCCAAAACGGTCTTTGTCCGTTCGTAAGGGGCATGAATGCCGGAGCCGGGCAACGTGTCGTGGTGGTGGTTGAAGCAGATGTCGGTCCAATTCTGCTTGAACGCCTCGTGCGGATAGGCGTAACCGAACAGCGAAGCCACTGTGGCCACCGCCTCGGCCGAACCCGTCGTGTACTCAGCGTGTCGGTTGAGTTGCTTGACCTCGGCGTGTGAGGTGTAACAGCCGTCGAAGACGGGATTGAGCTCTTGGTTGACGACCGGGATCTTGGTCAGGTCGTACGTACGCAGCTTGTCGAAGAACTGAGTCGCGGTCGAGAACTTGACCTTTGGCTTCGCCGGATCCTTCATCCAGCTCAGTGCTGTCTCGATGTACTCGCGCGAGGGCCCACCGCCGTGGTTGCCGATCCCATAGACCCAGAGCATGTCTTTGGAACCCGTATTGTCCTGGAAGTCCAGCATCTCCTGGAACTGCTTGTAACTGAGGTCAGAGTTGTACCAAGAGCCGCTGGCGGGCTCGTCAAAGCTCAGCATTTTCGTTCCGTCCAAGCCTTCCCACCAGAAGAGGGGCTTGCCCTTGCCGCCCCGGCAGAAGTAGTACGAGGTACAGCCGCCCAACTTCAGGATCTGGGGCATCTGGATGGTGTGTCCGAAGGTGTCCGGTTCCCAGCCGACCGTCGCGGTCTTGCCAAAGTTCTCGCGAAAGTAAGTCTGCCCATAGAGGAACTGACGGATGTGCGATTCCGGAGAGATCATGTTCGTGTCTCCTTCGCAGACACGTCCGCCGACGATCTCCCACTGTCCGGCCTTCACCTTCTGCTGGATCTTCTTGAAAAGGTCGGGCCAGTTCTCTTGGATTGTCTCGTAGAGACACGACGAGCTTTGACTGAAGGTGAAGCCAGGAAACTCATCCATGAACTTGGTCGCTTGGTTGAACGTGTCGTAGGCAGCAACCATGCCCTCCTGCCATTCCCAGAGCCATTGGAGGTCAATGTGGGCGTGCCCGACCAAGTGTCCGGTGTACTTCTCCATTTCGGGGTGGGCGTGCGACATCGCGTGTTGCGCTGTATGGAGGATCTGCTCGATGGTGTCCGGGCCGACCTCTTCGGACTGCATCTTGGTCAGCATCGATTCCGCCTCGTCGAGATGTACTTGAAGTTCAGGGTTGGGGTTGCGCTTCAGGAATTTGCGGACGAAGTCGAGGTCGTGTTGGATCGAAGCGACCTTCTGCTGCTGCTTTCCCAGGTTCACTGCCTTTTGCACGGCTGCCTTTGTGTCGTTCGTAACTAGATCCACTGGCACCTGTACGAGCGAAGGGTTTTCGGTGTACCCGTTGTGGCTCTCGACGTCCATCATGGGGATCGCGCCCCCACCATAGACGACCTCCTTGCTCCCGTCCTTGTGCTCGACCACAAGGTCACGCAGGAACTGGCAATACTGCCCGTCCTTGTCCCCCTCCTCGTCCATCTGCCAGGCCGTCGCCGTTCGCCCTGCGACGGCATCCATCGGGAAATGCCGCGTGTACCACTTGCCGATCGCTTGTGGTAGCTCTCCGTCGCCGTGCCCGCGAATTCCGTTCTGATCGACGATCCCCAACTCCCGAAAGTCGTCGCCACGGTCGAACTTGATGTCGATTCCGCCCTTGGGCATCGGGTTGGCCGGATCCAAGAGGATTGTGTAAGCAAGAGTATCGCCCGCTCGGAACGTGACCCTCTTGTTGGCGAACGTGACATAGGTGTACCAGTTCCCATTGCCCTTAGCGAGGTTGGTCGTGACGAAAGCAAGGCACGTCGCGTCTTGACCGGACTGCGGACGACTCATGACGATGGCCAAAAGCAACGGCGTGAGCGAAAGGCACGCGGGAACGCGGAGCATGGATGGGAGTATGCACGGACCCAGTGACGATGAGGGCCGCTCCCGATCATCACGATGGAACGAAGCGGCCCGTAGTGTTGGAGGGTCGCGTAAGTCCTAGCCCTTTTTGATGGACTCCAGAGTCTTCTCCATCATTTCGATGGCTTTTTCCGGCGTGCCAGGGTCTTTCCTGGCGAGCGCGATCGCCTTTTCGAGCGTTGTGACCGCTTCGGCCTTGTTGCCCTTCTTCGAGTAGGCCTGTGCAAGTCCCATCAAGGTCGAGGGAGCGACTTTGTCGCCTTGAGCCTGGCTCACTTTGGCAAGCGCCTGAATCGCGAGGTCATAGTCAGGGTTCTTCAAGGGAATGTAGCCCATGGCGATGTACATCCCGATGGCCTCGCACGTGTCCATGTCGTCCTTGTACGTTTCGGTCACGTACTTCTTGCCCAACGCTTGGCCCTTGGCCTCGTCAGCCTCGCACAGCACTTGAAACCGGCTGATGGGGAGGTACTTTTTGTACGCAGGCTCAATATCGCCGATGGCGTCCAACTTGGCGAACCCCTCGTCGACCTTTCCCGCGACCACGAGGTCATGGGCTTCCTTGAAAGCGTCTTGGATCTGCTTGGCCTTGGCCGCCTCTTCCTCGCGCATCTTAGCGGCTGCTTCGGGCGTGAACTTGCCGTCCGTCACCATCGCCAAAACTTTGTCGAGGCCAGCCATTGGGTGGCCGATCCAGGCGATCGTGCCCTTCTGGTCGACGACAAAGGCGGCCGGAATGCCGTTCTGGCCAGCAGCCTTCATCCAAGTGTTGGACATCGTGTCGTCCACGTCGTCCACGCACACGTTGTAGTCCATCTCGTTGCCTTTCGCTTTGACCCACTTGGCGACCCGGTCGACGTAGGTCGTGGCCTTAGGGTCATCATCCTTGTCCCAAACGTCTACTCCGATGAACGTGACCTTGCCTTTGAACTGGTGCGCGAGCTCGGTCAAGTGGGGAATGGACTCCTTACAAGGCCCGCACCAAGTCGCCCAAAACTCGACGACGTAGACTTTGCCCGCCTCGAAGTTCTTGACGGGTCCGCCTTTGACCCACTTCGCAGGAGACAGAACAGGTGCAGCAGAGCCCTCTTTGAGCTCCGAAGCCAAGGAAAGGCACCCGAGAAGAGCAGCCGAAACGGTCAGTAGGAGTCTTGCGGACATCACAGGACTATGATAGTCGCTCTGTCCACTAAATGGTTCCCCTATGGAGCGGCCGCTCGGCTGGAAAAGCCTTGCCCTCCTTGCTGATCCGCTGCCGGATGACCTCGATCCGGTTGGCCAGGGCCGGGTGGTCACTGTACCATTCGGACGATTTGCCTCCACCTGACTGTTTCTCAAGGATCTCAAAAACGTCGATCATGCCCTGGGGGTTGTAGCCGGCCTTGACCATGAGGTCGTATCCGATCCGATCGGCTTCCGACTCGTGCTTGCGGGAATAGGGCAGGGTGAACAGCAGTTCGTCGCTGACTCCCGCAATATTGAAGGCCGTGCTGTTGGCATTCAGGACAGTGAGAAGAATGGTCAGACCGAGTTGCCGCTTTTGGTTGTCAGCGTAGGCGCTGGCCCAGTGCTCGTTCCGGACGTGAGTGAGCTCATGGGCGATGATCCCCGCGATCTCGTCCTGCGTCGTGAGCTTATCGACTAAGCCGCTGTAGACGAACACCGGACCGCCAGGCAAGGCAAAAGCGTTGAGATCTTTACTGTCCACGACGTCGAACGAGTACTCGAACGGCTTCTTCTTGAGCTCTGCAGCCGGAATGAACGAAAGCAGTTTCTTGCCGATCGCCCGGACTTCGACGACGCGAGGGTCGTCGTCCTTGAGGACTTTCTCGTTCTTGCGGATGTCTTCTGCCGCCCGCTTGCCGAGGGCGATCTGATCTTTGACGCCCGGTTTGAACATGTCGGCACTGGCTGGAACCGCGACCAGAATGAGGCTCAGGGACAGCAACACCGTGGGACTGAGCCGGTTCATAGAACAAGAGACGGTTCCTGAGCCAGTCGAGTTTCCCAAACCAGGTCAAAGGAACCGATCGGGCAACAGGCAAGAACCCTTGGGCAATCGGTCGGCTCGGATGGAAAGTGAGCATTGGAGGCACTATGCGCCTATGAAAACCCGCTCTAGACCACAGAAAGGAGCCACGGATCGGTGAAAAGACGCAGGAAGCGCGGTGGCTTCACCCTTGTCGAGATCATGATCGTCGTCCTGATCATCGGCATTCTGTTGACAATAGCCATTCCCAACTTCGTCTTTGCTCGCCAAGCGAGTCGGGCCGAAGCGATCATCGCAAGTCTCAAGAAGATCGATGCAGCCAAGGATCAGTGCGCCATGGATCGTGGCCTGGTTCCTGGAGACGATTGCGCGGACACCGCGATGGCCACTTATCTCGAGTCGTATCCGCCCAAGTTCCCCGTGACCGGCTCCTTTGTGAAAGGCACGATTGGCGTTGAACCCACGTTCAACGGACGAACGGCGGAAGGCTGGGAGAGCGACAAGTCGGGACTTTGACCATGACTGACCACGGCACTTCCATGTTCTTCTACCGGTCTCCCGCCCAGCGTGAGATCGGAAATCCAGCACTCGTACTAGGCTGCACAGCCTAGAGGAGATGGAACGAAGGATTCAGGAGGGCCGGGTGCCCAACCAAGAGAAAACCCTGTCTGTCCGGAGGATCGAACTCAAATGAAGCGAATCAACAAGAAGCGCAAAGGCTTCACCCTGGTCGAAATCATGATCGTCGTGTTGATCATCGGCATCCTGCTCGCAATCGCGGTGCCGAACTTCCTCACGGCGCGCCAGAACAGCCGTGCGCAAACGATTGTCGCCGACCTCAAGCAGGTCGAAGCCGCCAAGGACCAGTGTGCCATGGACAAAGGCCTGACGACTGGCGACGATTGTACTGACACCGACATGGCCAACTACATGAAGGTCTATCCACCGAAGTGGCCTGTCGCCGGCGGCACCTTTGTCAAGGGCACCATCGGCACCGACCCCACGTTCAACGGCAAGACCGCCGATCAGTGGTCCGACGACCACTCTGGCCTCTAAGTCGCAACTCGCGACCGACGTACTTTTGGGGTGGGGCGGCTCGACCGAACCACCCCCTTGATGTTTCCGCCGATTGAGCGGCGACCCTATTCACCGTGAAACGCCACCACCGAGCCCGCAAGATTCGAGGCGCCATGTTGATCGAAGCGCTGTTCGCCCTTTTCGTGGCGGTGACATGCGCCCTTATCTACTCGGCCTCCGTCCCTGCAGCCAACAACTGCCGAGCCAAGGCTGACTACTCCAACGTTGCTGTGGGACTTGCTCAGAAGGAGCTCGAGGCTCTCAAATCGGTCGATCCGAACCTGGATCCATCAATCCTGGCAAGCAAGGGGCTGATCGACAGCTCCACACCGATCGGCACGAACGAGTATTCCTTCACGAACTGCGACAGCGCCTATTCGGACAGTCCGGCCCGCGTCCTTCCAGACGGCCAAGGGGCCATTACTATCGAACTCATCGACCTCGAACTCCGAAGAGTGACCGTTGTGGTCACATGGACCGAGTTGGGTCGAGAGCGTTCGGTGACTGTCGGAACTTGGGTCGCCAAGCTGAACGGATGATCCATGCGTAGAAGAAAGAACCAAGGCACGACACTCGTCGAGACTGTCGCCGCTGCCTTTGCCACGGTGCTGGCGGTCGGAGCAGCAGGCTCGATCTGGTTCTCCGGCGCGGCAACGTGGTACCGGGGAGCCGGGAAGATCGATGCAGAGACACAGAGCCGTAAGGCAGTGCGACTGATCTCCAACGAACTGGCCGAAGCCATGACCGTCACAATCGACGCCAACGGAATGGGGCTTTCCTTCCAGAGGCCGAAGAAGGACGCCAACGGCGACTACATGTCCGACGTTCAAGGACAACCCATGTCGGACGGTATTGTCCGTCGGATCTTCCTTACCGGCGGGCGGATCGTCTACACCGACGGCGTCGGTTCGCGCACGCTCGGCCGGAGCATCATTTCGACTGACCCGTACAGCGGCGACGGACACACGCCCTACAAGATTTTCACCCCTGGCCAGGGAGCTATCGTGCGCCAGGTCACCGTCATGATCGTCTCGCAAACGACCGGCGCCAACAAAGAACTGGTCGTTGGCCGCAAGCGCGAGACCGTTTTCCTTCGCAACATCTACGACACCACTCGGTAAGGAGCCATTGCATTGCCAACCCTTTCAATGAGAAGGTCACGAAAGCGCGGAGCGGCCCTGGTCCTGACGCTAGGAGTCATGACCCTTGTCGCCCTTGCAGCCGCGTCCTACCTCAGCATCGCGACCCAAACCATCCGGGACGCCGGACACAATCTGCGAGACATTCAGACCACGCACTTGTGTGAAGCAGGTCTCCAGGCGGTTCAGAGGACACTTTGGAGGCCGTTCCGGCAGTCACAGAAGTTCACTGACATGGTCAATGCCTGTCAGGGTGCCGACGTCGGCAACGAGAAAGTGGTCACGACGGGCGAAGTGCCTGGCGTGGGCCGGTTTTCGGCTGCCGTGATCGGCTTCAGCCAGCCCAATACGTACCTGGCGGTGGTCAAGATCCGTTCGATCGGCTTCATTGACCGCAATAGCAACGGAGTCCTGGACAACGGCGAATCTTTCCGCCAAGTGGACACCGTGGCGCGGTTCGAGCTGTCACGGAGCCAAGTCTTCGACTACACGTACTTCATCAACAACTACGGGTGGTGGGACGGATTTGGCGCGAACGACGCCATCATCAACGGGGACATGCGGGCAAACGGGAACTTCGACTTCACGAACGGCTCGCCAACCGTCAACGGCACGGTGATCGCCTGCGCCAACGACAAACTCGACCCGAAAGTCAACGGCATCATCAACACGCCACCGGTCAAGTGGTCAGACTCGACTTACTCGTCAGCGTGGAACAACGTCAATACGTCGTCCCGCGAGCGCTGGCGACCGCCGTATGACGCGTCCAAGTACGGGAACGTCGGCACTTCGACCTTCACGAACTGGCGAGACATGGTGTTCGAATCAAACGCTCAGTGGGTCAACGGATACACGAGCGGGAACACCTTCATTCCGCCGAGCTCGTTCGGCGCCGTCCAGGCTGACTCGCGCGGAATGAGTAGCTGGGACCGACAGTCCTCGAACGGAACTGTCACGACGAACCTGCTTGACACGAAGCCGACGACCGAAGTGGTCATGCCGGACTTGAGCGACATCAGCCAGTACCAGCAGTTGAGCGCGAACTTCGGGGCCGATCCCGGCAACTATCAGAAGAAGTTCTACGCTGACGGAACGGCAAACCCGAACTACGGCTCACCTGCGTTCGTAGACGTCTGGAACACGGCGCAGAACAAGTACGTCCGCCTCAGCGACTCTAGCGGCCAGATCAGCGGAAGTGCCGTTCTTGTCGGCACTTCGACCCACCCGATCAAGCTGTATGGGCCGGTGACGGTGAGTCAGGACGTCGTGATCAAGGGCTACGTCGCTGGTCAGGGCACGCTCTATGCCGGTCGCAACGTCCAGATCGTCGGTAGCGTGCGGTACTCCAGTCCACCGAGCTGGCTCGGTAGCGACCCGCAGGCGAACGACTACGCCAACGAAAAGAAGGACATGCTCGGACTCGCCGCCCGTGGTTCCGTCATTATGGGCGACCCGACGACCTTCTCGTACCCGTACCCGCTCTACTACATGATGCCGCCCTTCACTCACGGTCGGTACGACGACAACGGGAACTACATTCCCGCGTTCGACGCCACGAAGACCGATTCGACGGGCCGGAAGCTGTATCAGAGCGTCGTGTCGGACACGATCATCCATGGAATGGCCGAAGGTGTCAACCAGATCGACGCCATCCTCTACACGAACTTCGTTGGTGGTGGAAACGTCGGAACCGGCGGACAAGGCATCAACTTCAACGGGACGATCGTCAGCAAAGACGAGTCGATCGTCACCTGGAGCCTACCGATCCGGATGAACTACGATACGCGGATCCGCGAGCGCGGCCCTGACAACCCTCCGTTGATCGACCTACAGATGCCGCGACAGCCAACGCTCATGCGCAGCACGTGGCAAGACAAAGGGTTCTACGACTTCGGCAGTGGTCAGGGAACCGGAGGCCAGCAGTAATGAAAAAGCTCATCGCGACACTGGTGTGCCTTCTCGCCGCAGCCACCATGGCCCTGGCCATCAACGAGGACAAGCCCAAAGGCAGCCAGTTCTTCCAGGAACAGAACCAAGACCAGGTGGCACAGGAACAGTCCTACCAGGGCGTCGTGGGCCCTTCTGGAACCGTAGAACGCGACACCCGGGGCCCAACGCCTGAAGGCTCGCTCGGCTCGAACGACACCCGTGACACATTCGCGGCTGCCGAAGCGGTGAGGGCGAAACAGTCCCTTCGCAATGCCGACAACATGGTCAAACAGGCGAGCCACAGGAGCAGTCCGCTGGGCCTAGCCTTCATCGCACTAGGTATCGGCTTCCTGGTCGCAATCGGGGCGAAGACTTACCTGGACAAGACCTGCCCAGGCCCAAGTCCAGCCAAGAAGAACGCTCAGTTCTAGCCTTCTGGCCGTCCCGTCAATCGGCCCGCTCCCTGGAGGAATCCAGGGGGCGGGCGCTGATTGATGCAACGGCCGCTTGGATCATTACGTCATGGTTGACGCATGAGACACGTTCTCGCTGCCGCTCGGTTGTTGCGGGAGAACAAGAGTCTGTGGGCGCCAGCCATCGCCCCGCTCAGTGCCGCTTGCATCGCTTACGTGGTCGTGCTCGTCGGTGGGTTCTGGGCTGTCGTTCCCTGGATGACCGACCTCGGAAGTCAGATCGGAATCCCCGATCCGGTCGGCTGGTTGGCGGGTAGTTCGGTCTACGCCGTCCTGTGGCTGCTGGTCTCCGGCCCGCTCTTCCTCGTCGTTTTTGGTGTGGCGTCGATTCCCGCTTGGGACCGGTTGAGCCACAGGACCGAGACGATCGCCCTCGGAAGCGCGGCAAGAGCCCCTTTGAAACCTTCGGTCCTCCTGCTCGACGGGTTCGTCCGACTTATTCTCACAGGAGCAGCGTTGCTCCTCATGGCCCTCTGTGGGTGGTTCGGCATGGGTCTTGCCGCAGCCGTCGTTTCCGGGAGTTGTCTTTTGTTCGACCTGACCGCACCCTCGTGTCTGAGGCGGGGCTTCGCCCTGAACCGGCAGGCACAACTCGTCCTGCGCGGAAGCCAGTGGCCAGGGCTGTTGGTGCTGTTGACCGCTGCCTCGTTCATTCCTGTTATCAGTCTCCTCCTGATGCCGCTCTTTGTCGTCGCTGGCTCATTGATGGTCGCCGAGAACCAGTCAAAAGCCTCCGCTCCATTTTTTGAACCCGTAGAATAGGCTTCGTGGTGAACCAAGAGCCCCAGCCCGGCCGGTTCGGACAGTTCGGAGGCCGCTACGTCCCGGAGACCCTCGTACCGGCCCTCGAGGAACTGGCAGCCGAGTTTGAGCTCGCCTGGAGCGATCCGGAGTTCCGGTCTACGTTCGAATCGCTTTCCCGTGACTACGTGGGGCGGCCAACCCCGTTGACCGAGGCGAACCGGCTCTCAGAGTCTACGGGCCTCCAGGTCAGTGTCAAGAGAGAGGATCTGTGCCACACCGGCGCCCACAAGATCAACAACGCTTTGGGCCAGTGCCTCTTGGCCCAAAGGATGGGCAAGAAGCGGATCATCGCCGAAACCGGAGCTGGACAGCACGGCGTGGCGACAGCCACGGTGTGCGCCCTGTTCGGGTTGGAGTGCGAGGTCTACATGGGCGAAGAGGACTGTGCGCGACAGGAACTCAACGTCTTTCGGATGAAGCTCCTCGGGGCCAAGGTCGTCCCCGTGAGGAGCGGCACGAAAACCCTGAAAGACGCGCTCAACGAAGCGATGAGGGACTGGGTCACCAACGTGCGGTCGACTCACTACGTGATCGGCACCGCCGCTGGGCCGCACCCCTATCCCCACATGGTGCGCGAGTTTCAGAGCGTGATCGGTTCCGAGACACGGACGCAGTACCAGGAGCGCCATGGAAGACTTCCCGACGTGGGCATTGCTTGTGTCGGTGGCGGTTCCAATGCCATCGGATTCTTCCATGCATTCCTAGGGGACGACGTCCGCCTCATCGGTGTGGAGGCAGGCGGACTTGGATTGCCTACGGGTCATCACGCCGCGCCCCTCTCGGCCGGATCTCCCGGCGTGCTTCACGGTTCCTATAGCTACATGATGCAAGACGACGACGGTCAAGTCCTGCCGACCCACTCCGTGTCGGCTGGCCTCGACTATCCCGGCGTCGGCGCCGAGCACTCGTATCTGAAGGACACCGCCCGTGTGGAGTATGTTGTGGCCACCGACGAGGAAGCTCTTGCAGCTTTTCGGCGGGTCGCTGAACTCGAGGGGCTGATTCCGGCTTTTGAGACGGCGCACGCTTTTGCTGCTTTGTGGCAGGCCGGTCTTTTGCAGCCAGGCTCTCGGGTCGTCGTCAACATGAGCGGACGAGGCGACAAAGACATGGAGCGCGCTTCCAGACTGTTGGGCCTCTGACCGGTCGATAGGTCAAGAGTCCGTCCTGAATGACCCATTAGCGGGTTTGTCCCGTGACAGGATCCGTCACCCGTGGTATCCCCTCGTGAATGAGCGACGGACTGAACGTAGCGGTGCTTGGCGCCACTGGCGCTGTGGGCAGGGAATTCCTTGACCTGTTCGAAAAGAGGGCGTTCCCCGTCAAGTCGTTGCGGCTCCTGGCAAGCGAACGCTCGGCAGGCGTGGCCATTCCGTTTCGGGGTACGGACGTCAAGGTCGAGACCGTCAACGAGAAGTCGTTCTCTGGTGTCGACGTCGCGTTCTTTTCCGCGGGAGCCGGTCGTTCAAGACAGTGGGCACCGGTGGCCATTGACGCGGGAGCTGTCGTCGTGGACAACTCAAGCGCCTTTAGGATGGATCCTACGGTCCCTTTGGTCGTTCCCGAAATCAACTTTGACTCGGTGCGTCCAGAGAACAGGCTGATCGCCAATCCGAACTGCAGTGCGATCATCTTGCTGATGGCAGTTGCGCCGCTCAGGAAGCTGGGGACGATTGGGCGCCTGATCGTCAGCACCTACCAAAGTGCGAGCGGTGGCGGTGCCGCTATGATGCAAGATCTGCTGGACCAGTCCAAGGCCTACCTTGAGGGCAGGCCCGTGATCCCCAAAGTGACCCCCCATCCGTACGCGTTCAACCTGTTCAGCCACAACACAGCGATCGATGCCACCGGCGCAAACGAAGAAGAGTCCAAGGTCGTCGCGGAGAGTCAGAAGATCCTCGAGATGCCTGAGCTCAAGATCAACGTGACCTGCGTCAGGGTGCCAGTCCTTCGAGCACACAGTGAGTCGGTGACCGTCGAATTCGTAGACAAGGCGCCGAGCGAGGAACTTGTCCGGCAGACGTTGGCGCAGACTGAGGGTGTCCGCGTGGTCGACGACCGAGCTTCCAACCACTTTCCCATGCCCTGGGAGTCGAGTGGCCAGGGTGACGTGCTTGTCGGCAGGATCCGCCAAGACCCGAGCCATCCCAGCGCCGTATGCCTCTTCGTGTCGGGCGACCAATTGCTCAAGGGTGCTGCGCTCAACGCCGTTCAAATCGCTGAGAAGATCTTCGCCAAAGCCTCAGTGTCGGTCTAGGGAAGGGTTGGTAGCGACGGACAGACTCGAACTGTCGACCTGACGGGTATGAACCGTCTGCTCTAACCAACTGAGCTACGTCGCCGGACAGTCGCCATTATGGCACCAGCCGTTGGCGACGATAAGGGACGATCAGACAGGGAACTCGACGTCAAAGGCCTCAGCCCACTCGACCATGTTCGCCCACCTCCACACTGCCGGCGAATAGGGAGCGTATCCTTCTTGGATCTGACGCCACAGTTCGAGTGCCTTGTCGACGTACAGGGGGGCGACTGACCTCGCTCTGTCTGACCGTAGAACCCGGTCGATCCACGGTGAGAGAGTCTTCATCCAGGCGTTCTCGGGTGTTTGGAACGCGATCTTGTCCTTCCTGTCCAGGACGGAGTCAGGGACAAGCCCCCTCATAGACTGCCGCAGGATGGCCTTGGTGATGCCTTCTGGAGAGACCAGCCATTCCTCTGGCAGGCTAAGTGCGAACTCGACCAACGGCTTTGACAAAAACGGGACTCGGCTCTCGACGCTGAACGCCATTGAATTGCGGTCCTCGTAACGGAGCAGGTGGCTGAGGCCCGCCCTTGATAGACTTGCGCCCAAGGTCTCTCGGAGGCATTCGCTCGAACGAACCGTCCGATAGCTGTGTGGGAAGGCTCCGTGTCGGCCGCACCATCCTGAGTCGAGCCAGGATGGTGTCTCGCCACGGCCAACGAGCTTGCGCCAAATCTTGTCTTGGCCTGAGGACAACAGGTAACCAGCCATGTTCGCGACGTGATGGCCCACACCCAGGCTGTGGGTCGGCCCTGCCTTTTGAGCGAACCTCCACGCCTTGGCCCACTTCCTTTGCCGAACGAGTGAGGCCAAACGGGCACCGATGTGGTATCCATATCCGCCGAACAACTCGTCTGCGCCTTGCCCGTCCAGTGAGACCTTGATGCCGGACCGATGGATCGCTTCGAATACTTTGTACTGGGCAAAAATGCTGGTCGACGTGAAGGGAGCTTGTTGGGCACGGATCAGGCTGGTCAGATCCTCGATGAGTTCGGACGGGCTTGTCTGCACCTTGTGCTGGACCGCGTCCACCCGCTGGCTCACGTCGTCCATCCACCTTTGTTCGTCGAACGACGTGCCTGGCACGATGTGGCTAAAGGTGTGGATCTCGATCGAAGGTCCGCCCAACTCGCGCATGAGGCAGACCAGGGACGAAGAGTCAATCCCCCCTGAAAGGCACGATGCGATTGGGACGTCTGATCGAAGGTGCAATTCGACGCTATGGGCGAGCAGGTCTCTCAAGTGGGCCGCAGACTCCTGGAATCCATGATGTGACCCGTCACGAGGACTGGCCCTCCAGTAAGTGCGCTTGGCCAACTCATTGGGTCGGCGCGGATCCACTGAACAGACCTCTCCGGGCATCACCTGCCGCACGGGGGACACAAGAGTCTGTTCCAAGTGGTCGGTGAACCCGTAGCGAAGATAGTCCACCGCACCTTGCGGGTCTACCGTCCGCTTCAGACCAGGCCACTTAAGGAGTGGACCGACTTCGGAGCAGAAGGCGAGGCCCTGGGGGCTCTGAACCATGTATAGCGGCTTGATCCCAAAGGGATCCCTTGCCAGAACGAGGCGGTTCTCAGTTCGATCGAGGATGGCAAACGCAAACATGCCGACGAACAAGTCGAGACTCGCCTCCCCCCAGTGTGCCCAGGATTGAAGCAAGACCTCGGTGTCAGACTCGCTCGTGAAGCAGACACCGTGATTCGCCTCCAACGTCCGACGGATCTCTCGGTAGTTGTAGATCTCGCCGTTGAAGACGATCGTGTACCGCCCGTCGTGGGTCGACATGGGCTGATGCCCCCTATGCGAGAGGTCGATGATGGCAAGACGGTTGTGGACGAGTCCGACTGCGGGACGATCGGGGATTTCTCCCTGTGTTCGGAGAGTTCCAGGTTCCCAAAAGGCTGAACCACAGTCGTCGGGTCCCCGGTGGCGTAATGCGGACTGAGCTTGCCGAGCCCAAGCGACTGCCATTTCTTCCCCGTTCACTACCGCGAAGCCGGCGAATCCACACATGTCACACTTGAGTGCCCAGCAGTTTCAGCAGGAAGATACCATCGGCAATGCCAGTTCGAATGTAGAATTCGCACATGTTGGGCCCCTTGCTTCTCGCCCTTGTAACAAAGGACCCTTACGTTGAAATAAACAGACTCGTAGAGGCACGAGACGTTTCCGGATTGGCAAGTTGGACGTCCCAAGAGCTTACGAAACAAGGGGTCTTTGGATTCCTCAAAACAGGAGGTGCCTACGGGGTCGGAAGATCTGCCTGGCACGCTCTAAGGCTCGACGAAGTCTCGGGAGGAAAACACCTTGTTGTCGTCTCCACGAACTTGACCTGTGAAGACATGGGTGCCCAAGTGTTCGAGCTCAAGAACGGCGTACTGTCCTCTCGGATCCCCGAAAGCGACGACAACGGCGTGCGGATCAAGCGATGGGACTTCGACGTGCGCTTCGATCTCCCTACCAAGAAGGCGATCATTCGTGCTGTCACCTCGTTTCATTCAGATCATGACGGTCCGTTTCTCGTCCGGCTGTCACCACAGTACGAAGTGTCAAAGGTGACCGACGCCTCGGGGCACAGCGTTCCTTTTGCCGAGGCAGGCGGCGTCGTGTCCTTGCCCAGGCCCCAGCAGCACGAGTTCGTTTACACATTGGACTATGAGGGCGTCGTCGACCAGCCTCGATATGCAGGTGCGGTGACGAAAGACGAGGCCGTGCTGACTCAAGACTACTGGTATCCGATGGTCGCCCGGCAACCGGCTCCCTTTCGGGTGACGGTCCACGCCCCCAAAGAGTGGATCGTCGTCGCTCAAGGCGATAAGGTTGGCGAAAATGATGCCGGGGCAGAGAAGGCCGTGACGTTCCAGATGGATCTTCCCGTGTCCTACCTGAGCTTGTGCGCGGGGGCCTATCGCGAAGTGTCGAAGACCGTGAACGGGCGGCGCTACCATGTCTGGTCGCGCACTATGCCTGAACCTGACATGCAGACTCAACTCGACATGCTCCCAGCCGTCATTGAGTTCTACGACAGGAACCTGGCCCCCTATCCGTTCAAGAGCTTCGGCGACGTCATTACACCCCTCTATGGGGGTGGAGCGCTGGAAGCGTACTCCTTTGCCACTTATGGTTCAGGCTGGCTTCCAGCAAACGAAGGGCACGAGCCTTCCCACACCTGGTTCGGAGGGATGCTCGACAACACCTACCTCGGAAGCCTGTGGGACGAGAGCTTTGCCGACTGGTGCGACGGGCTCTACCACCGTCGTTCCCCAATCGGCGTCACTGCAGAGACGGAGACCGCCCAGATGCCGAGCCCAGAGCCCAGTGCCGAGTACGACCACGGAGCCTGTTTCAACACGGGTGCGGAGTCCGGTCCAGTCGCCTCATCCTTGGGATACGGTAAGGGAGCCGCCGTCCTCCTTCAAATGGAGCAGGAGTTCCCTCAGACTCTCGAGTGGGCTCGGGAGTGGCTCAAGAGAAGACCTTCCGCGCGGGCCTCCGATTGGGCTGACTTTGAAGCGGTCTGTGGCCCGTCGACCCAGTGGTTTTTCGATCAGTGGATCAAGCGAACCGGATGGCCACACTTTTCAATCCAGAACGTCCGGTATTCGCAAGGCGCGGTCCGAGGGGAAGTCGACTTCGATGGCGCACCGTACCGCCTGACTGTCGACGTGTTCGTCAGGGACAAGGACGGCGAACACACCCGAAAGGTCGTCTTAAACCCAAAATCGTTGGCGCGCAGTCAGTTCGAGATAGAAGTTCCTCGCAAGCCTACGCTGGTGTCGTTCGACCCCTGGGAGCGGCTCTTGATCCGGCACGACGGCGAGCGCGAGGAATTGAGCCAGTTCCTCGCGAAATCGGAACGATACGTGGCACCTGGATACGATGAATGGGCCCGTTCTTGGCGTGACTTGGCGCCCTCGAATGCGCTCAAGACGCTTCCAGCCAAGCTCGACGGATTGACGATTATCGGGGGCGTAAAGGTCTCGCCCTTGATCGCAAAGGCACTTCGCAGTGAAGGGCTTGAGGTCAGTGGCGATAAGCTGACCTACCGAGGGACAACCGTCGACTTGTCGCACGGTGCCGCGGCCTGTCTGGTCGACCTGCCCGACGGAGGACGGTGTGCCGTCCTCCTGGGAAAGACGCGGGTGACGCCCGAAATCGGGCATGCCCGACTGGGACTGTGGGACGAATATGGTCGGATGTTGCGGGCTCGGACGAGCCCAGTGACCTCAGGGCCGCTCGCCTTTCGAATTTGAAGACATTGGACAGGAATCACCATCCGTTGCCTGACCGTAGTCTTGCACTCGACGCGTTCCGGGGGCTCTGTGTTGTCATCATGCTGCTCGTCAACAATGCCGCATGGGACACGCAGACCCCCCTACAACTCATGCATGCGGACTGGGGCGCTGGCGTCCATCTGGCCGACTTTGTCTTCCCCTGGTTCCTTCTTTGCGTTGGCGTTTCAATTCCGTTTTCGGTCGCGTCGGCCAAGGTGAAGAAGGCTCCGCCGTCCCGGCTCCGGGCGCGCGTGTTTCGCCGCGTTCTCTTCTTGCTGGGTGCTGGTGTCTTGATCCAGAGCCTGGTCTACAACACTCTGGCCCTCTCCCTCGACGTACTCCACTTGATCGCCCTGTCGTATGGACTCGCCTTCTGGGTCTACCGCTTGCGGCCATACCAGCGTTTTCTGCTTGCTATGGTCGGACTCGTCGTGTACGGGATAGCATTCCGACACTGTCCTTATCCAGGCTCGACCGACGGCTTCGGGCCCGATCAAAACGTCGTCGCGTGGCTCAACGTTCGCGCACTGTCCCAGATCCATCTCGACGGCCTTCTTTCCGTTATTCCGGCCGGGTCGCTCGTAGTTCTCGGTTCTCTGGTCGGCGACAGAATGCGGGCCGTTTACGATCCTAGCTCGGAGTTCCTCTCTGGAATCGCGTTCGCAGTCATGGGGTGGCTCTGGTCCTTCGACCTACCTTTGAGCAAGACGTATTGGACATCGAGCTACATCTTGGTGTGCGGAGGTGCCGGCGTGGCTGCCTTGGCCCTCCTCAGGTCCATGGAAAGACGAGGGTGGTTTGGACGCTGGACCGCGTTTCTGCGTGCTTTCGGCTCAAACGCTCTGGTCGCGTACGTCGCGCCCATCTTGATCAAGCTGACGATCCTGAAATGGATCGTTGTGCCATACAAGGGGAACAGACTTGCCCTGATCGACGCCTGGCTGGTTTGGTCTCGAGATGCCTTTGGGTTCATTGCCGGAGGCTGGTTCTACACACTGACGTACATCGCGCTCGTTTGGCTCGGAGTCATGTGGTTGAACCGGCGAGGTCGACTGATCCGGCTATGACCTAGAGCCGAATGCCGATCTTAGCGAGGAGGCCCTCAAGCTCGTCCTCGGAGTAGAAGTCGATGCTCAGACGCCCCCCAGACCCCTTCCTGGCCAAGTTCACTTTGGCACCAAAGTGCTCGGACAGACGGCGCTCGACGGCCATCCAGTCAGGGTCAGGTTCGGGATGAGGAGACTCTGGCTTGTGTCCAACGGGTGTCCTGGGTGCGCCCTTTGCCATCCGCTCCAGCTCACGCACCGACAGACCTTCGTCCACACACCGTTCGAACAGCTGCATCAAACGCCCTGGGCTATCGACCATCAAGAGCGCCCTTGCGTGACCCTCCGAGATCACTCCTTCAGAAATCGCCTCCTGAACCGCCTCCGGCAGCCTGAGGATCCTGAGCGAGTTCGCCACTGAGACGCGTGATTTGCCGACCCGAGCCGCAACCTGCTCCTGAGTGAGCCCGAACTCATCGGAAAGGCGTTTGTAGGCCCGGGCACAGTCAAGCGGGTTGATGTCTTCACGCTGGACGTTTTCGATCAGGGCCATCTCAAGCGAGGACTGTGCACTTGCCGTCCGGACCAGAACAGGAACGACCTTGAGACCGATGGACTTGGCCGCCCTTAAGCGTCGCTCGCCTGCGATGAGTTCAAATCGCCCCCCAGCGAGAGCTCGGACGACCAGAGGCTGCAGGAGGCCGTGCTCCTTGATTGACGAGGCCAACTCTTGAAGCGACTCGTCTTCGAACCGTTGCCGCGGCTGTCGAGGATTGGCGACAATGTCGGCGACCGACACTTCCGTCGGTGGAGTGTCGCTCGTCTCACCCAGCATCTGGGTCAGGCCTTTACCTAGGGCACGGCGCATCAGGGTTCTCCGTCTGATCGTTGGGCAGCCACCGGCCCGGGGCCGCGGCGCGATCAGACGATACCCTGTCGGGCTAGGCTGACCCTAGCCTCCCTTGAGGAGCTGAAGGATCGACTGGGGCGCCTGGTTCGCCTGGGCGAGCACGGCGATTCCGCTCTGCTGGAGCACCTGCAGCTTTGTGTACTCCGACATCTCGTACGCCACGTCAGCGTCGCGGATCTGGCTCTCACTGGCGGTCAGGTTCTCTTGGGCCACAGACAACGATCGCTGCGTCGACTGGAGGAAGTTGCTCTGGAACGATCCGATGTTGCCGCGTAGGGAAGCGACTTGCTGGACAGCGTCGTCGATGATCTTCATCGCGTTCGTGGCGCCCTGCTGGCTCGTGACGTCGATCGTGGAAAGGTTCTGTCCTGCGACAGCGTTTGTACCGAGGTCAGAGGCGAAGACGCTCGGGATCGAGAACAAGGTGGCTTGGTCCGGGTTGGCTCCTATCTGGAACCGCATCGAGCCGACCGTCAGTTGCCCGATCGTCTGCGCGCCGGCGGTCGCGTTGCCCGTAGGCGTGAGCACCATCCGGTTGCCGCTGGGTGACGTCAGGGTCAGGCCGTCGACTCCGGGGCCGATCCCGCCGGTGAACGTCTCGGTCTGGGCACCGTTGACGGTCGGTGCCGTCACGGAGTAGACAGCGTCCGTACCGACAGCGGGCACCGCCCCGGCGCCGCCATTGAGAATGTTGGCGCCCTCAAGGTAGTTGATAGGGAACTGGGATCCGTATTTGGTTGACGTCAACTGGACAGCAACATTGCCACCGCTCGGCACGAGCGTGGCAGTCACACCTGTGTCACTGGACGACTGGTTGATCATCTGAACCACGGAGTCGACGGTTGTTCCCGTGTCGACAGTGAAGGTGTGGCCGTTGATCGTGAAGGTACCTGGATTCACCGTGGCCGAACCGTTGGCGAAAGTTGTCGCGAGAGCTCCAGTCGTCGTCTGGGTCGCCTGAGTCGTCTGCGTGATGCTGACCGTGCCGGTCTGGACGGCATATCCGTTGAACTCGGGCCCGATGTAGAGGCTTGAGGCCAAGTCCGTTCTGGTGATGCTGGATTGGACACCCGCCGCTCCGTTCAGGAGCTTCTTGCTGCCCCATGACGTCTGCTGTGCAATCCGGTTGATGGAGTCGATGATGTTCCGGATCTGACCCTGGTTAGCTGCCAGTTGCGTGGCATCCACCGTTGCCGTGTTGCTCGAGTTGACGGCCAGAGCGCGCATGTCCAAGAGCAGTCCCGAGACCTCGTTCAACGACGATTCGGCGGTCTTCGTCATGTTGATCGCGTCCTGGACGTTACGACCGGCTTGATCGATGCCTTTGATCTGACTGCGAAGGCCCTCACTGATAATGAGTCCGGCGGGATCGTCAGCGGCGCTGTTGATCCGCAGTCCCGTACTGAGGCGAGACACGGAGCCTTCCAACATGCTCTGCGTGTCCTCTAAGTGTCGCATCGCCGTCAGGGCGGAGATGTTCGTGTTGATCCTCAGGCTCAAGTCTTGTGCTCCGTGTCCGGTTTAGAGAACAAACTGGTGATTCTCTGTGTGAAATCGTCGGCAGAATGTGGAACGTTCTCTAGCCCAAGCGAACGTGCCCGCTTCCGAACGAATGGAAGCGGGCCCGTTGGTCCTGCGTTGGAGGTCAGAGCGGCTGTTCGCTGTGGAAGTACGTGATCACGTAGCCAGAGCGAGTGCGCTCGAGGCCCCACTCGTGGCGGACTGATTCACGGTTGCCCCACGAGTCGATGAACTCGTGGACGGCGAACACGGTTGCCCGATCCCCGTCGTGACGCACGTCCTTGATCTCGTAATCGGTCGTTTGAGTGCCTTCCACGACGTCGCGGAGCATGTCGTAGAAGTCGCTCCCACCGACCGAGTACGCATCTTGCCCGCTCATATCGATCTCGATCCGTCCCTGGTCGGGGATCAAGTGGGTGAGATAGCGCATGGAGCGACCCTCAAACGACCTCTGAAGGTCAGCGACCGAGGCGTCGAGCGCAGAATAGGATCCTACATAGTCGCCGTAAAGGTCGTACCGGGGTGTGTGCCAGTAGTAGCTGGTTGTGCACCGGATCCAGGTGATCGGTCCAAAGTGGATGCGGGTGCAGTCAACGTAGCCGGGCACATTCCAGTACCAATAGAACGGGGACGGGGCGTAGTTGCAGCCTTCGTACCAGTTGAACCCGTACCACGGATACCAGAAGTCGGTGTCACACCAACCACGGTCGTACTGCCAATACCCGCTGCGGTACCGACCGTCGCCAATGTGAACCCGGTTTTCGCGGTTCACTTCGTGGTCGATGCGTTGGTGGGATCCAAGCACCGGGATCTGGATCTTGAAGGAAGGCCTAGACTTGACGCCGTTGTAGTTGTGGGCACCGTCGTAGTTGACTTGTCCACTGCGCGAGTTGCCGTTGCGTTTGCCGAGGACGCCACGACCGATGCCGGACAGGCCGCCGTTACCGCTACCATGAGAGCTCCCGGAACCGTAGCCACCGTTCTGGGAGCCACCGTTGCCCAGGCCGCCATAGCCGCCGGAATTGCCGCCACCATTACCGCCGGATCCGCCGCCGTGTCGGGGAGGAGGATCGCCTTTGCCGACGCCGTTGCCGCCATTGTTTCCGCCTCCGCCGTTGTTTCCGCCACCTTTGCCGCCACCCTTTTTGCCAAGACCTTCGTCTTGGCGGTAGAAGCTGGCGTAACTGCTAGATCCCGAGCGAGGGTCCGGACGACCTAGGATGGAGCTCCTACCGGACCGATCGTCCTCGTTACTCGATCTTGACCTGTATCCCGAACCACGTGTACTCCACGACGAATGGCTCTGGTTCACGGAAGATCCGGAACTCGAAGAGTTGTTGAATCCGTGGAACCCACTCCCGGCATAGGATCCGCCCTGGCTGCCCGAGTTGGGCCGTCCGAGGCTGGCGTTGTTACTGCCGGTGGGACGTCCCTGCGACGACCGGTTGATCACGCCCGAAGAGGGTCCTATCCCTGAAGAGCGCGAGGACTGCTGGTTGCGAACAGTGGAGCCGCCTGAAGTGGGCCGTGGATGGCTGTTTCTGTTCCTGGCCGTGTCTCCGCTGGTCCTGACCGGCGTCACGCGCACCGACGAGCCAGACGACTTCGAACTGCTGTGTGAGGCAGTCGCATGACCGCCTTCGCCTTTCTTGCCCAGGCCACCGCTCTGCGCTGTGGCCAGCGAACAGACTGTGACCAGGGCAAGGAAAATGAGTGAACGCCGTTTCATGGTCTTTCCTGTGCTTTTCATAATACAGGACGTGCCGCTCATGAAACTCTTACGAGACCAGAAGACTTTGCGAGCTCAGGCCGTGACAGGGCAGTGTCCACGTGGCAGGTCGACACGATGAGCGCGACCCCCGAGGCCGTCCGTCCCAAGCGGATTCTCGTCCTTGGCGGATCGGGCATGTTGGGCACCGACACGGTCCGTTGCTTCTCAGACAAAGGATGGTCTGTGCGGTCTCCAGGGCCCGTCGAGCTCGACCTGACGAGCGCCGCTGCCCTCGAGAAGCTGCGAAAGCATGATTGGGGCGACTTCGACTGGGTGGTCAACTGCGCGGCTTATACGGACGTGGACAAGGCGGAGGGATCGATCATGGCCGCCATGGCCGTGAACGCGGTCGCGCCAGGTGCATTGGCCGCCGTCTGCCAGTCGAACGGTTGGAGGCTCCTCCATGTCAGCACCGACTTTGTCTTCGACGGTCAGGCAGACACGCCCTACCGGGAGGACTCGGTCACCAATCCGCTCGGAATCTATGGCAAGAGCAAACTCATGGGTGAGCACAACGCGATCAAGGAGTGCCCGGGCACGGTCATCGTGCGCACTTCATGGCTGTTCGGCCCCAATGGTCGGTCTTTTCCCCGCACGATGATCGAAGCGTGGCTCGCTGAAAAGCCGTTGCGAGTCGTCAACGATCAGTTCGGCAATCCAACGTACACAGTCGATCTCGCGAGGGCCATGGCCGAAGTGATCGAGATCGGGCCAGCAGGCGGCATTCTGCACGCGACAGGCCCGGACACGACGAATTGGCATGGGTTCGCGGTGGATGCCATTGAAGCCTTTCGATCGGCAAAAGGGAGCGACCGTCCCGTCGAGGTGCAGGAGATCGCGACCGACGATTGGCCGACACTCGCCAAGAGACCGCCATACAGCGTCCTTGACTGCACCAAGATCTTTGGCATCGGGGTCGCACCGATGCGTCCGACACAAGAGGCGCTGGCCGAATTCAGCCAGCGCCTCCGGTTGGTCGGTTCAGCGACCGGTTAGCCGCCGCCGTGGGTCTCAGGTTTGGCGTTTGTCGCCGTCATGGCCACGGGTGTGGTGACCTTTGCCTTGCCGGCTTCGAGCACCTTGGCGATGTCTTTCTTCATGGCGGGCAGGCAGTTCGAGCAACACGCATAGTATCGGACGCCTTGGTAGTCGACATATCCTGCTGCAGCCGAATAGGACGCGATCTTCTCACCGGAAACAGGACAAACCAGGCTCTCCTTCGGAGGTACCTTGACATACTTCTCAGGATTGGCCTTGAACTCCGTCGGGCAGCTGTCGCAACAGAACCCGTAGCGGATGCCCTTGTAGTCCATAGTCGCTTTGACCTTGTCCAAGTCGAGCCGCTCGCCGGAAACAGGGCAGAACATCGAGATTCCGATGGCCCCGGACTCCTTGGCTGCCTTGGCGATGTACTTGGCCGGCTCCTTCGTAAAGGCCTCAGGGCAACCTCCGCAGCAGAACGGGAATCGGATGCCTTCGTACTCGACAGCCTTTGACTTTGCGGTTGTCGGCGAGCCGAGGACAGCACACTTAAGGGGCGAATCGTCGAAGTGGGCCACACCCAGGACAAGCGTGGCGGCGATCGTTGCGACAAACATAGCTCGGTGACCTCAAGGTTCATTCTACACCGAACCTTCCAACTCGTTCAGCGGTTTGGCAGGCTCGCCAGGATGATGCGGTGCGAGACGGCGGTTTTTGAACTAAGCATGCAAGTGAATTAGAAAATCATTTCCTCAACCCGGTATCGTCCGAAGGGAGACACATTTGACCGTAGGGTTACCAGGTCTGTGTCCGGTGGACGACATGCTGAAAGAGTTTAAAGAGTTCGCGATGAAGGGGAACATGTTGGATCTTGCGATCGGCGTAGTGCTTGGCGCCGCTTTCGGCAAGATCGTCGACTCGCTTGTGGGGGACCTCCTCAAGCCCCTCCTCGGCCTTTTCGGGCAGCCAGACTTCTCGAACAACTTCGTCGTGCTCAAGGCGGGCAAAGACGGAGCGACGACCTTTGCCACTATCAAGGCGGCCCAAGAGGCCGGTGCTGGCGTGCTGGCATGGGGCAACTTCCTGACCGCAGTCATCAACTTCGTGATCGTAGCCTTCGCTTTGTTCCTCGTTGTCAAAGGCGTCAACCGGATGCGGCGCGCGGAGCCCGCTCCCGAGCCAGCTCCCGAAGTGACTCCGGCTGATGTCCAGCTGCTGACTGAGATCCGTGATCTGCTGAAGAAGTGATGCCGACGACCGTCAGCTCGTTCCCAAGCCGCCAAACTTGCGGAACCGAGCTTGATAAGCACGCAGGGCTTTGAGGAGTTCGGCCTCGTCGAATTCGGGCCAGGACGTCTGTGTCACATATAATTCGGCGTAGGCCGCCTCCCAGATCAAGAAGTTGCTCCAACGCATCTCGCCGGCAGTCCGGATCAGGAGGTCTGGCTCTGGGATGTCCGGTGCGTACATCCGGGCAGAGAGGGCCTCTTCCGTCACGTTGGCCGCGTCGAGACCGTCGTCGATGACTCTCTTGACGGCGTCGACGATCTCAGCCCTGCCGCCGTAATTGACCGCGAGGCTGAAGATGATCCCCGTGTTGTCCTTTGTTGTTTGAACCAAGGCGGCAAGGGCGTTTCGAGTTCCTTCGGGCAGCTCATCGAGCCTGCCCAGGACGCGGCAACGGACGTTGTTCGCGACGAGCCCCTGAAGTTCTGTTCGGGCGGCGTCCTCGATCAACTTCATCAGGCCCGTGACCTCCTCGAACGGCCTTCGCCAGTTCTCAGCCGAGAAAGCGTAGGTCGTGAGTGCCTCGATCCCAAGCTCGCTGCAATTCAGCAATACGTCTTTGAGTACTCGGTACCCTTTTCGGTGCCCCAGCAGTCGCTTCAGACCCTGACTTTGAGCCCACCGTCCATTCCCGTCCATGATGATGGCGACATGGCGGGGCAAACGATCGAGGTCGATCCCCAGGGCCATGGCACGCGACTGGATCGGGCTTGCCTGTGCGTCGGCTTGTGAGCCGCCCAGGCTCTTTTCCGCTCGGGAGGTTTGTCGGTTTCGGGTTCTCAACAGCTTCGCAGGTGCCGTCCGGGCCGTGTCACGATAGGGGAGCCCCTTGGAGGGGTCAGATCTCCATCAGCTCGGCGTCTTTCTTCTTTTGTATCTCGTGGACCTCGGCGACGAACTTGTCGGTCATGTCCTGAATCTTCTTCTCGAAGCCCTTCAAGTCGTCTTCTGAAATCTCTTTGTTCTTCTGGGCTGTCTGCAGGTGGTGCAGAACGTCGCGGCGCACGTTGCGGACAGCCACGCAGCCCTCTTCGGCCCGGTGGTGCACCTGCTTCGTGAGGTCTTTACGCCGCTCTTCTGTCATCTGAGGCAAGATCAGACGGATGTTCTGTCCGTCGTTGTTGGGAGTCAGCCCTAGATCGCTCTTCAAGATCGCTTTCTCGATCGGTCCGAGCATGTTCTTGTCGTACGGCGTTATCAGCAACTGTCGCGGCTCAGGGATGGAGATGTTGGCGCACTGGCTGACGGGCGTTTCGCTGCCGTAATAGTCGACGTGGACGGCCTCGAGGATGATGGGATTGGCTCGTCCCGTTCTGATGCGCTGGAAGTCGTGAGCCGTGACCTCGACGGCGCTTTTCATACGGTGTTCGGCGTCAGTGATGAGCTCTTGGGCTGTCATAGTCGTCTTATTCTCCTTCTACCAGCGTCCCGACCGGTTCTCCCTTCACCGCGCGGACCATGGTGCCAGTGGCGTGCATATCTAACACGATCACAGGCAGGTTGTGTTCCCGGCAGAGCGTGAAGGCTGTTGGATCCATCACCGCCAGGCGCTTGTCGATGGCCTCGTTGTACCCAAGCGACTTGTACTTCACGGCGTCTGGATACTTCTTCGGGTCCTTATCGTAGACTCCGTCCACCTTGGTCGCCTTGATCAGGCAGCGGGCTTGGACCTCGAGCGCGCGGAGGGCGGCCGCCGTGTCGGTAGAGAAGTAGGGGTTGCCCGTACCTCCGGCAAAGACGACGATTCGGCCCTTCTCCAGATGACGTTCGGCACGACGTTTGATGAACGGCTCGCAGACCGCCCTGACTTCGATGGCACTCTGGACCCGCGTCGCGACACCCGCTTTCTCAAGGGCCGACTGGAGTGCAAGCCCGTTCATGATCGTTCCCAGCATCCCCATCTGATCGGCCGTCGTCCGATCGATCCCGCCCGTTTCGCTGAACACCTCTCCGCGGAAGAAGTTGCCGCCGCCACAGACCACGGCGACTTGGACTCCGAGTTCATGGACATGGACGATCTCGTTGGCCAAGTAAGCCAGGACATTGGCGTCGAGTCCTACTTTCGCCGTGCCGGCAAGGGCTTCGCCACTGACCTTCAAGAGAACCCGGGGGTACACAATGTCCACAAACTCTCACGATGCCACGGATGAGTGCCTTCGTGCAAGGGGGCGGGGACGGTTGGGATGCCGGAAGCGTACCAAAGACCAAACGCCGACGAAAAACCGTCTTCAAATTGGATGAAGTCGGCGGATCGGGCAAATCGACGCAAAGCCGGCGTTACCAGGAACCGGAGAGATTGGCTCCCCTTGGTGCCGCTGACCCTTCTCGTCGGCTTGGTCGTCCTGTACACCACCAGGGTGGACGCGCTGGCAGCTCTCACCATCTGGCCTATCTGGGCGTGGTTCCTTCCGGCGGGGCTGCTTTTGCTGATGGGCGTGCGACGCGGGCGGGCCCGCAACCGGTTATGGGTCGGACTGGCCTGGCTCGCTGCCTGGGCCGCGATCGGAGATGAACCTTTGGCGATTACCCGTGCGGCGGTAGCGTCCTCTCCGTCATCAAGCCTTCGTGTCGTCACACTGAACTGTGCCGGAGGCAACGAAGAAGCGGCCCGTGAAGCCGTCAATCAGCCTGCCGATGTCGTACTCCTGCAAGAGTCGCCTACACAAACGGCACTGGAGCGGATTCGAAGGGGGTTAGGGAAGGATTGGTCGCTGCTTGCTGGAGTCGACGGGAGCATCTTGGTTCACGGTCGACTGACACCCGTCCCGCTCCCGCGTGGAACGGGAGACTTCGTCGCCGCTTGGGCCCGGTTAAGAGAACGGTCGTCTGAGGTACTCATTGTCTCCTTGCGGCTCACTCCCCCTGTCTTTCGCCTTGACTATTGGAATCCGGCTTGTTGGCGTGACTACGCGGAGAACAGGAGTATCCGACGTGTAGAGGTTAGGGGGATCGCGCGGTTTGTCGCGAGCGTCAAGGGTCAGGCCCCGTTGATCTTGGCTGGCGACTTCAACACGCCGCCCGACCCGTCCGTCACGTCGCCCCTCGATCCTCTGGCGCGAGACACGTTCCGGATTGCTGGGCGTGGATGGGGGGCGACGGCCGTGAACGACTACCCCGTGGTGCGGATCGACCAGGTCTGGGTCTCGCGCGGATTCGAACCTGTCCAAGTTTATGCAAAGAAGACTATGAACTCCGACCACCGTTTGGTGGTCGCAGACCTCAAGTGACTTGGTACCGTCTAGTATTCAAGGGCTTCTAGTTGCGAGCCGAGCTTGGGAGCCGCTTGCTTGGGGTTCCACATTTGACAGTCGCAGTCGTGTTCACGGACCAACGTCACCGCCATCCATTTGCCGTTGAGCGTGCTGAGCTTGGTGCCTGCATAGACGCCGTCGGCTGCACCCTTGTTCACGGTCACATGCTTCGCGTCGAGTACCTTGGTCACTAACGCGCAGAACTCGTCATCAAGGTACTTCCGGAACCTTTCCGGGACAGCCGGGGGCGAACCCAAAGGCGCTAGTTCTCCTGCCCTGGCCGCGTCCACACCGTTCCTCATGTAAAACGACGGATTCCGGCCGTCGTAGCTGCCGCCCCGCCACCCGTGCTGGTATTTCCCACAAAAGCCCAGCATCTGCTCCTCGGAGATCAAGTACAGCCGGTCGCCCCAGGGGACAGGGAAGAACCTTGTGTGAGTGCCAGAGAATCCCTCACGCTTGTTCGGCTTCTCTGGCCTGAGTACGAGGACGTCTCCGTTCCATTCGTACGGCCCGCTGTTGGAATCATAAAGCCCCAAACACCCGTTCCAGGTGAAAGAGAACTCTCCATTTGCCTTGAGGTCCAGGACACAGTTGACCCCCAGACCGTCGCCGAAGTAGTAGGAGCCGACGACATTCAGCGCTGGCTTTGGCTTGGACACAACCCTGTCGGGGGGCACTGGTGAACTGGAATCCGTGTGCGAACCAGTCATGCATGCGCCTCCGAGCAACAGGGCGACGATCGCAAGCGGGCCCACGACTTTCACAGTGATGAGTGTACAGCCGGGTCGCAAGGGTTCAAGGCGAAAACTGGACAGTCCTCCATGTCCTGAATGCAAGGAGCGACTGTAGTCCTTCCGCCCTCGACAGGCTCATGTTCATCGCCAGATGATCTCGGCCCGAACCAGCCGCGGCGTCCTCGAAGAGCAGTTCCAGGTGGTCCGGAGTCCCAGCCGATCCCGAAGGCGACCGCCCCACCAGTAGTGCGATGTTGGGCCCGAGCCAATCTGCTCCCACACAGTTCGGTCCAATCCTAGTGTCCGCTCGACTTGGTCTTCCGTCATTCCGGGCCTGAGGTCGGGCACACGACGACACACGAGGAATGCATGAAACCAGGAAAGTTCGTGGGAAGCGGGCATGAGAACAACGCCAGCCAAGACGATCAGGCCGATGACCGCTAGTTCCATGGCCACCTTATGAGGCCGCAATCTCCTCTTCACCGCACCCTTTTCTACGGCATCGGGCTCGTGACCGTTACAAGACAGTAGAAAGCCCCGCAACGATAGTCACGGGGCTTTCTGGGGCGGGGCGCTTGCGCTATTCCTGCCCAACCTGGAGCCGGACGAACTGCAGCACGCTGATCGGCCCGCCGCCGACCTTGCCTTCCTCGGCGAGGTAGGCCGAGACCGACTTCTTCGCGTCGGTGTACATCGGCTGCTCGAGCAGCACCTGCTGCTGGTAGAACTCCTTGTTCACGCGGCCCATGGCGGCCTTCTCGGCGATCTCGGGGCTCTTGCCTTCGTTGATCGCACGCTCGGTCTCGATGCGGATCTCGTTTTCGATGACGTCCTTGGGCACGTCGTCCTTCTTGAGATAGGCCGGGCTGAACGCGACCGTCTGGATGGCGACTTGGAAGCCCGCGTCCTGCAGGTTGCTGGCGCTCCCGCTCACTTCCACCGCCGAGGCCTTCTTGGCGTCGTGATGGTTGTAGACAGCGATCACGCCTTCCTTGGCCTGGACGAAAACCGCCTTCTTCAGTTGGATGTTCTCGCGGATGACGGCGATCGCCTCTTCGATGTGGGTAGCGACGGACTTGCCGTCGACCGTCACGTCGGGCCCCGCGGATCCCGCGGCGAGCATGCCGTCGGCCAGCTTGCCCACGAGAGCGATGAAGTTCTCGTTCTTGGCCACGAAGTCTGTCTCGCATTCGACGACGAGTCCGACTGCGGACTTTCCGCCGGCGGCCGCGACGAATTTGGCGATGCCTTCACTCGTGGAGCGGCCCGCCCGCTTGGCGGCGGCGGCTTGCCCCTTCTCGCGAAGGATCTCCTTGGCCTTGGCGAAGTCGCCACCCGCTTCGTCGAGGGCGGCCTTGCACTCCATCATGGGGGCGTCGGTCTCCTCGCGGAGCTTCTTGACGTCGGCTGCGCTGATTTGGCTCATTCTGTTGCTAACTCCTCACTGGCGGGGGCAGGTTCCTCGGTCGTGGGCACTTCGGCCGGCGCCTCCGGGGCCGCGACGGGCTCGGGCTCAGGCTCCGTGGCAACGGGTGCCGCCGCTTCGACGGGCTTGCTGGAGCCAGCGCCCGGGACAGCGTAGTCGGGATCTTCGCCGAAACCGCGAAGGAACTCTTCCTCGATCTCGCCCATAGCGATCGGCACGGCTTCCTCCTCGATCTCGGTGGCTTCTTCCTCGATGCCAGCCGTGGCACCCTCGTCAAGGAACGGTCTGACTTCGTTGATGGCCTCGCTAAACTTCTGAGTCACAAGGCGGATGGCTCGAATCGCGTCGTCGTTGCCTGGGATCACATAGTCAGCGGCGTCCGGGTCGCAGTTTGTGTCCACGATCGCCACCACCGGGATGTTGAGCTTCTTGGCTTCTTTGACGGCGATGGACTCTTTGTTGAGGTCCACCACGAACATGCAGGCCGGAGGCTCCTCCATCGAGCGGATGCCTTCGAGGTAGCGGTTGAGCTTGTCCCGCTCTTCCATGCGCTTGAGTTGCTCCTTCTTCGGCAACCGGGCGGCATAGCCCTCGTCGAACATTCGGTCCAGTTCCTTGAGGCGCTGGATGCGCTGCTGGATCGTGTCCCAGTTCGTGAGCATTCCGCCCAGCCACCTCTCCGTGACCCAGTACTGGCCCGACCGGTGTGCGGCCTCGCGCACGGCGGCCTGAGCCTGCTTCTTGGTGCCGACGAAGAGGATGCTGCCACCGTCCGTCACGATGCGTTGGACGTAGTTGAGCGCGTCCTCGAACATCTTGATGGTCTGGTGCAGGTCGACGATGTAGATTCCGTTGCGAGCGCCGTAGATGTAGCGTTTCATCTTCGGGTTCCAGCGCCGTGTCTGGTGACCGAAGTGAACGCCGGCTTCCAGCAGCTCTTTCATGCTGAGTTGCGGCATATGTTGTTTTCCTGGGTTGTCCTCCGGCCTCGGTAGGGAACCGCCTCTTGCCCCAGCGGGGACCCAGTGGCGCACCGAGTGCCGTGCGAATTGGCCTTGGCCGGGGGAGATGATACCTCCGGGGGGTTGGGGACTGGGGACCGGGAGGCTCGCTGCCTCCAGGCTCGCTGACCGACCGCCACCAACCGACACGGCCCAAGTCTGGAGGCTATGGTGCCCCGTCCAAGTGTTCCAGGCACGCCGCGAGGCACCCCTCCTTGTCCCGGGTTTCTGTAATGCTTGTCACTTCCCACTCGCGCTTTGGATTGTGGCGGACAAGCCTCCAGACTTGGCAAGAGGTACGGCGGAGCTACGGGGAGGGCGAGCCTTGAGGCAGCAAGAGCATCTTCTGCCCTCGGCAGGGCATCTTCTGCCCTCGGCAGGGCATCTTCTGCCCTCGGCAGAGCATCTTCTGCCCTCGGCAGAGCATCTTCTGCCTTCGACAGAGCATCTTCTGCCCTCGGCAGGGCATCTTCTGCCTTCGACAGAGCATCTTCTGCCCTCGACAGAGCATCTTCAGCCCTCGGCAGAGCATCTTCTGCCCTCGGCAGAGCATCTTCTGCCCTCGACAGGGCTCGTTCTCGAGTCGGCGACTCCGGAACAAGGCGCCAACTGAAAGGGTGTCAGTGCATCAGGTGGGCGTAGATCGCCAAGCTGTCCCAGTCGGGCTGGACCTCGAGGCGGAGCCGACAGAGCTGACCCACGTGATAGTAGTCGTGGCTGGACGTGAAAACAACCGCTGTCTGCAGAGCCTTTTCGTCGGGCGAGCCGATCGCCAACTCGCGCACCGTTTCACGCTGAGCGAAGAGTTCCTGGACCAACGCGGAGTTGTCGTCGCTGACCGCCCGATATTGGCCCCATTTGAACTCGGCGCCCTTCAAGCTGGCTTGGCAGGCCATGTAAGCCTCGGTCAGGTGCACGACCGTCTCCCGAAGCGAGTACGCGCCCCCGGCGCCCGAAGTGTCCCAGGCTTCGGCCGGAAAGCCGTCGATCACGGCATGCAGCTGTTTTTCGGGGTCGTCAAAGACGAAATTGAAGAGCGACAGTGCGTCCATGGCCGGATTATGGTCTTGGCGCTCGGGTATGACACCGCACGATGGTCACCGACCGAGACTACTGGCAGAACTCCGCCGGGGCTTGGATCGCCCGGGTGACAGAAGGCGACGCCAACCGGACGCACCTGCTCGACCCGGTCATGACGGCCCTGTGTGCCGTGGGAGTCGGGCAGACCGTCCTGGATCTGGGCTGTGGTGAGGGTCGGTTCGCTCGCCACTTGAGCGCTCAGGGAGCTCATGTTGTGGGTTTGGATCCGACCGAGGGCCTGCTGCAAGAGGCGGCGCGCCAGTCCGGTCCGGCCTATGTCAGGGGAGTGGGCGAGGCTTTGCCTTTTCGGGACGGCACGTTCGACTGGGTCGTCTCCTATCTCAGCTTGTGCGACATTCCGGACTATCGCGCCTCGATCAGCGACATCGTGCGGGTGATGAAGCCGGGCGGTCAGTTTGTGGCGTGCAACGTGAACACGATCGTTGGCCCGGCTTGCGCTTGGATCAAGGACGACAGCGGCGAGAAGCGTCACTGGCCGCTCGACAACTACGCGTTCGAATCGGGCTCAGTCGTCAGTTGGTGCGGCATCACCATCGTCAACTACCACCGCCCGCTCTCCGCCTATATGTCGTCATTACTTGGGAACGGACTTCGGCTCGAGACGTTTCTGGAGCCGGTCCCGACGCCGGAGGCCCTTGCTGAGCGGCCGCAACTGAGGGACGGACTGCGCGTGCCGAATTTTTGGATCATGGTCTGGTCGAAAGTCTAAGACTTACGACCACAGATGCGGCACAGCCGAAGGGTCATCTGTTCGAGGCTGTCAGGCGCCGAAAGGCTGGGCAGCTGTCCTTTGACCTCTGCTTCGACCTGCAGCAACTGCCGAAAGCACTCGCGGATCTGGCCGGCGTCTAACCGCGCTGCCGCCTCCCGGGCACGCCTCTGCCTCCAGTCCTTTTCGTCAGCCAGACTCTTGGCCGGCACCCATTCCGAGCGCTCCGACTCGCCTTTGCTCTCGGACGAGGCTCGGGCTTGCCAGATCAGACGGAACTGGCCGACGAGGGTCGGCAGGACGCGGGGGAAGAGCTGACCTCCAATGTCGGGCGTCTGCTCGAAGAGGGTCCGCAGTTGGGCGACCGCTTGGCGGGCGTCTGATGCGACTATCGCGTCTGCGAGTTTGAAGACGTTGTACTCGGCGTCCGGCAAGACCGCGGCTTGAACATCGCTCCGCCTGATTTCGGGCGAGTCTCCCGCGTAGAGGGCGGCCTTCTCCAACTCGGACAGGGCCAGCTCCGGCTTGCCACCCACCATTTCGGAAAGGAGGTTGGCGGCGACGGGCGAGATCGTCTTACCGAGTTCCTTCGCTCGTGCACGGACCAGCTCGGGGGTTTTGCTTGTGTCCACTTTGAACACAAAGGCCACTCCGCCGCCGAACTCCAAAAGTTTCATCCACTGGTTCGCGTGGGTGACGAACCGCTGTTGACGGCTATCGTCGCCGATTTCGTCGTCGTGCACGAGGACGAGGAGTGCAGTTTCCGGTAGGCCCTTGAACTCGGTCACCGCGGGATGGTCCTTCTTGAGTTCGTCGTCCCAGAACCTGGAGGGCTCGCATCGTCCCACGCTCCTCACGACCAGGACGCGGCGTTCGCCAAAGAACGGCACGGTCGAGCTCTTGCCGAACCATTCGAGCGGAGTGACCGAGTCCCCCAGGATCGACTCCGTCTCGGACGGATCGGCACTGACTGCGCCGAGGATCTTCTCGAGTGCCTCTGCCCGAGACAGGCTGTCGTCTCCGCCGACAAAGACGGCCCGGCTCTTGACAGCGACGGACGGATCAAACCTCACTGGGCAGATTATGGACGGACACGTTGCCGCTTGGTTCGGCGGATCGATTTGAGACGTGCTGAAATGTCGGCGAGCTCCAGCTTGGACGGTTCCTGTGGCCCGAAGCAGGCCGCTTCCAGCGCTCCCACGACGGTCACGGCTTCTGGGTAGACGGTTCCGAGCCTTTCGCGAGTCGCTTCGACGTATTCCCGCGTCGTTTGGCTGAACCGGCGGACGGTCCCTGTGTGGCGCCTCAAGGCGCGGTCGAACTCCTGGTGCAGCCTGCTGGCGTGGGCACGGGTAGGGAGCGAAGACTTGAAACCGAGAGCCGCCAGGAATCGCGAAGCGCTGACCGGTCCCTTGGCGTTCCATAGGTAGACGGCAAGGCCGGCCAACAGCAGCAGGCCGACGCCGGCGGTCGTCGCGGCGGCTGGAGAGTGCAGCCAGTCCCCGCCTTTGTTCTGAGACCCACCCTCCTCCGAGTTCGTGTTCTCGGTGGCGTCGAACTTGACCCACCCGTACCCCTTGAGAAACACCTCAGACCAAGCATGGGCGTCACGGCTGTGAATGTCGTAGAAACCGTTGGCGTCTGGTTCGGGCTTGTTGACGATGAACCCAGTGACGAAGCGTGCCGGCAGGCCGACAGCTCGCGCGCAAACGGTCATTGCGGTTGCATAAAGGTCGCAGTACCCCTTACGAGTTTCGAAGAGAAACTGGGCGACGGCGTCCTTTGACGAGACCAGCGGAGGAGCCTTCAGCGAATAGGTGGCCGTTTTGGCGATGGCTGCCGCGATCTGGCTGGCCTTGGCATAGTCGTTAGGGGCACCTTTGGCCGCCTCCCGAGCGAATTCAATGACGGTGGGCGGAGCCGTGCCCGTGTCGAGAAAGTACTTTTCGATCGGCTTGACCGCTTCGGGGAAGGTTGCTGGGCCAGGCGTGACACCCGGGTTGGGCTCCAAATAAGCAATGTCCACCGACTTGCTGTTCCTGAACTCGCCGCGTCTGAATACGGTTCCTTGCGCTGTGAACACGAGGCTGGTGGCTCCAGGAACCTTCGCTCGGGTGATGGGGCCGGGCGCCATGATGGCGGCGTTGTCATCCCCCGCTGCGGCAATGGTGAGAACCTTTTCAATGGGTGACGCGATCGGCTCCATCGGTGGCGGGCCGGTGAAACCGGTCACCCAGGTGTCAGACGAGTCCAGCACCTTGGGGGACAGAGCATCCAAGCCGGCGAGCTCGGAGACGCCGCGGAGCCGCGACCACCCGTTGCCCCCGTAGACGGTGTAGATCGACGATCGAAGGTAGCCAGGGTGGTCCATTCGGACCTTGAGAATCACGCTGTTGTCGAGGAAGACAGGCCCACGTCCAACCATCATTTCGGAGTTGGAGGAAGCGTTGGCGTTCGTGGCTGGAGTTGGTGGCGCAGGCGGAAGAGCTACTTTGACGGAACCCGCCACGGGTTCCAGTGTGAACTTGAGTATTGGCCCAAAGACCAGGCTGAACACGACAATGATCCCGGCCGAGGCGAGCGCCCATTCGGGGCCCGCCATCCACCTCCATGAGTCCCGATGCAGAAGTCGAGGATCCTCCTGTCCCGCTTGTTTGGCGCGTTTGATCATCGAACGCTGATGGATCCGCGCATAGAGCAGGCTGGAACTCACCAGAAAGACGAAGAACAGCAGCGTGGCCGGCGCAAAGGTGTCGAACGTCCCGACGAGCGCAAAGGCCGACAGGCACGGAAGGTTGAGGAACAGCAGTGTCTGGTCGCGCCAGGAAGCGACGCCGCACAGGATCACGAGCCAGGAAAGCCAGGAGCCCGCAAAGAGGACGAAGGGAAATCCCTCTTCGGGGAGGAGTTGGTTGAGGGGACGGGCCAGGAACGTTGCCGCAATCGCCAGGGCACACCAAATGTAGCCGTCCCAATCTTTGACCTTGGACACAAACCGGGATCGTGAGATGAGGAACCCGATGAAGATCGAGACAATGCTGGCGATGGCGAGGAAGACGGACAGGGAGTGGCGCGAAAGGCTTTCTCCCAGCGCAAGCAGAGAGATGGAGCAAGACGTCATGACGAGCAAGTAGTCGAAGATTCCCAGTTCAACTTTCTTGTTCACAGTGCCGCCTCCACGTTGGGCATCAGCATGACCTCCGTGCCCGTCGCCTCTAGCTGATTAAGATAAGCCGGTTCGACGGCAGAACGTGCCTTGGCGCCCTTTTCAAACTCATTGCAGTCATAAACGAGACACACCTTGCGGATGGGCCCGAGTCCGAGAAGGGCGGCGGGCAGTCCTGGATCCTGCACGCTCAGGAACACCACGACGGTCGTGCCTTCTCGGAAGTGCTCCTGGGACACGTGTTGGCTTACTGGAGTCCCCGAAGTCGCTTGGACGTCGGTCAAGATGTCGCGGACGGCCCGTGTCCTGGCGTCGGGATGAGCCAAAGCTGCGTCGGGACTCTCAAGACCAGGGAACCAGACCATCGCGCCCGCCTCGGCGTACTTGGTCGCCAAGAACAGAGCATGGCCGCACGTTGCCTCGAAGGTCGATCCGCCTGTCGGGCCGACGTCCGAACCCAGGCTTCGCTGCAACACAAAAGCAAGGCTAAGCCCCGATCCAGTGTCGAACTCCTTGACCATCAGTCGGCCCGTTCGCGCGCTCGACCGCCAGTGCACGTGCCTGAGGGGGTCACCATAAGCGTACTCCCGGATCCCTCGCGTCTCGATGCCACTACCGCGGACGAGGCCCGACTCAATATCGGACGTGCCCCACCCTGTCGTCGGCCGAATCTCGATGGCCACAGGCAGTGGGACTGGATAGACGGTAAGTTCGACGGGATCCGCCACGTAGGTTTTGTCCATGGTCACCAGCCCGAGCGCGTCTGTCCCGCGTACCTGCAGGTTCTTCCAGTGGTATCGGCCTCGGCGCATGGGCCGAAACGAAAACCGTGTTTTGATCGGTTGGTCGAAAGCTGGTGCAACGGGCAGTGCCGGAGTGCGGTCAGCAATCTTCATGCTTTCGGGCAAGACATCCTCCACGGTGACGAGCGGACGCCGTATCTTCCGGTCGCTCCACACGATGGTTTCGACAGTGACCACTTCGCCGATGCTCACGGAAGGGGGGACAGCCCGTTCAAAGCGCAGTCCACGCACGGCCAACCAGGCCTGAAGACGTGAGGCTGCCAAAGTCGCGAAGACCGCCACGGTCATGTAGAACAAGGGCGGCGAGTTGACCAAGATGGCCATCACCACCAGGAACATCCCTGCTATCGTCAATGCAAAGGCGGTCAGTCGGTTCAAGTCTTAGCCCACGGATATCGGAACGGGAACAGTGCCCAGAATCTGTTCGACCACGTCGTCACCGGACACGCCGCGCGCCTTGATCTCGCCTCGGACGATCAGCCGGTGACCCAGCACTTGGGCCGCACAGGCTTTGACGTCATCGGGCCGCACGAAGTCCTCTCCCGCCATGGCTGCTTTGGCCTGGGCCGCATGCATCAAGTAGAGCGATCCCCGAGGCGAGCTGCCAAGGTGCAGTTGGCTCGACTCTCGCGTCGCGCGAACGATGTCCACGACGTAATCTCGGATCGAGTCGTGCACAAAAACCTCGCGCACCGTGTGTTGCGCCTGCAACAGCGACTCCAACGAACCGACCTGTTGCAGGCTGTCCACGGGATGAACGATCTGCTGGCGGCTCAAGACCTCCTTTTCGTAGTCGCGGCTGGGATAGCCGAGTGCCACCCGGGCGAAGAAGCGGTCGAGCTGTGCCTCAGGCAGGGGATAGGTGCCCGTCATCTCGATGTTGTTCTGCGTGGCCATGACGAAGAACGGGCGTGGAAGGCCGCGGGTGACGCCGTCTGAAGTCACCTGGATCTCCTCCATGGCTTCGAGAAGTGCCGACTGGGTCTTGGGTGTCGCCCGGTTCACCTCGTCGACCAGCACCACGTTGGCGAACAAGGGTCCTGGTCTGAACTCGAACACGCGCTCGGCCTGATTGAAGATGCTCGATCCCGTAATGTCGCTCGGTAGGAGGTCGGGGGTGAACTGGATCCTGTGGAAGTCGCCGCCTATGGCTTTGGCCAGTGCCTTGGCCAGCGTCGTCTTACCGACTCCGGGCACGTCTTCAATCAGAAGATGGCCCTCGCACAACATCGTCAAAACGCTGGCTTCGACGGTGTCTCTTTTGCCAACGATGGCCCGCTCGACCTCGTCGATGATGGTTACTGCAAGTCTGGATACTTCAGAGACTGTCAAATCGTCACCACTGCTCGTTACTCTACACAATGACGCAAACGCCTGCCTGGTTCGTTTCACGCCCGAGAGGGAAGTGATGGCTCCGTGGGGCAGTGTCTGGCATTGGGGCGCGTTCGGCGGCATAATCATGTCCCGTGAGTCAGAAGTACGTTGTGGGCGTGGACCTGGGCGGTACGAACGTCCGGGCCGCTGTAGTGGACACGGATGGCAAGGTCGTGGGCGAAAGGATCGAGAGGCCCTCTCAGGCCCAGGACGGCACGGACGCCATTCTGGAGGCGTTGACTGGTGCGATCGGTGAGTCCGTGCGGAGTTCCAAGGTCGAGGCGACTTCGGTGGGTCTGGCTGTACCGGGCCACATTGACAACGCCGCGGGCATCGTTCGATGGGCTCCAAACTTCGGCTCAAGCGTGGACGGGGTGTTCCAGTATTGGAAGGACGTGCCGCTGGGTGACAAGCTCAGGTCGTTGACCGGCCTTTCGGTAGTCATGGGTAACGATGCGAACTGCGCTGCCCTGGGGGAGTACCACTACGGCTCAGGCCATGGCTCGGCCGCTTGTCTTGTGCTGCTGACCATCGGTACCGGCATAGGCGGCGGCGTCGTGATGTCGCCGCAGTCTGTGGACGGCAAAGCCAGCGGTCCGCTCCTACTGCTCGGTGGCAACAAAGGCGGTGCCGAACTCGGACATGTGACGGTGGCCCACGGAGGACTGGACTGCAACGCCGGCACCTATGGCGCCGTCGAAGCCTACTGCCAGCGTGACTCCATCGTCAGGCGCGCCCAACACAAGATGAGAAGGGGTCGTGCAACGATGGTCACCGACATGGTTCAAGGCGATGTAGCTGCCGTCACACCCAAGGTGCTCGGGGAGGCCGCTGACCAAGGCGATGCCATGTCTCAGGAGGTGTGGCGGGAGGTTGGCGTGTACCTCGGTGCCGCCATTGGAAGCTTCATCAACATCTTCGCCCCTGACGTCCTGGCGATCGGCGGCCAAATCAGCAAGGCGGGCCGTTGGCTGCTGGATCCGGCGATCGCGGAAGCGCGCAACGTGGCCATCCCTTCGTTGTTCGCGGACTGCCACATCCTGGAAGCCGTGCAGACAGACGATGCTGGCCTCTTGGGGGCTGCGGCCCTTGCCCGGCAGGGCTTTGGCGACTGACTGAAGGTATCCTCTTTCGACTAGCTCGACGACGTTGTCGGCACCCACCCAAGGTCAAAGAACATGACGGAAGTGATCATGCCCAAGATGGGCGACGGCATGGAAGAAGGGACGCTCGTCGAGTGGCTAAAGAAGGACGGCGAAACAGTCAAAGCCGGTGAAGCCATCGCCAACATCCAGACGGACAAGGCCACACTGGAGATGGAGACACCGGACTCAGGTCAGCTCGCCGGTGTGTTGCTCGGTGAGGGCCAAACGGTTCCTGTGGGCACCCCGATCGCTGCGATTCTCGGCAAAGGCGAGTCATTGCCTTCCGGTTGGGGTGCAGGCAAGGCCAAGCCGAGGGCAACGGAAACCGAACCGCCGACAGCCTCGGAGAAGGCTTCCAGTACAGAGACCGTGACTCTGAGCACGAACGGAGACCGCATCAAAGCCAGCCCGCTGGCCCGTAAGATCGCCTCAGAGTCGGGCATCGACCTCTCCTCGGTCATCGGGACAGGCCCCGGGGGCCGCATCGTGGAAAAGGACGTCAGGGACTTGGTTCAAGAGACGCCAAGGAAGTCGCCGGCGCCTGTCCTGATCGCTGTGCCGGGTGACCAGCGAGTGCCGCTCTCGAACCTTCGACGGATCACCGCTCAGCGGACTCGGCAGAGCATGGACGAAGCGCCTCACTACTATGTCACTGTCGAGGTCGACGTTGAAAAGATCATGGCTTTGCGCGACTTCTTCAAAGAAGAGGACAGCGGCGCCGTGAGCGTGAACGACTTTGTCGTCCTGGCAGTCGCCAGGGCTTGCCGCGAAATGCCGGAAGTCAACGCGAGCTTTGGTGGCGATCACGTCTTACTCCACGGTGCCGTCAACGTCGGAATGGCTGTCGCCGTTGACGACGGCTTGACCGTTGCTGTGACCAAGAACACGGATCAAATGACGTTGCGTCAAGTCGCGGCGACGACGCGGGATCTGGCTGGGAAGGCCAGAGACAACAAGCTTTCGCTGGATGAACTGTCGGGCTCGACGATTTCAGTCAGCAACATGGGAATGCTCGACGTAGACGTCTTCGCCGCGATCATCAATGGGCCGAACGCCGCGATCTTGGCCGTGAGCACGGCCAAGCGAAAGCCGGTAGTTGTCAACGATAACGACGAAGTCGAAGTCCGATGGCGCATGAACGTCACCGGCTCGTTCGACCATCGGGTCGTCGACGGGGCTTCTGGCGCCAGGTTCATGAACGCGGTACGAAGGCTCTTGGAGAACCCGACGCACCTGCTTTCCTGAAGCTAACCTTGGCTAAGCCGCGAACAACGAACGGAGGCGCTCGACGAGTCCGGGGCTCCGTTCCTGGTCGGCAGGCAGGCCCGCTATCTTCCGCGCCAGGTTTCTCACGTCTTGCGCCGAGTTCGATTTCGGATGGGCCAAGACGAATGGGACGCGCTCCCTGCTGGCCCCGGCTGCGACAGAATCGGACCTCACGTAGCCGGCAAACTGTGCCCTTGCGCCATTGTCCAATCCGAGGAAGGTGTTGAACTTGGCAAAGACGAGTTTGGCGTGCGTCGCGTCCGTAACTTCATTGACAACGCACCTGAGGACAATGTCTTGGTTCAACTCCAACAGACTCGTCGCGACAACGTAAGCGTCCAGCACACTGGCCGGGTCGGGAGTCAGAACGAGCCAAGCCTCGTCGGCGGTCAGGGCTTGGTCTAGGGTCGCTTGGGAGGCGCCGGCCGCGGTGTCGATGAAGACATAGTCGAACCGTCCACGAAGGTCAAGTGCCTTTTCTACCGAACAGTTGGACTCGCTCGCCCCCGGCTTGCCAGCCAGTAGGCAGACACCGCTCGACGTGTTCTCCAGCGCTTCGTGCAGGCCACATTTGCCCAGGTTCACGTCTGCAAGGGTGTGTCGTGGTCGGCTGCCAAAGAGTACGTGGAGGTTCGCCAGAGTGTCACCATCGACGGCAGCAACCCGGAAACCCTGGCCCGCCAAGGCAGCGGCAAGGTTGGCGGTCAAGGTCGTCTTGCCGACTCCACCTTTGCCACCAGTGATGGCCAGGAACTTTGTGTTGCCTCCGTGGACAGGTGCGCTTGGAACGTCCAAACCAAAGGTCTTGCCTAGCCGAGGTGCCTGGCTGACAGCCTCGATGAGGTCGGAGTCCTGACCTTCGGGCTTGGAGCCATAGACGGCGACGAACGCACTGTCCCAAGTCTCTTTGGCAACCAAGAGTGTCGACACGTCGTGCCCACACTCGTTCTTGAGCTGGTGCAAAGCCTCAGGCGACATGTTCCAAGTGCAAAGGCAGCGCAGAACGCCATCTTCCATCTTGAATGGCACAACGCCGAACGCCTCGGCCGTACGCCGACTGAGCGCGGCGGCGTGTGACCGCTGAGCGGATGTGGTGTTTCCCTCCATGACCTTGTTCCGGGAGTCGGATTCCACCATCGGTCGGCAGAACCGCTCGTATTACCGCTAGCTTCGTGCGGGTTTTTGCCTGGCTCCTAAGAGTCAGTAAGAAGAGAGGCATCTATCCTTCGAAACGAAAGCAAGTACTGACTAATAACGCTGAGCGCAAAAGAATACAAGCTGGCATTGTCGCGAGGAACCAATCCCTTAGCCCTTGAACGGGGTGCCTTTGAGGTTGGACCAATCCTTCTTTTGACCATCGGTCAGTGTCTTGGCAACGAGATCCTCGAACGACTTCTTGAGGCGGATCAGGTCAGGCTGTATCTTGAGGTTCGCGTCAGCCATCTCTTTTTCAAACCCTTGTTTGGCCGCTTCCTTTTCGGCGTCTGTCTTGGGATCCATCTTCCGGTACTTGTCCACAATCGGTTCGCGGGCCTGACGTTCGACCTCGGCGACGTCCTTCCCCAACTGGTTCCAGGCATCGGTCAGGATCTTGGTCTGTGCCTGGCTGATCCCGAGGCGTCGCGCCAAGTTCTCGTCGAAGACGGCCGGGACGCCTATCTTCTGTAGTGAGATCTGACCGAGTCGATCGATCTGGGCCGGGGTCAACACTGTCATGACGCCTTTTCGAAGTTGATCCTGGGCTTCGGCGAGCTTTGACCGGAACTGCTCGTCTGTGAGTTTGCCATCGGAGCGCATCTTGACAAGGGCATCGGCGGTGCCGTTGTACACCGAAGCATGATCGTTGAGAGACGTGTGCTGGGCTTCCGTCACTTTGAGTTCTGCTTGAACAGTCTTGGACATCAGAACCTGGATGCTGGCCAGCTTCTGGTAGAGGGCATGATCGTCCGCCAGCGCGAAGCCGCTTACGTTGAGCAAGCAGATCAGCGCGGTGGCGAAGCGAATGCGTGGCACAAGAGTCTAACGGGCGGAAACGGGCACCGGTTCCTCACTTTGCGTGCGTCCCAGGAAAAGTGCGTCGTGCGAGACTACTTCGACGTGGGCTCCGGCCAAGGTTCGTTGGGCCCGTTTCAAGAACTCGGCGTTCGGGTCGACGCGGTGCATCAAGAGGACGGGCTGAGCTTCGACGTTGTCGCCAAACTGGATAACAGTCTCATAGGCGCCTGGGTTCTCCTCGACGAGGGACTTGAAGGCGCACAATTGCTTGCGGGTCGCCCGCTGAACACGCACGAACACGGTCCCTTCGAGCTGTTCGTCCGGTTCGCAGGAGACTTCCGGGGCCGGGAGAAAGGCCATTTCGTCAACTAGGACTTCGATCTGCTTCTCCCCTCCACTGCCCGGACGTTCACGGTGGGAGACTTGGCCCTTGATCCGAACGACAGTGTCCTTTTGTGCGAGGCCCTTGAATTTCGCATAAGTGGCGGGGAAGAGGGTGCACGATGTCTGGCCACTGAGATCCTCCAAGACGATCGTCGCCATACGTTCCCCCTTTGCCCGAGTCACGATCTCCCGGACTCCGGCCACCACGCCAGCGAGGCGCACGGTCGCTTGCTCGTCTTGCTCCAGAACCGAGGCACACGTGTGGGTGGCGTTCTGGGCCAGGGCTCGCTCGTAGCCACGAAGGGGATGATCGCTCAAGTAGACGCCCATCACCTCTTTCTCCATGGCAAGGACTTGGCTCTTTTCGAGCGGAGTCGCAGCCGGCAGTGCCGGGTACGAGAGGCGGCCCTCTTCGGGGCCGTCGCCGAACAGATTGTCCTGTCCCACGGACCGCTCCCGCATGGCCATGTCTCCAAAAGCCAACGCGCCGTCCATGTTCTCGAGCAAGACAGAGCGGTTCGGCTCAATCGAATCGAGTGCCCCGGCCTTGATGAGAGCCTCGAAGGAGGTCCGGTTCAGCCCGTGGGGCCGGACTCGTTCGGCAAACTCATAGAGGTGGGAGAAATGGGTGGATTCCCGTTCTTCGATGATCTTTCGGACCAGACCTTCTCCAACGCCTTTGATCGCAGCCAGTCCAAACCGGATCGTGCTCCCATTGGTGCCAGCCTCTATCGTGAAGTCGATCCCGGAACGGTTCACGTCGGGAGGCAGGACATAGATGCGTTGTCGTCGGCACTCTTCGATGAAGTTGGTGACCCGGTCTTCTTTGTCCCGGTAGACGGCCAACAGGCCGGACATGTACTCGACTGGATAGTTCGCCTTGAGGTACGCCGTTTGATAGGCCAAGATCGCATAACAGACCGCGTGGGCCTTGTTGAAGGCATAGCCGGCGAATGGAAGCAGCAACTCCCAGACCTTGCCCGCTGCCTCCTTGGAAACCCCCCGGGCGTCGCAACCGGCCATGAACTCGCCCTTCATGGAGTCCATGACCTGCTTGTCCTTCTTACCCATGGCCCGCCGCAGAACATCGGCTTTGCCGAGGCTGAAACCGGCAAGGGCCTGAACGAGTTTGAGGACTTGGTCTTGGTAGACGATGACGCCGAAGGTCTCCTCCAGGATCGGTCTCATCCTCTCGTCGAGGTATGCGACGTCCTTGCGCCCGAACTTCTGGTCGATGTAGCGAGGGATGTGCTCCATGGGCCCTGGTCGGTAGAGAGCAACCATGGCGGCCAGCTCGCGCACGTTGCGAGGCTTGAGTTCGATGATGTTGCGGCGCATACCGCCGGATTCCAGCTGGAAGACGCCGACGGTTTCGCCCCTTCCCAACATCTCGTACGTCCTCTCGTCGTCGAGCGGGATCGACTGGACGTTTACGCCGTCCCATCCCCCGATCGGATCGAGCGATCCTGAAGTTTCGATGTTTTCGATCGTCCGGGCGAGGACGGTCAGGTTGCTCAGTCCCAGAAAGTCCATCTTGAGCAGCCCGATCTTCTCAAGGATGCCCATTTCATAGGCGGTCACCGGCAAGCCGTCGGCCGACCGATAGAGTGGGACGGTCTCCGTGAGCGGATCCCGCGAGATGACGACTCCAGCCGCGTGGACTCCAGCATGTCGGGCCAGACCTTCGACCGTACTGGCAGCCTCCACAAGTTTTTTGACCTTGGGATCGCTCTCGACGGCGGCTTTGAAGTCCGCTACCTCGGCTAGCGCCTTCTGGATCGACCAGCCCGGACCCGTCGGGATGAGCTTCGTCACCCTGTCTGTTTCGGACGGGGCGTAGCCCATGACGCGCCCGGCGTCTTTGATCGCAGCTTTGGCGCCGAGCGTCCCAAACGTGACGATCTGGGCCACGCGGTCCACACCATACCGGTCTGTCACCCAACGGATCACTTCGTCCCGGCGGGCGTCCTCGAAGTCCATGTCAATATCGGGCATCGACACGCGTTCGGGGTTGAGGAAGCGCTCGAACGTGAGGTCGTATTCAACGGGGTTGACGTCGGTGATCCCCAGGGTGTAGCTGACAAGAGAGCCGGCCGCCGATCCCCTCACCCCAAACTGGATTCCGTTGTCGCGTGTGAACGATGCGAACTCGCGGACGAGGAGGAAATACGCCTCAAAGCCAGTCTGATCGATGACCGTGAGCTCGTAGTTCAGCCTTTCCCAGGATTCGTCGGTCACGTTGCTCACGCGCTCGGCGAGACCCTTTTCGGCAAGTTCACGCAAATAGCTCTTGGCGGTGTGGCCCTGCGGCATGACCGGTTCGGGCATGAGGTTCCTCGTCTTGCCGAGCTCCAGCTCGCAAAGCGACGCGAAGTTCAGCGTGTTCTCGACGGCTTCCGGGTGGTCTGTCCAGAGCGAGGACATCTCTTCAGGAGTCTTGATGTACTCGTTACCGGAAAACCGGATCCGGTTCTCGTCGTCTCGAAGTTTGCCGAGCCCGATGCACAGCAGGACGTCATGGGGTTCTGCGTCGCTTTGGCAGAGGAAGTGGGCATCGTTCGTCGCGACAAGAGGCAGTTTCAACTCCTGGGCGATGCGGAGAAGCCCCTCGTTCATTTGGCGCTGCTCGGGAAGGCCGTGGTCCTGCAGCTCGACGAAGAACGAACCCTCGTCGAAGATCTCCTTGTACATTCCCGCCCGGTGCTGGGCCTCGTCGTACTTGCCGGCTAAGAGAAGTTGGTTGACTTCCGACCCAATGCACGTTGTCGAGCCGATCAGTCCTTTGGCATGCTGTCTGAGGAGATCGTGATCGATCCGGGGTCGGTAATAGAATCCCTCCAACGCGGCCACCGTGTGAAGCCGGCACAGGTTCCTGTAACCCTCTTCGTTCCGAGCCAAGAGCAGGAGGTGGTACGAGTCCTTGTCCTCGCGCGCTCCTCGGTTCCGAATGCCGTTGGGTGCGACGTAGGCTTCCATGCCCAGGATGGGCTTGACCCCTTGTTTCAAGCACTCCCAGTAGAACTCCATGCACCCGAACATCACACCATGGTCGGAGATCGCGACCGCCGGCATCCCGAGTTCCTTGACCCGCTTCACGACCTGAGGAATCCGGTTCGCGCCGTCCAGGAGCGAGTACTCGGTGTGGTTGTGAAGGTGGACGAACGACATGGCCCTTGACTGTGGGAAGGGTGCGTCCGAAGGGAAGAATCCAACGGACGGCAATACATTCTGACGGGTCAACGGCCCTCAAAGGAGCCAGTCCGGACAAAAAGAGCCGGACCTTGCGATGAAGATCCGGCGGAGAGAAGAACTTGGCTCTTGTCCTGGCCCGTGCCTGCCACCCTCGTTCATTGGAGCGGCTTTTCGCGGCTTGGGCCTGTGCCGTCGTACGGGGCATCCCGGCTCCCGAGTTCCCAGGCCATCCGATCCCTCGTGAATTCAGCAAGCCAAGCAAAGTCGCTTGCTGGCTAGGGTAATTCAGAACGGGGATCCTGACCAGCGGCTTGTCGGTCGATGAAGTCCGACAGGTGGTGGCAAGCCCGCAGAACTTCGGCGACGCTCCAGGCCTGCCAAGGACAACCGCCGGGATATTGAGGCGAATCGCCGTCGAAGACTTCGGCAATTCCGCCCATACCGAAGGTCTGTAGCCAAACTCGGGCACTGCTCAATGAACTGCGGGCTTCTTCGACGTCACCAGACACGCGCAAAACAGCCGACGCGTATTGCCCCACGAGCCATGGCCACGAGGTTCCTTGGTGGTAAGCGGCGTCGCGTTCTGGCAAAGAACCTTCATAGCGTCCACGGTAGCCTGGTTCATGAGGACTCAGAGTCCGGATGCCGTTCGGGGTCCAAAGCTCGTTCCTGATCTTGGCGAGGGCCTGCTCGGCACTCGGGCCACGCGCTGGCCCAAAGGGGAGGGCCATGCAGATCAACTGGTTGGGGCGCAGGCTCCCGTCGTCCGGTTCGACCGTGTCGAGGTAGTGGCCGAGGGTCGGCTTCCAGAACTTGGCCTGAAAGCTTGCCTCAGCCTGGACAGCCAGAGCGACCGTCTCCGAATTGTCTTGTCCGAGCTTTTCACAAAGCCAGGCCATCACCCGCAGCGCGTTGATCCACAGGCCGTTCACTTCGACCGGCTTTCCGTGCCGGGGCGTGACGACCCAGTCACCCACTTTGGCGTCCATCCAGGTCAGTTGAACGCCGGGTGCCCCTTGCCTCAACAGGCCATCGGCCCGGTCTACCTGGATCCCGTACAAAGTGCCTTCGTAGTGCCAGCGTCGGATCTCCTGGAACCAGCCTGCGGCTTCCTCGGCCAGTTCCTGGTCCCACTCCTTGCGGAGAGTCAGATAGACCGCATTCACGAACCAGAGAGTGCCGTCCACCGTGTTGTACTCAGGCTCGTCCGAGATGTCAGCGAACCGGTTGGGGATCAGCCCTTGGCGCATGGCTGCGGCATACGACCGGAGAATCGACTTGGCCAACTCGACCCTGCCCGTGCAGAGACATATGCCTGGAAGAGAGATCATGGTGTCGCGGCCCCAATCGGTGAACCACGGGTAACCGGCGATCATGGTTGGCCGCGGACCCTTGTCCACGATGAAAAGGCTCGCGGCTTGCTCCAGGAGCAGCGAAGTGTCTTCGTCCGAAGCGAAACGCTCGTCGGGGAATTCGAGCGGAGACTCACCCTCCTCGGTCGATGCGACAAGGGTTGCGGACTGACCCGGACCAAGCATGTATCGCAGTTCACAAGGACAGTAGAGGTCGTCGATTGGGTCGAGCCCACGCTCAGACTCTCGGGGATGCTCGAACCTGTAGTACCAGCCTGTTGTCGGGGTCCGGTCCGCATCCGAGTGTTCCAGGCAGAGCTGAACCTCGTTGTGGACCAAGATCGTCCGGCCTTCGGGGAAAACGAGGAACTGGGGATAGAAGTCGGTGACTCGAAAGTTGTCGTGATAGAACTTGTGGCAGACGAGGGGTCGGAGAGTGAGCTGGACGGGTTGGGTGCACAGGTTCGTGTACTCGACAGTGCAAGAGTTCCTGCCAGGGTGCATGCGCAACCTCTTGCAAATGCGGTTCCCGCCAGCGTTGAACACCCATTCGACGGCCTCACCGGCGGAGAACGATTCGATCAAGGAGTACCCGAGAGGGTGGACCGCTCCCACGTACTGGTTGGTGGAGAGTCCGAAGGTCTGTCCAGCGATAGTAGCATAGGCCTCGATCGCGGCCAGGAGCACAAATCTCTCGGTCGGTGGCTTGGTGGCCGCGACCAGGTGTCCATGGTAACGCCGACTGTTCGATCCGGCCACCGTTCCCATGGCGTAGCCACCCAGACCGTTCGGCAGGATCCACTCGAGCCGGGACGAGACTGAAAAGTCCCGACAAGTGGCGCGGTCGAGCGTGTACTTCACTTTCCGAATATTGGGAGTGTCTTGCCAAGGCCGGTAGGCCCGAGCCGGAAACCAGGGCTCTTCTCGGGTTTCTTTAGGAACCCCTAGCGTTGCGGGTTGATCGGGACGAGAGGCATGGAACGAAGCCACTGGCGGGAGTCGGGTCATTCCCATCCCGAGTGAAAGTCCAAGGAGCACCCTATGCTACTGTCCGAGGCCAAGCGTTTTGTAGGTCAGTTCGTCACACTCACTTGCCGTGAGCGATCGGGAGAGACCGTCGACATCGATGCCGAGGTTTACGACATCGGATTCGTCCCGCTCTATGGACCGTGCTTGATCACGGATGTCGGAGAGATCCGGTTGGACCGCTTGATTTCCGGCAGACCCATGGAAAAGCAGATGGCTGCGTAGGACGGATCACCGGTTTTGGTGCCGCCTCATAAGGCGGTCACGGAGTCGATCGATCCGGAACCGGATTCCGAACCGAGTGTCGCTGGGAAACTGGCGGAAGACGATGTAGGGTTCGAACTCTCGCGCAGCGAGAGAGACCTCGTACTCGCGGTCGTACCAGACGTCCTTGTCGTCGTCGTACTTGGCCAGATACCGGAATGTGTACGGGCCGACCACGTAGTCGGCCCTCAGGTTGAGGCTGTGGTTCGTCCAGAGACCGTCGAACGGAAAGTCTGGCGTACCCGCGGAACCGCCGACTGAATACGAAGCCCCCATGGTCAGTTGCTGGATCGGCCGGTAGACCAAGCCTGCTTCCACGCGTCCCCACCCGTACGTACCTGCGTCGCTGAGAGTCCCAAATCCGTCTGCTCGGGCCAAAGCTGCGAGCCCGGGAAGGACTCGGTACTGGGGCGAGAGCGCGGTCGACTGCACCACAGCCCGTTCTTTGAATGGGTCGGTCGATGACGAGCGGATGCTCTGGAGACGGACGGTCGTCCGTGAACCGAAGCCCGAGAACTCGCCACCCGCGTCGAACACGGCTTCATAGCGTTTGCTGACGTTGTCTTGATCGACTGGGCGGCCCGTCGTGCTCTGGTTCCAGAACGACCCGATCGCAAAGGTCTTGCGCTTGAACCGCAGATCACTCTCCTCGTCGTCGAGCGATTTGACCCCAATGTTCTCGAACCAAGCATCGCCGAACCGCTCGCCGAGGTCTCCTTCAGGAGTGATCAAGGTTGGCGAATCTGGGGAAACGGCGCTGTAGGCATACTGGAGCCCAAAGCCCGGTTCGTTGCGGGGAAACGCTCCCCAGAAGCCGCTGGCAGCACCATGGTCTCCGACTGCGATCGATGCGTCCCACGAAACACCGAGCCCGGCCCCTTTCTTGTTCGTGATCGAAGGGATACCTATGCCCTTGACCCGGCGGTTCAGGCTGAACGACATGCGGGGCACGGGGCCGATCTTCGCTCCATAGGCCAACAGATAGACGCCACGGGCCACCCCACCGTGTCCAGGGTCGATCGTGACGCTCCGGGCCAGGAAAGATACGGGTGCTGTCCCCACCCTCGACAGCGATCCGCGCGCGTCCGAGAGTTCCCATCGGCCCGGGAAGACCTGGAGTGATTGAGCGGTAATGTGAACGTTGTCGGCTTGAAGGACGATGTCGGTGCCGGCCCCAGTCTGCTGACCCCAGTCGAACGACAAGGTCTGGCACGTGAGCCGACCTTCGGGATCCAACAAAGTGACCCCTCCTTCGGCTACGCCCGTCATCTTTTCTGTGTTCAAGCGTAGGGAAGGGCACGAAAGGACGGTTTCGCCATAAGTCGCCGTCACATCGCCAGCCAGAACGAGCTCTGACGTCTCGGCATCGAGCGCGGACTCCCTGAAAGTGACGGTGAGACCGCCGGGCAGACGCTGAGTTTGGACGGCGTTTTGAACGACTGCCAGTACCGGCCGCGCCTCGATCGGCGGAAGAATTGGGCCGGGAACCATCAAGAATCACAGTCTACCGTGCGAACTTCGAGACCGAAAGTCCCGTCTTGAGACATAATAGAGGTTGTAACCATGGCCGAAATCCCAGTAGCGCAATTCTATGACGCGCAAGTCCTCAGCGAGGAAGCGTACTGGGTGGCCAGGTGCCGGCGCGGTGACGAGGGCGCCATGAGGGCCCTGATCACCAAGCACCGTCGTCGCCTCATCCGGATCGCCGCCAACGTGTTGAGGGATTCCCATGAGGCCGAGGACGTGGCCCAGGAAGCGTTCGTCAAGGCCTTTCGGGAAATCGGAAAGCTGCGCGACGACCGGGCCTTCTCCAGCTACGTGTACAGGATCTGTGTCCGCCTGTGCATGGACAGGCTGCGTTCGCGACGTTCGGAGCCTGGCCTCGTGGACAAAATCCAGTTGTCAGAGGCGCCCAGTGTCGAGACTCGGGTCCTAGTCGAGAAGCTTCTCGGCAAATTGTCACCCGATTTGAGGGCGACACTAGTCTTGCGAGAAATCGAACAACTGAGCTACGAGGAAGTCGCCGAGGTCTTGAACGTTCCCGTCGGGACCGTGAGATCGCGGCTCCACACGGCGCGCGAGAAGTTCAGAGCTATCTGGAAAGAGGCGATGAAGGAGAACCTGTGAAGGATCCCCTCGAACTGACTCCCGACGAAGAGATCCTCAGCCAGGTCTTGCAGACGGGCTCGATCGACTTTGATCCTGGAGAGCAGTTTGACTCTCTCGTTCTGAGGGAGGTCAAGCTCGATTGGCACGCCAGGACACTCAAGTTTTGGGCCCCTGCGATCGTCAGCGCAATCGTCGCCGGGCTCGCTGTCCTGTCCGCCATTGAAGTCGTGTGCATTGCGCCGAGCCGCAAGCAAGCCGACCTCCACGGAAAGGAAGCGAGGTTGGAGCGAAGACAGACGCCCGTCATTCCCGATCTCAAGGACGCCACTGCGAACACCATCGTGAAATGAATTGGGCGGCAAGGGCCGTTGTTGGGGCCTTCATCGGTGCTCTCGCGGTTCTGCTCATTCACCCGCACTCTCGCCCGTTCCTACTCAGTGAATCCTTTCTGCCTGGGGTCGCTTCAGCGGAGAGGAACCTCCGCACCCTTCCCGAGAACATCGCGAAGATCAGCATTCCATCCAATCTGGACGAGGCAGCCCTCTGGCTTCAGATCGCTTCCGAGCAAGAACTGGCGAGCCGTCGCCTCACGGTTGACGATGCCATCACCTGTGCCGAGATAGCGGACAAGGCGCAAGCCACAGAGCCTGACAACGCCTTTTGGGCCCAGATGCGTTCTGTTTTCGTGCGAGAGGGGCTGGTCGAAGACGAGAAGAGGAGACAGACGACGCTGGAGTCTTGGTACAAGGCGTCACAAGCGACACGGTGGGACGACGAGCAGGTTCAACGATTGACCCGACTGGTGCGGGACTTGGACGCGATCGGTGGCGCGTCGCTTTCGTGGCACGCGGCTGTTGGCTACTGGAGCAAATCGACAGCCATCGCCCGGAGGCTTTTGCTGCACAGTCGCACGTTGGCGGCAGAGAACCCGTCCGACTTGGATCTTCGCGTCGCCAACATCCGCAACGGCGCCCTCATACGGGACGGCGCCCGGTCGGTCCAGGCAGCAGCTTCCGGCGCCAGCATGGTCGACTTGGCTGCGGGCAGCGCCGGCCTGCCGGTCGGACCAGAGCGGGCTCGGGAGGAGACTCGCGGCGTCTTGCTGAAACAACTGGGCGAGAGCAACCCTGAGACGATGCGCCAGATCCGCTTGATCCTCGACGCCAACAACGCCTGGAATGCGACCGTGCCTGTGGACCAGGCGGCCGACCGGGCAGTGGCGATGACTCGGGCAGCCGTTTTGACCGATCTGCTTCCGGGGTGTCTAATGGCGTGCAGCGTGTTGGGCCTGACCATCTTTTTGCTCGGATGGGCACTTCAGAAACTCCCGGTTTGGCGTCAAGTGCTCGGTTCGCGCGCAGCAGTCTGGATCGGTATGGCCTTCGGCTTGCTCGTATTCATGCTGTCGCGGCTCGTCTTTCCCGCGGTATGGACCATGGTCGCGGTGTCTCTGTTCTGTATCTCTCCTGACCGGCTGCGTTCGGGCGAACCGACGGGTCTGGGTGTTGTCTACCGCGGCACTTTGGTCTTCCTGGCGCTCGGAGTGGGCACAGCGCTCGGAGTTCACCTCGTCGAACACTCCGTAGCAGTCGCACTGGTCGGTTCGGGCGCAGCGATACCAGGCCCAGCAAACCCGGTGGCCGAGGTGCCGCTTCAACTGTGCCTGCTGGGCCTCAGCATGGTGTTGGCCACGGCTCCAGCATGGGGGTTCTTCTACCGGTTTCCTGCGACCGACGTCCTGCCTAAGTCGCTGAAGTTGTTCGGCGCTTACCTCGCAGCAGGATCCGTCACTGTCGCCGTCGTCGCCGCTCCGCTTTGCATGGCCCTCGATCTTTCACTGCGAAAGAACCTGACCGAAATGCTCTTGAACGAACCGAACCACTATTTCGTGGCATCAGACCGAGAGTGACTTGACGGAGGGGTATATTCGGGCACGGCGTCATGAACGTCGTCATTCTCGGATGTGGCCGTAGCGGAGCCACTTTGGCAGTCCAACTCTCATCTCGGGGGCACAACGTTGCGCTTGTGGAACGTAACCCCGAGTCACTTCGTCGTCTCGGCCGCAAGTACCCCTGCAAGATCGTGATCGGCGACGGTCTCGACGAAGACGTGCTCATCAAGGCTGGCATCGAATCCGCGGACGCATTCATGGCCGTGACGCGCGGTGACAACACCAACTTGATGGCTGCCCAGATCGTCCAGCGCAAGTTCAAGGTGCCCAAGGTCGCGGTCAAGGTAGCAGACCCGATGCGGGCTGAGGCGTACCGCAAACTGGGGCTTTTCTGCATCAATGCGAGTGCCCTGATCGCTGGGATGTGCCGAGACTGGCTGACGGACGAACCGTTCCAACCGATCGACGAGTACAACACGCTGGTCAAGGAATTGGAGGACATCTGACTTGTATCTAATCTTGATTGGGGGAGGCCATGTCGGCATGCAACTCGCAAAGCGGCTCATCGCCCGAGGGCACGAGGTACTGCTTCTCGAAAAGGACGGTCGGCAAGCTCAGCGCCTGTCCAACGTCTTGGGTGACGAATACGTCATGCACGGCGATGGTTGCGAACTCCACACCCAGAAGGCAGCCGGGTTCAATCGAGCCGACGTCGTCGTCGCAGTAACGGGCGAGGACGAGGACAACTTGGTCGCGTGCCAGTTGGCCAAGGAGACGTGGCAAGTCGAGCGAGTGCTGGCTAGGGTCAACGACCCAAGCCACGAAGAGGTGTTCCGAGAGATCGGGATCGACCACACCGTCAGTGCTACCGGCATCATCTTCAACCTCCTCGAGCAGCAGCTTCAAGGCGATGATCTCGTGGCAGTGGGGGCCCTCCACCGAGGCAAGCTCGAGGTCGTTGAGACGATGCTCAGTCATCGCTCGAAACTCGTGTCTAAGAAGGTCAGCGAGATTGGATGGCCCGAGGGAACGTACGTCTTCTATCTGCTGAGGGACGGTCAGGGCAACCCGGTGGAGGGTCAGACGGAGTTGCAGGCTGGCGACACGGTCTTGGCCCTTATCCCTACCGAAAGGGCAGAAGACCTTCGAGCCGTTCTGACCTCTTCGCATTGAGCCGATACGTCCTCAAGCTAGCCTCGCTGTTCCGCCTCTACTTCGCGGACGTCTTTGCCTACAAGGCCGCCTCTGTCATCTGGGTGCTGGCTGACCTGCAAGCCGCTCTCATGATGCCGATCGTCTGGCGCGCCGTCGGCGGACTCCAGGGTTACTCAAAAGGGGAAGTGACCACGTATTACGTGGTCGCGATGACCCTGAGCCAGTTTGTGACCTGCCACCTCCTATGGGACATCGCCTTCGACATTCGCGAGGGAGCGTTCACGGCATTTCAGGTCAGGCCCTTCAGCCATAGGGCGGCTAGTTTCGTACGGAACATCGCTTGGCGGTGCGGGAAGTTGATCCTCTTCATCCCGCTCCTCTTGCTCCTGCTGCCCTTGTACGGACTGCCAAGCTTACACGGCCTTCATCCTGGAGGCTTCTTCGTCCTGACCGTCGTTTTGGGTCAGACCGTGGCCTTCTTATCGGCGTACTGCATGGCGATGGTCACGCTGTGGACTACGGAGTTTGTCTCCCTGTTCCAGCTTTACTACTTCCCGGAGTTGCTCTTGTCGGGCCGTGTCGTCCCGCTTTCAGCGCTTCCCGAATGGGCACGGCGTCTCGCGGACTGGACACACTTTCGGTACACAGTGTCGTTTCCTACTGAGACCCTTCTTGGCAAGCTGTCCCCTTCGGCGGTGATGCAGGGCTTGGCGGCTCAAGCGGCTTGGTGCGTGGTGTTCTGGTGGTTGGGCAACGTGCTCTACGCGCGGGGCGTGCGGCACTATTCGGGATTCGGGATGTGAGACCGAGGAACCGGCTTCGCCCGTGCCAGAATGGAGGCAATCATGCGTCGAACGGTCGTAACCACCATTCTGCTGTTGCTGGCCCTCGGGGGCTGTACCAACAACTCTGCGACGCCGACAGCCAAGAGCGACTCTAAGGCCCCGCCGACCAAGTCCTCCGAGACGACCAAGGCGCCTGATCCAAAGGACGAGCCCGACCACGTCGTCAACCGGACGACCAAGCCGACGGCTGGAACCGGCAAATCGTACATCTTGCGGGTGAAAGACACGGTCGGGTCGAAATGGCAGTACCAATACGTCATGGACACATTCGCCGATCCTTCCAAGTGCAAGGATCCCAAGCTCCTCAAGGTCTATCCGTCGTATGCCAGCGCTCATGTGGACGGAAAGTACGACATGGAAGTCACGGCTGTGAAAGATGGTTGGACCACGTTCCACACGGTATCGAAGATGGATCACTGTGAAGGTAAGGGCCCGTTCAAGGAGCAAGCCGACCAAATGAAGAACGACAAGCCTCAGGTGCAGGACTTCACGTGGGACGACCAGATGAATAACGTGAAGCTGGAAAAGGGAACGTATTACGATATCATGACGAACTGCATGAGCGGCCTCTTTCCCAAGGAAGATGTCCAGGTAGGTTCGACTTGGGAGTACAAGCCCTTCCCAGAGGGATCGGTGAACGCAAAAGCCAAGCTGGAAGCTGCGGTCAAGTTGGCTGGTCGGGACGCCCTCTTGATCCATGTGGTCTTGCCGGCGACGATCGAGGGGGAGACCAACGACATGGACATCTGGATCGACCCTTCGAACGGCCGGTACTTGCAGATCAAAATGCTGAGTCAGTCGAACCAAAGCGGTCTCGTGATCCAAAACAAGTTCTCCCAAACACTAAAGTCGTGAGAATCCTCATCATTGGCGGCACCCGCTTCATGGGACGTGCCGTGGCGAGCCAGATGGCCAGAAAAGGGCATGCGGTCACGTGCCTCAGTCGTTCAGGGCCAGCCAAGGACGAGGCCCCGATGCCGGGAGTCAGTCATCTGAAGGGCGACCGCCGCGAGGCCGGACGTCTTGCCGCTGCCGTGCGCGATTGCCGCCCCGAAGTCGTCATCGACATGATGTGCATGACCCAGGAAGACGCCGAAGGGCTGGTCGCAGCTGCAGACTGTCCCTTAGTCGTCGCCAGCAGCTGCGACGTCTACCGCAACTTCGGCGGCCTCACCGGGTTTGAGACAGGGACGCCAGACCCCGCGCCTCTGAGCGAAGAGGCGCCCGTGCGTTCGAAGTTCTACCCCTACCGCGACACAACGAGCGAGGCGAAACAAAACGGCTGGATTCAAGACTACGACAAGATCCTGGTGGAAAAGACCGTCCTGGGCCGCGGGGCCATCGTCCTGCGGCTTCCGATGGTCTTCGGACCAAACGACTACCAGCACCGGCTGTTCGAATACTTGCGGAGGATGGACGACGGCAGAAGGGCCGTTCTGATCGGTCGCGAGGAGGCCGGCTGGGTGGCTTGTCGCGGCTATGTCGACGACATGGCGAACGGTATCCAATTGGCGGCCCTCCATCCGGAACATGGCGGCCAGGTTTTCAATCTGGGCTATCAGATGCAACTGACCGAAAAAGAGTGGATCGAAGCGATCGGACGCGCGGCGGGATGGACGGGCCGTGTCGTCGTCGTTGAGAACGCGGACTTGCCCAAGCACCTCCAAAGCCCGGGAGACTATCGGTTCGAGATCAGCGTGGAAACTCACAAGGCGAGAAGGGTCCTCGGCTATCGTGAGAAGCACACGCTTGCTGAAGCCTTGGAGCGCACCGTCGCTTGGGAGCGGGTGAACGGCCCGGACGGTGCGGCACCACCTGACTATGCTGCTGAGGACGAGGCCTTGGGCAAGGCGGTTTGACATCAGTATGCTCAGGCACCGATGAGCCGGATTGCAGACACCTTCCAACACCTGCGGGAGGGTAACGAAAAGGCATTGATCCTTTTTGTCACCGCAGGCGATCCTGCGTTGAAGGACCTGACGGCGATACTCGAAGCTCTAGCCGAGGGCGGCGCTGACTTGGTCGAGGTCGGCCTTCCATTCAGCGATCCGATCGCTGACGGGCCGAGCATCCAAGCGTCTTCTCAACGGGCACTAGACCGCGGCGTCAAGATAGCCGATGTCCTCGAGGAGGTCTCGGAGTTTGCGCGGCTCCCCGTCGTCATGATGGGTTACATGAATCCCATGATCCGGTCCAGTCTGGCGGAGTTCGCACAGAGGGCCCGCAGGGCTGGAGTTGACGGAGCCATCGTGTGCGACCTGACTCCGGATGAAGGGACTGAATGGATCCAGGTTGCCCGTTCTGCTGAACTTGACACGGTCTTCTTGGCCGCACCGACCTCGACCGATGATCGCTTGGCTCAGGTTTGTCACAGCTCGCGCGGTTTCGTCTACGCAGTATCTAGGACTGGCGTTACCGGTTCGAAGGACCAGCCTTGGGACGAAGCCGAGAAGCTGGTTGGGAGGATCCGCAAGCTGACTGCACTCCCAGTCTGCGTCGGCTTCGGGATTTCCATTCCCGCGGACGTCAAGGCTGTCTGTTCCTTTGCGGACGGAGTCATCGTCGGGTCACGACTTGTCGAGTGGCTTTGGGAGAACTGGAATGGCGGCAAGGGACGCGACAAACTGGTCGACTGGGTGCGGGCCATGAAAGACGCCACGCGGGGCTGAGCATGACCCAACACGCGTTCCACGGCGGAGCTTTTTTCGACGCGGTCGGGGTTGGATTTGACCATCTCGACCGTAATGAAGACGTCGTCAGTGCTGACGTCCTAGACGCTTGGTACGACCCGGCACCCAACGTCCTTGAATCGTTGGCCCGGCACTTGCCGTGGCTGGTCAAGACAAGCCCGCCGACTCACGGCGAGGGCCTCATCGAGGCGATCTGCCAAGCACGGGGTGTACGGTCAAGCCAGGTGCTAGTCGGTTCGGGAACTTCCTCCCTGATGTACCTGGCCTTTCCGAAGATTGTGAGGCCGGGCGGGAAGGCTGTGCTTTTCGATCCGATGTATGGCGAGTACCCGCATATCTTGGGCCAGGTGATGGGGTTGGAGACGGTCTGGCACCGGCTCGACATCGAGCGGAGCTTTGCTCCCGACGAACGGACTCTAGCCGAGCAATGCTCAAAAGCTGACCTCATCGTCATCGTGCAGCCGAACAGCCCGACCGGCAACGACCAGCGTCGCTCCGTCGAGATCGCGATGGATCACGCGCCCGCCCATGCTCGGATCTGGGTCGACGAGACGTACGTCGACTTCACAGGAGCCGGACGCACTCTTGAGCCCAAGGTTGTGAGTGACAGCCGATTGATCGTGGCCAAATCCATGTCCAAGTTCTACGCCTTGAGCGGGGTCCGGGTCGGGTATCTCGTGGCCGACGAGACCCTCGTCCAAGAGCTTCAGGTCTGGAGCCCGCCCTGGTCCGTCGGTCTGATCGCTCAAGTAGCAGCGGTAGAAGCTCTGCGCGCCTCGGACTACTACGAGCAGATGGCGCAAGAAACGGCACGTCTCCGGGAAGAGCTTTCGAAAGCCCTGGCCAGCGTGCCCGGTGTTCGCCGTGTCTTCGATTCGGTCGCCAACTTCCTGCTCCTCGAGCTGGTGGATCCCGTTGTCGAGTCGGCCGTGCTTCGCTGCCGGCAGCACCAAGTCTTCGTGCGCGATTGCGCGTCTCTGAGTCCCCGGTTTGACGCGAAATATCTCCGGGTGGCAGTCAAAGACGAGCGCTCAAACGCACGTATCGTCGATGCTCTGACAGAAGCCCTCGGCGCCTAAGGTCTGAGTCTACAGATTGTGGACTGGAAAGCCAGAGCAAAGCTCGGACACTTCCTGCTTGACCGTCGTTGCCACGGACTCGTCGTCGGGTGCGGTGACGACGCGGTCGACCCAATCAGCGATCTGCCTCATTTCGGACGGACCCATGCCGCGAGTTGTGACGGCTGGGGTCCCAAGGCGAATACCGCTCGTGACCAGAGGCGACTTGTCGTCGAATGGCACCGCGTTTTTGTTGCAGGTGATGTTGGCTTGGTCGAGCGCCAATTGGGCGGCTTTTCCGGTCACGTTCTTGTTGCGCAGGTCAATCAACATGAGATGGTTGTCGGTGCCTCCGCTGATGATGTGATAGCCGCGCTCCGTCAACGCCGCAGCGAGTGCATTGGCGTTCTGGACGACGCGGCGGGCATAGTCGGCGAAGTCGTCTGACAGGTTTTCGCCAAACCCGACCGCTTTCGCTGCGATCACGTGCATGAGAGGCCCACCTTGAATACCAGGAATGACTTGCGAGTCAAGAAGCTCGGAGAGCATCTTGGTCCGGCCGCTCTTGGGTGCTACCGCTCCCCAGTTGTTCTCGAAGTCTTTGCCCATCAAGATCAGGCCGCCGCGAGGGCCCCTGAGCGTCTTGTGGGTCGTCGACGTCACGACATGGGCGTGGGGAACCGGGCTTTGGAGAAGACCCTTTGCGATCAGGCCAGCCGGGTGGGCGATGTCGGCAAAGAGGTATGCCCCTACGGAGTCGGCGATGGCCCGGAATCGCTGAAAGTCGATCTCGCGAGAGTAGGCGCTGGCCCCGACTGTGATCATCTTGGGTCGAACCTGGGCGACTTGGTCGGCTATTTGATCGTAGTCGAGCCGTTCCGTCTGCGCGTTGATCCCGTAGGGCACAAAGTTGTAGAGCCGACCGCTGAAGTTGACGGGTGAACCATGGGTCAAGTGACCGCCATGACCGAGATCCATTCCCATGACCGTGTCTCCAGGCTGGAGAAACGTAAAGTAGACAGCCATGTTCGCCTGGCTACCACTGTGCGGCTGGACGTTCGCGTACTCGGCGCCGAAGAGCTTCCTCACCCGTTCGCGGGCCAGTTCCTCGACCTCGTCTACGACTTCGCATCCGCCGTAGTAACGGGCCCCGGGATAGCCCTCTGCATATTTGTCGGTCATCGCGCACGACATCGCCTCGCGGACGGCTCGGCTTGCGATGTTCTCGCTCGCGATCAGTTCAAGGTTGCGTTCTTGACGGGCCTCTTCGCGCCCGATGATGGCGGCGACTTCGGGGTCTGACTGGCTGAGGGGAACTCGGTACGGATGGTGCACGGCAGCGGGCATTTGATCTGATTCTATCGCCCGTCACGGCACAGGTCTATGACTAACACCCTTCGGTCGCGGCAGGACTTGAACATTCCTACGCACAGGTCGCGGATGTCAGGGTAAAACGCCTTTCATGAAGCTATGGCCATTGCTTCTCGTCAGTGCGCTCTTTCTCGCCGGTTGTGGCAATCAAGGAGGCACCACTTCGACATCGAGTGAGGGTTCTAGCACGTCATCGGGCGGCGGCAAGAAGCTTCAAATCGCTATGATCCCGAAGGGCACGACGCACGAGTTCTGGAAGTCGGTCCATGCGGGTGCCGCCGATGCAGCGAAAGAGCTGGACGTCGACCTCATCTGGAAGGGACCACTCAAGGAAGACGACCGGGACGCACAGATCTCGACCGTAGAGGACTTTGTGACCAAGAAGGTCGACGGCATCTGCGTGGCTCCACTTGACGATAAGGCTCTCAGGAAGCCGATCGACGAAGCCCTCCAGGCCAAGATCCCTGTCGTCATCTTCGATTCGGCCCTGGCAGACCCGACCGGAACCGTCAGCTTTGTCGCGACGAACAGCGAGAAGGGGGGTGGCATGGCGGGTGACGCGATGGCCAAGGATTTGGGCAAAGGCGGAAAGGTGATTGTGCTCCGGTATCAGGAAGGGTCGGCGAGCACAATGGCTCGAGAGAAGGGCTTTATCGATGCAGCAAAAGCTGCCGGCTTGGACATCGTCAGTGACAACCAGTACGCTGGCGCCACGGTCGAGACTGCCCAGAAGGCGGCGGAGAACCTGATCAACCGTTTCAAGGGGCCGGACGGCAACCTGACAGTCGGCGGCATCTTCTGCCCGAACGAGTCTTCGACCTTTGGCATGTTGCGCGCCCTTCAAGACGCCCGTCTCGCCGGCAAAGTTAAGTTCTATGGTTTCGACTCATCACCGAAGCTTGTCGAGGCCCTCGGCGACGGCCAGATCGAAGGCCTTGTCGTTCAAAACCCGTACAACATTGGCAAGCTTTCGGTTGAGTCCATGGTCAAGTCGATCAAGGGCGAAAAGGTTGACCCAGTTATCGATACGGGTGTCACTTTGGCGACGAAGGCCAACATGGACACGGAAGACGTCAAGAAGGTCTTGAACCCGCCCAAGATTTGACGGCATGCCGGTACGTCCTATCGGTCGCGCCCGAATGATGAAACTGGGGAGGCTGGACTCATGAAGCGATACGCCAGCCTCCTTATCCTGATCTTTGCCTGGGTCGTTCTGTTCGGGATCTTCTCCGTTCTGGTTCCGAACAGCTTCCCGACGCAATCAAACATTGAAACCATCGCCAGGCAGACCGCCATCGTAGGCTTCGCCGCGATCGGAATGACCTACATCATCATCCGTGGCGCGATCGACCTGTCCGTCGGTTCGGCCGTCGCCTTCGTCACCGTCGTCATCGCTTGGATGCTCCAGGTTCGTCATGCCGACGGAGTGACGGCTGCCCTTGTCGGGATCTTGCTCGGCGGAGTCTGTGGACTGGCGAACGGTCTCATGGTCACCAAGCTCCGCGTGAGCCCGTTCATCGCAACTCTGGCATCGATGCTCATCATCCGGGGCGCGGCCAAGGGTTTGGGAAACGAGCAGAAAATCGACGTGGACAAGTGTCCCGGCTGGCTCGAGAACCTGCTGGCCCGTTTGCCCAAGGCAGAAAGCTGGAAGCTCTTTCCTCCCGGAATCTGGCTTCTGATCGGCATGGCGGTAGCGGCAGCCTGGCTTTTGAGGAGCTCGGTCTTCGGCCGCAATGTGGTCGCCGCAGGATCGAACGAGGACGCGGCCTACTTGGCTGGGCTGTCGGTCAAGCGCGACATGGTGCTCGTTTTCGTGCTGGGAGGCCTCTTCACGGGGCTTGCCGGACTTATGCAGTTTTCGCGCCTGACCGTCGGTGATCCGACAGTCGCTGTAGGCCTTGAACTCGACGTGATCGCGGCCGTCGTCATCGGCGGCGCTTCGCTGACTGGAGGGCAAGGCTCGATCGCGGGCTCGCTCATCGGAGCCCTGATCATGACCACGATCAAGTCGGGAGCCAATCAGGTCGGACTTCCCAACTGGGTCCAGGAGATAGCCACTGGATTGATCATCGTCATTGCCGTGACCGTGGACAGTCTGCGGACTCGAAAAGCGTGACTGCGAGGGCTGAATAACAGTGGAAGCAGAACGATCCGCCACACGCCCCGCTCCGCTACCGGCTCCGGTCCGGATCATGGCGTGGATCAGCTTCTGGGCGGACGTTGCCTCGGAGATGGTCTATCCGGTCATTCCGTTGTTCGTCGTCGGTGCCCTCAAGGCGCCCGGTTGGGCCCTCGGCGGGATGGAAGGCTTGGCCAACGTCCTGCTCAACTTCGTGAGGGGTTGGAGCGGCCGTTGGAGCGATCGAATCGGCAAGCGTCTGCCGTTCGTCCGCACAGGTTATGGACTGACGGCGATCTCCAAGCCACTCATGGCTCTTGCCTATGCTTGGCCCGTCGCCAGCACGGCCCGAATCGCTGACCGGTTCGGCAAAGGCTTGCGCAACACGGCCCGCGATGCCTTGCTCGCCGATGCGACGGAAGGGGCCGACGCGGGCCGGGCCTTCGGATTTCACCGGACGATGGACGCGGCAGGTGCCGTTTTTGGCAGTCTATGTGGCTTCTTGTTGCTGACGTATCTGCCTGGGAAGTACAGGCTCATCTTCGCCATCACTGCCGTACCCGGCTTGGTCGCGGTATGGCTGACCTTTCTGCTAAAGGAAGCCCATCCCCGTGCTCTGGCGGAGGAAGCAGCGAAGAGAAATGGAGATCCTGCGCCACAACCGGAGGTTCATGTCTCCATACCTGCAATGTCCTCGCGGTTCAAGCGGGTTCTCGCGGTGTCCCTGCTGTTCGGGCTGGCCAATAGCTCGGACATGTTCTTGCTCCTTCGGGCTCGGGACCTTGGCTTCTCTGACGGCATGGTCGTGCTGGCCTATGCGCTTTTCAACCTGGTCTACTCTGTGTCGGCATACCCTCTCGGCAAGTGGAGCGACAAGATCGGTCGGAAGTCGATCCTGGCGATTGGCTGGACGGTCTACGCCGTCACCTATTTCGCGTTTGCGAACACGCCGGCCTGGGGCGTATGGCCGCTTCTGGCTCTGTACGGACTCTACAACGGAGCCTGCGACGGCACGAGCAAGGCATGGGTCCGAGATGCCAGCGACCCTGAGAACAGAGGGAGCGCCATGGGCTACTACGCGATGGGAACAGGATTCGCCGGTCTTGCTGCCAGCGTCGGGGCGGGCATTCTTTGGGACAAGGTCGGCCACGCTGCCCCCTTCTGGGTCGGTGGAAGCTTGGCCGCGCTGGCGTTGATCGCGCTGCCCTTTGCCAAGACGGGCAGCGCGTCATAAGTTTCAGGCGGATTCCAGAGCCTGCTCAAGATCCCGCAGTATGTCTCGTTCATCTTCCAGGCCGATGCTCAAACGGATTCCACCTGGTGAGAGGCCTGCTGCAGCCTGGGCGGCGGGCGGAAGCGCAGCGTGAGTCATCGAAGCGGGGTGCTCGACCAGGGTGCGGATCTGGCCCAGTGATACGGCCAAAGTAACCGATAAAGCTTGCGACGCCAAGTGGTCGCACACTTTCATGGCCGTATGATAGGCCTTCTCGTGCGTGCCCTTCATCTCGAAGAAGATCATGGAACCGGGTGCGAAGTCTCCATCGATGTCCCTCATTTGCTTCATCGCGAGTTCGCGCTGCGGGAACGAATCGAGGCCTGGATAGTAAACGCGGCCGATTTTGGGATGCAGAGACAGGAACTCCGCCACGTGAAGCGCGGTGGCCTGCTGACGCTCCATCCGTACAGCCAGGGAAGGGATGCCGTAGACGAGAATGTGCCAGGCCGCGTCTGGCGCGATCGAGCCGCCAAAGTCCTTGCGGTAGAGCAACAGGGCCGGCTCCGATGCGGCCGGGCCTATGACGACACCACCCATCGTGGCTCCAAAACCGGAGATGTGCTTAGTCAGAGAGTGAACGACGTAGTCGATCCCCATCGTCAAAGGGCGTTGCGCATAGGGAGAGGCAAACGTGTTGTCAACGACGGTCACGATCCGCTCAGAGTCGGGCCGATCCTCGTTGTGCCGTTTGACCAGGCGGGCCAAGCCTTCCAGGTCCACAAGTTCCATCGTGGGGTTGCAGGGCGACTCGAAGTAGACCACCCTTGTCTCGGGGCGGATCGCTTGGTCGACCTCCTCCAAACAGAGCATGCGGATCGGGGTTGACTCGACTCCAAAACGGGTGAGCCAGTTGTTAATGTGGCTGTAGGTGCATCCGTAGATGGCGGGGTGGTACAGCAAGTGGTCGCCCGACTTGACATGGATGCCGATGGCGGCACTGATAGCGGCCATGCCCGAACCGAAGCTCACTGCGCATTCGCCTTTCTCGGCGAACGCCAACGTCTCTTCTAGGAGGCCCGTGCAGGGCTCCTCAAGCCGGTCGTAAATGTAAATCGGATGTCCTGTTTCCCGGTCGAACTCAGGATTGGCGAACTGCTGAAAGCCTTGGGCTCCGCGTTCAGCCGACCGAAGGCGGAAACTGACAGTGCTTGTGATCGGGGGGAGAATGTGGTCTTGAAAGTCCCACTTCTCGCTGGTGAACTTGCCGTGAATCAGAACCGAACGGTCTCGGTACGCTTCGTCGCGTCCCATGTTTTTATTCTAGGCCGTGGGAAGCGAAGATGTTCGGCGTGCTCAGGTGTTCTGTGAAGAACGATACAGTGTTGGGGGATATAAGTCCCAATGGGCTGCCAGGACTCACGAAAGAAGGCTGATCGTCCGAGATCCCCTTGGCTCATGCTGTTGGCCCCTGGGCCCACCGCAAGAGGGCTACTTTTTGCCCTGCTGCTGGCCGGCATAGCGGCGCATGAACTTTTCGACGCGTCCAGCCGTGTCGACGATCCTCTTCTGACCCGTGTAAAACGGATGGCTGAACGCGCTGATGTCAACGTGGACCACATAGTGCTCGATTCCGTTGATAACGCGGGTCTCGTTCGTTTTCATCGTGGAGATGCCCTGCCACTCGTGCTCTCCGTCCACGAAAAGGACAGGGTTGTTCACGGGATGGGTTTTCTGTTTCATTGACAAGGACTCCGGGCGGCTATTGTGCCGCAAGTCGGGCTGATCGTGCAAGGACCGACCCTGTCTTTACCCTGTCTTGTGCTTTTTCGCCGACCTTTTCAGCAGGCAAGTGAACGCCCCGGCACCGATGCGTGACATCGGCCAGAGTCGGTAGGCGGGCAGGTCCGTCAAACAGGAGGCATGTCCCTTGAGTTGACGCACAGGCACGGCATGGAAGGTAGTGAACCGCTCTGTCAGCCACTCGACAATCCCTTCGTTCTCCTCGGGCGAGTATGTACAGGTCATGTAAGCGAGCCAGCCGCCTGGCTTGACACATTCAGCCGCTGTCGCTAGGATCTTCCGTTGCCTCCGCACGTTGGCGTCGATCACTTGCGGACTGAAGGCGCCAGGAGCGTCTTGGCCTCGGGCCAAGAGAGACTGGCCAGAGCACGGAGCATCCACAACGACCAGATCAAAATCCTCCCTGTAGCGGCCAGCCAGGGTGTCCACGTCGAATCCCGCCGCATAGACGCCGGGCCGGAGGGTGTCCCGCACGTCGCCCTGGTACGAATCAGCCAAGCAGCGTCTTAGGTTGGACCGCAAGATTCCTCGGCGACTGGGAACAATCTCGTTCGCCACCAGACAGAAATCGGTGTCCGCGTGCCAGCGGTGGGTCAGGATTGCTTTGCCGCCTGGTGAAGCGCAAACGTCCAGGGCACAGTGAACCGACCCGACGGTAGGGGCGACAACGGTGCCGGCAAAGACGGAACTCATGTCGAGGCAGTAGTACTTGCCCTCGTCGTGCCAAGGGTGCTTTCCAGGTTGGAAGACGTCTTTGACCCGGGAGACGAAGGGTGGCTGCCAGGACTGCTCTGACTCTTCAGGCCAGGGCAGTTCGCTCGGCTTGTCTTGCGTCCACACCAACCCACCGGGCAACGGATTCGGGCGTGTCAAGCAGGCCAGGAAGGCTTCCTGAGACGCCACATCGAGCCCAAGCCGTGTGGCGAGCCTGCGCATGGTCTTGCGGACTTCTGCCACCTACTCCTCTATCATGCACCAAGGCCCGAAGGTGGGATCAGACGGCCCGGTAACATGACCCACAAGGCAACCGCACGCCAGCGCCGCCGTACGGACGCGCCACCGGACAGGCCGTCCGCCTTGTTTTATGGGGCCACAGCTGTGTCCGGTTCTGGGGATTGAACGGACCATGAGCGACAAACGCGTATTCCTTTTCCGAGACGGCAATGCCACCATGAGGGACCTGCTTGGCGGCAAAGGGGCCAATCTGGCCGAAATGAGCAATATCGGCCTACCCGTCCCCCCTGGCTTCACCATCACGACCGAGGTCTGCAACGAGTACTACGCCAATGGCCGGCACCTTCCAGACGGGCTTATGGACGAAGTCCGGGCCGCCGTCAGGGACGTTGAAGACCAGATGGGCCGGAAGTTTGGTGGCGATTCGAAGCCGCTCCTGGTCTCGGTCCGATCGGGTGCCAAGTTCTCCATGCCGGGAATGATGGACACCGTCCTGAACTTGGGACTGAACCCGACTACGATCGATGCGCTGGTCGCCGAGACCGGCGACGCCCGGTTCGTGTACGACAGCTATCGTCGGTTCATCATGATGTTTTCGGACGTCGCATTTGGTCTGAGCAAGCACCACTTCGACCAAGACATCCTTCAGGCGTACAAGACCCGAGTGGGCGCAAAAACCGACCTGGACCTCAATGCTGACCAACTGAAGGAGGTATCAGGGCTCTTCTTGAAATACGTCAGCGACCATGCAGGTCGCGAGTTTCCGACAGACGTATGGGAGCAACTCGCTCTGTCCGTCGAAGCCGTCTTTAAGAGCTGGAACAATGATCGCGCCATCGTCTACCGGAGGAAAGAGAAGATCTCTGACCATATCGGAACGGCCGTCAACGTCCAGTCCATGGTCTACGGAAACGCGGGCGACGACTGCGGTACCGGAGTCGCGTTCACACGAGACCCCAGCACGGGAGAAAACCACGTGTACGGCGAGTACTTGATGAACGCTCAGGGTGAGGACGTTGTCGCTGGTGTCAGAACCCCCGTTCCGATCAGCGAGCTGGAGAAGCAAAACATAGGCGTCTTTCAGGAGTTCACCCGGGTCTGCAACCTTTTAGAGAAGCACTATAAAGACATGCAGGACCTGGAGTTCACGATCGAGCACGGCAAGCTGTTCATGCTCCAGTGCAGGAGTGGCAAACGGACGGGCCCCGCTGCCGTCAGGATGGCGGTCGAGATGGTCGGCGAGGGACTGGTGACCAAAGAAGAAGCTATCCAGCGGGTGACCGCTGCCCACTTGGACCAGTTGCTCCATCCCAGGATCGACCCGGCAGCCATCGAGAAGGCGACCGTGCTCGCGCAGGGACTGGCTGCTTCGCCAGGAGCTGCGGTCGGCGAAGTCGTCTTTGACGCCGACACGGCTGCCGAGAAGGGAGTCCACGGGGGACTGGGGCACAAAGTCGTCCTCGTCCGAGATGAGACCAACCCGGACGATGTGCACGGCATGTTGGCGTCTCAGGGCGTCTTGACGGCTCGAGGTGGAAAGACAAGCCACGCCGCCGTGGTCGCACGCGGATTTGGAATCCCTTGCGTCGCTGGCGCCGAAGCCCTGTCGGTGGACGCCGCGTCCAAGACGCTCAAGGTAGGCGGAGTGACGGTGAAGGAGGGAGACAAGATCACGCTCGACGGTAGCACAGGAACAGTCTATTTGGGCGCGCTCGAGCTCATCAGTCCCGAGGTCAGCGGCCACTTTGGCACGCTCATGGGCTGGGCTGATGAGTCTCGTGTTCTCAAGGTGCGCACAAATGCCGACAACCCACGGGACGCCAGGCAAGCCATCGAATTCGGCGCCGAAGGTATTGGGCTTTGCCGGACCGAGCACATGTTCTTCGAGTCCGATCGATTGCCGATCGTCCAGGAGATGATTCTGACAAAGGATGAGGCAGTCCGCCAAAGCTGTCTCGACAAACTGCAAGTCGTCCAGCAGGCCGACTTTGAGGGCATTTTCGATGCGATGGTCGGGAAACCGGTCACGATCAGGCTCATCGATCCGCCCCTGCACGAGTTCCTCCCGAGCGCCGACGATCTGATTCGAGAGACGACAGAGCTCCAGACCAAGATCCAGATGGGACAGGCAGGGCTTCAGTCTCAACTCGACGCGAAGGCGAAGCTCCTTCATGCCGTTGAGGAGATGCGGGAATCGAATCCAATGCTCGGACTACGAGGCGTGAGGCTCTCGATCGTCTTGCCGGGCCTGGTCGTGATGCAGACGCGGGCGATCCTTCAAGCGGCCGCAACACTGATCAAGGCTGGCAAGAGCGTGTTCCCGGAGATCATGATCCCGCTCGTTTCGACTGTCAATGAATTGAGGGTCGTCCAGTCTCAGTTGGAGGCTGAGGCCAAGAAGATCATCGCCGAGCAAGGCGTCGAGATTCCGTACATGTTCGGCACGATGATCGAATTGCCCAGGGCAGCACTGACCGCCGGCGAGATTGCGGAGTACGCGCAGTTCTTCAGCTTTGGCACCAACGACTTGACCCAGACGACCTTTGGATTCAGCCGCGACGATGCGGAGAGCAAGTTCCTGCACCGTTACGTTGACCAGAAGATCCTGCAGCGCAATCCGTTCGAGACGCTCGACACGACGGGTGTCGGGAGACTGATGAAGCTCGCGGTGTCAGAGGGCAGGGAAGCCCGCAAAGGACTCAAGTGTGGGATTTGCGGCGAGCACGGCGGTGATCCCGAATCGATCTACTTCTGCCATGAACTCGGACTTGACTATGTCTCTTGTTCGCCGTACCGCGTACCCATCGCACGCCTGTCGGCGGCCCAGGCAGCGATCCGAGAGAAAGTCAAGGTGACAGTCGACAAGTAGTTTCGTTCAACGATCGGACGAGCAAGGCGTTCGGCACTGTACCCATGATGGGCCGCGCCGAACGCCTTGCTGGGGAACTCCCTACTCCCAGTGCATGTCCTCGTCCCCGGTCAGCGCCTGGATGAAGTTCAACTGGGCATCGTGGTAGGACGCATGGGTGACGCACAGATCGACAAGCTTGAACGGTGACGTTTCGCCGTTCGGCACTTCAATCTTGCGGTCGATCTCTTCTTCAGGGACGGCGTTCCAAGCTTGGATGACGTCGTTCATCGTCTCCCGGATTGCTGCCATGGCCGTCGCCTTGTCTCGGAACTCGGCTGGTGCCATAACCCAGCCTTCCGAATCGAACTTCTCGGGGACACCGCCTTTCAACCGTGTGATGATGCGCTTGTTCACGAACACGACTTCGTAAGTAAAATCGTAGGCTGAGCGGGCGACACCGCCGAGCGACTTACCCAAGACAGGTTCTTCCAGAGCACTCAAATCGTTCAGGTAGGAGTCACGGGCAAAGGTTAGTTGTTCCGTCATGTGCTCTTTGAGCGCCCTAGCGTCCATAACCGGACACTACCGCATTTGGTCAGTCGTCGGCCCCGACAATGTCCCGCTCCTGAACGTTGAAGACGGCAGCGGCCAGACAGGCCCCTATGATCGGGCCGACGACGTATAGCCAGACCTTCGAGAAGCTTCCACCGCTTAGAACTGCGTACGAGACGGTCGGGCCAATTCCCACTGCCGGGTTGTACGCACCGCCTGAGACCCATCCTCCAGCATATGCCGCGACCACGATCGTGAAACCAATGGCCAGCCCGTAGTAGCTGTTGCCAGCAGTTCTCTTGGAGCAAGCCACGTTCAACACGACGAGGCACAACGCAAAGGTGTACAAAGCCTCGTTGAGCAGGGCTTGGTCCATTCGGATGCCTGCCCCTGGGGCGACCGGGACCGGCTTTCCAGACACCCATGCCGAGGCGAATCCGGCCACGATGCCGGCAACGATCTGCGTCGCGACGTAGGGAAGATAGTCCTTGGGCTCCATCTTCTTTGCCAAGAGGGCTGCCGTCGAGACCGCTGGATTGTAGTGACCGCCGGAAATATGGCCCCCCATGTAGACCATGATCATCAACGATGCTCCGATCGCCAAAATGGCGATCGGGCTTCCCGATGCCACAGCCATTCCCACGGTAAAGACGAGAAAGAACGTTCCGATGAACTCGGTGAGCAGTTTCTTCACTGGATCGACCTCAGCGAGAGTGTAGACGGACCATCGATCCACCAACGCCTGGCGATGACACACAATCGATCCATCGCCGTCACGCGCTTCGCACCGAGTCCAACCGGCTGGCTCCACTTGGGACATGCTTTTGCTGCTGCTTTTGCCCGTCACCACGCGGGCCAAGGTGGCCGCATGCTCCTGCGCATTGAGGACATTGACCAGACGCGCTGCCGCGAAGAGTACGTCACTGCGATTCTGGAGGACACCGCGTGGCTCGGAGTCACTTGGGACGGGGACGTCCGAATTCAATCGGAGCATTGGGACGACTACCGAGCGGCGCTGGCTCGCCTGAGTGCGCTTGGTGTGGTCTATCCCTGTTTCTGCACCCGTCGCGACATTCAGGAGGCCGCCGGTGCTCCGCAGGGTGGTCGGGCCCCCATCTATCCAGGAACCTGCAAGCGCTTGGACGTGGTGGATCGGGAACTAAGGATCGGTTCGGGCGCGCCTTACGCCCTCAGGCTCGACGCCGAACGGGCTCTGGGTCTCACCGGACCTCTCACGTTTCTGGACGAACAGAGTGGACGCACACCGGTGAAGCTGACCCATGTCGGCGACTTCGTTGTCGCTAGAAAGGAAACCCCCACAAGCTATCACCTGAGTGTCGTGGTCGACGACGCGCTCCAAGGCGTGACGCTCGTGACCCGCGGTGTGGATTTGCTGGACGCCTGCCATCCTCAGCGGCTACTCCAGGCGTTGCTCGAACTTCCCGAACTCCCGTACGCCCACCATGCCCTTGTCAAGGATGACGAAGGCAAACGCATGGCGAAGCGAGACGCGTCAACGACCATCAGGTCTCTTCGTGAGGCGGGCTGGCGCCCCCAAGACGTCTTGGGCGAAGCAGAGCGACGGGCGCGGCTCAGCGGTCTATGAGCGCATCGTCCAGGAGCGGGCGGCCCACTCTCGGGCTTGGCTGAACACCTCTTCGAGCGAAAGGTCGTAGACCTGGTTCAAGGCCTCCTCTTCGAAACGCTCCCCTCGGAGCCTGATCGCCAGTTCTTGCCCAAAGCTGTTGTCGGCGAAGGCGTCACAGAGACGGCCAAGTGAGGCGACGCCTTGGAGCGACACGAGGAAGATTCCCAGGACATGCGACTGAACGTAGGCCGAGGCAACGATCCGCCGGCCCTGTTCTGATTCCCTATCCTCGAGGAACGCAGGGCCAAGCTCAGATACCTTGAACCATCCGGCTGGCCCGAGCCCGCGTGGAGCGGGCTCGCGGCTGGCCACCATCGCGACCGCTTCGTCGAGCCAACGAGGGCAGCGGCCTGCAGACCGCTCGTGTGTCATGACGTGCGCGAATTCATGCCTCACGGCAGACGTAAACTGCTCGGGGTCGTCTGTCAGATAGGCGGGGAGGCAAATCTTGTGATACGGCGTTTTGTGGACACAGTAGCCGTGGCGTCCCGGCACCCAGGGGACATCGCTCTCACGTGAGAAGATGGTCACGCACACGTTCGGTCGCATCGCAAAGGCGAAATCCGTCGAAACTTCCTCGCAGGCATGGCGGATCAGTGTGCAGAGTTCCTCGACTGGACGAATGAGTTCGTCCGGGAGCCACTCGAGATGGAGCCACGGCTCAGTAGAGAGCCGGTTGCCTAGCGTGCGGACACGATGCTCTGCCTCGATCATCCGGAAGGTGTGCAGGCCGAGCCCCAAGGGGCCAGCTCCGAGCGACTGGGCGCTGTCGTACGCCATCTCCAGGTGGTCTTCCATGTACAGGCGTTGGACGTCGCGCCAAGATCCCGCAGAATCGGCAGATGCGACGACTCCATAGGCGCCGCCCCAATCCTCTGGGGTCAGGTCGTCCACAAGTGCAAGTCGGTGGGGTTTCGACGAGAACTGTCCAGATCCCGCCCGTCGCCCCCGGCGTGCACCCATCCAGAAGAAGGCAAAGACGACGTCGACAAAAAGCAGGAAGAAGAGGGTGACCGTCCGACTCGTTCCCGACTGGTTGTCGCCGAGGAGGACAGACCCTATTGCCAAGG